>NZ_CP031367.1:1200000-1915613 GCF_003355515.1 Aliarcobacter trophiarum LMG 25534 | reverse complement strand
AATAACCTAAAAATTAAATTTAATTAAGCATTTATTATAGCTAAATATTTTATAAATTAGCTTCAACTATAAAAAATATGGAAAATAATTAAATTATCCACGATGTGAATAAGTAGTGAATAGCATTAATATTTTCTAACTAAAAACATAGTTAAAACTTGATACAATCGTATATTTACAAATGTGAAAATAAAAAACAAAAAAAGAGTGAAATAGTGAAAATATTGGGAATAGACCCAGGTACGCGAAATTGTGGATATGCTGTAATAGAAAAAAATGGAAGAGATTTAAAGCTAATTGAAGCAGGTCTTATAAAGATAAAAACTACAATTTTACAGGAACAAATAGTAGAGATGACAGAGGGAATTGATTTAATTTTTAAAGCATATAAAATAGATGAAGTTTCTATTGAAGATATGTTTTATGCATTTAATCCAAAAACTGTTATAAAGCTTGCACAATTTCGTGGAGCAATCTCTCTAAAGATTTTACAAAACTTTGGAAATTTTGCAGAATATACTCCACTTCAAGTAAAACAAGCAGTTACAGGAAATGGTAAAGCTACAAAAGAGCAAGTATCTTTTATGGTTAAAAAGCTTTTAGGAATAAAAAAAGAGATAAAACCACTTGATATAACAGATGCAATAGCAATTGCATTAACACATTCTCAAAGAGTAAAAGGATAAAAATAGTGAAAACATGTAAAAAAATAGGAATTTTGGCTTCATATAATGGAAGTGGATTTGAGACAATACAAAAAGCTATCGAAGCTGGAATTTTAGATGCAAAAGTTTGTGTAATAATAACAAATAACTCAAATGCTGGAGTTTTAGGAAAAGCAAAAAATTATAATATTGATAGTTTTGTAATAAATTCAAAAATCTTTCCAAATGAAAACTTAGATTTAAAAATAGCACAAATATTAAAAGATTATAATTGTGATTATATATTTTTAT
Source organism: Aliarcobacter trophiarum LMG 25534 (assembly GCF_003355515.1). NCBI lineage: Bacteria > Pseudomonadati > Campylobacterota > Epsilonproteobacteria > Campylobacterales > Arcobacteraceae > Aliarcobacter > Aliarcobacter trophiarum. Next base: position 1,914,657 of record NZ_CP031367.1, on the reverse strand, counting down.
CTGGATATATGAAAAAAATAGAAGAAAATTTACTTAAATTTTTTCCAAAAAAGATAATAAATACTCACCCAGCAATTTTACCATCAATCTATGGTGGAGCAGGAATGTATGGGAGTTTTGTTCATGAAGCTGTTGTAAAAAATGGTGAGAAAAAGTCAGGTTGTACAATTCACTATATAGATGAAAATTATGATGAGGGTGAAACTATTTTGATAAAAGAGCTAGAATTAAGTAAAGATGAAACAGCTAAAAGTTTAGAAGAAAAAATTAAAGAACTAGAAAAAATAGCAATAGTTGAGGCATTTAAAAAAGTTTTAGAAGAGGAATAAATTCCTCTTCTAATATATTTATTTAATAAAATTTGCTAACTCTTCTTTTGTAGAAATTTTATCTATTTTTACAACTTTTCCATTTTCTAAACTATAAATAATAATTTTTCCTTCTTCTTTTGTGAAATTATCTTTATTTGTATCATCTAAAAGAAGAACTGAAAAAGGATATTTTTTCATTTTTGGTAATGCTATAAATTTAGAAATAAGGCTAGGCATTCCAGAAATATCAGCTACATAAACGGCACTATTTTTTTCTAAAATGTTCTCTTTTTCACTTAATGGTAAAAGGTAATCTCTTAGTAAATCACTTGTTTTTTTATCACTTGCAAAAAGTATAGTTTTTACATTTGCATCAATAGTCTTTTCAACTTCATTTTGATCTTTGATTTTTATAGTTTCAATAACACTATCAATAGCAAGTGGTGATGCATTTAATCCTAAAGCTAATAAAGAAGCTAAAAGTATTTTTTTTAACATATTTTTCCTTTAAAAATTTTTCAAAGGATTTTAGCAATATAAAGTAAATAGTAGATTAATTATCTTTTAAAAGTGTCGGTAAATGCCACTTTTTGTAGTACGCATAAACTCTTAAAAGAACTCCAAAAATAAAAACTATTAAAAGAGTCATAAAATTTCTTATTTCAAACATCTCTAAAAGATATACCATAGAACCAACAATTAAAGCGACTGTTGCATAAAACTCTGAAACTAAAATAAATGGCATACGATTTATAAGCACATCTCTGATTGTTCCACCACCAACTGCTGTTATAAATGCAAGTATTATTACACTTAAAAAGTTAAATCCACTCTCTATTGCAATTATTGAACCAGTTATTGCAAAAGAGGATAATCCTATTGCATCAGAAATTATAAATGCCCATTTTCCTTCTAAGTTTGTAATTTTATGAAGTTTAAAAAGCATTGCTATTAAAACTGTTGCTATTACAAGACTTAGTGGAAGATTTGAAGTAAAAACATAAGGAGTTCTATCTACTAAAACATCTCTTGTCATTCCACCACCAAAAGCAGTTAAAAATGCAGAGATAAAAACTCCTAAAATATCAAGTTTGCAGTGAACTGCTATTAAAAATCCACTTAAAGCAAAGCAGATTATTCCTATAATATCAGCAATTTCTAAGGCGCTCATCTAAGAAGCTCTTGCATTGCTAGTGCAGTTTGTCTAATCTCCCATTGAGCTGTTTCATCTAATCTTAATTTAAAATAATTATCTAGTTGTTTTGGCATATATGCAGCCCAAATTTGTGTATATCCCATTTGAGGAATTACTCGTCTTGCTTCTTGTGGTTTAACTCCAGCTTCAAGAAGTTCAAAATATAAATCTGTACTTTGTTTGATTAATTTATCTACTTTTGGGTTATTTTTTAATTTTTCACTAATATAAAATTCAAATGGAACTCTTTTACCACTTACATATCTACGACTAAGCTCTTGCCATGATACTCTATGTCTTACCATTTGGCTTCTTGTTGGTAAATCTACTTTATATAAAAATACTTTAAAGTAGTTTTTAATAATTTCGCACTCCTCTTTTGTATTAAAGATAGTTCTAATATCAAAACTAAATAGATTTGAGCTATTTTCATAGTCGTAAACTAAAGCTCTATAGTTTGTAAGAAGATATTTATCATCAAGTTGTTCGCCATACTTTTTACAGTTTGAGTACTCTAAAGTTAGAATTTCTTTATGTTGAGGATTTTCATAATCAAGTAGTACTGGTACAAACTCAAAACTAGAACTTGGTAATCCCATACTTTCTGATGCTAATCTATTATATAAACTTTCACTTCCTAAAGCCTTAGGGTTTTGATAGCAAATACTTGCAACTTGAGTAATAGCTAATATTCTATTCTCTTCATTTAAGTTTGCACGACTAAAATCCCAATTCTCAACAAAGCCAATATCGTCATTTAAAATATTGTTATATCTGTTTATTAGCTCTATCATTTTGTACCTTTTTGAAATAAAATGTGAAGATTATACTTGAAATAGTTTTATAGAGTATTTAAAAAATAAAAAATAGATACTTTTTAGTATCTATTTTTGTAAAATATATCTAATAGTTGGTCCATCACTATCTATTAAAAGTACCTTATATCCATGATTTTTTGCATCTATTGGAATATTGTTTATACTTTGTGGACAATCACTAATAATTTCTAAAATCTCACCATCATTTAACTCTTTCATAGCTTCAAGAGTATTTATAGCTGGATATGGGCAAGGTTCACCTTGCATATCTATCCTATAATCTGGGATTATCTCTTTGTTTTCCATCTATTCTCCTTATCTATTTCTTGATTTTCTTAAATATTTTTTTTCTAAAACTAGGATTACTATAAAAAATAGTAAAAGTAATCCATAGTTTGCTACTAATCCACCATAATTACCAAACTCTTGGAGTAAGTTTATTTTTGGCCAAGATGTTGCAAGAGGTTCACTTATATCATCCCAAACAAAGGCTAAAAGTGTAGCTCCAATAATATTTCCAACTCCAACAATTGCAAAATGAACTTGTCCTTCAACCGCTCTATACATCCAACCACACTCACAACCACCTGCAATTACTATTCCAAATCCGAATAAAAGCCCACCAATAACTACATTTGGTCCAGTCCAAAATATTTTAGGTGTAGCCCCCATATTTAAATATGTAAACACACCTAAAGTTGCAACAGCCATACCAATAATAATTGCAATAGCTAATTCACTTCTTCCCGTTGTAAAAATATCCCTAAATGCAGATGTAAAACAGATTTGTGCTTTTGCAATAATCAGTCCAAAACTAGCTCCAAAAAGTGTAGCCATTCCTAACTTTGTACTATTTGCAAAAAAGATTAAATATAAAGCATAAATAATTATTAAAATAAATACCAATGTTCCTAGTGTAAAAAATTTCTTAACCTTAGTTTCGTCGTGTGGTAGGTTTTTTGTATCACATACTTTTTGCATTTTTATTTTAGATTGAAAATATGGGCTTAGCGCTACTTTTACCCCAAAATAAACTCCAACCATCATAAAAGCTGTAAATACCCAAGCATGAAAAGAGAACTGTGGGATACCTGTAAAAAAACTTGCCAAATTACAACCCATTCCTAATCTTGCTCCAAATCCAGCAATAATTCCACCTATAAGTGCTTGATAAACTCGTAGTTTATTAACTGGCATTCTAAACTTTACATTGTTCCCCCAAAATGCGGCAGCTATACATCCAGCAAACATACCAATTATCATAACCCCATCAACTCTTGTAAAAATATTTCCTTCTATACTCATAAGTTTATAGTATCCCCAAGATGAAACATCTACTCCAAAAAGTTGTAAAAAGTGCCCACCCCATCTTGTAAATTCACCTGTAACTGCCCAGTAAGTTCCTGTAATTCCAAAATAATAAGCACTTAAAATTCCTAAAGCTATAACTGCAGGAACAGGCTTCCAAAACTTTGTTAAATAGTTTTGTCGTAAATTTTGCAAAAATTCCATATTTTGCTTCCTAACAAAAATAAAAATAAAATGATTGACATTTTCCATAATTAAGATTTAAAAAATTAAAATGAAGTTTTGTCTGTTTACACCGTAAACCTAAAGGGAGAAATTTTAAGCTAAATAAGATTAATTTAAGCTAAAAAGTAATTTTTTTTTACTTATATATTTTTTATATTCTGATTTTATTTAACCATATTTTAAGCTATTATAAGAACTTAAGTTTTTTTTAGATACAATCCGCGAAAATTTTATATAAAGAAGAAGTATGAGAGACATTAGAAATATAGCAGTAATTGCACACGTTGACCACGGAAAAACGACAACAGTTGATGAGCTGTTAAAACAGAGTGGTACATTTTCATCTCATCAAAATGTAGATGAAAGAGTTATGGATAGCAATGCAATTGAGAAAGAAAGAGGAATTACAATTCTTTCTAAAAATACAGCAATTGATTACGAAGGTGTTAGAATTAACATCATAGACACTCCTGGACATGCCGATTTTGGTGGAGAAGTTGAGAGGGTTTTAAAAATGGTTGATAGTGTTTTACTTCTTGTAGATGCACAAGAGGGAGTTATGCCACAAACTAAGTTTGTTGTTAAAAAAGCATTATCATTGGGACATAGACCAATTGTTGTTGTAAACAAAATAGATAAACCAGCAGCTGAACCTGATAGAGTTGTTGATGAAGTTTTTGACCTTTTTGCACAAATGGATGCAACAGAAGAACAACTAGATTTCCCAGTAATTTATGCAGCCGCTAGAAGTGGATTTGCAAGATATAATCCAACTGATGATAATATGGATTTTAAACCACTTTACGAAACTATTTTAAAAGAAGTTCCAAAGCCAAAAGGTGAAGATTCAAATGGATTACAACTTCAAGTTTTTACTCTTGATTATGATAATTTTATAGGTAAAATTGGAATAGCTAGAATTTTTAATGGAACAATATCTCAAGGAGAAACAGTTGTTTTATGTAAAGCAGATGGAGAAAAAATTAAAGGTAGAGTATCTAAACTTATTGGATTTAAAGGGCTTGAAAGAATTGATATAAAAACAGCAGGAGCTGGTGATATTGTTGCTGTTGCTGGATTTGAGACAATTGATGTTGGAGATAGTTTATGTGATCCAAATAATCCAATGCCACTAGATCCTATGCATATAGAAGAGCCAACACTTTCTGTAACATTCTCTGTAAATGACTCACCACTTGCTGGAACAGAAGGAAAATATGTAACTTCAAATAAAATTGATGAGAGATTAAGAGCTGAGATGAATACAAATATTGCTATGGGATATGAGCAAATTGGTGAGGGTAAATTTAAAGTAAATGGAAGAGGTGAACTTCAAATTACAATTTTAGCTGAAAATATGAGAAGAGAAGGTTTTGAGTTTTGTATAGGAAGACCTGAAGTAATTATTAGAGAAGAGAATGGTGTAAAAATGGAGCCATTTGAGCATCTTGTAATTGATACACCAGATGAGTTTAGTGGAGCTATTATTGAAAAGCTAGGAAAAAGAAAAGCTGTTATGACTAATATGGTTCCAATGGGTGAAGGATTTACAAGATTAGAGTTTGAAATTCCTGCACGAGGACTTATAGGAATTAGAACAGAGTTTTTAACTGAAACTAGAGGTGAGGGTGTTATGAATCACTCATTTTTAGAATTTAGACCATATAGTGGAACTGTTGAAAGTAGAAAATATGGAGCTTTAGTTTCTATGGAAAATGGAGAGGCTTTAGCATACTCAATTTTTAACTTACAAGATAGAGGAGTTATGTTTGTAAAACCTCAAGATAAAGTATATACAGGAATGATAGTTGGACAACATTCAAAAGATAATGATTTGGATGTAAATCCTATCAAAGGAAAACAACAGTCAAATGTAAGATCAAGTGGTGCTGATGAAGCTATTAGACTTATTCCACCAAAAATTATGTCTTTAGAAAATGCTTTAGAGTGGATTGAAGAGGATGAGTCGGTTGAGGTTACTCCTATTTCTGTTCGTATTAGAAAAAGAGAACTTGATCCAACTGTTAGAAAAAGAACAGCAAAAAAAGAAAAGAATGCTTAATTTTTTTCTTTTAAGCGAAACTTTTGTGATAGTAAAATATTGAGAAACAAAGAAAAATAGATAATATACAAATAATTTATTTTAAAAAGGAGAGAAGCAAACCTTCTCTCCTTTTTTTATATCTTGACACAAAATATAAAATCAAATATAATTTATCAATTAGGTAGGTAATAAATGAAAGTATCAAAAAAGACAGATTATGCATTAAGAGCATTATTTGCAGTAGCAGAAGCAGACAATCTTATTTCAATTCGAGAATTATCAGAATTAGTTGATGTTCCAAGAAGATTTTTAGAAAATATTATGCTTGAGATGAATAAAGCAGGGTGGGTAAAAAGTATTCCTGGAAGATATGGTGGCTATATCTTGGCAAAAAATGCAGATGAGATAACAATGGGTGAGGTTATACGATATTTTGAAGGTATGATTGCTATGATATCTTGTGTTTCTGTATCTAACTATGAACCATGTAGCCAAGAGGGAAAATGCTATTTTAGAAGAGTCTTTTTAAATATTAGAAATTTGACAGCGCAAATTTTGGATAGAACAACAATAGCTTCATGCTTAGGTCAAGCTCCAGTTACAAAAGAAGATGTTTTGAAAGAGGAGTTTGTTGGTGGTTTGGGTATTTAAAAAGTCATAAAAAGATTTTTTTAATATCTTTGTATTTTAGTATGGATTGTATTTTGAATTTCTTTATTAAATATAAACCCCTATTTTATGGCTATTATTAAGAAAATAAAAAATATTTTATAAAAACTCTTGACAAATATTTTTTTTATTATTATAATTTCACCAGTTTAGTAGGTGATAAATAATATTCGCCTTTGTTGAAAGGATAAGAGATGATGTGCGACATGTGTAATATATATAAATCAGAGAAAAGAAAATAGGTGAGATTTTTTAAAATCTTTAATTATCATACATTTAATGTATATTAAATCTAAAAGAGAGATAAAATGATAAAAAATATAGTGTTAGCATCACTGCTAGTATCAACATTAAGCTTTGCAAAAGAGTATGACTATAAAGCAGAAGCAATAAAAAAATCTATAGAGATTTTAAATGTATCGTATGACCCCACAAGAGAGTTATATGAAGAGTATAATAAAAACTTTGCAAAATATTGGCAAGAAAAAACTGGACAAAAAGTAACAATAAAACAGTCACATGGGGGTTCAGGAAAACAAGCAAGAGGGGTAATTGATGGATTAAAAGCTGATGTTGTAACTTTAGCACTAGCTTATGATATAGATGCAATTAGCCAAAAAGCTAATTTATTTCCTAAAGATTGGCAAAAAAAACTAGAGTATAACTCATCTCCTTACACTTCAACTATTGTATTTTTAGTAAGAAAAGGGAATCCAAAAGGAGTTAAAGATTGGAATGATTTAATAAAAGATGGGGTTGAAGTTATTACTCCAAACCCAAAAACTTCAGGAGGTGCAAGATGGAACTATCTTGCAGCTTATGCTTATGGTTTAAAAGAAGAGTTAGGAACTTTAGAGAAAATTGATTTTAATTCTAGTATCTACAAGAAAGCTGATAAAAAAGCAAAAGAGTATGTTACAAAACTTTTAAAACATGTTCCAGTTTTAGATTCAGGTGCTAGAGGAGCTACAAATACTTTTGTTCAAAGAAAGATTGGAGATGTTTTACTAGCTTGGGAAAATGAAGCATTTTTAGCAATAAATGAATTAGGAAAAGATGAATTTGAAATTGTTGTTCCATCTGTTTCAATATTAGCTGAGCCTCCAGTAACTGTTGTAGAACAAAATGCTATACAAAAAGAGACTTTGAATATTTCAACTGAATATTTAAAATATTTATATTCAAAAGCTGGGCAAACATTAGTTGCAAAACACTATTATAGACCAAGTGTTCCAAGCTTAGTCGAAAAAAAATATTTAGAAATTTTTCCAAAATTAGAGCTATTTAAAATAGAAGATGTTTTTATAAGTTGGGAAAATGCATAAAATATACATTTTAGTGATGGAGGAACTTTTGACACAATCTATAAATAGGTTTTGTCATATTTTCTAAGGGGTTAAAATGGTAAAAGTGTATATAACTAGAAATTTAAAAACATATACAAATGGTATCTTTGAAATTTCCTTACGAGGCGAAAATATAAAAGATATAATTGAGAATTTATTAGAAAAACATAATGGTCTAAAGAATTTTATATATACAAATGAAGACAAATTAAGTGATTATATAAAAATTTATTTAAATGAAAGAGAAATAAGAAATTTAAATAATCTTGATACAAAAGTTTACCAAGATGATAAAATAATTTTATTTCAAGCAATATGATAAATTAAAATAAAAGAGAGTTTAAATATCTCTTTGATATTCTTGCATTTGAATTTAAAGGATATTTATGTCAGAAAGATCAAAACAAACTCGACTCTCACAAGAAGAGATAGAGAGATATAGTAGGCACTTAATTCTACCCGAAGTGGGATTAGAAGGGCAGTTAAGATTAAAAAACTCTAAAGTTTTAGTTGTAGGAACAGGAGCTTTGGGTTCTCCTGTTCTTCTATATTTAAGTGCAGCAGGTATTGGAACTATTGGAATAATCGATTTTGATACATTGGATTTATCAAATCTACAAAGACAAGTCATTCATTCAACAAATGAAATAGGAAATTTAAAAATAAACTCAGCAAAAACTAGAATAAATGCAATAAATCCAAATATAGAAGTACTAGCTTATAGTGAAAAATTAACAAGTCAAAATGCTTTGGAAATTATAAAAAACTTTGATGTTATAGTAGATGGAACAGATAACTTTCCCACAAGATATTTAATAAATGATGCTTGTGTACTTTTAAACAAGCCTTTTGTTTATGGAGCAATTTTTAGATTTGAAGGGCAAACAACTGTTTTTAATGCAGATGAAGATACACCTTGCTATAGATGTATTTTTAGAGATCCACCAAAAGCTGGACTTGTTCCATCTTGTTCAGAAGCTGGAGTTTTAGGAGTTTTACCTGGAATTATAGGAACAATTCAAGCAAATGAAACTATTAAATTACTTTTAGGAGTAGGAGAAGTTTTAAAAGGAAGATTATTAACTTTAAATGCTTTGAAAACAGAGTTTAAAGAGTATAAGATAAAAAAAGATGTAAATTGTAAAGTATGTGGTGAGAATGCAACTATAAAAGAGCTTATTGATTATGAAGAGTTTTGTGGTCTAAAGAACCTTGATGAAAGCTTTGTAATAAAAGATATAACTATTGATGAGTTAAAAAGACTACTTGATGAAAAAGAAGATATACAAATAATAGATATAAGACAAAATATTGAGCCAGATTTAGAGATGATTAATGATTCAAAAAATATAAAAGCTGATGAAATAGTCCCAAAAATAGATGAACTACAAGCTTCTAAAAAATGTATAGTAGTTTGCACAATAGGTTTAAAAAGTAAAGAAGTCATTTTAAAGTTAAAAAAAGCTGGTTATAAAGGAGAGCTTTATAGTTTAAGAGGTGGAATTACATCTTGGGTTAATGATTTAAAAGATTAAACAATCTTTTTTATTCTAACATTAGAATACTTATCTAAAATAAAGATAGAAATAGATTATTTTGCTTATTTAATTTCCTCATTTTGAGTAAAACTTGTAAAGAACTAGATGTTGATTTTTTTAAGATTAATATTTTTGATTAGCAAAGAAATATCAAAAAATATGAGATTCCAGTAAGATAGTAACTTGACTCATTATATTATTTTTTTATTATGTCGAAAGGTAACATTATTATAAATTTATTATATTTAATAGTTATTTTCACCTTTAAATTTGGATTCTTTTGTTAGTATGTAAACTTTAAATTATATTTTGGGGGATATATGAATTCAGTAATAAAGAAATTTTCTTTTTTTCAAGCTTTAGCAATAACAATTATTTTGGTATTTGCTGTAATAAGTATTAGCATTGTTGTGAAAAATTTTATAACAAAAGATGTGAAAATTACATTTCAAGATAGAGTTTTGGACATAAAAGCTACTTTTGAAGTTTTAAATGAATCAATAAAAGAGTCTGCACTTTCAATTTCAAATGTTTTTACTACGCAGTTAAATAATATAGAGATAGATAATGTAAATAAAATAGATGTAAATGGTACTAAAACATCAATACTATTTTCAAATGGAGTTCCTCTTAATAATAATAATGCACTTATAGATAATTTTACAAAAACAACAGGAGCTGTTGCTACTGTATTTGTAAAGCAAGAAGATGGTTTTTTTAGAATAGCAACATCGTTGCATAAAGAAGATGGAACAAGAGCTATTGGAACTTTTCTAGCAAAAGATAGCCCAGCATTTTCAAAAATATTGAATAAAGAGGATTATTTAGGAAGTGTAGAACTTTTTGGAAAAAAATATATGACAGTTTATAAGCCAATTATTCAAGATGGTGAGGTTATAGGAATACTATTCGTTGCATATAATTTTGATAAGCTATATAGTATTTTAGAGGGTAAGCTAGAGAGAATAAAATTTGGTGAAAAAGGTTATTTATATACTATTGATTCAAAAGCTGAAATTCTAACAATTCACCCAACATTAAAAAATAAAAAATTAAATGAGCTTGATAAAAATGTAGAAGAAGCTCTAAAAGAGATGATAAATAAAAAAGAGGGTGTTCTCTCGTATGAATTTAACGATGGTAAAGATATAGTACATAAATTATCTGCATTCACTACTTTTGACGAGTGGAATATGGTTATTGTAACAAATTCGGATATTGAAAGTTTACTTGTGTTAAATGATACATTAAGACAATATTCGATTTTTGGTGGAATATTGTTATTACTAACACTATTAGCAATAAGTTACTACACAATTAAGAAAACAGTAAATGAACCACTTTTAATAATTAATAAAGATTTAGATGAATTCTTTGCTTATTTAAATAGAGAGAAAGAGAATATTGATTTTGTCCATGTAAATACAAAAGATGAGTTTGGAAGAATGTCAAAAATATTAAGTGATAATATTGAAAAAACAAGAGTAGGAATAGAAGAAGATAGAAAGTTAATTAATGAAACAATCTCTGTTTTAAGTGAGTTTGAACATGGTGATTTATGCCAAAGAATAAATATAGAAGTATCAAATCCAGCACTGATACAACTAAAAAATGTTTTAAATAAAATGGCAAATAATTTAGAGAATAATATTGAAAATGTACTTGATATTTTGGAAAAATATTCAGAATATAACTATCTGAGTAAAATTCCAACAAAAGATTTAAAAGAGCATTTACTAAAACTTGCGAATGGCGTTAATACTTTAGGAGACTCTATTACAACTATGTTAATAGAGAACAAAAAAAATGGATTAACTCTTGGTGATAGTTCAAATGTTTTACTTGAAAATGTAAATAAATTAAATAGTTCTTCAAATAGTGCAGCAGCTTCACTAGAAGAGACAGCAGCAGCAATTGAAGAGATTACATCAACTGTTAGAAGTAATAGTGAAAATATCACAAAAATGGCACTATTATCAAATGATGTTACAAAATCTGTAGTAGTTGGTGAAAAATATGCAAATCAGACAACAACTGCAATGGATGAGATAAATACACAAGTAAATCTTGTAAATGAGGCAATAGGAGTAATTGATAATATAGCATTTCAAACAAATATTCTTTCATTAAATGCAGCAGTAGAAGCGGCAACAGCAGGAGAGGCAGGGAAAGGGTTTGCAGTTGTTGCACAAGAGGTAAGAAATCTAGCAAGTAGAAGTGCAGAAGCCGCAAAAGAGATTAAAGATATTGTTGAACTTGCTACACAAAAAGCAAATGAAGGGAAAGAGATTGCAAATAGTATGATTGATGGGTATAAAGAGCTAAATTCAAATGTTTCTCAAACTATTAATCTAATTACAGATATTCAAAACTCTTCAAAAGAGCAACTATTAGGGATTGAACAGATTAATGATGTTGTAAATAATCTTGATAGACAAACTCAACAAAATGCCCAAATTGCATCTGAAACAAATGAGATTGCAAAGTTGACAGATAGTATTGCAAAAGTAATTGTGGATGATACAAATAGTAAAGAGTTTCATGGGAAAGATAGTGTACGAAGTGCAGAAATAGAAGCTTAATTAAGTGAAAGGTAAAAAGTTTAAGATATCTTTTTACTTTTTATTGACAAATAAAAAATAAATAGTTATAATTCACCAATTTTATAGATGATTAATTTAATCATCTATTTTTTTGTTTAATTTTAACATTCACAAATTTAGTGTATGTTATATGAAAGGGTTTAAATGAGATTAAATTTTGGAATATTAAAAAGATCAAATTCACCAATTCCTGGATTTGGTTTGACTATTGGATATACAGTGTTTTATTTAAGTATTATTGTACTAATACCTATAATTGCACTTTTTACTGAGGCATTTAGTATGGGATTTGATACTTTTATCAAAGCTACAACAGATTCAAGAGTAATAGCAAGTTATAAACTGACTTTTGCAACTTCATTTATAGCTGCAGTTATAAATACAATTTTTGGTTTAATTGTTGCTTGGTGCTTAGTAAGATATACATTCTTTGGTAAGAGAGTTTTTGATGCAATAGTTGATCTACCTTTTGCACTTCCAACTGCTGTTTCAGGTATTGCACTTACAACACTTTACTCATCACAAGGTTGGTTTGGACAATATTTAGAGCCTTTAGGGTTAAAAATAGTTTTTACACCAATAGGAATAACTGTAGCTTTGATATTTATAGGAGTTCCTTTTGTGGTAAGAACAGTACAACCTGCACTTGAAGAGATACAAATAGAGCAAGAAGAAGCAAGTGCAAGTTTGGGTGCAAGTAGATGGCAGACTTTTTATAAAGTAATCCTTCCTACAATCTTTCCAGCAGTTTTAACAGGATTCTCACTTTCATTTGCAAGAGCTTTAGGTGAGTATGGTTCAGTTGTTTTTATTGCTGGAAATATGCCATTCAAAACAGAGATTAGTACACTTCTGATTATTACAAAACTAGAACAATATGATTATGCAGGTGCTACAGCTATTGCTGTTATGATGCTTCTTATCTCTTTTATGATGTTACTACTTATTAATATACTTCAAAGATGGAGCTCAAAAAGAAAAGGAATGGAGGCGATATGAAAACTATAAGTAATACAAAGAAATTACAAAATGAGTCAAGATTAATAAAATATCTTTTGATATTTACTGCTATTGCTTTTTTAATGATAATACTTGTAGTTCCACTAATTACAATTTTTGCGGAAGCATTTAGAAAAGGTTATGAAGCATATTTTTTAAGTTTTAATGATGAATATGTATTAAGTGCATTAAAACTTACATTTATAACAGCAGCAATTGCAGTTCCACTAAATGTTATTTTTGGGATATGTGCATCTTGGGCAGTTGCAAAATACTCATTTTTTGGTAAAAGTTTTTTAATAACTTTAATTGATTTGCCATTTGCTGTAAGTCCTGTAATTTCAGGGTTTGTATATATCTTACTTTTTGGAGCTCAAGGTTGGTTTGGGCACTATTTAATGGAACATGATATTCAAATAATTTTTGCAGTTCCAGGAATTGTATTAGCAACTATATTTGTAACATTTCCATTTGTTGCAAGAGAATTGATACCTTTAATGCAAGAGATGGGAAATGATGAAGAACAAGCTGCCTTACTTTTAGGTGCTAGTGGTTTTCAAACATTTTGGAAAGTTACTTTGCCAAATATAAAATGGGGATTACTTTATGGGGTAATTTTATGTAATGCAAGAGCAATGGGAGAGTTTGGAGCTGTTTCAGTAGTTTCAGGTCACATTCAAGGATTGACAAACACTATGCCACTACAAGTTGAGATTTTATACAACGAATACAACTTTGTTGCAGCTTTTGCTGTTTCAACACTTTTGGCACTTTTGGCACTTTTTACTTTAGTTTTAAAATATATTTTAGAGTGGAAAGTTCAAAGAAAAATTAAAAAATTAGATAATAAGAGTAAAAAATGAAAATAGAAGTAAAAGAGTTAACAAAATATTTTGGAGAGTTTAAGGCATTGGAAAATGTAAATTTAGATATTGTTGAAGGGGAATTATTAGCACTTTTAGGACCTTCTGGAAGTGGTAAAACAACACTTTTAAGAATGATTGCTGGGCTTGAAACAGTTGATAATATTGATAAAGGAGAGATTCTTTTTAATAATATTGATGTTTCAAAGAAAGATATAAAAGATAGAGATATAGGGTTTGTTTTTCAGCACTATGCACTATTTAGGCATATGACAGTATTTGAAAATATTGCTTTTGGTCTTAGAATAAAACCAAAAAAAGAGAGACTTAGTAATAGAGAAATAGAGCAAAAAGTTATAAATCTATTAAAATTAATTCAACTTGATGGTTTTACTTCAAGATTTCCTTGGCAACTTTCAGGTGGACAAAGACAAAGAGTTGCATTAGCAAGAGCTTTAGCTGTTGAACCAAAAGTTTTACTTTTAGATGAACCTTTTGGTGCTCTTGATGCAAAGGTTAGAGCAGATTTAAGAAGATGGTTAAAAGAGCTTCAAGAAGAGCTAGGAATTACAACTATTCTAGTAACTCACGACCAAGAAGAAGCACTTGAAGTTGCAAATAGAGTTGTTGTAATAAATAGAGGAAAAATTGAGCAAATAGGAACTCCAGAAGAGGTTTTTCATAACCCTAAAAATGAGTTTGTAATAAACTTTTTAGGAAATGTAAATCTATTTCATGCAAGAGAGATAGAAAATAGTGCTAATTTAGAAGATACACAAGATAATAAATATCTTATTCGTCCTCACGAATTAGAGGTAGTTAATATAAATGATGATGAGGCAATAATTCATGCAAAAGTAAAATATATACAGTTGGCTGGTTCTTTTGTAAAAGTTGAATTAATATATTTAAATGATGAGAAAAGAGTTATTTTAGTTGAGATGTCTCACTATGAGTTTAGTGATAAGAATATTAAAAAAGGAGATATTGTAGGAGTTCGTACTAGAAAACTTAGAAGTTTTGAATATGGTGCAGGAATTTAATTGATTACAATCAATATAAAATTAACTATAAATAGATAATATCAAAAAAATTCTTTAGGATTTAAAATGTTAATAGATAAAAATAGTTTACCAAAAGTTGATATGGATTTTATGAATGAAACACATTTTGAGGATGTTGATTTTATAAATAAACTTTATGAAAATATTGAAGAGTTTGAAAAGGATAACTCTATTACAAATTTTGAGAGTATAAAACATTCTTATAAAAATTGGTTAGATCATACAGTACAACACTTTGCAACAGAAGAAGAAGAGATGGAAAAAAGAGGTTTTTTTGCTTATCCATTTCATAAAGCTGAGCATGATGCAAATATTGAAGACATGAGAGATGTTTGGAGTAGTTTTGAAGCCTCTAAAAATATATCAGAGCTTAAACACTATATAGAGTATGATGTGGTAAATTGGTTGATAAATCATATAAAATCTATGGATACTGTAACTGCTAGATTTTTTAAAACAGGAGTTATGGGTGGTTGTGGAATGATGTAAAAAGCAATTTTGCTTTTTTACACTTTAAGATTTAAAATGCTTATCTCACTACTAGCACCTAGTCTCATAGGTGGTCCCCAAAATCCCGTTCCTTTATTTACATAAACTTGTGTTGTTTCATTATGTTGGTGAAGTCCTTTTACATAAGGTTGTTCAAGTTTTACTAAGAAATTAAATGGAAAAATTTGACCACCATGAGTATGTCCACATAAAACTAAATCTATATTTTTTGTATCTACTAAATCTTTTAAATATTTTGGTTGATGAGCTAAAAGTACAATAGGACTGTTATCACAATTTTTTAAGGTTTCATCTATATCGGGAATGTATGAACCATATTTAAATCCAAATCTATCATAAACTCCTGCTAGATTAAAACCAAAATCTTTCTCTCCTATATAAACAGTCTCATTCTCTAAAGTTTTTATACCTAAAGAGTTTACATATGAGATTATTGGAGCAACTCCATGAAAATACTCATGATTTCCAACTATAAAATATGTTCCATAAAGAGTTTTTATATTTCTTAACTCATCTAAAGCTGGCTTTGCAAACTCTAGCTTGGTGTCCACTAGGTCACCAGTTATTACTACCACATCAGCATTTAAGATATTTATTTTTTTTACTAAATTTGCTATAAACTTTTTATCTATAAGTCCACCAATATGAACATCACTAATTTGTACTATTTTATATGGTTTTTTAAGATTATCTATCTTTATATCTACAGCCTCAAGCTCTAAATGTCTTGCATTATCCATAGCTTTTAGGTTTGTTGCTAAAATTAAAGATGTAGCACCTATATCAAATGATTTTTTAAAGAATTCTCTTCTTTTTACTGATATTTTTGATTTTTTGAAAAGTTTTTTAAATCCAATTGAGGTGATATCGTGAAAAATGGTGATTATAAATGTTAAAAAAATCACCCCAATTGGTAGGGAAAGGAGAAAATAGAGCCAATTTGGCACTAATGGGAAGTATCTAGCAAGTGGGTACAGTAAAGCACCAAAAAATGTTAGATATAATGCAAAGCCAAAATACTTCCTAGTTTTATGTTTAAAATCTAGCCTATTTACAAACCTTTGTTTTATTATATAGGTCTGAAAGGAGAAGGCTATAAAATAGACCAAAAAGAAAATCATAAAACTCATGAAGGAAGTATAGATATCTAGAGTTAATAGTTTTTTAATAGAGTATTAATAGTTTGTATCTTTTTAACATTAAATCACTAAACTCTTTTTTATCTCATCAACCAAAGCTTTTATCTCCTCTTTTGTATGAGTAAAATGTACACCAACTCTTAGCCACCCTGGACGATTCTTCATAGAAACTTTTTTTAGCCCCAATAAATCATGTCCATAAGGTCCAGCACAAGAGCATCCAGCCCTTGTCTGAAAGCCACTATTTGAGAGTTTTTCACATAATGCATAAGGATTAAAATCTTTTATATTAAAAGATACAATTCCAATATTTTGACTCTTTTTGTTCCCATAAATAAGTAGATTTTCTATACTTTTTAACTCTTCTAAAAGATATAAATATAGCTCTTTCTTTCTATTTTCTATATATTCAAAACCAACTTCATTTCTCAAACTATATGCCAAAGCAGCTCTTATAAATTGAGTTATTGCTGGAGTTCCAGCATCTTCTCTTAGTTCTATTTGCTCTTCATAGATTTGGCTATTTTTATTTACATATTTTACTGTCCCACCACCTGCAAAAGTAGGAGACAAAGAGGTATCCACAAGATATTTTTTTACTACTAAAACTCCGCAAGAACCAACTCCACCTAAAAGTTTATGGGGAGATAAAAATAGAGCATCATAGTATGAAGATGAAATATTCATATATGAACTACAAGTTGCCGCATCAAAACATACAGTTGCTTTATATTTTCGTAAAAGGTTTGAGATTTTTTTATAGCAAGTTATTATTCCACTCACATTTGAAGCAATTGTAAAAGAGCCTATTATTTCACGATTTTTGTTTTTTTCTAGTATCTCTTCTAGATGTTCAAGGTCTATTAAACCATCTTTTTTTAGTTTCACTCTTTTAACTTGTGCCAAACTCTCTCTAAAACTTACTTCGTTTGAGTGGTGTTCGTATGGTCCAACAATTACTAAAGGCATACTTTTATTATTTGTTTTTAGTTTTAATCTCTCTTTTGTTTTTGGTGGAATATAAAGCCCTAAAATCTCTTGAAGTTTTTTTATAGCTCCTGTTGCTCCAGAACCACAAGGTAAAATAGCGAAACTATCATCAAGTTCTAAACTTTTTTGTAAACTTTGTCTTGCATCTTCATAATATTTTGTAGTAATTTTTGCATTACCACTCTCTTTTGAGTGTGTATTTGCATAGGTTTCTAGTACATCAAAAATTCTATTTTCTATCTGTCTAAAACCTAAACCTGAAGCTGTAAAATCAAAATATTTATCTTTATTTTTACTAATTGTGTTATATCTTAGAAAATTTAACTTATCACTATTTTCATTTAAAAATGGTCTAAAAATATCTTTTATCATAATAAAACTCTTTAAATTATAATCTTTTATAAAAGTTATAATTTTATCTTATTTTGATTTAAATTGACTATAAATAGCTCTTTATTGGAATAAATTTAATCTAGGATATAATTTATATATAAAATTAAGAGTTTAGGAAATATTTTGAAAATAGCAGTTATTGGTGGTGGAGCAGCAGGGATTGTTGCTAGTATTATTGCAAAAAGATTAAACAAAAATTTGCAGATAGATATTTTTGATGCAAATAAAAGTTTAGGTAAAAAGATACTTGCAAGTGGAAATGGAAGATGTAATATTTCAAATAGAGAAGTTTCTAGTAAAAATTATTTAGGAGAGAATCCAGATTTTGTGGATTTTGCTCTAAAGGAGTTCTCTTTTAATACTTTTTCAAAGTTTTGTAAAACTTTGGGACTTATGCTTGATATTAAAGAGAATGGAAAAGTATATCCACTCTCAAATGAGGCAAAATCTGTAGTAAATCTTTTTGTTTTGGAGCTCGAAGCTTTGGGTGTGAATATCTTTTGTGAGCATTTTGTAGAGAGTTTAGAGAAGTGTGATGATAAATTTATAATAAAGACAGAGGTGAATAAAGAGCAAAAAATATATAAAGAGTATGATAAAGTTTTAATCTCTAGTGGCTTAGCTGCTGCTCCTCAACTAAATGCAAGTGAAATAGGTCTTAAAATAGCTTCAAACTTTGGGCACACTTATAATCCTACATATCCAAGTCTTGTTGGACTTCAAACACAAAATAGTTACAATGGAAAACTTCAAGGTGTAAAAAAAGAGTGCAGTGTTAGTCTATATATAAATGGAACTTTAGAAGAGGAGATTTTTGGAGATGTTTTGTTTACAAATTATGGAGTTTCAGGTTTTGCTATTTTAGATATTTCTCAAAGAGCAGTTTTGGCTCTTACTCAATTTTTGGATGTAGAACTTAGAATTAATTTTTTTCCAAAAGTTACAGTAAATGATTTATCAAATCAACTACAAAATATATTTAAAACTATAAAAAATCAAAAAGTATTAGACATTTTAACAGGTGTTGTATCAAATAAAATAGCTCCAGTATTATTAGAGGTTTGTAAAATTCCATTTGAGTTAAAAACGGATGATATAAATCAAAAGCAGATAAAAGCTTTATCCCATCAGTTGAGTTCATGGAGATTAAAAGTTGTAGATACACAAGGTTTTTCACATAGTGAAGCAAGTGGAGGAGGGATAAGAACTAGTGAAATAAATAATAAAACTTTTGAAAGTAAAATGGTAAAAAATCTATATTTTGCAGGAGAAGTTTTAGATATTGTTGGGAATAGAGGTGGTTATAATCTTCATTTTGCCTTTGCAAGTGGATACTTAGTTGGAAAAAACTTATTAAAATAGTAATAATAGATATTATCTCTAAAATTTTTAAGCAATATTTATTTAAATAATTTATTAGATATTAATTAGAAACTCTATAAAATAGCAAATCTCAAGTGACAAATAAGGGGCAAAAATGTTTAAAAATTTAAACACAAAGACAAAATTATTTCTATTTCCAATTATATTTATAGTTGCGATTTTAATAACGGCAACAATATATAGTTCATCTCTTAGTTATATAAAAGAGCGAATTTATGTATCATCAAAAACAACAGCGCTTATTGATGAGCTTCTCAAAGGTAGAATTGTAATTTATCAATTTATGTTAAATCCTACACAAAAAGGCAAAGAGGCTGTAGACATACAGTGGAATAAGCTACTAGAAGATACAAATGCTGTAAAAGAGATATTTAAATCTAAAGAAAATAAAGATTTAGCTCTTAAAACTATATCGGATATTAAAAATTATATGAAAGATATTGAAGTTTTAGCTAAACACTCTTTTTCAACAAATAAAGAGGAGACAAGAGAAGAGTTTGCTAAAACTATGCAAAGTATGATAAAACTTATTCAGAGTGTTGAAAAGAACTATGATGAGATGAATATAAGAAATGCAAATGCTAGAGATAATGCAATCACAAATTTAACTACTAATATGTCGCTTGTTGGGTTAATAGCTGCAATTATTTTTATAATTATCTCTATTTTTATAGCAAATAATATTGCTGGTTCGTTAAAAAACTTTAAAGAAGGGCTTCTTAGTTTCTTTAATTTTTTAAATAGAAAATCAGATGATGTTATAACTTTAGACCAAACTTCTACAGATGAATTTGGGGAGATGGCTAAACTTATAAATGAGAATATTGATATTGTCCAAGATAGTATTGAAAAAGATAATGAACTAATTGATGAAGCAAAAAAAGTTATGATAAGAGTTAGAAATGGTTGGTACTCTCAAACTATAGATAAATCAACACCAAATGCTTCTTTAGAAGAGTTTAAAAATGAACTAAATGAGATGATAAATCATACAAAAGAGAGATTTGAACATATAAATGAGATATTAGCATCTTATTCAAATTATGATTATAGACCTATCCTAGAACTTGGTAAAGATGATGAAGAGGGTGGAGTTTTAGAGAAGATGATTGTAGGAATAAAAGCTCTTCAAACAGCAATTACAAATATGTTAAAAGATAGTTTAGAAAGTGGAATGAGACTTGAAAACTCATCTAGAGTTTTAATTGAAAATGTAAATATTTTAAACCAGAGTTCAAATGAAGCTGCTGCAAGTCTTGAAGAGACAGCTGCTGCTCTTGAGGAGATAACAAGTACAGTTGTAAGTAACTCTAATAATGTTGTACA
Source organism: Aliarcobacter trophiarum LMG 25534 (assembly GCF_003355515.1). Taxonomy (NCBI): domain Bacteria; kingdom Pseudomonadati; phylum Campylobacterota; class Epsilonproteobacteria; order Campylobacterales; family Arcobacteraceae; genus Aliarcobacter; species Aliarcobacter trophiarum. Next base: position 1,893,933 of record NZ_CP031367.1, on the reverse strand, counting down.
AATGACAAGCTACTCAAATGAGGTAAGTAACTCAGCTAAAAAAGGTCAAGCTATGGCAAAAAATACTGCAAATGCTATGGACGAGATAACTCTTCAAGTTTCACATATAAACGAAGCTATTAGCGTAATTGATCAAATTGCTTTCCAAACAAATATTTTATCTTTAAATGCAGCAGTTGAAGCTGCAACTGCTGGTGAAGCTGGAAAAGGATTTGCTGTTGTTGCTGGAGAGGTTAGAAATCTTGCAAATAGAAGTGCAGAAGCTGCAAGAGAAATTTCAAATATAGTTGAGATTGCAACAAATAAGGCTAAAGAGGGGAAAAATATCTCAGATTTAATGTATAAAGATTATGATGAGCTTTTAGGTAATATTGAAAAACAGGCAAATATGATAAGTGAGATTTCAAATGCGAGTAGAGAACAAGAAGCTGGTATTTCTCAAATTAATGATACAGTTACAATGCTTGACCAGAAAACTCAACAAAATGCGAATGTTGCTTCAAAAACTCAAGATATAGCAAATGATACAGATAGTATCTCTAAACATATAGTAGAAGATGTTTTGGCAAAAAGATTTTTAGGAAAAAATGAGATAACAAATAAGCTACAAACAAAAGATAGCAATAAAGAGATACAAGAGAATTTAAAAAAGATAGAGAAGATTGAAACTAAAAAAGAGTTTAAAGTTATAAAAGAGAATTCAAAAGATGATGAATGGGAGAGTTTTTAATAAATAATAAAACTCTTTTATTATTTTGTTGATAAATATCAAGAGCAAGATAGTTATAAAATAATAATATTTCTTTATTTTATAAGGAACTTGTTGTGTTTAAGAATCTTGATATTAAGAAAAAACTATATGTTTTTCCAACACTATTTTTTTTGATTATGATAGTTTCTGCTATTTTATATAATAATTCAATGAGTTATATAGAAAATAGAACAGCTATCTCTGAAAATGCCACAGAGATTAAGGCAAACTTGCTAAAAGCTAGAATTAGTGTATATCAGTTTATGCTAGATACAAGTAAGGAAAAAAGTAGTAGTGTTGTAGAGAATTTCTCAAAACTAAGTGAAGATATATCTCTATTTAAAACTACAATTTATATTCCCATAAATTTAAAAAGATGTGATGATAGTATAGCTTTAATAACAAAATATCTGGAAGTCTTTAATAAAATGTCAAAAGCAAAACTAGAAGATAATAATAAGCTTCTAATTGATTTTAATGGTGATATTTATATGATGGCAGAGATTGGAAAAGAGCTAGAATCAAAGATATTTGCTTTAAATGAGAATATTATAGGAATTAGAAATAGTGCTATAAAATCTCTTACAACACAACTAACAACTCTTGGAATAGTTACAATTTTAATCTTTCTTTTAGTCTCAACATATACTTCAAGAGATATAGTAAATACTCTAAATAACTTTAGAACAGGTCTTCAAACATTCTTTGATTTTCTAAATAGAAAATCAGATGATATTCAAACTTTGGATGATAAATATACGAATGAGTTTGGTCAAATGGCAAAGATGGTAAATGAGAATATCGCTATTTCTAAAGATAGAATTACACAAGATATTATTGTAATTGAAGAGGCAAAAGTTGTAATGGGAAGGGTTACAAATGGTTGGTATTCACAATTTATTGAATCAAATACGATAAATACCTCTTTAAATGAGTTTAAAAATAATGTTAATAGTATGATAAAAAATACTAGAGAGAGATTTGAAAAGATTGATGAGATACTTGAAGCCTATATAAAATACGATTATAGACCAACTTTAGAATTAAGTAAAACAGATGAGAAAGATGGCGTTTTACAGAGGCTTGTTTTAGGAATAAATGGTCTTCAACAAGCAATTATATCTATGTTAAGAAGTAGTTTAGAAACAGGCTTGACTCTTGAAAATACATCTCAAAAACTGATATCAAATGTTGATACACTAAATCAAAGTTCAAATAGTGCAGCTGCATCTTTGGAAGAGACAGCTGCTGCATTAGAAGAGATTACAAGCACAGTTATTAGTAATTCAAATAATGTAATACAAATGGAAAAGTATTCAAATGAAGTTAGTATTTCTGCTAAAAAAGGTCAAACCATGGCAAAAAGTACTGCAAACGCGATGGAGGATATTACAAATCAAGTTTTATATATAAATGAAGCTATTAGTATAATTGATCAAATAGCATTTCAAACAAATATTTTATCTTTAAATGCAGCAGTTGAAGCTGCAACTGCTGGTGAAGCAGGAAAAGGATTTGCTGTTGTTGCTGGTGAGGTTAGAAATTTGGCAAATAGAAGTGCAGAAGCTGCAAATGAGATAAAAAATTTAGTAGAAAAAGCTACAAGCAAAGCTAGCGAAGGAAAAGAGATATCAGATTTAATGATAAAAGATTATGATGTTCTATTAGGAAATATTGAGAAACAGGTAAATATGATAAATGAGATTTCAAATGCAAGTAAAGAGCAAGAAGCTGGTATTTCTCAAATTAATGATACTGTTACAATGCTTGACCAAAAAACTCAACAAAATGCAAATATTGCTTCAATTACACAAGAGATTGCAACTGTTACAGATAAAATTTCAAAGGAATTAGTAGAAGATGTTTTGGCAAAAAATTTTTTAGGTAAAAATGAGATAGCAAAGAGATTTTCTATAAAGGATATTGATGAGTTTAATAAGGATTAAGTAGAGCTTTTATCTCTTAAGCTTTACAACTTTTATATAGATATAAGAGTCATTTTATCTTTTCTTAAAATATATTATATCTTTAATAAGCAATAAAAGACTCACTGCTCCTAAAATATCTATAATTATATGTGTTGGGATATTTTTATAGTAACAAATCACTAGATAGATTAAAATAGGGTATTTGAAGAAATAGAAGAAAAAGATTAAACTACCAAATAGCTTATTCATAAACTCCACCTAAGCTTTTAAATATTTCAACTCTATTTTCCAACTCTTCAAGATATGTTTTAATCAAAGTTTTTTGTGAATTAATATAAGCTTTTTGAGCTATTAGCATATTTAAATAGCTTCCATAACCAATTTTATATGAGTTTAAAGCGATAGTATAAGCCTCTTCTACAGATAAACTTAGCTCTTTTTGGTTTTGTAGTTTTGAGTAGATATTTTTTCTTATAATTAAGCTGTCATTTACCTCTTTGAATGCTGTTTGAATACCCTTTTCATACTCTTTTAAAGCAATATCTTTTTGAGTTTCACTTAAATCTAGTTTTGCACTATTTTCACCAGCACTAAAAATTGGAATATTTATAGAAGGACTTATTTGCCAAAAACTATTTGAGCCTCTAAAAAGATTATCTAAACTAGAACTTGCAAATCCAGTATTTGCAGTAAGACTTATGCTAGGGAAAAATGCTGCTCTTGCTGCCCCAATATTTGCATTCTTTGATCTTAGTTTATACTCAAGCTCTTTAATATCTGGTCTGTTTAAAAGAATGTTTGAATTTATTTCACTATTTAAAAGTGCAATATAGTTATTATCTTTTTTTAACTCTTTTGGAATTAGATCTTCAGGTAAAGTTTCACCTAATAAAACTTCAAGAGAGTTAATATCTATTTGTACCAAATTTTCATAGTTTAATAGCTCATTTTGGCTCTCTTTTAAAACAGCAAAGCTAGATAAAACATCCTCTTTACTAATTACTCCAGCACTATATTTTTTATTAGTAAGTTCATATACACTATTTAGATTTTCGTTTAAACTTTTTTGTAGATTTAGATTCTCAATATTTGAAGCAAGGCTTAAGTATGAGTTAACAGTTTGCGAAATTAGAGTAAGTTTTGTACTATTTAATGCATATTGAGTGGCAAAAAAACTATTTCTTGCAGCATCATTTAAACTTCTATTTTTACCAAATAAATCAAGTTCAAAAACTGTTCCAACACCTGCTTTATAGTTGTTTTTTATTGTTTCATCTTTCTTTTCTCTATTAAAAGTACCACTTGCATCAATCTTTGGATATAGGTTTGACTCTTCAATTCTATATAAAGATTTTGACTCTTCAACTCTTAAAAGTGCTATTTGTAAATCTTTGTTATTTTCTAAAGCCCTATTTAGTATCTTTTTTAACTCTTCATTTATTACAAATTCAAAATTACTACTATTTTTATCTTTTGCTACTTCATAGTTCTTAAAGTTTTCAGGAATTACACTATTTTTATTTAAATCTAAATTTGGAGCCATTGATACACAAGAGCTAAAAAATAGTGATAAAAAGGCTAAACTCAAAGACTTTTTAAACATTTTTAGCTCCTTTATCAAATAGTTTTTTAATAATTATAAAAAATAGAGGAACAAAAAATATTGCTAAAACTGTAGCACTTATTGTTCCTCCTAAAATTGCTGTTCCTATTGCAATTCTACTATTTGCACCAGCTCCACTTGAAACAGCAAGTGGAATGATTCCAGCCATAAATGCTAATGAGGTCATAATTATTGGTCTTAGCCTTAGTTTAGCACCTTTAATTGCTGCTTCAAAAAGATTAGTTCCATCTTTATATGAACTATTTATAAACTCAACTATTAAAATTGCATTTTTACTAGCTAGTCCCATAACTGCTAAAAGTGCTACTTGAAAATATACATCATTACTTAAATCTCTAAAGAAGATTGCAAGAACTGTTCCAAAAACTCCTAAAGGAACAACTAATAAAACAGAAAAAGGTACACTCCAACTCTCATAAAGTGCTGCTAAACATAAAAATATAACCAAAATTGAGATAGAGTATAAAATTAATGTTTGGTTACTTGCGATTTTTTCTTGATATGATGCTCCACTATATTCATACATAAGCCCATTTCCTAAATTGTTTGCCATATTTTCCATCTCTTTCATAGCATCTCCAGAGCTTATATTATGTGCAGCACCTCCTTGAATTTCATATGAGATAAATCCATTAAATCTTGTAAGTTCTTCAGGTGCATAAACCCAAGAAAAAGAGCTAAATTCACTAAATGGAGTCATATTACCACTATTATTTATTACTTTCCATTTATATAAATCCTCAGGAGCAGCTCTAAAAGGAGCATCTCCTTGAATATAAACTCTTTTTATTCTAGTTTTATCGATATAATCATTTACATAAATTCCACCCCAAGCTGCACTTAAAGTAGTATCTATATCTTTGATATTTACTCCTAAAGATAGAGCTTTTTGTGTATCATAAGAGATTTTTAATTGAGGAGACTCTTCTGTTCCATCTGCTCTAATTGAGTTAATTTTTGTATTACTTCTAGCCTCATCTAATAGTTTATCTTTTGCAACTCTTAGCTCTTCTCTACTAATATTTGAATTTGCTAGAAGTTGAAATTCAAAGCCATCGCTACTTCCTAATCCTTGAATAACACTAGGATTTATGATAAATACTCTTGCATCTCTTATAAAATATTTGCTATTTGGGTCATTAAAGGCTTTTGTAGATCTTTTACTTATCTCATCTACATGATTATTTTTATCTCTTAAATCCCAATTTTTAAGTGATACATAAGCAGTTCCTACATTTTGACCACTACTTCGTGAGCTAAATCCTGAGATTGTAAATATTGTGTTTAATGCCTCTTTCTCTTCTTGCATAAAATAGTCTCTTATAATATTTGCAACATCAACTGTTCTTTGTGCAACTGCACCAACAGGAAGTGTATATTGTACCATCAAGCTTCCTTGATCCTCTTTTGGCAAAAAACTAGTTGGAAGTTTTATAAAAATATAAGAGGTTGCTAGAATGATTACTAAATAAAAAGCCATCCATCTTTTTGGTTTAAATAGCAGTTTTTCAACCCAAAGTTTATATCTATTTGTAAAGCTTTCAAATTTTGTATCAAACCAAAAGAAAAATCCACTATTTTTCTCTTCTTTATTATCTTTGTGAGCTTTCAAAATAGTTGAACATAGAGCTGGAGTTAGTGTAAGTGCTACAATTACAGATAAAACCATAGAAGAGATAATTGTAATAGAAAATTGTCTATATATTATTCCAGTACTTCCACTAAAAAATGCCATAGGTAAAAATACTACAGATAAAACAGTTGTTATTCCTATTAAAGCACCAGTTACCTCTTGCATAGATAAAATAGTTGCCTCTTTAGGATTTAATCCTTTCTCCTTCATATTCCTTTCAACATTTTCAACAACAACAATAGCATCATCAACTAAAAGACCAATTGCTAAAACTAAAGCAAACATAGTTAGAGTATTTATTGTATATCCAAAAATATTTAAAATGGCAAAAGTTCCTAAAAGTACAACAGGAACGGCAATAGCAGGAATAAGTGTAGCTCTAAAACTCTTTAAAAATAAAAACATAACCAAAACAACTAAAATAATTGCTTCAACTAAAGTCTTTACAACTTCATTTATTGAAGCTTTTATAAAGTGTGTAGTATCTCTAGGATAGGCGATTTTATATCCTTCTGGTAAAATATTTTCATTTTGTTCTAAAAAATCTTTTACTCTATTTGAAGTTGCGACTGCATTTGCACCACTTGCAAGTTGAATAGAAATCCCTGAAGCTGGAAAACCGTTTAGTGCTGTAACATTACTATAATTTTGGGCTCCAATTTCAACTCTTGCAACATCTTTTATCTTTACCGAACTACCATCTAAATTTGATTTTAAAACAATATTTTCAAACTCTGGAACAGTTTTAAACATACTTCTAGCAGTCACTACAACTGAAAGTTGTTGTTTATCAACTGTTGGCATAGCACCTAGTCTTCCTGCACTTGCTTGTGAGTTTTGAGCTAAAATTGCATTCTCAACATCTTTTGGAATAAGCTTATATTTCTCTAGTTTATAAGGATCTAACCAAATCCTCATAGCATATTGACCACCAAAGACTTGTACATCTCCAACACCTTCAATTCTTGAAATACTATCTTGAAGATTACTTACTAAAAAATCACTAATATCTGTTTTATCAGCTAAACCATTTGAGTCATAAATACTAGCCATCATTAAAAAATCACTTTGTGATTTAAAAACTCTAACTCCTTGTCTTTGCACATCTTCTGGAAGTCTTGAGAGAATCTGATTTACTTTATTTTGAACTTGAACTTGTGCAATATCAGCATTTACTTCTTGAGAAAAAGTGATTTTAATTTTTGAACTTCCAGCTGAACTTGAACTTGAAGAAAAATATATCATTCCATCAAGACCAGTTAGTTGTTGCTCTATTATTTGAGTTACACTATTTTCAACAGTTTGGGCATCTGCACCACTATATGTTGCATTTATATTTATTTGTGGAGGAACAATATCAGGATACTGTTCAACTGGTAAAATGTATAGACTAATAATCCCACTTATCATAATAATAAGTGAAATTACCCATGCAAAAATAGGACGAAATATAAAAAATTTAGCAATCATATTTTAATCTTTATACTTATTTGTTAAATCTTTAGCAATAACAGTAGTTCTATTATTTATCTTATTTAAACCTTCAATTATAATCTTATCACTCTCCTCTATCCCATCTAAGATTATCCAACTGTTCTCAAATGATCTTTGTATCTGAATAATTCTTGTAGTAGTTTTATTTTCAGGAGTGATTAGAGTAATAATTGGGTTTGCTTTTTGGTCTCTTAAAACAGCTTGTTGGGGAAGTAAAAAACCATTAACTTCTTTTTGGCTTTTTAGTGTAGCTTTTGTCATCATTCCAGGGAGTAAAAGATTATTTGGGTTTGAGAAAATAGCTCTTAGTGTTACAGTTTGGCTATTTTCATCTACGCTTAGCTCTTTTGCTTCAAGTTTTCCTTCCAAATTATAGGGTGTGTTGTCATCAAATTTTAGATTTACACTAATACCATCTTCGAAATTTATTATATTTCTAAGAGCTAAAATCTCATTATATGATTGTGTTAAATCTACAAAAACTGTTTTTGTATCTTTGATAGTTGCTAACTCTTCTGATTGATTTGCATTTACTAAAGCACCAACTGTTACATTTGAAATTCCAATATAACCACTAATTGGAGCTTTTATATCACATCTAGCTAAATCTATTTTTGTATTCTCAAGTTCAGCAATTCTTTGCTCTACTAAAGCTTTTGCTTGAAGAAAAGAGGCTTTTATATCATCAACTTCTTGTTGTGAAATTCCATCAAACTTTAGAAGTTCATCTGCTCTTCTTTGTTTTGATTCAAGGCTTTTAAGATTTGCCCTTGCACTATTTAATAAAGCTTGTGCTTGGTTAACACTTGCTTTATAACTTGAATTATCAATTTTATATAAAATATCCCCTTGTTTTACAAAACTCCCCTCTTTAAATAGTTGTTTTTCTATAATTCCACCTATTTGTGGACGAATAAGAGCCTCTTCTTTTGCTTTTACTTTTCCTAAAAGCTCCAATTCAACGCTTATAGGCTCTTTTTTAACATTTATATAACCAACTTCAATTGATGCTTGAGTATTTGTTGTTTGTTCTTTTTGTTCACAAGAAGTGAAAATAAGAGTTATGAGTAGTAGTGAGAAAATATTTTTATGGTATTTCAAGATGGGCCTTTTTAAATTTTTTAAAGATTTTATAATAGCTATATTAACCAAAATTTAATATATTAACAAGCTTCCTAATTAATATTTTTACTTAATTTTAGGTATTATAGAAATTCATTTTTTAAAGGATATTTATGGGTAAAAGTATGGTAGATTTAACACAAAGTGACTACAACTGTAATGTTGCTTTTTATATTCATCTAAAAGAGTTCAATCAAAATGTAAGAGATGATTTAGAAAAAAGAGTTAGTGAGGTTTTCTTCTTTTCCAAAGGTGTAGATTGGAAGTTTGATAGTTTTGGTATTGAAAAAGCTGGAGAGAGAAAAACTGAGATTTTAGGCTTTTTTATATTTAGAAGTACAGAAGTTGAAAAATTAAAAAAACTATTTTTAGAAGAGTTTAAAGATTATTCAAATGCAATAAAAATCTCATGCTCTGTTGCAAAATATCAAAAAACTTGTGAAGAGTTTTTTGAGTTAGAACTTTAAATAGTTTAATTACAATTTTATTTAACATAATTGGTAATTTTTTAGTTTTTATATATATTTAGGTAAAATCAAAGAATTTTTTTAAATATAGAAGGAGAAAATATGCCAAAGAATGGTTTAAATATAAAGTTCTACAAAGAGGATAATATTCCACTTGAACTTCACAAAGTAAGAGTTGTACAAAAGTTACATTTAGTACCTATTGAAAGAAGACTTGAAGCTTTAAAAGAGGGTGGTTTTAATACTTTTAGATTAAATACAAAAGATGTTTTCCTAGATATGTTAACAGATAGTGGAACAAATGCTATGAGTGATCAACAACTAGGTGCTATGATGATAGCAGATGATGCATATGCAGGAAGTCAAAGCTTTGTTAAATTCCAAAAAGCAGTTGAAGATGTTTTAGGAAAAAAATATCTTCTTCCTGCTCACCAAGGAAGAGCAGCTGAAAATATTATCTCTAGAACTTTTATAAAAAAGGGTGATACTGTTCCTATGAACTATCACTTTACAACATCTATGGCACATATCACTGAAAATGGCGGAAAAATTGAAGAGCTTTTATATGATGAAGCTTTTGTAATTAACTCGAAGCATCCATTTAAAGGAAATATGAATATCGAACTTCTTGAAGAGTCAATTAAAAAAAATGGGAAAGAGAATATTCCATTTATTAGAATGGAAGCTTCAACAAATCTAATAGGCGGGCAGCCTTTTTCTATTGCAAACTTAAGAGATGTTAGAAAAGTAGCAGATAAATATGGAATTATGCTTGTACTTGATGCTAGTTTAATTGGAGAAAATGCATATTTAGTTATGCAAAGAGAAGAAGAGTTTGAAGATAAAACTATGAAAGAGATTATTCATGAAATGACTTCTTTGGCAGATATTATCTATTTCTCAGCTAGAAAGTTAAGCTCTTCAAGAGGTGGGGGAATTTGTACAAATGATGAAAAAATCTATAAAAAACTTGAACCTCTTGTACCACTATATGAAGGATTCCTAACTTATGGTGGTATTTCTGTAAGAGAGATAGAGGCTATTGCTGTTGGTTTATATGAAACTTTAGATGAGACTATGATTTCACAAAGTCCAAAATTTATTGAGTATTTGGTAAATGCTTTAGATAAAAAAGGAATTCCAGTTGTTACACCAGCTGGTGTTTTAGGATGCCATGTTGATGCTATGCAAATTTGTAAACATATTCCACAAACACAATATCCAGCAGGCGCATTTGCTGCTGCATTTTTCCTAATTTCAGGAGTTAGAGGGATGGAGAGAGGAAGTGTTTCAAACCAAAGAGATGAAGATGGAAATGAAACTTATGCTGATATGGAGCTTTTAAGACTTGCAATTCCTAGAAGAGTATTTACACTTTCACAAATTAAATATGTAGAAGATAGATTAACTTGGCTTTATGACAATAGAGAATTAATAGGTGGTTTAAGATTTACATACGAACCACCAGTTTTAAGATTTTTTATGGGTGGACTAGAACCAGTTTCAGATTGGCCAGAAAAACTAATAGCTAAATTCAAAAAAGATTTTGGAGATAGTTTATAATTCTTAAAAGAAGAGAGTTTTTGCTCTCTTTTTTATAAATTAGAAAATTTGAAAGATAATATGTAGTTTAAAACTAAAAATAGCTTTATAAAATATAGCTAATAAAAAACTGCAAACCAAATAGTTGGTTCATCTTGGCTTGTAAATTTTACTCTATGTTTTTGAAAAGCATCTATATTTATGCAATCACCTTTTTTAAGTTCAACTTCACAATCTTCAAATTGTAAAATTGCACATCCACTTAAAAGTAAAATATACTCACTTTTATCTTGCTCATACCAAAAGTTTTCAGGTGATTTCTGACCATTTGAGACAATTTTCTCTATTTTTATTTTATCATCTCTGAAAATTTCAAAAAATTGTTCATCTTTTTTATCTACTATTGTTTTTTCAAATATATTATATTTTTCTACCATTTACTCTTCTTATATCGATTTTTAGGTATCTTACTATATTTTTTATAAAAACCAAATATATACTTGATTATTTTACTATGCTTTGTAGAGAAGCCCATACATTCCATAATTATATAAATTTGATTAAAAGACTTGACATTTAAAAAGAAATTCTCTATAATTCCACATAGATTTAAACCATATTAAAAAACAAAGGATTTAAAATGCAAAAAGATACAATTGCAATCCATACTGGATATGATAAAAAAAATGGAAATGGAGAGATGGCAGTTCCAATTTCTCAAACAACAGCTTATGCTTTTAGAGATAGTGAACATGCAGCAAATCTGTTTGCATTAAAAGAGTTAGGACCAATTTATACAAGACTAAATAATCCTACAAATGATATTTTAGAACAAAGATATGCTCAACTAGAAAATGGTGCAGCAGCTCTTGTAACTGCAAGCGGTGCTAGTGCAGTATTCTATTCAATAGCTAACATTGCTGAATCTGGAGATAATATTTTAATCTCTGATAAGCTTTATGGTGGAAGTGTAACTCTATTTCATTTTACTTTAAAAAGATTTGGAATTAGTGTAAAAACTTTCAAAAGTGATGATGCATCTGATTTAGAGAGTTTAATAGATGATAAAACAAAAGGTATCTTTTTTGAATCATTATCAAATCCTCAAATTGCAATTCCAGCAATGGATAAAATTGTAGAGATTGCAAAAAAACATGGAATAATCACTATTTGTGATAATACTGTTGCAACAGCAACACTATTTAACCCAATTAAAATTGGTGTTGATATTGTTGTTCACTCTACAAGTAAATATACAAGTGGAAATGGTACAGCTCTTGGTGGAGTTATAGTTGAAAGAGATAACTTAGCAGAATTTTTTAAACAAAATAGTACAAAATATCCACAATTTACAACTCCTGATGCTTCATATCATGGGCTTGTATATACAGATGTTCCGCTTCCTGTATTTTGTTTAAGAGCTAGATTATCTTTATTAAGAGATATTGGAGCAACTCCTGCACCATTTAACTCATGGCTTTTAATTCAAGGATTAGAGACTTTAAGTCTTAGAGTCGAGAAGCATTCAAATAATGCTTTGAAAGTTGCAGAGTTCTTAAAATCTCATAAAAAGGTACAAAATGTATCTTACCCAGGATTAAAAGGTGATAAGTATTATGATAAAGCACAAAAATATTTCAAAAATGGATTAGCAAGTGGTCTTATCTCTTTTGAAGTAGAGAGTTTTGAAGAGGCAAAAAGAGTAATTGATAGCGCAAAATTGTTTAGTGTAGTTGTAAATATTGGAGATAGTAAATCTTTAATAGTTCATCCAGCTTCAACAACTCACTCTCAATTAAATGAAGAAGAGCTAAGAAAAGCTGGAGTAAATCCAACGACTATTAGGTTATCAATTGGTTTAGAAGATACAGCTGATTTAATTGAAGATTTAAATCAAGCATTAAATAAGTAGTTTGATATGCCATTGATTTCAACAAAGGGGGTGTATGGTTTGGCTGCTATTTATGAGTTAAGCAAACATAGTGATGATACTCCCATGCAAATAAAGGATATTTCAGCAAATGCCTCTATTCCTCAAAACTACTTAGAACAACTTTTAAGTAAGTTAAGACGAGCGGATTTGCTTATAAGTACAAGAGGGGCTAGAGGTGGTTACCTTTTGGCAAAAAGTCCAAAAGAGATAAAGATAGTAGATATCTTAATAGCTCTTGAAGATGATATAAAAATAGTAGATGCAAAAATTGATAATCCAATCTTAAATCTACTTTTTGAAGAGTCAAAAGAGAAAACAAAAAAGATATTTGATTTAACTTTGGCTGATTTAGATAAATATGAAGGTAGATATAACAATTTTCTACATTATAATATTTAATAAAATTGTGGTTTTTCTTATATAGAATTGAATGTATAGGTTCCTTTCAAATGGGAATCAATTGAGTAAGGCTTTTTTCTAAAGTACTTTAGGTTTTTGCTACTTTTTTTAGCTTCACTGCGTTTGATACAAGACTACGCGATGGATACGAGACTATAAACTCTGCTATAAAAAGTAATAATTTAACATATAGGTTTCCTAAAACAGGAACCATTTGAAAGGATAATATATGAAATTCGCAAACAATATAACAGAATTAGTAGGAAATACACCACTTGTAAAATTACAGGATGCAAGTAATATTAGTGGAGCAATAGTATTAGGAAAATGTGAGTTTATGAACCCTAGTTCTAGTGTAAAAGATAGAATAGGTGTAAATATGATAAAAGAAGCACTAAAAAATGGAGAAATTAATACAAATTCAACAATAATTGAACCAACAAGTGGAAACACTGGAATTGCACTTGCAAGTGTTAGTGCAGCATTAGGATTAAAACTTATTCTTGTAATGCCATCATCAATGAGTGTTGAAAGAAGAAGACTTCTTCAAGCTTTGGGAGCTAAATTAGTTCTTACACCTGCTGAAAAAGGGATGAAAGGTGCTATTGAAAAAGCAAATGAGATAAGAAATGAGACTCCTAACTCAATTATTTTACAACAGTTCCAAAATGCATCAAATCCAGCAATACATAGAGAGACAACAGCTCAAGAGATTTTAAAAGATACTGATGGAAAAGTTGATATTTTTATAGCTGGTGTTGGAACAGGTGGAACATTAACTGGTGTTGGTGAAATATTAAAAGCACATAACCCAAATATTAAGATAATTGCAGTTGAGCCAGAAGCATCTCCTGTTTTAAGTGGTGGAAATCCTGGACCTCATAAGATTCAAGGAATTGGAGCTGGATTTGTACCTGATGTTTTAAATACAAAGGTATATGATGAAGTTATTAAAATTGGAAATGATGATGCAATAGAAAGTTCAAGAGAGTTAGCAAAAACAGAAGGACTTTTAGTAGGAGTATCTTCAGGTTCAAATGCATTAGCAGCAAAAATTGTTGCTTCAAGACCTGAAAATAAAGGTAAAACAATTGTAACAATTTTATGCGATACTGGTGAGCGATATTTAAGCTCAGGTTTATATGACTATACAGAAGAATAAAACTTCTGTTTAGCTTTAAAATAGGAAGAGTATGCACGAAAAACCATATAGATCGGTCGCAAAAGCAATATCCTGGCGAACGGTTGGAACACTTGATACGATTATAGTATCTTATTTTATAACGGGTAATTTAGTTATGGCAGCTTCAATTGGAACTATTGAAGTTATTACAAAAATGGTTTTATACTACTTTCATGAAAGAGCTTGGAATAGAATAAAGTTTGGTACAGTAAAACCAACAGAAAACGATTATCAAATTTAAGGCAAATTATGAGTTTAGAAATAGTAGAGAGTATAAAAGAAAAAATCTCCTCTTTAAATACGAGTGATTTAATCAAATATATAATAAATAATTATAAAAATGTAGCTTTAAGTTCAAGTTTAGGGGCAGAAGACCAAGTCTTAACAGACATGATATTTAAAGTAGATAAAAACAGTAGAGTATTTACGCTTGATACTGGAAGACTACATAGTGAAACTTATAAAGTTATGGATGCAACAAATTTAAAATATGATGTGAAGATAGAAGTCTTTTTCCCAAAATCTGAAGATGTAGAGAAACTATATCTTACTCAAGGGGTAAATGGTCACTTTGAAAGTATTGGAAATAGAAAAAACTGTTGTAATATTAGAAAAATCGAGCCTTTAAAAAGAGCTTTAGAAAATGTGGATATTTGGATAACTGGTTTAAGAGCTAGTCAAGGTATAACAAGAGAAACTATGCCACTTATTGAGTGGGATGAGAATTTTAAGGTTATAAAACTAAACCCACTTATAAATTGGAGTGAGAAAGAAGTTTGGGAGTATATAAAAGCAAATAGTGTTCCATATAATAAACTTCACGATAGTGGTTATCCTAGTATTGGTTGTGAACCATGTACAAGAGCTATAAAAGAAGGTGAAGATATAAGAGCAGGAAGATGGTGGTGGGAAAATCCTGAACATAAAGAGTGTGGGTTACATAAAAAATAAAAAGGAAAAATATTAAATGTTAGATACAAAACAATTAACACATTTAAAACAACTTGAAGCTGAATCAATTCATATTATTAGAGAAGTTGTTGCAGAGTTTGATAATCCTGTTATGATGTATAGTGTTGGAAAAGATTCAGCTGTTATGTTGCATTTAGCTCTAAAAGCTTTTGCACCTGCAAAATTACCATTTCCACTTTTACATGTGGATACTTTATGGAAATTTAAAGAGATGATAGCTTTTAGAGATAAAAGAGCAAAAGAGGAGGGGTTTGAACTATTAGTTCATACAAATCCTGAAGGAATTGCTATGGATATTAACCCTTTTACTCATGGATCAGCTGTACATACAGATATTATGAAAACTCAAGGCTTAAAACAAGCATTAAATAAATATAAGTTTGATGCTGTTTTTGGTGGTGCTAGAAGAGATGAAGAGAAAAGTAGGGCAAAAGAGAGAATATACTCTTTTAGAGATAAAAACCATAGATGGGATCCAAAAAATCAAAGACCTGAACTTTGGAATATTTATAACTCAAGAGTTCATAAAGATGAGAGTATTAGAGTTTTTCCACTTTCAAACTGGACAGAACTTGATATTTGGCAATATATCTATCTTGAGCAAATTCCAATAGTGCCACTTTATTTTGCAGCAAAAAGACCAGTTGTTGAAAAAGATGGTGTAAAAATTATGGTTGATGATGAAAGAATGCCAATAGGAAAAGATGATGAAATAAAAGAAGAGATGGTTAGATTTAGAACTCTTGGATGTTATCCATTAACAGGAGCAGTAAATTCAACTGCCTCAACACTTGAAGAGATTATAAAAGAGATGCTTTTAAGTAAAACAAGTGAGAGACAAGGAAGAGTAATAGATAGTGATAGTGCTGGGTCTATGGAGAAGAAAAAAATTGAAGGATATTTTTAAGATGGCAAATATAGAAAAAATCGATGATATAAAAGCTTATTTAAAAGAGCATGAAGATAAACAACTTCTTAGATTTATCACTTGCGGAAATGTTGATGATGGAAAATCTACTCTAATTGGAAGATTATTACATGATAGCAAAGGGATTTTTGAAGACCAACTTGCAACGATAAAAAAAGATAGTAAAAAAAACAATACAACAGATGGTGAATTTGATCTCTCTTTATTGGTTGATGGTCTTCAAAGCGAGAGAGAACAAGGTATTACAATAGATGTTGCATATAGATATTTTACAACTCCAAAAAGAAAGTTTATTATTGCTGATACTCCTGGACATGAACAATATACTAGAAATATGGCAACTGGTGCTAGTACAGCAAACCTAGCAATTATCCTAATAGATGCAAGATATGGAGTACAAACTCAGACAAAAAGGCACTCTTTTATTAACAAACTTTTAGGAATAAATCATATTGTTGTAGCAGTTAATAAAATGGACTTAATGGATTTTAGAGAAGATATTTTTAATAAGATAAAAGAGGATTATCTGAAATTTGCAAAAGAGTTAGGTCTTACACAAAATATTACACTTATTCCACTATCTGCTTTAAATGGTGATAATGTAGTTGAAAGAAGTTCTAAATCTTCTTGGTATAAAGGTAAAACTTTGATAGAACATTTAGAAGATGTAGAGATTGATAGCGATAGAGATTTAACTCATTTTAGATTCCCAGTACAATATGTAAATAGACCAAATCTTGATTTTAGAGGTTTTTGTGGAACAGTTGCAAGTGGGATAATAAAAGTTGGAGATGAGATTACTGTACTTCCTTCTAAAAAAAGTTCAAAAGTAAAAGAGATTGTGACTTATGATGGGAATTTAGAGTATGCTTATGCACAACAAGCTATTACTTTAACACTTGAAGATGAGATAGATATTAGTCGTGGAGATGTAATTGTTAAAAGTGACGAACAAGCTGATGAAGCAAGTAATTTTGATGTTGATTTAGTTTGGCTTAGTGAAGATCCACTTATTAAAGGAAAACAATATTTTATAAAAAGGGCAACAAGTACAACAGTTGGAACAATTGCTCAGATATATTATAAAACAGATGTAAATACACTTCTTCAAAGTTCTGCAAATTCGCTTAACTTAAATGAAATAGCAAGAGCAAAACTTGATTTAGAACAAATAATTGCATATGACTCTTATGATAAGATAAAGGCCATGGGAAGCTTTATTATTATAGATAGAGTTACAAATAATACTGTTGGTGCTGGAATGATAAGAGCAAAATCTAGTGATCAAAGCAAAAAAGATAGCTCTTATAGTGCTTTTGAGATAGAGTTTAATGCTCTTGTTAGAAAACATTTTCCACATTGGGAGTGTAAAGAGATTTTTTAGTAGGAGTTTAAATGTCCGCAATTATAAATATAGAGAAACTAAAAAAAGATATAAACAGTGAAGATATTTTATCTTCACTGTTTTATTATGCAGTTTTTGGAGAAAAAATATCCCAAAATGATTTGGAGAGATTTAAGTGGCATGGGATTTATGCACAAGATGAAGAGCAAAACTTTTTTTCCCTTAAAATACCTCTAAATTTAGGAGAGTTGAATTTGGCTCAATTAGAGTCTATTTTAAATATTTTAGATATCTTTTCTCTACAAAAGTTCTCTTTCAAAGATGGTCAGAAATTAGAGATTGATAGTTTAAAATTAAGTGATATTCCAGAAGTTTTCAATATCCTAAATAGTGTTGGTTTAAAAAGCTTTTATGAGTCTAGCCATAGTATAAAAAAGGTATTAACTTGTCCTGTAAATGGGCTTGATACTACACAGATTTTTGATGTAGAAGAGTTAGCTAAGAAATTAAATGATAGTTTTGTTGAGAATAAAAACTTTTTTAATTTACCTAACTCTTTACAGTTTGCAATAAGTGGTTACCGTGAGGGTTGTGATGCTGGATTTACTCCTGATATTAGTTTTAATGCTTTTAAAAATAGCAGAGAAAAGATAGTTTTTGATTTGAAAATTTTAGATAATGTTGTAGCACAATTAACTAGTTCACAAATAATAAAAACAGCAAGAATAATAGCTAGTGTATATAGAGATTTTGGAAATAGAGAAAAAAATAGTAATTTTAGAGAGTTTTTAGATGAGTTTACACTTGAGAGTTTTTGTGATATTTTAAGTTCAAATCTAGATATAAAACTAGAAAATAATAAGAAATTAGAAATATTAAATAGCCCTAAAAAACCTAGAATGGGAATAAATAAAAGCACAAATGATGGTTACTCTTTTATAGGGTTAAGGAGTTTAAAAAAAGAGCTAAGTAAAGAAGAGTTAGTAAATCTAATAAAAGAGATGAAAAATAGTAGTGCAACAAAACTAAAAATTACACATAAATCAAATATTATAATATTAGATGTTCCTACAAAAAATAGTGAGAATTTAGTAAAATCTCTAAAAAAGAGTGGATTAACTTTAGAATAAATAGTTGAAAAACAACTATTTATAACTTCTTATAATCAAAAATCCTATAAGTGATAAAAAGGTTATACTAAAAGCTATCACAAAAAATCCATTATCACCAAAATTTAGAGCAATAGAAGATATTATTGCTCCTAAACCAAATTGTAAAACACCAATAACTCCACTAGCAACTCCAGCATTTTTTGAAAAGTGTTCAATAGCCAAAGACATACAATTTCCAAAAATAAATGCCATCATACTCATATATGAAGCTATTATGATAATAGTATAAATTAGAGTCATATCTTTATGAATTAATAAAAATATTAAACCAATAAAAAATTGAACTAAAATAGCAGTTTTGGTAATATCAATAGCTTTGTGATTTTTAAGAAGATTTACATTTACTTTTATCATAGCTATTAAAATAATAAAATTTATACCAAAAAAGAGTGGAAAATAGTCTGTTCTTATGCCAAAGTATTCAATATAAATATAAGATGTTTTTGCAATAATAATAAAAAAAGCTCCAAAACTAATAGCAAGAACCAACATAGCTTTCATAGCTTTTTTATGAGTTAAAACAAGTTTGTATGATTGAATAATGTTTTGTTTTGTATATGTAAAGCTCTCTGGCAAATCTTTATGTATAAAGAATGCTACTACTAAAGCATATATTGTGAGAAATACAAAAACTCCTTCCCAAGGGAAAAAGTGAATAATAGCCGCTCCAAATACAGGAGCTAAAAGAGGAGCCAAACTTCTAACCATTCCAATAAGAGAGAAAACTTTTGCAGCTTCTTGTCCACTAAATCTATCTCTTACAGCAGCAGTTGCATTTACAACAGTGATTCCTCCAAAAAATGCCTCTATAAATCTATAAAACCAAAGTTCATAGATATTTGAGCTAAAAATGATTAAAAAGCTAAAAAGAGCGAAGCCAGAAAGTCCTAAAATAGAGCCAAATCTTCTACCATATCTATCAGAAATTGGACCTCCAAATATTTGTCCAACAGCAAATCCTATTAAAAAAATAGATAAAGATAGCTCAATTTTATGAATATCTACATTAAAAAACTTTGCAATCTCTGGAATAGATGGTAAATATGTATCAACCCCCATAGGAGCAACTGAAGATAAAATAGATAATAGAATAATTAAATATATATGATTGATTGATTTTCGCATAAAAACTCTTTTGTAAATAAAAAATATAAGAAAGATAAAATATTAGTAAAAAATATAGAAGTAAAAAAAGAGGAAATTTCCTCTTTTTTTTATTTTAGCATACTATTTAACATCCATAGATTTTTTTCTAATTTTGCAACATGGTCATCTGCAAAAGCTTCTGTTCCTCTGTCATCACATTCAGATGCAAGTTTACTTAGTTTTTTAAACTCAGCTAAAAGATAAGTAAAATCAGAAGTTATTTTTTCAACTATCTCTTTTGATTTAAAGCTAGAAGCAGTTTCTGTTTTAATCTTTGTAGTTTTTACTAAATCATCAATTGTTAAAAGTGCAACTCCACCTAAAATAATTGCTCTTTCAGCAGTATCATCATATAAAACTCCCATTTCATTGTAAACACCTTCTGTGTATGTATGAACTGGATGAAAATCCATCCCTTTTACATTCCAATGGTAGTTGTGGAGTTTTATATAAAGGGCATGAGCATCGGCTTGGATTTGATTTAACTGTTTAATTACATTTGACATTTTTAATCCTTCTCTAATAAAATAAGAGACTATTATATAGGCATAAAATTAATTTGTCAATAATAGTTGACAATTTTTAATTATTTTAGATTTAAAGAAAGTATTACTATTTTATAAATTAATATTAAAACAATCTTAAAAAATATAGTTATTTATGTAAAGATTATTTATATTGAGATACAATCATAATTGAGAGTTTCAAATAGTTATTTCTTAAATTAATAAAGAACCCTTGAAATTTCAGAAATATAAAAAGGGGTATATTATGAGAAAAATATGTTTATTTTTAGCACTTCTATTATCAAATAGCTTATTAGCAAATGATGTTTGGTATGCAAGTAGTGTTAAGAATCTTTTTGAAAATTCAAAAAGTACAACAATAAAGGGAAGGTTATTACCAACTTCGAAGATTGAAGTTTTAGGAGAAGTTGATGGTAGATATAAAATCAAAATAAGTGGTTTTGTAAAAGAGGGTACGGAGCATGCTATTTATTTTGCACAAAAAAATAGAATATTAGTTGCAGGGTTATCAAAAGGTAGTAATTTTGAGGTTCTAAGTTCAACAAATATAGATAAAAGTGATTTTAAAGAGATATCAGTTGTTGCCTTTGTTGAAAAGGATAGTTTAACAAAAGATTTAAACTCTTTATATGTACAAGCTGATGAGTTATATAAAAATAATTGCGGAATTTGTCATAGTGCACATAATATAAAAGAGTTTACAGCAAATCTTTGGCCAAGTGTAATGAAGTCAATGCTTAGTAGAACAGCTTTAACAAAAGAGGATAACTACCTAGTAGTTCAATATTTACAAAAACATGCAAAAGATATGGAATAAGGAGCAGAAATGAGAAAGATAGATCAAAAAAGAAGAGGGGTTTTAAAACTTGCAGTATTATTTGCAGCAGTTCCTTTTGTTGATGTGGTATCAAATAGAACAAACTTATTAGCTGCCACTGTATCAAGATTTTCTACAACTTTAGTAACAAATGGTGAAGTATTAACAGCAGCTCACTGGGGAATGTTGAAACTTACAATAAAAGATGTAAAGATTGTAAAATCTGAACCTTATCAAAAAACTTCTGATATTTTTAACTCTTTACAATATTATACACAAGATTTAGTATATGCGAAAGATAGAATAAAATATCCAATGGTTAGGAAGTCTTATTTAGAAAACCCAAATAGTTCAAAACCTGAGTTAAGAGGTAAAGATGAGTGGGTTAGAGTTTCATATGAAGAAGCTATTAAATTAATAGCGGGAGAGCTTAAAAAAACTAGAGAAGACAGAGGTGCAGAAGGTATTTTTGCAGGAAGCTATGGATGGAAAAGTAGTGGAAATATGCATAACTCAAGAGTATTGTTACATAGATTTATGAATACAATAGGTGGGTTTACAGGTTCTTTAGGAGATTATTCAACAGGAGCTGCACAAGTTATTATGCCTCATGTACTAGGGACTATTGAGGTGTATGAGCAACAAACATCTTGGCCAGTTGTACTTGAAAGTTCAAAAGTTGTTGTAATTTGGGGTGCAAATTTGATGAGAACATTAAAAATCTCTTGGACATCAACAGATGAGCAAGGATTTAAATATTTACAAGAGCTAAAAAAATCAAATAAGCAGATAATCTGTATAGATCCAGAAAAAAATGAGACTTGTACATATTTAGATGCGAAATGGGTTCCAATTACTCCAGGAACAGATGTTGCACTTATGATGGGAATGGCATATCATCTACTAAAAACAGATAATTATGATAAAGTTTTTTTAGACGAATATACAGAAGGCTTTGATGAATTTAAAGAGTATCTACTTGGAAAAAAAGATAAAGTTGCAAAAGATACGAAATGGGCATCAAAGATTTGTGGAATAGATGAAGCAACTATCAAAGAGCTAGCATTATTGATGTATAATAATAGAACAATGATAATGGCAGGATGGGGAATTCAAAGAGCTCAATATGGCGAGCAGACTCATTGGATGATTGTAACTTTAGCTTCAATGCTAGGTCAAATAGGACTTGCTGGTGGTGGATTTGGATTTTCGTATCATTACTCAAATGGTGGAGTTCCTACAGCAAAAGGTGGGAAAATTGGAGGTATAACTTCTACAATAACTTCTACACAAAATACAGGGGGATCTTCTTGGCTTGAAAAAACTGCAAAGTTCTCTTTCCCAGTTGCAAGAATCGCAGATGCACTTTTAAATCCTGGAAAAGTAATAGAACATAATGGTTCAAAGATTACATATCCAGATATAGATTTTGTATATTGGGTTGGTGGAAATCCTATGGTTCATCATCAAGATACAAATACATTAGTAAAAGCTCTTAGAAAACCAAAAACTATTGTTGTAAATGAGATTTTCTGGACTCCAACTGCTAGAATGGCAGATATTGTTATGCCAGTTACAACAAGTTATGAAAGAGATGATATTACTATGAGTGGAGATTACTCAAATTTAAATATCATTCCAATGAAACAAGCAGTAGAGAGACAAAATGAAGCAAAAGATGATTACGATATCTTTTGTGATTTAGCAAAAGAGTTTGGTGTATTAAAAGATTATTCTCAAAACAAAACAGCCTTAGAGTGGATTGAGGAGTTTTATTTAAGTGCTTATAATCAAGTAGAAAATATTGGTTTAAATATACCTAAGTTTAAAGAGTTTTGGGAAGCAAATAAGCCTGTAACTTTTGAAGTTCCACAAGAGAATGCAGAGTTTGTAAGATATGCAGATTATAGGGAAGATCCAATTTTAGAACCACTAGGTACTCCTTCTGGAAAAATAGAGATATTTTCAAAAGTAATTGAAAATATGAATTATGATGATTGTAAAGGACATCCAACTTGGTTTGAGCCAGATGAGTGGTTAGGAATGAAAAATAAAGATGCAGAGTTTGCTCTAATTACATCTCATCCAGATCATAGACTTCACTCACAATTAAATAATACATCTTTAAGAGAAAAATATGCAGTTGCAAATAGAGAACCAATTTTTATAAATAAAAAAGATGCAAAATCTAAAGGGATAAAAGATGGTGATCTTGTAAGAGTTTATAATAAAAGAGGTGAGATTTTAGCAGGAGCAGTACTTACAGATAAGCTAAAAAGAGGTGTTGTAAGAGTAGATGAAGGTGCTTGGTATGATCCACTTGAAAGGGGTAAAATAGGTACAATTTGTCTAAATGGAAATGTTAATGTTCTTACAAAAGATATTCCAACTTCAAAATTAGCAAATGGAAATAGCTCAAATACAGCATTAGTAAATATTGAGAAATATACAAAAAAAGCAAAAGATATATCTATCTTTAAACAGCCTTAATAGTTACAATAAAGCCAAAAGGCTTTATTGTCTATTTTAAAATATTTAAAATATCTAAAGGTGATTTTACTATAAAATCAGCTCCAAACTCTTTTAGTTCTTTTTCATCCCTAAATCCCCATAAAACACCAATTGCTTTCATATTGGCACTTTTAGCAGTTTGCATATCAACTTTTGTATCACCAACAAAAAATATATCACTACAAGGAGTATTTAAAGCTTCTGCAATTTTAATTGCTGCTATTGGACTTGGCTTTTTTGGAGTATCAGTTTTTTGTCCATGAACTTCTATAAAAGGGTAATCTTTGAATATAGTTTTTACATACTCTTTGGTCATTAAATCAGGTTTATTAGATAATACTGCAAGATTATAATCTCTTTTTACAAGCTCATCTAGGAGTTCGAAAATACCATCATAAGGTTTTGTATTCTTATGAAGATTTCCATCATAAATGTCTTTAAACTCCTTTATAAGAGTATCTTTTAAATCTAAATTATCTCTTAGAACATTTAAAACAAGTTCATCAACTCCATAACCAACAAAATACTTATACTCATCAACACTATATGTTTTTAAATTTAATTTTTTTAAAGCTTCATTCATACAAATAGCAATATCATAAATGGAGTCTAAAAGTGTGCCATCTAAATCAAAAATAACTGTTTTTTTCACTCTTTTTCCTTTTTAAAATTTTTAGATTTTATCAAAAAAATATAAAAATGAGATTTTAGGTAACAAAATAAAAATTTTCTATAAAAGTATAGATGCTTGTGAAATAGGGCTTTAAAATAAAAGTGTAACTTTTTGTTAAAAAAGTAGCATAGATTGGATAAAAATTATTGATATTAGTCAAACTAAACTATTTTGTGGTTATAATAGCAAGGTTTATCAAATATATTTTTTTTATATATTGGATTAGTTTTTAATTTAAAAAGTGTTAATTATATTTTTGTATAATTAATTTATTATAAAAATTTGGAGTAAAAGATGAATGCATCGGATTTATTTGTAAAAGCGTTAGAAAACGAAGGTGTTGAGTATATTTTTGGTGTTCCAGGTGAAGAGAATTTAGACTTCTTAGAAGCTATGAGAAAGTCAAATATCAAATTAATCTTAACAAGACATGAACAAGGTGCTGGATTTATGGCAGCAACTTATGGAAGATTAACAGGAAAAGTTGGAGTTTGTTTAGCAACTTTAGGCCCTGGAGCTACAAACTTTGCTACTTGTGCAGCATATGCACAATTAGGTGGAATGCCTATGATGATGATTACAGGTCAAAAACCTATTAAAAAATCAAAACAAGGTAGATTCCAAATCATTGATATTGTAAGAATGATGAGACCTATGACAAAATATGCAAAACAGATTGTAAATGTTCATAATATCCCATCTGTTGTAAGAGATGCATTTAAAATTGCTACAACTGAAAGACCAGGTGCTGTTCATATTGAGTTACCAGAAGATATTGCACACGAACCAGTAGATTCAGATACAACAATCTATCCTGTACACAATGTAAAATATCCAGCAGCAGTTGATGATGTTATTGCTGAGGCTGTTTCTATGATTGAAAAAGCAAAAAGACCATTACTTTTAATAGGTGCGGGTGCAAATAGAACAAGAATTGGAAATACATTAACAGATTTAGTAAATAAAACTGGAATGGCATTTTTCTCTACACAAATGGGGAAAGGTGTTGTTGATGAAAACCATCCAATGTGTTTAAGTGCGGCAGCATTAAGTAAAGATGATTTTGTTCACTGTGCAATTGATAGAGCAGATTTGATTATCAATGTAGGACATGATGTTATTGAAAAACCACCATTTTTTATGTCAAATAAAGAGGGTGCAACAAAAGTTATGCATGTAAACTTCTTTGCAAGTGAAGTAGATGATACATATTTCCCTCAAATGGATGTTGTAGGTGATATTGCATCTAATATTGCAAAAATTACAGAAAAAATTAAAGTTCAATCTCACTGGGATTTTGACTATTATACAAGAATGGCTGAAGAGATAAGAACAAGATTATCAAAATATTTTGGTGATAATAGATTCCCAATTTTACCTCAAAGAGCTGTAAGAGCTATTAGAAAAACTTTAGCTGATGAAGATATTGTAACTCTTGATAATGGTGTTTATAAATTATGGTTTGCAAGAAACTATAGATGTGCAAAACCAAATACTCTTTTACTTGATAATGCATTAGCAACTATGGGAGCTGGATTACCTTCAGGAATGATGGCAAAAATGATAAACCCAGAGAAAAAAGTAGTAAGTGTTTGTGGAGATGGTGGGTTTATGATGAACTCTCAAGAGATGGAAACTGCTGTTAGATTAGGAATTGATATGACAGTAATTATTCTAAATGATAATGCATATGGAATGATTAAGTGGAAACAAACAGGAATGGGATTTGAGTCATATGGACTTGACCTTGGAAACCCTGATTTTGTTAAGTATGCAGAATCTTATGGAGCTCATGGTTATAGACCAAAATCTGTTGAAGAGTTTGAAGCTACATTAGAAAAATGTGTAAATAGTAAAGGACTTCATTTGATTGATCTTGCAGTTGATTACTCTTTAAATCACTCAATCTTAAATGAGCTTTTACCACAAAAAACTTGTTTGGTATAATTAATACCGTTTCAAAGGGGCTTTAAAAAAAGCCCCTTTTTTTATTCTTAAAACTTTAAAAAAAGGAGAAAATATGAGCAAAATAGATGTTACATCACCATTTGATGGAAAAGTTGTAGGAAGTGTAAAATTTAACACTTTTGAAGAGGTTGAAGCTGCTATTGATCTAGCACATAAAACTTTTACAAATAAAGATGGGTGGTTACCAAAATACAAAAGAGTTGAAATTTTAGAAAATGTTATGAAAATTATGAGTTCTCAAGTTGAAGAGCTTACAATTCTTTGTGCAAGTGAGGGTGGAAAACCTTATATTGACTCAAAAGTTGAAATTTTAAGAGCAATAAATGGAATTAAAATAGCTATTGAATATTTAAGTGTATTTGAAGGAAAAGAAGTAGCTATGGGACACACAAATACAAGTGCAAATAGAATGGCTTATACATTTAAAGAACCAATAGGTGTTGTTGCTGCAATTTCTGCATTTAATCACCCTTTTAATCTTGCAGTTCACCAAGTAATTCCTGCAATTGCAGCTGGATGTCCAGTTATCATTAGACCAGCAACTCAAACTCCTATGAGTGCAGTTAGATTAGTAGAAATTCTTGAAGAGGCAGGTCTTCCAAAAGGATGGGCACAAGCTGTTGTTTGTGATAGAAAAGGTGGAGAGTTATTATCTACATCACCAAAAACTGCATTCTTGACATTTATTGGTTCAGGATCTGTTGGTTGGTATTTAAATTCAAAAGCTAGTGATGGAACAAGAGTTGTTTTAGAACATGGTGGAGTTGCACCAGTTATTGTTGAAGCTGATGCTGATATTGAAGATATGATTCCAGCACTTGCAAAGGGTGGGTTTTATCATGCTGGACAAGTTTGTGTATCTGTTCAAAGAGTATTTGTTCAAGAATCAATTTGTGAAGAAGTTGCTAGTAAATTAGCAACAGCAGCTTCAAAATTAATTGTTGGAAATCAGCTTGACCCTAAAACAGAAGTGGGACCACTAATTAATAATGCTGAGGTAGATAGAGTTGAAGAGTGGGTTAATGAAGCTGTTTCAAAAGGTGGAAAAATTTTAACTGGTGGAAAAAGAATAGGAGCTTCTTGTTTTGAGCCAACAGTTATTTTAAATCCAGCTGAAGATGCTTTAGTATCTACAAAAGAGGTGTTTGGACCTGTTGTTTGTATATATTCTTATAAAACTCTAGATGAAGCAATTGCTAGAGCAAATCAACTTGATGTATCTTTCCAAGCAGCTGTATTTACAAAAAATATTGATAATGCATTAAAAACTGTGAAAAGATTAAATGCAACTGCTGTAATGGTAAATGATCATACAGCATTTAGAGTTGATTGGATGCCATTTGGTGGAGCAAAAGTATCAGGACTTGGAATGGGTGGAATTCCACACTCAATGAATGATATGAGTGTTGAAAAAATGATGGTTATAAAATCTTCTGTTTTATAATTTGCGATTTTTTTAATACTTTAAAAGCTAAGGTTTTTACCTTAGCTTTTTTTATTTAAGAAATCTATTTAAAAGGATATAAAAGTGAATAGTTGGGAAGAGGTAATAAATTTAGAAAAACAAAAAGATTATTATAAAATATTAAAACAAGAGATTGATAGAAGGTATGAAACTTCAAGAGTTTTTCCAGAACAAAATGATATTTTTAGAGCTTTTTCTCTTACAAAACTTGATAACTTAAAAGTTGTAATTCTAGGACAGGACCCATACCATGGCTTCGGACAAGCACAAGGTTTAGCATTTTCAACTCCAGCAAATATTAAAAATCCACCTTCAATGCAAAATATTTTAAAAGAGATTTATGAAGATCTAGGAAAACCTTCAGTTTGTGTAAATGGAGATTTGTCACCTTGGGCAAGGCAAGGGGTTTTACTTTTAAATACAGTTTTAACTGTTGAAGAGGCAAAAGCAGGTAGCCATCAAAAATTAGGTTGGGAAGTATTTACAGATAATATTATTAAATATATTAGCCAAAATTGTAGTGATATGATTTTTTTACTTTGGGGAACTCCTGCTATAAGAAAAAAAGAATTAATAGATGAGACAAAACATTATATTTTGACTTCAGTTCATCCAAGTCCACTTAGTGCATATAGGGGTTTTTTTGGTTGTAAACACTTTTCAAGAGCAAATGATATTTTAGTATCACTAAAAAAAGAGGCTATTCTTTGGTAGAATTATTAAATATACCCATAACTCTTGATTTAATTTTTCCTAAAGATAGTTTTATAGCTGAATATTTCATAACTCTAGCAACCTCTTTCCATTTTTGTTTTTCATAACATGGAGATTTACAAGTTCTACACCTTGGTTTTATCTCATGTGGACAACCTTGAAGTCTATCAAAAGAGTAGTTTATCGCTGTAAAACACTCTTTACATAAGAGAAGCTCTAATTCAAACTCAGTTCCTCTATAAGTCTCTTTATGAAGTTTAAAAGTTTGATTTTCATGTTTATCTTTACAGTATAGTTCATAAAATTTTTTTAATGTATTTATCTCAATTTCAAATTTTTCGTGTGTCATTTTGCTAACTTTAACTTAAATTTTAGTATTTTTTCATACAATTGTGAATATAAAATTGACGGGGGTCAATAAGGAGAGTGAAGTGGATAATATTTCAAGAAAATATGATGATTATAAATATTTTAATTTTTTAGAAGAGAAAGATTTAGATAAGTTAAAAAGTATATCTTCAAAAAAAATGTATAAAAAAGATGAAATACTATTTTATAAAGGTGATGAGTCAAAATATCTTCATCTTCTAGTGCGAGGTATTGCAAAACTTTACACACATGATTTTAAGGATAATGAAGTGATAATTCATAATCTTACAGGCCCTGCATTAATAGCTGAAATAATGAATTATGAAGATATAAATTTTTTAGCAAATTGTTCTTTTGAGACAGATGCTGAAGTTATTTTAATTGATTATAACAAATTTAGAGAAGAGTTTTTACTAAAACCTGATATTGCAATGTTTTTTATAAAATCTCTTACAAAAAAGATAAAATTTTTGCAAAATTTTATAGATTATAATGTAAGTTTAAATAGTATGGAAAAGATTGCAAAATTTTTATATGAAAATGAAGAGCTTCTTCAAACTCTAAAACAGGTAAAAATAGCCCAAATTTTAAATATTACTCCAGAGACTTTTTCAAGACAATTGTCAAAACTAAAAAAAGAGCAAATTATAGAGAATGAAAAAGGACATATCAAAATATTAAATCATAATAAGTTACATAGCTTTATTGGTAATTTTTAGTGATAGCATTATTCAATAGTGTCTCTTTGGGACTTATTATCTTACTTCCTTTGGCAAATCCAATAACTACAGTTGCTCTATTTATTGCACTTAGCCATAATATGACAAAGCAAGAAAAAAATAGAGAAGCTTTTCTTGCTTCAGTTTATGTATTTTTTATTATAGTTATTTCATTCTATTTTGGACAGTTTATAATGAAAACCTTTGGGATATCTATTCCAGGTCTTAGAATAGCAGGTGGATTAATAGTTGCATATATTGGTTTTAGAATGCTTTTTCCTGCAAAAAAAGATGAAAATACTCAAGATAAGAAAGAGGAGAGTATAGCTTTTGTTCCACTTGCAATGCCAAGTACTGCAGGACCTGGAACAATTGCAATGGTTATTAGTATAGCCTCTAGTGTAAGTAGTGGACAAGCAAATTCTCCTATGTGGGTTATTTATACAGCCTCAATTTTGGTTCCTTTAATTCTTAGTATTATTTTGTGGTTTAGCTTGAGAAGTGCCGATGTAATTATGAAAATAGTTGGACAAAATGGAGTAGATGCAATTTCAAGAATTATGGGGTTTTTACTTGTTTGTATGGGAACACAATTTATGATAAATGGTGTAAAAGAGATAGTAATAAATTTTCCAAATTAAAATTAGGAATAAATATGAAGATATTATTTTCTCCTAGCGAGACAAAAAATAGTGGTGGGGATAAAAAGAATTTTGATAAAAATAGTGTTATATTTCCCGAACTTTTTAATAAAAGGTTAGAGATATTAAATTCTTATAATAATTTTTTAAAGACTGCTACCGTATCTGAGTTAGAAAAACTTTTTGGTACAAAAAAATATGATGTAATAGAAAAATATAAAATGAATATTTTTAAAAATCCACTTTTAAAAGCAATACAAAGATATGAAGGTGTTGCTTACGATTATTTGGATTATGAAAATTTAGATGAGAGCTCTAAAAAATATATAGATGAAAATGTTTTGATATTTTCAAACCTTTTTGGAGTAATAAAAGCGAGTGACCAGATTCCTGATTATAAACTGAAACAGGGTGAAACTTTTGAAAATCTAAAAATAGAGAAGTTTTACAATGAGAGTTTTAGTGATATTTTGGATAAATATTTAGAAGATGAAGATATTTTAGACTTAAGAGCAGGATTTTATGAAAAATTTTATACCATAAAAAAACCATACTATACTATGAAATTTATAAAAGATGGAAAAGTTGTAAGTCACTTTGCAAAGGCTTATAGAGGGGAGATTCTAAAAATAATTGCACAAAAAAAGATAAATTTTTTTGGTGAACTCCTACAAATAAATATCCCAAATCTAAATCTTATTGAGATAAAAGAGCAAGGTTTTAAAAAGGAGATAGTTTTTATTATAAATTAGTTTTTATATATTTGTTAATTAATGTAACAGTTTAGAAAAAACTTATAAAATTCTACACATAAATAGTTTTGGAACAAAATAATCTTTATAAGTACCAATAAATCGTAAATTATTTTTATCATTATTTTCAATCAAGACAAGTTCAATCCTTTTTTGGATATTTCTTTATTAAAATATAAGTTTTATTGGAATACATTCTTAAAAGATTGTCTATATTTTAAGTAGGAGGATATATGAACGATAATATGGAGAGAGTGAGGGAAGTTTTTACTCAAAAATCAACTAGAGTTGATACAAATAAAGGTGAAGAGTTTTATAACTCTTTGTTTGAGAAATCAAAAGCAAGACTTCAATCTTTAAGAGAACAAGAACCTCTAAAAGATATTGATATGATGGATATTATTGATAGTGAGGGAATAAATAGAAGAGATTTTATGAAGTGGGTTAGTGCAACAACTGCTACATTGATGCTTCCACCTATGTTTGCTCCGCTTGTTGCTGAAGCAACAGAGCTTATGAATAGAGTTCCCGTTGTTTGGATAGAGCTACAAGATTGTGCTGGAAATTCTGAAGCTCTTTTAAGAAGCTCAGCTCCAACAGTTGATGATTTACTATTTGATGTATTAAGCCTAGAATTTCATGAAACTTTACAAGCATGTGCAGGTCATGATGCTGATAAGCAACTAGAAGAGGCAGTACATCTTTATAAAGGAAAATATCTTCTATTTGTTGAAGGAGCAATTCCTATGGCAAATAATGGTCAATATGGTACGATTGGTGCTAGTGGTGAGACCTTTTATGAGCACTTAATGAGAATGTCAAAAGATGCAGCAGCAGTTGTTGCAGTTGGTACTTGTGCTACATTTGGTGGAGTTCCAGCAGCTTCTCCAAATCCAACAGGTGCTGTAGGAGTTATGGATTTAGTAAAAGGGAAAGCTATTGTAAATATTCCAGCATGTCCTGCAAATCCAGCAAATATGGTTGGTGTTATATTACATTATGTTTTAACAGGGCAAGTTCCTGAACTAGATTCACTTCTAAGACCAAAATTTGCCTTTGGTTATAGAATTCATGATAATTGTGAAAGAAGAGCTCACTTTGATGCAGGTGAGTTTGTTGAAGAGTGGGGAGATGAAGGTGCTAAAAATAATTGGTGTTTATATAAAGTTGGATGTAAAGGCCCAATGACTTTTAATAACTGTTCAATTGTAAGATACAATGATGGAGTAAATTGGCCAGTTGGGGTAGGAAGAGGTTGTATAGGATGTAGTGAACCAGATTTTTGGGATAAATATGCTTATGAACGACCAATGGCAACAGCAAGAATAAAAGCACCAACAGGTGGAGTTGAGAAAACTGTTGATCAGTTTGGTTTGGGACTTTTAACTGCAACAGCAGTTGGTATTGGAGTTCATGCAATTGCTAGTGTAGTTGCTGGAAAAAAAGCAGATGAAAACAAGGAGATATAATGGTAAAGAAACACTTAGTAGTAGATCCAATCACAAGGATTGAGGGGCATCTTAGAATTGAGGCAATTATTGATGAAAACAATATTATAACAGATGCTTTTTCATCTTCAACAATGTTTAGAGGTATAGAAGAGATTTTAAAAGGAAGAGACCCTAGAGATTGTGGCTTATTAGCTATGAGAATTTGTGGAGT
Source organism: Aliarcobacter trophiarum LMG 25534 (assembly GCF_003355515.1). Classification (NCBI taxonomy): domain Bacteria; kingdom Pseudomonadati; phylum Campylobacterota; class Epsilonproteobacteria; order Campylobacterales; family Arcobacteraceae; genus Aliarcobacter; species Aliarcobacter trophiarum. The sequence goes on along the minus strand of NZ_CP031367.1, from coordinate 1,861,476 downwards.
TTGTACAGGAACTCATTATCAAAGAAGTATAGAAGCAGTTGAAGATGCCTTTAATATAACTATTCCAAAAAATGCAAGATTAGTAAGAAATCTTATTCAAGGTGCTTTATATCTTCATGACCATGTTGTACATTTTTATCATCTTCATGCTCTCGATTGGGTTGATATTACAAAAGCACTTGATGCAGACCCAAAAGCAACAGTAGCTGAAGCTCAAAAATGGGCAGCTCTTTCAAACCAAAGAGCTTGGAATGCTAGTGAAGATGTATATATCCAAGTAAAAGAGAGAGTTCAAAAATATATAAAACAAGGAAGATTAGGTATTTTTGGAAATGCTTATTGGGGAAGTGATGGTTTCAAATTAACTCCTGAACAGAATTTAATAGGGCTTTCTCACTATCTTGACGCTCTTGAACTTCAAAGAGAGTTGGCAAAAATGATGGCTATCTTCGGGGGTAAAAACCCTCATCCACAATCTTTTGTTGTAGGTGGAGTTACTTGTGTTCAAGATATTAAAAATCCTGCAAGAATTGCCGAATTCAAACAGTTACTTAAAAAAGGAAGAAAGTTTATAAAAGAGGCATATTTACCTGATGTTTATATGGCTGGAACTATGTATGGGGAAGAGGCCTTAAATGGAACTGGTGGAGGATTAGGAAACTATATGACTTATGGTGGATTTAATCTTGATGATTTACCATTTTATAAATCACAAAAACTTTTTCCTACTGGAATTGTAAAGAATAAAGATTTAAGCAAAGTTTATAAAGTAGATGAAGCAAAAATTACTGAAGATGTGACTCATGCTTGGTATAAAGGAAATACAAATCTTCATCCATTTGATGGTGTAACAGAGCCAAACTACACAGGTTTTGGTAAAAAAGAGGATAATATCGCATATTTGGATACACAAAATAAATACTCATGGATTAAATCTCCACTTTATGATGATGAGAGAATGGAAGTAGGTCCACTTGCTAGAATGATTGTAGGGTATGCTTCAAATGATGAAAGAATTAAAAAATATGTGACAAATTTTTTAACAAATGCAAATCTTCCTGCAACAGTATTATTTTCAACAGTCGGGAGAACAGCTGCTCGTGCAATAGAGAGTGAGTTAATGTCTGATATTATGATGGAATGGATAGATGAGTTAGCTTTAAATACAGCAAATGGAGATTTATCAACATGGACAGAGTTCGATTTTAATACAGTTGCAAAAGATGCAAAAGGAATTGGTCTTGAAGAGGCTCCTCGAGGAGCTTTGGGACACTGGGTTAAGATAAAAGATGGAAAAGTTGCAAATTATCAAACTGTTGTTCCATCAACATGGAATGCGGCTCCAAGAGATTATAAAGGAAGAATGGGAGCTTATGAAGCTGCTTTAATTGGTACGAAAGTTGCAAATGTTGAGCAACCTTTGGAAATTTTAAGAACTATTCATAGTTTTGATCCTTGTATTGCTTGTGCAGTTCATATTATTGATACAAATGGTAAAGAGCTTGGTGTTTATAAAGTAAATCCAATTTAAGGGGCAATTTATGGCAAAAAATATAGAGATAAAAAGAATGACAGGAACTATGAGAATAGTTCACTGGGTTACATTTTTTAGTATGATAGCTGCGGTTATCACTGGTTTATATATTGGTCATCCATATTATCAAACATTTATAGCAGACCCTGCTGTTGATAAATATGTTATGGCATGGAATAGATGGGCCCATTTTATTGTTGCTATCATATTTGATGTAACCGCCGTTTTAGTTGGTTATTTATACTTTTTTTCAAGATTTGAAAAGCCTTATAAAAAACTAATACCAAATAAACAAAATATTGTTGAGTTTTTTGAGGTATTTTTAAATCTAATTACACTTAATAGAAGAAAAAAGTTTGATTCAAGCCATAGTGATAGTTTTAATATTGTATTTTTTACAATTTTTCATCTATTGTTAGTATTTATGCTATTTTCTGGACTTCAGCTATATGTTCATGGACTTGCATCTGGACATAGCTCTATTGGAACTTGGTGGCCAACAATGCTTCATTTGGTTACTGATTGGACACTGTATGTTTTTGGTGGAAATATTGGGGTTAGAATAGCACATCATTATACTATGTATTTTATACTTGTTTGGGTAATGATACATATTTACTACCAAGTTTGGAGAACAATTTTCTGGAAAGAGGGTGATATTGCTATAGTATTTGGTGGAAGTAAGTTTGTAAAAGAAGAGGAGAAGTAAGGTTTAAGCTTATGCTTAAGCCTTTTAAATATTTATATGAAAGATACAATTATAATTGGTGTTGGAAATATGCTCTTTAAAGATGAGGGTATAGGAATTTATGCAAGTGAATATATAAAGCAGAATTATCAATTTGGTGAAGGTTTAGAAATTATTGATGGTGGAACATTGGGATTTAAACTAATGGCATATTTTCAAGAGTATAAAAATGTCATTATTTTAGATACTGTCTCTATTGATGATGAAGTTGGAAGTATATTTAGGCTTCCTAGTGATGTTTTATTAGGACTTGGGAAATATAGAAAAACTGCTCATGAAGTAGAAATTGTGGAGATGCTAGAGATTGTCTCCGTTTTAGATTCTTATGCAAATGTTACAATTATAGGAGTAGTTCCACAAGATATACAAAGTGTTGAAATAGGGCTTACAAAACTTATGGAAGAAAAATTCCCACTTTTTATAGAAACTTCTTTAAAAGAGATAGAAAGTTTAGGTTTTAAACTTACAAAAAGGTCAGATATAAGTGTTGAAGATATTGTAAAAAGTTTAATTGGAAGTTATAATGGTTCTCATCTAACTAGAATTCCTAATGAAGAGGATTTCACTCATGAAGTTAATCTATAAAATAGAATATAACTCAACTTCTTTTTATTTTAAAAGATTAATAGATGAGGTTATAAATTACTCAAATATAAATGCAAATACAAAACAATATTTTGGGTTTATTCTAATATTTATTGATGATGAGCTTAAAAATATTGAAAAGCTTTTCTCAAATTTAGAGACAAATCTTCCTTATTCTATGTTTTTAAAGAAATCTTACTTGATTGAAGATTTCGATGAAAATGACAAAGAATTAGAAGATAAAAATATAAAAGAGAATTTTGAGATTTTAACAAATATAAAAGTTAAAAGAATTTTAGAAAATTCTAATTTTGATTATTTAAGCCAAATTGTAGAGTTAAACAAAAATAAGCTTATTGAGTTTGAAGAGTTAAAATTATTTTTACCAAATAAAGAGATAATAAAAGAGTTTTTAAAGAGTGATCTAGAGATAAAATTGTTACTTATAAATAGTAGAGTTTTAAATGATTTATTTATTATAGAAAATGATGAACTAAATCTTTTATGTTCAATTGAAAGACCTTTAGTTAAATTAAAACTAAAAAATATAGATGAAAATATTTCAAAGAGTGGTTATATTTTTACAAGAGTTGTAAACTCTTTTAAAGAAGTTGAGCTGTCAAAAGCATTAAAAGAACAAAATATTGATTATATTTTATATACAACTAAAAAAGATGAGTTAAAAGCCTCTAGTTTTGAAGGAGTAAATCTCATTATTTGTGATGATGAAACTTTGTATCCAAAATATGATTATAAAAAAGATATAGTTTTTAATTCAAGTAGTGAATATTTAAACTCTTTTTCAAATATTTATAATGCAGTTTTACATGAGCATAATCTTTTAGATAAAAACTCTATTGGAGCTTATTTTTCATTGAATTCTAAAAATAGTTTTGTAGATATAAGAGTTGTAAATGAAGAAGAAAAAAGAGTAATATATATTCCAGATATTGAATCTAATATGAACCAAATTTTGGAAGATATATCTTGTATGGATGAAAATTGTAGAAGGTTGGTTGATAACTTTTTAAAGAAATTTCCTTATACGAAAGATATAAAACTTTCACAAAACAGTGGTTTTTATACTATCCTAGAAACTATAACTAAACTTTTAAACTTAGAAGAAGTAAAAGATTTTGAAGATTTAGCTCTAAATAGTGGCTATGTTGATGCTTTACAAATTGATATGAAATTAATTAAAATTGATAATAAAAACTATTTAGATTATAGAAGAGTTATTCAATCAGTTATGTCGTATAAAATGGCGGATGTTTCAAATGAGATACTTAGTTTCTCTTTTTATGAATTTTTAGGTGAATTTTTAATAGATTACTTAAGAGAAATAGCAAGAAAAACAAAAGCAAAAGATATAGTTTTATGTGGGAATATTTTTTCAAATAGACAAATTTTCCATAAGGTTTATAAAGAACTTAGTAAAAAATATAATATAATCTTACCAAAAGAGTATGCAATGGATTACATATAAGTAAGAAAATAAGAGTTTATGGAACTGTTCAAGGGGTTGGATTTCGTCCTTTTGTATATAATTTAGCAATAAAACACAATCTTTATGGTTATGTAAATAATGATAATATTGGCGTAAATATAGAAGTCTTTGGAGAGACTAATGATATTTTTAGTTTTTTAGAAGAGTTAAAAAATAATCCTCCACCTCTTGCTGTTATTGATGATATTAAAATAGAAGATTCGAATAAACAATTTTCTGAGTTTAAAATAGAAAATAGTAATAGTTCTGATAATAAAACAACTACAATTCCTAGTGATATAGCTATTTGTGAAGATTGTATAGATGATATTTTTGATAAAAATAATTTTAGATATTTATACCCTTTGACAAACTGTACAAATTGTGGTCCTAGATACTCCATAACCAAAACTATTCCTTATGATAGAGAAAACAGTGCTTTAAAGGATTTTTATCTTTGTAAAAAGTGTCAAAATGAGTTTGAAAATCCAATAAATAGGAGATACCATGCACAAGCAATTTCATGTGATGAGTGTGGACCAACAACTTTTTTATATAACAATAATAAAACTTTAATTGCATCAAAAATAGATGCTATAAATTTAGCTTCAAAATATATAAATGATGGAAAAATTTTAGCAATAAAAAGTATGGGAGGATTTCATATAGTTTGTGATGCCTCAAATAATAAAACTATAATAAAGCTAAGAGAGTTTAAGAAAAGGGCTACAAAACCTTTTGCTGTTATGTTTAAAGATATAAATTTCTTAAAAGAGTATGCTATATGTTCACAAATAGAGGAAAATATTTTAAGTTCAAAACAAAGACCAATAGTTTTATTAGAAAAAAAAGATAATAGAGATTTATTAAATCTTGTAGCCCCAAATATAAAAAGAATTGGTTGTTTCTTACCAAATAGTGCTTTACACTATATTTTATTTGAAAACCTATTTAAGCCAATTATTGCAACTAGTGCAAATTTAAAAGGTGAACCAATAATCACAGCAAAAGAGGATATTTTTTTAAAACTGAATAATTTAGTTGATTTTGTACTTGATTATAATAGAGAGATATTAAATAGTTGTGATGATTCAATAGTGCAAGTTACTACTGATGAAAAAATAATAAAACTTAGAAATAGTAGAGGCTATGCTCCAAATAGTTTAAAAGTCAATAGTAGATTTAGTAAGAAAATATTAAGTTTAGGTGCAAATCAAAAATCAACTTTTAGTATAGCTTTTGATAATAAAATTATTACAACTCCATATTTGGGGGATTTAGATTCTATTGCTTCAATAGAAAACTATAAAAAAACCGTAGAAAATTTCCTCTGTTTCTATGATTTTACACCTGAAATTATTGTCTGTGATAAACATCCAAAATATGAGAGTACAAAATTTGCTTTTGAGTTAAAGCATAAAAATCCAAATTTAAAATTAGTTCAAGTACAACATCACTATGCACATGTTTTGGCAGTTTTAGCAGAAAACTCTATAAAAGAAGATGTTTTAGCCTTTGTTTTTGATGGGACAGGATATGGGGATGATAAAAATATTTGGGGAGGCGAAGTATTTATTGCAAATTCAAAAGAGTATAAAAGAGCTTATCATCTAAAATATTTTAAACTTTTAGGGGGAGAACTAGCTATAAAAGAGCCAAAAAGAGTTGCATTATCACTGCTTTTTGATAGTTTTACATTAGAAGAAGTTTTAAATTTAAATCTATCTTGCTTGAATTTATTTGAAAAAGAAGAGATAAAAACATTATATACACTTTGGCAGAAAAGTTTAAACTCACCACTTACAAGCTCTCTTGGGAGATTGTTTGATGCAGTTTGTTCACTTGCTAATATTTTACATATACAAGAGTATGAAGGAGAAACTGGTCTTTGTATAGAAAATTTATATAATGAGAATATAAAAGAGTTTTTCTCTTATGAGATTGTCGATAATATTATTGATTTTTCAAAAATGATAAAAGAGATTGTAAAAGAAGAGAGTAAAAAAGATAAAAAAGCTATTGCTTCAAAATTTATAAATACAGTTGTAAATATGGTTATTGATATTTCCAATAGTTATAAAGGGATGCCAATAATTTTATGTGGTGGAGTATTTCAAAACAGAACTTTAGTGGAGATTTTATTAAAAGAGCTTAATAAAATGAATAGAGATGTTTATTTAGGAGAGAAATATAGCCCAAATGATGAAGCTATAAGTTTGGGTCAAGTATATTTCCAATTATAAAATTAAATAAAAGAGTATTATAATGAAATGTCCTATTTGCAAAGATATAGAATTAGTAATGAGTGAAAGACAAGGTGTTGAAATTGATTATTGTCCATCATGTAGAGGAGTTTGGCTTGATAGAGGAGAATTAGATAAAATTATAGAAAAGAGTTCAAGTTATCAGACAAATCAACAATCAAATTTTGCGAAAAATGAAGATAGAGATTCATATGATAAATACAATAATAATCAACAATATAACTCTTATAATAATAGACAACAAGCACCGTATAAAAAGAAGAAAGAGGGATTTTTATCTGAAATCTTTGATTTTGATTTTTAGTTTTATGAGAAACTAAGAGATTTTAAAATCTCTAGCTGTTCAGATTTTTTATAATTAAACTTAAATTCATACTCTTTTAAATAGTAGAAAAATCTATCTTCATCTACCCCTTTATGTTTTTTCAGATTTTTTTCTAAAAACTTCCAAAACTTATTTAGTTTTGTTTGATGCGCATTTTGGGAGTGAATTTTATACCAACTTAAATATTGAATAAATCCATCTTCTACATCAAATGCTCTATTACCTATTTTTGGCATTAAAAGAGTATATACTTTTTGGTTAGAATAAAACCCAATAATATTTATAGCTTCACTAAGACTCTTTCTTTTCTTTAATTTTTCTCTCTCTTTTAGATAATAAAACTCTTCATATTCAGTACTATCTTTTATTGATGAATTATAAATAACTTCAGAAAAAATTGCAATTTTTTCTCTTAAAATATCAAATCTATCCTTTATAGTTTTATAATTTAGTTTTAATTCACTTGATACTTCAAAAGCACTCTTGTTTTCACAGAATTTTTGTATAACTAAAATATCTTTTTCAATCTTCTTTAAAGAGAGCTTTTTAGAACATTTCTTACATTTTATATAATTATTTGCAAGAGTATAAAACTCTTTGTTTTTACAGTTTGGGCATATCATAAATAGATTGTAACAAATTGGTTCTAAATTTACATATGTGTTTAATTTTTATCAAATAGTTTTAAAATAAATTGGGTTAGACTTTTATAAAAATAATTGGAGAAAAATATGTGTAAAGATTGCGGATGTACAATAGCTGGAATGGAGCATAATCATTCACATCATCACCATGAACATAATCATAGTCACCATAATCATGGAAATAGAACTATATTTAAACCTATAAATGATAATTTAAAATCTAATCCTTTATTAAATGATGTAAAAACTATTTCTATAATTCAAAAAATATTAGATAAGAATGATCATGAAGCCTCTCATAATAGAGTACATTTTGATAATCATAAAGTTTTAGGAATAAACCTTATGTCAAGTCCTGGAAGTGGAAAAACAACATTTTTAGAAAAATTATCAGAAATTTGTAATTTTAAATTTGCAGTTGTTGAAGGAGATTTAGAGACATCAAAAGATGCTGATAGATTAAAAGCAAAAGGGATAAATGCTATTCAAATACAAACAGGAAGTGCTTGCCATTTGGATGCATTTATGGTTCATAAAGCTTTACATGATATTGATTTAGACGAAATTGATGTTTGTTTTATAGAGAATGTTGGAAATTTAGTTTGCCCAGCATCTTATGATGTAGGAACTCACTTAAATATTGTACTTGTTTCAATACCTGAGGGGGAAGATAAAATTATAAAATATCCAGTTATGTTTAGAAGTGCTGATTTAATTTTGTTTACAAAAACTGATTTGTTGCCTTATTTTGAATATGATATAGAAAAAGAGAAACAAGAAGCTAGAAAATTAAAACCAAATGTAGATATTTTAGAGGTAAATATCAAAGATAAAGAGTCACTCCAAAATGTAATTGATTGGATAAATTTTAAAAGAAAGATGCGTTAATCCTAATAAGTTATGCTCTTTAGAGTTTGCCTCTTTAGTAATTTTTTAAGTAGTTAGATATGAATTTAGTCCCTGAAAGATGGGATATTTTTAGGAGAAAATTATGTGTTTATCAATACCATCAAAAATAAAAAGCATAGATAAAGATACAAATAGTTGTGTAGTTGATACCATGGGAGTTGAAAGAACAGCTTGTTTAGATTTAATAGACCAAGAGGTAAAAGTAGGTGATTATGTTTTAATTCATATTGGTTTTGCCATGAATAAAATAGATGAAGTAGATGCTCTAGAGTCTTTGAAAGTTTACCAAGAAATTATAGAAAAACTAGAAGAGAAAGAGAAGCAAGAGGCCTTAAATGGTTAAAAAGTTACAACTAAAAGATTTATATGATGGTTTTAGAGATCCAAAAACAATAAAAGCCTACAAAAAACTAATAGATATAGAGCTTGAAAATTATGATAAAACTATAAATATTATGGAGGTTTGTGGTGGGCATACTCATACTATTATGAAATATGGACTTCCTCAAATCTTAAATAAAAAAATCAATTTTGTTCATGGACCTGGATGTCCTGTTTGTGTAATGCCAAAAGAGAGAGTTGATAGTGCTTATGAGTTGAGTTTACAAAAAGATGTGATACTTGTAACTTTAGGAGATATGATAAAAGTACCTGGAAGCCGTGGAAGTTTGCAAGATGCAAGAGCAAAAGGTGCTGATGTAAGATTTGTTTATTCTCCTATGGATTGTCTAAAGATTGCTACTGAAAACAAAGATAAAAAAGTAGTCTTTTTTGCAATAGGATTTGAAACAACAACTCCTATGACTTGTGCTTTACTTGAACAGGTTATAAAAAATGATATAAAAAATATTCTTTTCCATATAAATCATATTACAGTTCCCGAAGTTATGAGAGCTTTAGTGGATAAAAAAGATAATAAAATAGATGCTTTTTTAGGACCAGCTCATGTTAGTGTGATTAGTGGAAGTAAAATCTATGAAGAGTTCCCTTTAAGATATAATAAACCAGTTGTTGTAAGTGGTTTTGAGCCTGTTGATGTTATAGAGTCAATTTACATGTTGGTTTGTCAATTTGTACAAAATAGAGTAGAGTTGGAAGTTGAGTATAAAAGAGTAGTTAGCTTTGAAGGAAATATAAAAGCTCAAGAGCTTGTAGATAAATATTTAATTAAAACCTCTTTTGAGTTTAGAGGTGTTGGAACTATTCTTGAAAGTGGATATGAGTTAAGAGAAGAGTATAAAAAATATAATGCAAAACTAGTGTATGATGAAATTCTTCCAAAGAATAGAGCAAAAGAGAATAAAGCTTGTAGATGTCCTGATATTTTAAGTGGAGTTGCAAAACCTCTTGATTGTAAGCTTTTTGGAACAGTTTGCACTCCTACAAATCCAATTGGTTCTTGTATGGTAAGTAGTGAAGGTGCTTGTAGTGCTTACTATAAATATGGGAATTTACTTAAATAGGATATATATGAAAACAGTTACTTTAGCACATGGGAATGGTGGACAAGAGAATAATGAACTAATAAAAGAGGTATTTTATAATGCTTTTAAAAATGAGATTTTAGAGAGAAATGAAGATGCTGCAGTTATAGAAGGTGGAAAACTTGCTCTAAGTACAGATAGTTTTACAGTTAGCCCTCTTTTTTTTGCTGGAGCAGATATTGGAAAATTAGCAATTTGTGGAACTTGCAATGATTTAGCGATGATGGGGGCAAAGCCAAAATATCTTACTTGTAGTTTTATTATAGAAGAAGGGTTTGAAGTTTCTCAATTACAAAGTATAGTAAATTCTATGAAAGAAGAGTTGGCAAAAAATGATGCAATAATAGTAAGTGGTGATACAAAAGTTGTTCCAAAAGGTTCTGTTGATAAACTTTTTATAAATACTTCAGGTATAGGAGAGGTTTTATATAGTGGAATTAGCTCAAATAATATCTCAACAAATGATTTAATTTTAGTAAGTAGAGATATCGGAGCACATGGAGCAACTATTTATATCTCAAGAGAGGGAATAGAGTTAAGTTCAAATTTAAAAAGTGATTGCTCCTCTTTATTTCCTTTGGTAAAGGCTTTGATTGATGAAAAGATTAAAATAACAGCTCTTAGAGATGCTACAAGAGGCGGTTTAAGTGCAGTTTTGAATGAGTGGGTAAAACAGTCAAATGTCTGTATAGAAATAGATGAGAGAAGTATTCCAGTTAGTGATGAGGTAAAGGGAGTTTGTGAAATGTTAGGTTTTGAAGCAACTTCTTTGGCAAATGAAGGAACATTTGTATTGGCTATAGCAAAAGAGGATGCAAATAGAACTTTAGAGATTTTACAAAGATTTGAAAATGCAAAAAATGCTTCAATTATAGGAAAAGTTACACAACAATATCCACAAAAAGTGGTTTTAAATAGCTCATTTGGTACAAAAAGGTTTTTGGATATGCCTTGTGGAGAGCTTCTTCCTAGAATTTGTTGATGAATTAAGTGCAATAAGTTGCACTCTTTAGAGTTTTTGCTTCTTTTTAACAGAATTTATTTCTGTACTAAAAAAGAAAACTTAATATTAAAAGGAAACTATTATGCATGAATATAGTATAGTTCAATCTCTACTGGAAAGTTGTGAAGAATATGCACGACAAAATAATGCAAAAAGAGTTACAAAAGTAGTTGTGAAAATTGGAGTTTTAAGTGGGGTAGAACCTGATTTACTTCAAACCGCCTTTGATACATTTAAAGAGCAAACTATTTGCCATGATTCTAAATTTATAATAAATATTCAGAAAATTGAGATCTTATGCAATGATTGTAATAGTAGATCTATTTTAGAAAAACATGAGTTTTCATGCCCAAAATGCCAAAGTGTAAATTTAAAAGTAATAGATGGTGAAGAGATGTATCTTATGAGTTTAGAATTTGAGTAATTTGTTCCAAAAATAATTAAGAAAAAGTAAATTTTATTTTACATAAACTAAAGATAATTATAATTCAACAAGATAAAAAAGGAATTTTATGAAAAAAATTATTTCAACTTTGTTACTTACTATTTTATATGGAAATGCACATTTTCTAACTCTTCTTCCATCAAGCGATAATATAGAAGATAAGAAAGATTCAAATATTAAAATAGATTCTATGTTTATTCATCCATTTGAACAAAGTGGAATGAATATGGAAAAACCAAAAGGTATCTATGTAAATAGTACAAAAAATGAGATTGTTCCCACACAAATAACTAAGTTTGAAAATAAAGCTTGGCAAAGCTCTTATACAGTTACAAAGCCAGGAGTTTATAAATTTTTTGTACAACCAGAGCCATATTTCGAAGAGAGCGAAGGACTTTTTATAAGCCATGTTCCAAAGGTAATTGTTAGCGCTTTTGGTGTTGAAGATGGATGGGATGAACCAATTGGTTTAAAATATGAGATAGTTCCTCTTACAAAACCTTTTGGGATTTATGCTGGAAATATCTTTCAAGGAGTTGTTTTAAAAGATGGAAAAACTCAAACAAATATAGAAGTTGAAGTTGAGCTTTACAATGAATTTGGATTAAAAGCTCCAACTTCTTCACATATAACACAAAGCATAAAAACTGATAAAAATGGAGTTTTCTCTTTTGTGATGAACCATAAAGGATGGTGGGGCTTCGCAGCTTTAATAGAAGAGGGTGAAAAAGAGTATAAAGGTAAAAAATATCCAATAGAAAATGGTGCTTTGTTTTGGTTAAAAGCATACTAAAATGCATATAAGTGATGGTGTTTTAAGTCTAGAAGTTGCAACAGTATCTACTGTTGTAGCTTTTGGTTTTTTATACTACTCTTTTAAAAATCTTACAAATGATAAGATAGCATTAGCTTCAGCTATGAGTGCTTTATTTTTCGTAGCTTCATTTATTCATATACCTTTTGGACCAACTCAAATTCATCTAATGCTCATAGGATTTATTGGACTTTTTTTGGGAAGTACTGCAATATTTTCTATCTCTTTGGCACTTATTTTACAAGCTTTTTTGCTAGGTTTTGGTGGAATTAGCTCTATTGGAGCAAATATAGTAATTATGGGAGTAGCTTCATATTTTGTTTTTCTACTTTTTAAATTAGATTTTTTGAAAAGATTAAATGATAAGATTAAGTTCTTTTTAGTTGGATTTTTTGGAATTTTAATATCATCTTTGACTCTTTTTATATTATTATTTTTTTCAAGACAAGAGTATGAAACTATCGCATACTCTATACTTTTTATAAATATTCCAACAATGATTTTAGAAGGCTTAGTTACACTTTTTTTATTTTTATATATTAAAAAAACTATGCCAAATTTACTAAAGAATTAAGCATATGAGATTTATAATAATCTTGTTTTTACCAATATTTTTATCTGCTCACAAAGTAAATCTATTTTTAGATTTAAAAGATGAGAATTTATATATTAACTCATATTTTGCAAATGCAAAACCTTGTATAAATTGTAAGTTTAAAATAGAAGTAGAAAAAGAGCCTGATTTTGAAGATATTTTGGACAAAAATGGTGAATATAATTATAAAATTTCTAAAAATGATTTAAAGGTTACTATTGATGCAGGAAGCGGTCATTTAGTTAGTAAAGAGATAAAAACTTCAACTTTAATCGAAAAAGATCAAGAAAATAGTAGAGTAAAAAACAGTAAAGAGTTAGAACAATTAATAGAAGAAAATAGTATTTTAAAACATAGAATAGAGGTTTTAGAAGAGCAATTAAACTACTTTGAATTTTTAAAAATAGCTTTTGGATTATTTTTGATTTTTCTAATTTTTATTTTAATAAAAAGATTTAAAACTTGAAATTAAATCCAGCAATTTCTCTTATTTGTTCCATATTGTTTAGCTTAATTGTAAGTTTTTCAAGAGTTGAGTTACTTTTCTTTGTTCCTGCGGTTTTTTTGATATTTTTAAACTATAAAATATTTTTAAAAATTGTAAGAAAACTGCTCCTTTTGAATTTCTTTATAGTGGTTTTATCCATTTTTTTATATTTTGAGACAAATATATATGAAGCGATAAATCTATTTCTTAAAGTTAATCTAATAATTTTATTTAACCTTTTACTATTTTTCTCTTCAAATGGATTTGATATTGTTAAAGGGTTTAAAATCTTGAGATTTCCAAAAAAATTTGTTTCAACTCTATATTTTACTGTAAGGTTGATTTTTGAGTTAAATATTGAGTTAAAAAATATTAAGAACTCTTTAAAAGCTAGGAACTTTAAGCCCAAAATAGATATTTTTACATATAAAACTTATGGAAATATATTTGGAGTTTTGTTTATAAAAACAGTATCAAAAACAAATAGTTTAAAAGAGAGTTTTCTTTTAAGAGGCTTTAAAGATGAGATATTTCTAAATTGTGAGGCTAGTTTAAAAGTTACAGATTTACTTTTATTATCTCTTTTTATAGTTCTATTTTTTATAAAGGTTAGTTCATGAGTTGTTCGTTAAATTTAAGATCCATATCATATAAAAAAGGTGATAAGTATATATTAGAGGATATAAATTTTGATTTGGACCATAAAGAGAAGATCGCTATTGTTGGACAAAATGGTGTTGGAAAATCAACACTTCTTAAAATAATTGCTGGCTTAAAAATTGCTACAAATGGTGAGATAGAAATTTTCCATAATAAAATAAAATATCAAAACGATTTTGAAAAATATAGGGATGAAATAGGTTATTTACCACAAGATGTAAGTAGTTTTTTTCTATGTATTACTGTTATTGAAGATATTATGTTCTCTTTACTAACTTTGGGTATAAAAAAAGAGGAAGCATATAAAAAAAGTATTGAGATGTTAAAAAGATTAGATATTTTGTATCTTGAGAATAGAGTGATTTATGATTTAAGTGGAGGTGAGCAAAAGATTGTAGCACTTGCGGCAATTTTGATAAAAGAGCCAAAAATACTACTTTTAGATGAACCTACAAATGCTTTAGATAAGAAGAGTGAAAATTTAATTTTAGATATTTTAAACAAAATAGATAAATCAATGGTAATAGTCTCTCATGATAAAATCTTTATAGAAAAATTAGCTTCAAAGGTTTATAATTTGGAAAATAAGAGCTTAACAGAGATAAGATTAAGTTAAAAAAGGTAAAAGATGAGACCATTTCAAGGTTTTTTAATAGAAAAAGATGGAACTGCCAAAGAGTTTAAGTATGAAAATTTATCTAAGCTACAAAAAAATAATGAAATCTTGTGGTTGCATTTTGATTATACTACTAAAGAGGCAAAAGAGTGGATTAGAAAATATAGTAACATTGACTCTGTTGCCGTTGAAGCACTTTTAACAGATGAAACAAGACCACGAACTATTGTTTTAAATGATGCTTTACTGATTGCTTTACGAGGTGTGAATTTAGAACCAAATTCAAAACCAGAGAAGATGATCTCTATTCGTATCTTTATCTCCTCTTCTTTAATAATCTCTACAAGTAGAAAGGATATTTTATCTGTAACAGAGATAAGTGAAAACTTAAGAAGAGGAAATGGTATAAAAAGTTCTTCTGAATTTTTAGTTGAATTAACTTATAGAATGATTGATAGAATGGATAGTGTAATAGATAAAATCGAAGAAAGGGCAGATTTTTTAGAAGAGAATATTTTAGAAGATGAACATAAAGGTGGTTTTAGAGCAGAAATACTAAAGATTAGAAGAGAGAGTATTATTTTAAAAAGATATTTGGCTCCACAAAAAGAGGCTTTAATTAAACTTTATAATGAAAAGTTAACTTGGATAGATGAGTATCAAAAAATTGAATTAAGAGAGACAACAGACCAATTAATACGTCATATAGAGGAGCTTGATACAATAAGAGATAAAGTTATACTTTTTCAAGAAGAGCTAGTCAATAGTCTAACTGAGCAGATGAATAAGAAAATGTATATTTTGGCTATTTTATCTGCAATATTTTTGCCACTTACTTTTTTAACAGGGCTTTTAGGGATAAATGTTGGAGGAATTCCAGGGGCGAATCATGAGAATGCCTTTTTTATATTTTTAGGAATACTAGGGCTTGTAGTTATCTCTCAATTTATATTTTTCAAGAGAAAAAACTGGATTTAATATTTGGCTAAAATAGCCTAAATATTAAATTACAAGACAATTTCTAAAAATCTTTATCAAGCTCATCTTCACCTACTACAATATTTTTACCAATATTCTTTGCTTTATATAAAGCATTATCTACTCTTTTAAATAAACTCTCTTTACTATCCATATCATTTAATGTTGCAACTCCAAAACTGCAAGTAGTTTTACTTGGAGTTAAAGAGAAGTCATGATCATTTATAATTTGTTTAATATTATTTGCAACAAGAATAGCTTTTTCAAGATAAGTTCCAGGGAGTAAAATTGCAAATTCTTCTCCACCCCATCTTGAAATAGTATCAGTAGCTCTTATGTTTAAAGATATAAGTTTTGTTATAGATTTTAATATTTCATCTCCAATATCATGCCCAAAATTATCATTTATATTTTTAAAATTATCAATATCAAGTAAAATAATACTGAGTTTTGTTCTTTGTATTTTTGCTTTTTGCATTTCAAATTCAAAAAATTCTTCAAATTTCATTCTATTAAATACCCCAGTTAAAACATCAATAGAAGCCTGTTGTTCTAGTGTTTGTGCCATAGAATAAAGTTCATCTACTTTATGTTTCATAGCCTTATTTAAATTACTTAATTGCTCTTTTGCTTGTTCAAAATCTGTTACATCATTTCTTATAGCTATAAATTCAACTATATCACCATCAACATCTAAAATTGGGACTACTGTAGAGTTTACAACATAACTTCTTCCATCACTTTTTAGGTTTGTTATTAGTCCATTCCATGTTTTTTTATTTTTTATAGTGCTCCATAGTTCTTGGAAAGTATTGCTTGACATAGAAGGATGCCTTACAATATTATGAGGTTTACCTATTAACTCTTCTCTTTTAAAACCAGATATTTCGCAGAATTTATCATTTACATAAGTTATAATCCCTTTTGGATTTGTTTTTGAAACAATAGTACTTAAGTCAACAGCTTTTTTATATTCATTGAGTAGATTTGTATTATCAACTGTAGGAATAGGTTCTAAATTATTCATCTGTTCATATTTTATAAAAAGCTCTTTTGTAATCTCTAAAAAGTTATTTTCGATATCTTTTAATAGTTTAAATGACAATAACCCCTCGATATTAAAAAATAGGATTATAGAGTTTTTTAATGATGTAAAAAGAGTAAAAAAGTCATTTGTACTAAAAGATGATTCATTTAAGATATTTAAAAATTTATCTGTTGTCGATGAATCTGAAATACTCAACTCCCACTGCATTGAGCCCATAATAGATTCAAATATATCGATAAAAACCTTTTTTTGCTCGATTTTTAAAGATAGTTGGTGTGCTAAAAAAATATCTTTTACTATTTGATTTTCTAACCAAGTATCTACTATTATATTCTTATTTATTTTTATAAGATAAGAAAAATCTTTTATTCTAATAAGTTTATTCATCTGATACCTTTTATTTATTTATACTAATAGTAACATAATACAGTATATTATTTAATTAAGTAATTTAAATACTAAGATAATTGATTAGGAAATTAAAATTAGGTAAGATAATTATATTTAAAAAATGTAGTTAATGATAAGTTATAAACTTTTAACTTATATTCTCTCTTTTTTCACAAAACAGATAGCCACAAAAGAGAAAAAGGCAAAAATAAAGCTAAATAAAAATAGGTATTTTCCATAAACTGCACCAGCAAATAAAGCACCTATAAATGCACCAAAACCATAACCTACACCAAATAAAAACTGCTGAGCTAGTTTTTTATTATCATAAAGTGAGTATAGATAAATAACAACAGCACTATGAAAAAGTGCAAATGAAAAGGCATGAATAGCTTGAGTAAAAAATACAATTTCAATAGAGTTAGGGTATAAATATAAAAGTAGCCATCTAAAAGCTGTTACTCCTATGCAAAACTTTATTATAGTTAAAAGATTATTTTTCAAAATTGGTGCTTGAAAATATAGCATTAAAATTTCACAAATAACACCAAAAGCCCAAAGATAAGAGATAGTTTCTAAAGATAGACCATGCTCTATCTCATATATTGTAAAGAAGTTATAAAACCCACCAAAACTAACTTGCATAAAAAATATGCTAATCCAAAAGGCAAGATACTTAAAAAAAGAGAAAGTCTCATCGCTTATTTGATTTATTTTCTCTTCCAAATCATTTTTCAATAAAAGTAATGCAAATAGTACTGTTAAAACTACAATTGCTAGGTAGTAGTGCAGAGCAACAAATGGAGTTGTTAAAAATTTTGCCAAAACTAAGGCTATAATCATAAAACCAATAGAGCCAAAAAGTCTTGCTTTTCCATATCTATCTTTCCCTAAAATAATTACAGTTGTAACTTCAAGATATGGTAAAATTAAAGATAAACAAGCAGCTAAAATAGCATTATTTAGCATAAAAAGATAAAAATGTTCTATTGTGATATAAAAAAGTGCTACAGCTAAAACAGTGATAAATAGTGCTTTTTTAAACATAGACTGGCTTAAATTAATATGTTTCAAAAATAAAAAAGGCATTAAAAATTTCATTAAAGGAGCAATCGCTAAAGCAGTTCCAATATCAAAAGCATTATATCCAAGATCATTTAAAACTTTTGGTAAAAATATTACATATATACCAACAGCAGCAAAATAGAAAAAATAAAATGCTGATATATTAAAAAAGAGCATCTTTTTCGTTTATAATAACTGTATTAGATAAAATATCTTGAATAGTTTTTTTCTCTTTATTGAAAAAAACAAAAAATAGTGGAGCAACAAGAATTATTGAAAATAGAGTCGAAAGATATCTAATAAAAATTTGTAAAATAGATACTCTAGTTTTTGTTTTATTATCTACAAGTTTTAAATCATAGGCTTTTAATCCAGGTGTCTGCCCATTTTTAAGCCAAAATATAGCTAAAATAAAAAAAGTGCTTATAAGAATTATAGACCAACCAAGAGTTCTATTTTGTGAAAAACTATCTCCGCCATCTAAAATAAGATAAATTACAATATATAAAATAGGAGTTGTGATTAAAAAAAGATCAGTTAAAAAGGCTCTAAACCTTTTTGAAATAGAGACAATTGAAGAGTGCAAAATATTTTTAGAGTTATCTTCTGTGAATTTTACTCTATTTTGTTTTACATCCCTCCATTTTGCCATTAGTTTCCTCTACTACCTGGTTTAATAGCAACAGTTCCAGCTTTACACATAGGACAGTTTTCAGGTGCATACATATCAAAAGCAAAATCTTCTAGTGCAAAAAGTGGTTTATCAAGAGGAAGTTTACAGTTATCTTTTCTCTCAATGCTACTACCCACTCTTTTACAAAAGCCTCTATTTGCCAAAGCTGCATAAGCTACAACTTCTCCACCATCTTTTACTATTTGTGCAGCAGCTTCTAAAGCACTTCCACCTGTTGTTATAATATCTTCGCAAACAAGATATTTTTCTCCCTGTTTTACTTCAAATCCTCTTCTTATAGCCATATTTCCATCTACTCTTTCTGCAAAGATAAATCTTACATCCAAAGCAGTTGCAAGAGCAAAACCAGCTACTAAGCCACCAAGAGCGGGAGCACAAACAGCATCTATTTTAATTCCTGATTTCTTAATATCATTTGCTAAGGCTTCAGCTAAAATTTTTGCAGTTTTTGGATCTTCTAAAACTTTTGCACTTTGTAAATAAAATTGTGAGTGGTTACCACTGCTTAATTTAAAGTGCCCTTCCAATAGAGCACTTGAATCTTTATAAATTTGTTCTATATTCATCTTTATACCGTTAAAATCTCTTTCTCTTTTGTTTTTAGAGTTTCATCAGCTTTTGCTACAAAACCATCAGTTATTTTTTGTACTTCATCTTGAGCTTTTTTACTATCATCTTCTGTTATCTCTTTATCTTTAAGAAGATTTTTGATTTTTGTATTTGCATTTTGTCTAATATTTCTAATAGCAACTTTTGCATTATCAGTCATAACTTTTGCATTTTTTGCAGTCTCTTGTCTTTGTTCAACTGTCATTGGTGGGAAGAATAGTTTGATTACTTCTCCATTGTTATTTGGATTTACTCCAATATTTGCACTTTGGATTGCTTTTTCAATTAGTCCTAAAAGATTTTTTTCCCAAGGATTGATTGTAATAGTAGTAGCATCTGTTGCTAAAACTGAACCAACTTGACTTAAATCAGTCATAGTTCCATAGTAATCAACTTTGATATTATCTAAAATATTTGTGCTTACCTTACCAGTTCTTAGAGTTTTGTAGTCTCTTTTTAGAGATTCAATAGATTTTTCCATTTGCTCTTTTGTTTGTGAATAAACTTCTTCTAACATAGTAATATCTCCTTTATTCTATTTTTCAGGCACTGAAGCTGGAGCCGTTGGTGCTTCTGGTGCAGATGGTGTTGTTGAGTTTTGTGTTGTTGGGCTTGATGGTATTAAAGACTCAATTTTAAGAGAGTCAATAGCACTTTTGTTTCTCTCTTGATTATATGTATATCCTAGAAAGAGAGTGTTTAATACAAAAACAAGTCCTAAAGCCATAGTTGCTTTTGATAAAAAATTAGCAGGTCCTTTGGCACCAAAAAGCGATTCATTACTTCCACTATATGCTCCTAGTCCTATACTAGAGCTCTTTTGAAGTAATACAACAATTACAATAAGTACTGCCAAAACAAATTGAACTATTAAAAGTGTAGATGTCATAATCTATAATTCCTTTTTAAAAAATGGTGTCTATTTTATCTAAAACTTGTTAAAATAATGTTAAAAAAATTCAAAGAGATAAATGGAACTTAAAAATCAGTTTTCAAAATATGCAAAAGAGTATAAATCATACAATATCATTCAGCAAATTTGTGCAAAATCTTTGGTAAGAGAATTAAAATCAAAACCAAAGAGTATTTTAGAATTAGGTTGTGGAAGTGGGCAAATTTTTTCAAATATAAATTGGGAGTTTGATAAATATTTAGCAATAGATGGTTCAAAACAGATGTGTGAACTTCACCCAAAAGCAAAAAATCTAAGTGTAAAATGTCTGAATTTTGATAGTATTGAGTTTTTTTCTGAGATAGAAAAACAAAATTTTGATATTGTACTATCATCTTCAGCACTTCAGTGGTCAAATGATTTAAAAAAAATAGTAGAAAAATTAAGTAAAATTACAAAAGAGATAAATGTTGTTTTATTTACTTCAAATACTTTTAAAACTATTCAAGAACTTACAAATCAGAAATCTCCAATTTTAGATGAAAAGAGTATAAAAGAGGCATTTTCTAGTTATTTTTCTTGTGAATTTGAAACTATTTCTTATAAATTAGAGTTTGAAAATAAAAAAGAGCTTTTTGATTATATTAAAAAATCAGGCGTAAGTGGAAAAAGTGAATTAAATTTTAAAAAGGCAAAACAATTGTATAAAGATTATAGTTTAAACTATTTAGAGTTTGAAGTTATTTTTGTTAAAACAATTTCTAAATTATAGAGTTCATATCTTATATATTTGAAATTTTCACTATCTTCTATTGAGAATAATTTTGTAAGTTCTTCTAAAACTCTAGAACTCTCTTGAGCTCTTTTAAAGTTCGCTATTAAAATAGAGTTTAAATCTTCTCTATTTTGTTCACTTCTTATTGAATTTCTTAAAACATCATTTGCTACATCTCTATTTTCAAGAAGTTCATAGTAGTTTTTAGTTCTTGAAAGATGTCTTAACTCTTTTAATTTTATTGAAATCTCTTTATTATTATAGATATATCTAAAAATATCCTCTACAACTCTAATTCCTTCTCTAAGTCGATTTAGGTTTGCGTCAATTAGTCTTAAGTGATTTTTATTCATAGAAGTTAAAAAAAGATGGGAATGAACCCATCTTTTTATTCGTTATTCTTCATAATTCCAAGAATTTGAAGAAGTGATATAAATAGATTAAAGAAATCTAAATATAGTGAAAGTGCTGCTTCAACAGGAGAGTCATAGTTTCCTTTGATTATATTTTGTGTATCATATAAAATAAATGCAGAGAAAAGTAAAGCTCCAGCACTTGCAATCATTAGTTGCATCATTGATGATTGAATAAAGATATTTGAAATACCAGCAACAATCATTATGATAAGTGCAATAAATAAGAATTTACCCATAAAAGAGAAATCTTTTTTAGTTGTCATAGCAAACATTGAAATTCCACCAAATGCTACAGATGTCATCAAAAATGCTTGTCCAACAATAGATGCACCACTTGGCATTGCAAAAATTGAAGTTAATAATGGTGCAATTGTAAGACCTGTTATAAATGTAAATGCAAATAGTACTGCTAAATTTACACCAGGAGTATGTTTTACTCTAGGAATTACAAAAAAGATAAGTCCTAATTCAATTGCAAATAAAACCCACATCATAGGACCTGCAATATAGTTTACAATTCCTAATCCAATATATGCTCCAGCTGTTGCTGCTAAAAGTGAACCAGCAAAAAGTTGATAAGTGGCTTTTAAAAAGCTCATTATATATGCTTGTTGTGATGATTCATTTGAGTAGCTATTTGTCTTATCTGTCAAATAATCTCTGTTATACATCTCTTTCCTTTATTAATAGTTTTAAGTCTTAAATCATATATAACACTATATCAATGTTATATTAGGACAATATGATATTGAAAAATGGTAAATAAAAGATTAATAAAAAAGAATTCCACAATTTAAGCGTATATTAAGTGATAAGCTCTTGACAAAGAGGAAAAAAGGCACTATAATTCCCGTCCAATTTGACCGAGGGGTTAGATTAGAGTTCTTTAAAAGAGATATTGAGAGTTTAATGAAGTAATCTTTGTAAACTAAATATCATGATTGTTAAAAGTAAAAAAAATTGAACAAGAGATAAATATTGAAGAGTATTTATTAACTTGTCTATAAATTTGAGTGATAATTTTGTAATTAAGTAATTAAAAACAAAAAAGTCAGATTCAACTACTACATAAAGATTAAATTAGATTTAATCAAAAAATTTATGGAGAGTTTGATCCTGGCTCAGAGTGAACGCTGGCGGCGTGCTTAACACATGCAAGTCGAACGAGAACGGGTTATAGCTTGCTATAATTGTCAGCTAAGTGGCGCACGGGTGAGTAATGTATAGGTAATATGCCTCTTACTAAGGGATAACAAATGGAAACGTTTGCTAATACCTTATATTCCTTTTATACAGAAGTATAAAAGGGAAAGATTTATTGGTAAGAGATTAGCCTGTATTGTATCAGTTAGTTGGTGGGGTAATGGCTTACCAAGACAATGACACATAACTGGTTTGAGAGGATGATCAGTCACACTGGAACTGAGACACGGTCCAGACTCCTACGGGAGGCAGCAGTGGGGAATATTGCACAATGGACGGAAGTCTGATGCAGCAACGCCGCGTGGAGGATGACACATTTCGGTGCGTAAACTCCTTTTATATGAGAAGATAATGACGGTATTATATGAATAAGCACCGGCTAACTCCGTGCCAGCAGCCGCGGTAATACGGGGGGTGCAAGCGTTACTCGGAATCACTGGGCGTAAAGAGCATGTAGGCGGATTGATAAGTTTGAAGTGAAATCCTATAGCTTAACTATAGAACTGCTTTGAAAACTGTTAATCTAGAATGTGGGAGAGGTAGATGGAATTTCTGGTGTAGGGGTAAAATCCGTAGAGATCAGAAGGAATACCGATTGCGAAGGCGATCTACTGGAACACTATTGACGCTGAGATGCGAAAGCGTGGGGAGCAAACAGGATTAGATACCCTGGTAGTCCACGCCCTAAACGATGTACACTAGTTGTTGTGAGACTTGATCTTGCAGTAATGCAGTTAACACATTAAGTGTACCGCCTGGGGAGTACGGTCGCAAGATTAAAACTCAAAGGAATAGACGGGGACCCGCACAAGCGGTGGAGCATGTGGTTTAATTCGACGATACACGAAGAACCTTACCTGGACTTGACATAGTAAGAACTTTCAAGAGATTGATTGGTGTCTGCTTGCAGAAGCTTATATACAGGTGCTGCACGGCTGTCGTCAGCTCGTGTCGTGAGATGTTGGGTTAAGTCCCGCAACGAGCGCAACCCTCGTGTTTAGTTGCTAACAGTTCGGCTGAGAACTCTAAACAGACTGCCTACGCAAGTAGGAGGAAGGTGAGGACGACGTCAAGTCATCATGGCCCTTACGTCCAGGGCTACACACGTGCTACAATGGGGTATACAAAGAGCTGCAATACGGTGACGTGGAGCAAATCTTATAAAATATCTCCCAGTTCGGATTGTAGTCTGCAACTCGACTACATGAAGTTGGAATCGCTAGTAATCGTAGATCAGCTATGCTACGGTGAATACGTTCCCGGGTCTTGTACTCACCGCCCGTCACACCATGGGAGTCGAACTCATTCGAAGCGGGGATGCTAAAGTAGCTACCTTCCACAGTGGATTTGGCGACTGGGGTGAAGTCGTAACAAGGTAACCGTAGGAGAACCTGCGGTTGGATCACCTCCTTTCAAAGAAAAAATATTAAGATTTGGTTCTTAATATAAAAAATGAATAAAGAAACTTACTTTTAACAACATATATTTAGTTTGTAAAGATTATTTGAAGAACAACAGATAATTTATAGGTAAATATGGGGCCTATAGCTCAGCTGGCTAGAGCGCTCGACTGATAATCGTGAGGTCTCAGGTTCAAGTCCTGATAGGCCCACCAGATTATTATGGGGAATTAGCTCAGCTGGGAGAGCGCCTGCTTTGCACGCAGGAGGTCAGCGGTTCGATCCCGCTATTCTCCACCATATAGAGATAAAGAAAGAGAAGTTAGATATAAGCTTTTATAAATAAGAGTTTATATCTGGTTTTAATCAGAAAGCGTTACCTTGAGATAACTTTAGTTATTTGAAGTAGCAAGATATTTAAAAATATAATGTTAAAGTCTTTAAAATTTTTTCGTAAAGTTAAATAGAAGTATTTAATTTTAAATAAAAAAATTTCATATCTAAGATTTAATGTAATAATTAAATTTAACTATAGATAACACAACTAAATTATTAGACTTTATGTTTAATAAGATAGTAGCCAAAGAATATTATCAAATTTATAAATATAAGGAATTATATTTATAGGCAAGAAAAACTAATCTAAATAAAGTTGTAAGATTTTATTAGATTTTAATAAGCTATTAAGGGCTAATGGTGGATGCCTTGACTGTAAGAGGCGAAGAAGGACGTATTAGGCTGCGATAAGCCACGGGGAGCTGCCAAAGAGCTTTGATCCGTGGGTTTCCGAATGGGGCAACCCAATATATAGAGATATATATTACTCTACGGAGAGCGAACTTGGGGAAGTGAAACATCTCAGTACCCAAAGGAAGAGAAATCAAATGAGATTCCCATAGTAGCGGCGAGCGAACTGGGATTAGGACAAACCCTATACTTGTATAGGGGGTTGTAGGACCATAATATAAGATTAAAGAGGATAGATGAACTAGTTGGAAAGCTAGAGCGTAGAAGGTGAAACTCCTGTAATTAAAATTCTCAATAACTTTAATGGTATCCTGAGTAGGTCGGAACACGTGATATTTTGACTGAAGCTGGGGGGACCACCCTCCAATCCTAAATACTACTTACAGATCGATAGTGAACAAGTACCGTGAGGGAAAGGTGAAAAGTACTGCAGCGAGCAGAGTGAAATAGAACCTGAAACCATTAGCTTACAATCATTCAGAGCCCTATGATTTATCAGGGTGATGGACTGCCTTTTGCATAATGAGCCTGCGAGTTGTGGTGTCTGGCAAGGTTAAGCCAAGTGCGAAGCCGTAGCGAAAGCGAGTCTTAATAGGGCGACATAGTCAGATGCTGCAGACCCGAAACGAAGTGATCTATCCATGAGCAGGTTGAAGCTGGTGTAAGAGCCAGTGGAGGACCGAACCCATTGACGTTGAAAAGTCTCGGGATGACTTGTGGATAGGGGTGAAAGGCCAATCAAACTTCGTGATAGCTGGTTCTCTCCGAAATATATTTAGGTATAGCCTTGTGTTGTAGCATATAGGGGTAGAGCACTGAATGGGCTAGGGCTGCTTACCGCGGTACCAAACCCTATCAAACTATGAATACTATATGTGGAATCACAGGAGTCAGGCGGTGGGTGATAAAATCCGTCGTCGAGAGGGGAACAACCCAGACTAACAGCTAAGGTCCCTAAGTTACATCTAAGTGGAAAACGATGTGGAGTTACTGTGACAACCAGGAGGTTGGCTTAGAAGCAGCCATCCTTTAAAGAAAGCGTAACAGCTCACTGGTCTAGTGATTCTGCGCGGAAAATATAACGGGGCTAAGATGTACACCGAAGCTTTAGATTCAATTTTTAATTGAGTGGTAGGAGAGCGTTCTATTCAGCGTTGAAGGTATACCGGTAAGGAGTGCTGGAGCGGATAGAAGTGAGCATGCAGGCATGAGTAGCGATAATTAAGGTGAGAATCCTTAACGCCGAAAACCCAAGGTTTCCTACGCGATGCTCGTCATCGTAGGGTTAGTCGGGTCCTAAGTCGAGACTGAAAAGTGTAGACGATGGCAAATTGGTTAATATTCCAATACCAACATATAAGCGCGATGTGGGGACGCATAGAGTTAATCGAGCTCACTGATGGAATAGTGGGTCGAAGGATGTAGGTTGTTAAGTAGGCAAATCCGCTTAACAATAGACCGAGATCTTACAGGCTCTTGACACTCTTCGGAGGAGATGGAGAATCGATGATACTGTCGTGCCAAGAAAAGCCACTAAGTATATTATATGTTGCCCGTACCGTAAACCGACACAGGTGGGTGGGATGAGTATTCTAAGGCGCGTGGAAGAACCCTCTTTAAGGAACTCTGCAAAATAGCACCGTATCTTCGGTATAAGGTGTGCCTACCATGGTATAGAAACTTGCTTTCAAAAGCCAAGGAGGTTGCAACAAAGAGTCCCTCCCGACTGTTTACCAAAAACACAGCACTTTGCTAACACGTAAGTGGATGTATAAGGTGTGACGCCTGCCCGGTGCTCGAAGGTTAACTGATGATGTCAGCGCAAGCGAAGCATTTGATTGAAGCCCGAGTAAACGGCGGCCGTAACTATAACGGTCCTAAGGTAGCGAAATTCCTTGTCAGTTAAATACTGACCTGCATGAATGGCGTAACGAGATGGGAGCTGTCTCAAAGAGGGATCCAGTGAAATTGTAGTGGAGGTGAAAATTCCTCCTACCCGCGGAAAGACGGAAAGACCCCGTGCACCTTTACTACAGCTTGACACTGTAGCTTGGATATTCATGTGCAGGATAGGTGGGAGGCTATGATGACTAGACGCAAGTAGAGTCGGAGCCATCCTTGAGATACCACCCTTGAATATTTGAGTTACTAACTGCGATGAGTTATCCTCATTCAGGACAATGTCTGGTGGGTAGTTTGACTGGGGCGGTCGCCTCCTAAATAGTAACGGAGGCTTACAAAGGTTAGTTCAAAGCGGTTGGAAATCGCTTGTTGAGTATAATGGCATAAACTAGCTTGACTGTGAGACCAACAAGTCGAACAGAGACGAAAGTCGGTCATAGTGATCCGGTGGTTCTGCGTGGAAGGGCCATCGCTCAAAGGATAAAAGGTACGCCGGGGATAACAGGCTGATCTCCCCCAAGAGCTCACATCGACGGGGAGGTTTGGCACCTCGATGTCGGCTCATCGCATCCTGGGGCTGTAGTCGGTCCCAAGGGTATGGCTGTTCGCCATTTAAAGCGGTACGCGAGCTGGGTTCAGAACGTCGTGAGACAGTTCGGTCCCTATCTTCCGTGGGCGTAGGAAAGTTGAAGAGATTTGTCCCTAGTACGAGAGGACCGGGATGAACCAACCACTGGTGTACCAATTGTTCTGCCAAGAGCATCGTTGGGTAGCCACGTTGGGATGTGATAAGAGCTGAAAGCATCTAAGCTCGAAGCCAACTCTAAGATGAACTTTCCCTGAAGTTCCCAGCAAGACTAGCTGGTTGATAGGCTGGATGTGTAATGGGTGTAAGCCCTTTAGCTGACCAGTACTAATAGAACGTTTGGCTTATTTTTAACAATTTTTCTTTGGTTTACTATCTTATTAAGCATATTTATTATGTTTAATATGTGTTGAATATATATAGATATACAAAAAAGACTTTAGCATTAAATTTCTCAATCTCGCAATTTGAGTGTTAAGAGTTTATCTCAAGCTTTTAGCACTCAAATTTGCTGGTGGTTAAAGAGAAGTGGAAATACCCAGCCCCATTCCGAACCTGGTAGTCAAGCACTTCATCGCCGATAATACTGCAGGGTCCCCCTGTGGAAACGTAGGTCGCCGCCAGCTTATTGAGTTTTTAACTTTTACAATAAGCTTACCTTCTTTTACTCTTTCTTAGTAATTCAAGGTAAGCTTTTTTATTCCCTACAATCCTCTCTTTTAAAATATATTCTTATTTTATCAAACTATACAGTGCCTCTATCTCTTTTACCCAAATACTTTCATCAATAGTCTCTAATACTAAAGGAATATCTTCCATTCTTGGATCATTTGCTATAAATTTAAAAGCATCCCAACCAATTTTGCCCTCACCTAAACTATCATGTCTATCAACACGGCTTCCAAGCTCTGGTTTTGAGTCATTTATATGCATTCCACTTAAATATTTAAATCCTACAATATTTTCAAAATCATTCCAACTTTTTTCATATGCCTCTTTTGTTCTAATATCATAACCAGCTGTAAACATATGACAAGTATCAATACATACTCCAACACGACTTTTATCTTCAATTTTATCTATTATATATGCAAGATGCTCAAATTTAAACCCAAGGTTACTTCCTTGCCCTGCAGTATTCTCAAGTACCAGTTTTACTCCATTTGTTTTATCTAAAGTTATATTCATACATTTTGCAATATTATCTAAACACTCTTCTTCACTTATTTTTCTTAAATGGCTTCCTGGATGAAAGTTTAATTTATCAAGAGCTAAGATTTCACATCTTTGAACTTCATCTATAAAACTATCTAAAGATTTCTCTCTGGCTTCAATATCTGGATGACCTAAATTGATTAGATATGAGTTATGTGGCAAAATATGTTTAGCTTCAATTTTGCTCTTTTCTAAATTCTTAAACCATAAATCTATTGTTTTATTATCTAAAGCTTTTGCACTCCATTGCCTTTGATTTTTTGTAAATAGTGCAAAAGCTTTTGCTCCAATATTCATAGCATTCAAAGGAGCATTAAAAACTCCACCACTTGCACTTACATGAGCTCCAAAAAATTTCATATAAACCTTTCTATATATTTTCTTTGATTGTATCAAATATTTGCTGACTAAAAATTGTAATGAAGATTTTGATACAATAAAGATAAAAATTAAGAGGTTTTTTTGTATAAAAATAGATTTTCAAGAGTTGGATATGTTTTAGCAATTGCAGGAAGTGCTATTGGGCTTGGTAATATTTGGAAATTTCCATATATTACTGGTGCAAATGGTGGTGGAGCTTTTGTTTTGGTGTTTTTACTAGCAGTTTTTACTATAGGTTTATCTATTTTTATAGCAGAAATTATTTTGGGAAAAATTGTAAAAAAAGATGCTGTTAGTACATTTGAAACTTTAAGTCCTAAAAATAACAAGTATTTTAAATATATAGGATTTTCTTTTATAACAGGGGTTTTAATAATATCTTTTTATCCAATAGTAATTGCATGGATTTTACACTATATAGTTTTAAGTTTTGATACTCTTCCAAAAAGTGTAAGTGAAGCTGAAAATTATTTTCTAAATTATACACAAACAGGAGTTTTTTCACAGCTTTTTTATTTTTCTCTTGTATTTTATAGTATTTATTTTATTATCAAAAAAGGTGTAAAAAAAGGAATAGAAAAGCTAAATAACCTTTTAATTCCAGCTCTTTTTATAATCTTTTTAGGGATGTTTTTATACTCAACAACTATGAGTGGGTTTGGTAAAGCTTTTGAGTTTATGTTTTATGTAGATTTCTCAAACTTTAATACAAACTCTATTTTAATAGCAGTTGGACATGCCTTTTTCTGTCTATCTGTAGGAGTTGCAACAATACTTACATATTCTGCATCAATTAGTGATGATACACATATTTTAAAGGCTACATTTTTTGTAGTGATTATGGATATATTAACGGCATTTATATCTGGACTTATCATTTTTGCAATAATCTTTAGTGCAAATGCAACTCCAGACAAAGGTGCTGGACTTGTATTTATTACACTTCCAGCAATTTTTTATGAAATGGGTAGCATAGGAACTATTTTTGCAATATTTTTCTTTATAGCTCTAGCTTTTGCTGCTATTACATCAGCTGTTTCTATGATAGAACCAGCTGTAATGTATCTAATAGAAAGAAGAGGAGTGAAAAGAGCAAAAGCCACTATGATAATAACATTTATAGCTTATTTTATTGGAGTATTTGCAATTTTATCTATGTCAAATGAGTTTAAAGAGTATTTATCTGTTGGAGGGAAAAATATTTTTGATATTTTAGATTTCTTTACAAGTGCAATTTTAATGCCTTTAGGAGGAATTGCAATATCTATATTTGTTGGTTATATTATGGATAAAGAGCTTTTGAGAAGTAGTTTAGAACCATATATGGGAAAATATATTTATAGTTCTTGGTTATTTATTTTAAGATTTTTAACACCAATTGCAATATTTATTTTAATGTTAAAAGAGATTGGAGTTTTAAACTTTTAATCTCTTATAATTTTAATTAAAATTCCATTTTCACTATCTTTATAACTAATCTCTTTATCATCTTTGTCGAAAAGATTTTTCAAGAAACTTTTTGGATAGCTAGAACTTAGGTTTTCACTGTTAAAACTCTCTATATCTTGACATTTAAAAGTGCTTTTACAAACTTTATTTTCATATATTTTCATATCTAAAATAGCAACTCCTGCATTAAATATCTGTACTTGAGTATAATCTTTGTATTTAAAAATAAAACCTTTATCGTGAAATTTCATTTTAGGAGTTTTAAATAAAATAGTTGCACTATTTGAAGATAATTGTGGCTCTTTTTGACTACATCCAGTTATAAAAAGTAGAAAAAAAGATAGAAATAGTATATTTTTAATAGTAAATCCTTTGTTTAAAATTTTTTAACTATAATTATACCTTAATTTATTTTATGAGCATAAGTAGTTATGCTCTTTATAGTTTTCACAAAGAGAGTTCTAAAAAGAAGCTACTTCTTATCTTCACTGCGTTGTAAAG
Organism: Aliarcobacter trophiarum LMG 25534; assembly: GCF_003355515.1. Classification (NCBI taxonomy): domain Bacteria; kingdom Pseudomonadati; phylum Campylobacterota; class Epsilonproteobacteria; order Campylobacterales; family Arcobacteraceae; genus Aliarcobacter; species Aliarcobacter trophiarum. The sequence goes on along the minus strand of NZ_CP031367.1, from coordinate 1,830,626 downwards.
ACTATGCTTTGAAGAGGGATTTTTTTATAAATTCCATTAAAAAAGTAGTAGAGATAAAAACGGTTTCTTTTCAATAGGAACTATATAAAAGGAAATATTTGCTTGTTCATATATGTTGTGCAGTTGATAGCCACTATTTTTTAGAAAAGATAAAAGAAGAGTATCCAAATGAGGAGATTATAGGTTATTTTTATGACCCAAATATTCATCCTTATAGTGAATATAGACTTAGATATTTAGATGTAGAGTACTCTTGTAAAAAGTTAGGAATAGAACTATTAGAGGGTAGCTATAATCTTGAAGAGTGGTTAAAAAAGGTAAAAGGATTAGAACATTTACCTGAGAAAGATGAGAGATGTGTAGTTTGTTATGATGATAGGCTAGAAAATAGTGTACAAAAAGCAAAAGAGTTAAATCATAATAAATTTACAACAACTCTTCTTATATCTCCAAAAAAATCCCAAGAAAAGCTTGAAACAATTGGAAAATATTTAGAAAAAAAATATGAAGTAGAGTTTGTTTTTAAAGATTATAGAAGCGGAAATGGTATGGAGTTACAAGGAAAAAGTGTAAAAGAGAATAGCTTATATAGACAAAACTATTGTGGCTGTTTATTTGGACTTACTATCCAAAGAGATAACCAGAAAAAGCTTATGGATGAGATGTTTAATCCAATTTCAAATCAAATCTTACCAGATTCAATAGAAGAGAGGCTTGAGCTTTATAAAACAAGAAATAACTTAGAAGATAGTAAAAAAGATTATAAAATAATCAAACAAAAGTTTTTAAACTATAGGCTTCTAAGTGGAAAAGTCATAGTAAATAAAGAGGTTATTCCTTCATATATCTTTGCATATTCTATTTTAAATAATAAAGGGCAAAGTAGTGCTAGGCTTGAGTTTATAAAAGATGATATTTACTATTTCAATCGTGATGATATAAAATTTATTGAACTTGAAATTTTTAACAAATATGCAAAAAAAGAGTACAAAAATATAAAAGAGCTTATCTTTAATCCACCACTTTTTAAAGAAGAGCTAGAAATAAGAGATAAAATTTTAAATAATCCTTATGATCTATCTGCTTTAATAGTTATTGATAAAATAGAGAATGTAAAATATGATATTTACATAAATAGTGCTGTATATGAAGATACAAAAGAGGAGATTATATGAAAATTTTAGTAAGTGCTATGGAGACATCATCAAATATTCATTTAAAAGAGCTGAAAAAATATTTAGGAGAAGAGATAGAGATTGTTGGGGTTTTTGATAAAGAGCTTGGAAATCCTCTTTATGATTTAAGCTCTTTAGCAATTATGGGCTTTGTGGATGCTATTAAAAAGTTAAGATTTTTTTTTAGATTAAGGGATGAGTTAGTAAATCTAGCAAAAGATTGTGACAAAGTTTTACTTCTTGATAGTAGTGGATTTAATCTTCCCTTGGCAAAAAAGTTAAGACAAACTTATCCAAATCTTGAGATAATCTACTATATCTTGCCACAAGCTTGGGCTTGGAAACGAAAAAGGGTAATTGCTTTAGAGAAATATTGTACAAAATTATGTTCAATTTTACCTTTTGAAAGTGATATCTATAATGATAAAGAGAAGATAACTTATGTTGGGCATCCTTTGCTTGATGAAATTAAAGAGTTCAAGCAAGAGATTATAGACTCAAATAAGATAGTATTTATGCCAGGAAGTAGAGCTACTGAGATAAAAAACCTTATGCCAATTTTCAAAGAGTTAATTAAGAAAATTCCAAATAAAGAGTATATTTTGGTAATTCCATCTAAATTTGATGATGAATATATAAAAAAAGTATATGGAGATATCAATGATTTTATAATCTCAAAAAATAGCCATAAAGCTCTTTTAGAAGCAGAGTATGCATTTATATGTAGCGGAACAGCGACTCTTGAAGCTGCATTAATTGGAACACCCTTTACTCTTTCATATATTGCAAAAAAGTTTGACTTTTTTATAGGAAAGACTTTTGTAAAGTTAAATTTTGTAGGTTTAGCAAATATCTTTTTTGAGAAGATGGGTAGAAAACAACTTCATAGTGAATTCTTACAAAATGAAGTAAGTGTGGAGAATCTTTTATATGATTATAAAACTTTTGATAAAAATCTTTTTTTTGAAAATTCAAAGCTCCTGAGAGAGTATTTAAAATATGGGAGTTCAAGAAATATGGCTACTATTATAAAAAACTAAACTACTTTTAGTTATAATCCTCAACTTTAGCAATTTTAAATTCAGGAATGATTATGTTTGATATTATACAAATTCAAGAGATTTTACCTCACAGATACCCGCTATTATTGGTTGATAGAATTACAGATATGGAAGTAGCCAAATCTATAAAAGGTTTTAAAAATATATCTATATCTGAACCAGCTTTTCAAGGGCATTTTCCAGGACATCCAATTTATCCAGGAGTTATGATACTTGAAGGTATGGCTCAATGTGGTGGAGTTTTAGCTTTAAAAAGTTCAGGACTTACAGATGAGCAGATGAAAGAGAAAGTTATCTATTTTATGAGTATAGATAAAGCTAAGTTTAGAAATCCAGTACGCCCAGGAGATAGGCTTGATTATGAGCTTACTGCTGTTAAGATGAAGAGTACTTTAATGGTACTTGAAGGAAAGGCTTATGTTGATGGAAAATTAACAGCTGAAGCTGAATTTAAAGCAATGATTGTTGATAAATAGTTTAGGAAAACCATGAGTAATATTCATAAAACTGCCATAATAGAAGATGGTGCGATATTAGGGGAAAATGTAACAATTGGTGCATATACAATTATAGGTAAAAATGTAAAAATAGGTGATGGCACAATAGTAGATAGCCACGCTTTAATAACTGGAAAGACAACAATTGGAAAAAACAACCATATCTTTTCACATGCAACAATTGGTTCAATTCCTCAAGATTTAAAGTTTAATCCAAACGATGATGTTGAACTAATCATTGGAGATAATAATAAAATTAGAGAGTACACTTTATTTAACCCTGGAACTATTACAGGGCACTCTAAAACAGTTATAGGGAATAATAACCTATTTATGGGATATACTCATGTAGCTCATGATTGTATAATTGGAAATAACTCAATTTTTGCAAATGGTGTAACTTTAGCTGGACATGTTGAATGTGGGGATTTTGTAGTTATTGGAGGTCTTACACCAATTCACCAATTTTGTAAAATTGGAACAGGAGTGATGGTTGGAGGTGCTAGTGCAGTTGCTCAAGATATTCCACCATTTTGTTTGGCAGAAGGAAATAAAGCTTTAGTAAAGGGCTTAAATCTTGTAGGTCTTAGAAGAAGAATGGAAAATAGAGCTGATATTGATGCTTTAAAACATGCTTTTAGAGTTCTATTTAATATGAAAAAACCACTTCAAGAGGCAGCCTTTGATTTATATGAAAATGACAAAAACCCTTATGTAAAAGAGATGGCAAAGTTTGTAATGGATACAAAAAGAGGTATTCCTTTTGAAAGAGTTGTAAAGAGCGAAGATGAGTAAACTAATATGTGACTTTTGTGGAGCAAATGATACAAAAGCAAATCCTATAATAACTGGAGACAATGCTTGTATATGTAAAGCTTGTGTTGGAGCAGCTTATGATATTATGAGTGGTGATTTTGTTGAAAATGAGACAAATCCTAAAACTAAAAAAACAGAAAATATAAAGATAAAAACTCCAGCAGAGCTAAAAAAGATTTTAGATGAGTATGTAATAGGACAAGATAGAGCAAAAAAAGTTCTTTCAGTTGCAGTATATAACCATTATAAAAGAATTTTTAGAAAAGATGAGTTGCAAGATGAAATTGAATTAAACAAATCAAATGTTTTATTAATAGGACCAACAGGAAGTGGAAAAACTCTTTTAGCCCAAACGATATCAAAATACCTTGATGTTCCGCTTGCAATTGCAGATGCTACTAGTTTAACTGAAGCTGGATATGTTGGAGATGATGTTGAAAATGTTGTAACAAGGCTTGTTCAGGCTGCTGGTGGTGATATTGAGAAAGCACAAAGAGGAATTATTTTTATTGATGAGATTGATAAAATTGCAAGAATGAGTGAAAATAGAAGTATTACTAGAGATGTTTCAGGTGAAGGTGTACAACAAGCTTTACTTAAAATTGTTGAAGGTGCTGTTGTAAATGTTCCACCAAAAGGTGGGAGAAAACACCCAGGACAAGACTCACTACAAGTTGATACTACAAATATTTTATTTATTTGTGGTGGAGCTTTTGATGGACTTGAAGATATAATAAAAAGAAAACAAGGTGCGAATGTTTTAGGTTTTAATCAAGATAAAAAATCAAAAGAAGAACAAGATAAAGTTATATCAAATGTTGAGACAGATGATTTAGTAAAATATGGTTTAATTCCAGAGTTAATTGGAAGACTTCATATGATAGCAACTTTAAATGAGATTACAAAAGAGAATATGGTTCATATTTTAACTGAGCCAAAAAATGCTTTAATCAAACAGTACAATAAACTATTTGAAATGGATAATGTAACTTTAGAGTTTGAAAAAGATGCTCTTTTAGAGTTGGCAAATTTGGCAATTACTAGAAAAACTGGTGCAAGAGGTTTAAGGTCTATTTTGGAAGATATTATGCTTGATATCATGTTTGATATTCCAAAGTACAAAAATAAGAAGATAGTGATTACAAAAGATGTAGTTTTAAAAAAAGAAGAACCAAAAGTTATTAAAGGATAAGTATGATTTTAGATAAATTTATAGGCGTTTTTTCAAACGATATGGCGATAGACTTAGGTACAGCAAATACAATTGTGAGCGTAAGAGGGAAAGGTATTATAATAAATGAGCCATCTGTTGTAGCAGTACAAAGAGATAGACAAGGGAAAGATAGAATTTTAGCAGTTGGGCAAGAAGCAAAAAGAATGCTAGGAAAGACTCCTATAAATATCCAAGCGGTTCGTCCTATGCAAGATGGAGTTATTGCAGATTTTGAGATGACTGAAAGAATGATTAGATATTTTATTGAAAAAGCACACTCAAGAAAATCATTTATAAGACCTAGAGTAATTATTTGTATTCCATATGGTATTACACAAGTTGAGAGAAAAGCAGTTGAAGAATCAGCTTTAAGTGCTGGAGCTAGAGAAGTTTTCCTTGTAGAAGAGCCAATGGCAGCAGCTATTGGAGCTGGTATTCCAGTAAGTGATCCAGAAGGGCATGTTGTTGTTGATATTGGTGGAGGTACTACTGAAATAGGTGTTACATCTTTAGGTGGATTAGTTTTATGTAAATCAGTTAAAGTTGGTGGAGATAAGATAGATAGATCAATTATTGAGTATGTAAGACAAAATTACAATTTATTTATTGGTGAAAGAACAGCTGAAACAGTTAAGATAGAAGTTGGAGCAGCTGTTAAGCTTGACCCTGAACTAAAAATCCAAATAAAAGGTAAAGATCACTCTGGATATTTATCTACAATTGAGCTAGGAAGTGAAGGAATTAGAATTGCAATAAAAGAGCCTCTTAAAGAGATAGCAAGTGCAATTAGAAGCGTATTAGAAAATATGCCACCAGATTTAGCTGGAGATGTTGTTGACAATGGAATTATAATAACAGGTGGTGGAGCATTAATTAGAGGGTTGGATAAATATCTTACTGAAATTGTAAAAATCCCTGTAAAAATTGCAGAAGAGCCACTTTTATCAGTAGCTTATGGAACAAGTCAGGTTTTAGATGAACCAGGTCTTTTAAAAATCATTGAAGATATGAAAAACTCTTAAACTATTGTAGATGAAGCGATTCTTATTTTTATTTCTATTTATTGTTGCTGGATTATCTTATCTTTTTGAATTAGATGAGTTTTTGGCAAAAGAGTTCAAAATATTTGCAAGTATTAAAAAATCATATATAGAGACATATATAAATATTTCTGAAAGATTTGCAAATCATTTTGAGCAAGAAAAACTAATAATAGAGCTTCAAAATGAGAATTTAGAGTTAAGAGAGTATAAAGTACTCTATAATACTACAATCTCAAAAGTAGATAATCTCAAAAGTTTTTTAGAAAACATAGAAATTCCAGAAGTTAACTCTAAAATTGAAGTTGTTAGAGTCTTGTCATACATAGATTTTGATGATTTTACAAGTATTTGGTTAGATAAAGTTCCTAGTGATAATAAAATTTCTGGACTAATATCTGAAAATTATGCAGCAGGAATTTCTATGACTAAAAATGGGAAAAGTATAGGACTTTTAAATGGGAACAAAGATTGTACCTATGCTGTTTTTATAGGAGATGAGAAAAACCCTGGAATTGCAACTGCAAATGATGAGAGTAATTTATTATCTGTAAAATTTATTCCTGTATGGGCTGATATAAATATTGGAGATGAGGTTATGACTTCAGGAATGGATAATATCTTTTATGAGGGTCTTAGAGTTGGTAAAGTTATAGATGTAAAAGATTTTCCAGAGATGAAAGTTGCAACAATAAAACCTTATGCAAATCCTCTAAAAAAGAGATTCTTTTATACATATCGAGCAAATAGTAATATTGAAGCTAAAGATAATAATATACTAGAAAATATAGAAAACAAAGAGCAAATAAAAGATTGAATTTCACTCAATTTAGTATCTAGACATTATTTTATCAACTTCACCCCATGATAGACTATTTTTATCATCTTTTTTAAACATATTGTAAATATATCTTGCAAACATATCTGTTTCAATATTTATTCTACTTCCTACTTTGTAAGTTTTAAAAAGGGTATTTTCTATAGTATGAGGAATAATTGTAAGTCTAAAACTATTATCTAAAACTTCGTTTATAGTTAAAGAGACTCCATCAATAGCTACACTTCCTTTATCTATCATATATTTTAAGAATTTTTTTGGAACTTCTATATAGAAATCTTTTGAGTTACCACTTTTCTCTATCTTGTTAATAGTTCCGACACAATCTATGTGTCCTTGCACAATATGCCCCTCAAATCTATCTCCCATTTGCATAGCTGGTTCTATATGAACTTCATTTTTATAGTTTTCAAGAGCAAGTAAGCTTGTACTTTCAGGAGATAGCTCTACACTAAAAGAGTTATTTGAGATTTTAATTACAGTTAAACAAGCACCATTAACTGCTACAGAGTCCCCAATTTTTGGTTTATAGTTTGCTTTTAGAGTTAAGATATTATTTGAAAAACTTTCAACCTTTGCCATTTCTCTTATTAAACCTGTAAACACTTAAAAAACCTTTAGATAAAATTTAGTTATAATAGCCAAAAAATCATAAGAAGCTAATTTTTACTAATATTTAAAAATCAAATCTGCTTTATAAAAAGGAAAATTAATGCAATACGATATTATCGTTGTTGGAGCTGGTCATGCTGGAATTGAAGCAGCATTAGCAGGTGCAAGATTAGGAAAAAAAACACTATTAATAACTATGCTTGTTGAACAAATAGGAGCTGCTAGTTGTAATCCAGCTATTGGAGGTTTAGCAAAAGGTCATTTGGTAAAAGAGTTAGATGCCTTAGGTGGTGAAATGGGACTTTGTACAGATGCAACTGGAATTCAGTTTAGAGTATTAAATGACTCAAAAGGTGCTGCTGTTCAAGGTACACGAGCTCAAATTGATATGGATTTCTACAAAGAGTATATGAGAAAAGTTTGTCACTCTACACCAAATTTAGATATTTATCAAGATGAGGTGAGTTATTTAATAGTTGAAAATAGTGAAGTTTTAGGAGTAAAGACAAAACTAGGAGAGGAGTTTAGGTCAAAGAAAACTATTCTTACAGTTGGAACATTTATGAGAGGATTAATCCATATTGGAGAAAATACTTATAGTGCTGGTCGTGCTTGGGAGTTGCCATCTAGCACTTTATCAATTCAGCTAAAAGAGTTGGGTTTAAATGTAGGAAGACTGAAAACTGGAACACCATCAAGAATAGATGCAAACAGCATCGATTTTTCAGTTATGGATATGCATGGAGGAGATATAAAACCAACACCATTTTCATTTAGAACAGATAAAAAGAGTTTTAACCCAACACAATATCCTTGTTATGTAACTTATACAAACCTTGATACTCACGAGATTATTTCACAAAATTTTCATAGAGCCCCAATTTATACAGGGCAAATAGAGGGTTTAGGTCCAAGATATTGCCCTAGTATTGAAGATAAGGTAAAAAGATTTAGTGAAAGAGAGAGACATCAACTATTTTTGGAGCCACAAACAGCAAAATGTACAGAATACTATATAAATGGAATGTCAAGTTCTTTGCCTATTGAAATACAAAAAAAGATGATAGCTTCAGTTAAAGGTTTAGAAAATGCAAGAGTTATAAGATATGGATATGCTATTGAGTATGATTATGTTGACCCAACAGAGTTAAAACATACACTTGAAACAAAAAAATTAAATAATCTTTATCATGCAGGGCAAATAAATGCAACAACTGGTTATGAAGAGGCAGCTGCTCAAGGATTGATGGCAAGTATAAATGCTAGTTTGGCAATCGATGGTAAAGAGCCATTTATTTTAAGAAGAGATGAGGCATATATTGGTGTTTTAATAGATGATTTAGTTACAAAAGGAACTTCTGAGCCATATAGAATGTTTACAAGCCGTGCTGAGTATAGACTTCTTTTAAGAGAAGAAAATGCTGATATTAGACTCTCAAAATATGGGTACGAGTTAGGACTTATAGATATTGAAACTTTTACAAATGTTGAAAATAAGAGAAAAGTTTTAGAAGATGCAGTAGAGTTTATGGCAAATAGCTGGATAACTTCAAAAAAAGAGACTTTGGAACTTTTGGACTCTATTGGTGAAGAAAAGATAAATGATAAAGTTCTTTTAATAGATTTAATAGGAAGAAATACTATAGATATAGAAAAACTTGATTTTTTGGTTCCTAGTTTAAAAGAGCTTGATTTGTATCTAAAAGAACAAATTATTATAGAAGCAAAATATTATCGATATATTCAAAAACAGCAAAAACAGATAGAAAAAATGAAGAAGATGCTTAAACTAAGAATTCCTGAAAATTTTTGTTATAAAGGACTTCCAGGACTTTCAAATGAAGTTATAGAAAAGTTAGAGAAAAACCAACCACCAACACTTTATAATGCAAGTTTAATTTCTGGGATAACTCCTGCTGCTATTGATATTATACATTTGAATTTGAATAATAATTGTCACAAACATTAAACAATGAGAATGGACATTAAATAGTGATAATATGTACATTAAAAATTGATAATGAGAGGATAAATTAGATATGGCTAAGAAGAGAAGTATCATTCCAGAGTTTATGAAAGATAACCCAAATGATACTTTTCAATTCTTATTGCCTCTAAGAATAGCACTTGATGAAGAGAGTTTTGGAAATAGTTACTACGAAGTTGTTGTTAAAAATATGTCTAAAAATCAAATATTTACTTACAGAGTATCTCCAGAACTTTTATTTACTCACTATCCTCTTTGTAAATCATTTAAAAATGGTGAAAAAACTGAAAAATATTTAAATAAAGATATTGTAGATAAAAACTTTAAAATAAATACAAAATTTATTAATAAAAATAATGAAAAAAAACTAAAAGATATCCTAGAACAGGAAAGTATAGGAACTTTATTAGGATGGAACTATAAACTTCTTAAAGATGCAAAAAATATTAATTGTTATTTAGTTGAGCAAGATGATATTAAAATAATCATTCCTCACTTTACTATAGGAATATATTATTATTTTAGATTTTCACAATTAAGAGAAGCTGTCCTAGACTCTACTTTAAATGAATTATACATTATGTGTGAAGATGATAGAGCCAATGCAAAAATAGTTTTACCAACTTATCGAACAGATGAAGATGCAGCTTTCATACATAGATTTGCTTGTCAAAAAAATGCAATTAAAGAGTTTGATAATGTATCTGGATATATCCATAACTATTTGAAATTTATGCAAGAAAACAATTTTGATGATGATATGTATAAAATGCATTTGAAATTTAATTTCCCAACAAAAGAAGAATTTCAAATTGACACTAGAAGTTCGCTTGTTACAAATAAAGAAACGAATGAAAAGTATTACTTTATTCATGAAATTACAAATGATTATTCAGATATAGGTTTTGATAAATTAACAAAAATTATAGAAAAAAATAAAGTTATTTTAAATTTAGGAAATTTAGAGAATCTTCCAAAAGTAGAAAAAGACATCCCAAATGAAACATCTGAAGTTTTAAAAATAACACATGCAAGTAAAAGAAATACTCAAACTTATCATCAAAAAGATAGAAAAAAAAGTTGTGGTAGTTTAAATAATATTCCTGTAGATGAAGAATCTTCATCAAGAGATATTTTAGAAGATTTACTAAAAATTTATAAAGAGCAACAAACCGATGATATAACTGATCAAAGTTTAACTGAGTCATCTTCTAAAGGAAATAAAACTATTAGAAAAGTTGTTATTTCAAGTGAATTTTTAAAACAATCTTCATCTAAACCTTTAACTGAAATAGATAATTTTGTAGTTTTCAATCAATATATAAACTTTTTACAGCAACGTACTGATATAAAAGATTTTCATTTAAATGGGAAAAAAGATTTACCTCAATATACACTTAAAGATGATGAAACAAAAATCAATCCAAAATGTAAAATAAAAAAAAGACCTAGACAATATTTAACAGCAACGTTTAAATATGAGAATTCTTATGTAGGATTATTAGAATTAGAAAATAATACTTATTCTGCTTGTTCAACTTGGGTAATAATATCTAATTCACAAATACAAAATAGTAATTTTGATTTTTTTATAAATCTTTATCTTAAAGAAGATAGTGGAATAGATAATATGCTAAAAAGATATTCTCAAACTAACCCTAAATTTACTAAAAAGAACCATGAGAGAAATGAAAATTTAAATGAAATCCAGCTTGCTAATTGGTATGCTGGATTATTGAATAAAATTATTTGATTATTTTCTTTAAACTAATATTAGATTTATGAGTCTTTGTATAAAATAAACTAATGATAATTTAAGATTATCATAATTTATAAATGACAAATATTGATTAACTTTTTTATATGTTAGATTTTTCATATATTGCTCCATATATTGAAAATCAGGCTCTTTTCTATCATTTATTGGAAGCATTATTTTTTCTCTTGAAATCCTTTTATCATTAATTTCTCTATTAAAATTATACTTTTCTGAAAATCTATTTGTTAAAGTTGAGATAAATATATATACATACTTATTCATATTCTCTTTTTTTAGATGTGTTATATGGTCGCTTCCTACAAAATTGTAAGGTTGATAAAAACTAGCTCCTACACTTCCACTATTTGCAATCGTTAAACAATCAGAAAAAATCCTAACATCTGTTTTATTTCCTATAAAATTATCTACACCATTATTTAAACTTGTTGATGAAATATAAGGTATATTTCCTTTTGTTTGATTTTGTTTTGTTAATCTTTTTCCTCTTTGAATAGTAGTAAAAATATCTATTAGAAAAAAATCTTCCCACTCTTTGTTTTCTAGTGTTTCTATATTTTTATATTCAATACTATTTAAAACTTTTTGTGCATATTGTTTATATTTTTCAGTTTTGCTATTTATGATAGATTTTGAATACTCTTCCATATATTCAAAATTAGGTTTTTCAGGTTCTTCTATTGGTAAGAGAATATTAGATTTTATCATTCTCTTTGGTCGCCATTTTCTCGAATATTCAAAACATACTCTCTGTTTTTCAATACAAGTTATTAAAAACATTGCAATAGATTGATTTAATATTTTATTCTTAAGGTATAAAGGATTTACATCGTGGCTACAAGTAAATTTACTTTTTTGGTAATAAGCATATCCTACCGAACCATTATTTGTAACACAAATTGCATTAGATTGAAAAAGTTTCTTTTCCAAATTAACATTGTTCTTATCTCCAGTTTTACTGCTATTCTCAATATTTTTTAAAGTATAAAACTCTGTTATACCATTAGAATTATCCACTGCCCCAATAAAAGGTATATTTCCTATTGCTTCTATATTTGGTTTTTTATTGTAAAATCCATTTTTAATATTAAATATCTCTATAAACTTAAATTTATCCCACTCTTTATATTCAAGATTTAACATTTTTTGTTTCCTCTTCAAAAAGATACTCTCTATTTTGCATAATCATCGAAAACTCAAAAGTTAGATAATTTCCAATAGTTTTTTCAAAATCCTCTGCCGTTGGGATTTCATCATTAAAATAGTAAAAACTATGTAGCCATTCATCGCTAGGCTCTATCGTTGTTTTTACACAAAATTTTGTTTCGGCTTTCATTTTATCAAACCAAACATCTAATAAATGCTGTTTTTTATCTTTTGCTGCTTCTGTTTCCATAAGCCCAATATGTGCAGCTATTTTATAGCCATCTTCTCTAAAATCTATAAATTTACACTCTTTATCTTTTTTATGTGACTCTCCAGCTGTGAAAATAGCTATACAAGGCATTACTCCAACACCATAAAAGGTATCTTTGTTTAGAGTTATTACACCCTCTAAAGTATGTTTTTTAAGTATATTTTCTTTTATCTCTTGCTCTTCTTTTGTTTTTCCTGTCATTGAAGATTGAGGAATAATAGCTATACATCTTCCTCCCTCTAGTAAACTATCTAATAAATGGCTTATAAAATTTATCTCATATAAATTTGTATTTTGCTTTGAGCCTTGAGAATAAGGGGGATTTATCATTCCAATTGTTGCTTGATTTAGTTGTAGTTTAGCTGGATTTTGTGCTAGAAAATCATCATTAAAAAGTGTACTTTTTCCATCTCCTCTTAAAATCATATTTGTAGTTGCTATTGTAAACATATAAGGTTGCAGCTCAAAACCGTGAAGCTGTTTTTGTCTAATACTTGCTTGTAAATTTTGATATTTGCTATCTGTAATATCAGATTTATTTTTCTCTTCTTCTAATTTTTCCAACATATGATACATAGAAGCTACAAGAAAACCACCAGTTCCACAAGTTGGGTCTAGCACTATATCATTGTATTTTATATCTACTAAATCACAAAATAAATCAGTAATATGTTTTGGAGTTAGAACTATTCCTAAATTTTGTCCATCTCCACCACTATAACTCATAAACTCGCCATAAAATCTTCCTAAATAATCTTCTGATGATTTAGTGTATTTTATGCTTTTATATATTTTATCATTTAAAAATTCTGCATAGTGTTTTAGTGGAGTTTTCCCTAAATTTTTATTTATCTCATTTAATATTTTTGTATCTTTTATTAGTGCAAATTGGCTTAAGAGTTTATCTTTTTTAACTTCAGGAGATACTTTTGCTCTTTGAAGATTTTTTTCAATAGCTTCATAGATTTTTTGTCCGTCGGTGTTTATATCATCGCCTATTAAATCATCTATATTAAAGCCTTTAAATTCAACTTCTCTAAGAGCCAATAATATACCTGAAACCAACAGAGGTTTTTGTTTATCTTCTAAATTTCCATAATTTCTTAAATCTTTGTGGAGTGTTGCAGCATCTTTTAAAATTTCTGCTAACTCTTTTTCTTTATTTGTTTCTTCTTTTAATATCTCCCTTATATAATACTCTTCAATATTTTTTTCATTGAAAGATATAAAACTCTCTAGTTCAGGCAATTCTCTATAAAATTCTGTTTCATCTATAAAAATTGGGCTTATTTTATGCTTTTTTTCATTTCCTGAAATTCCAAAAGCTAAAACTTTTTTATATGTTGTATTTTTTGCTAAATGTTGCCCATAAAACAATGCACCATTTACGGCAAAATCTTTAATATCTTTTGGCTCTTTGCTAATTAATTCATTATCATCTAGTTTTATATGTTTTGAGATTGAAGCTTTGTTTTCAATAACAAGTAAAAAATCTTTTACAACTCCTACATATTCAGGAAAACCAACCTTTCCTGAACCACTTTTTGAAGCTGTTTTTAAAGCCTCATCTATTTCTAAAACTGTGCTACCTTGTGGCTCTAAGTTTATATTTGCTTCTTTTAATAATTCATAAACCCAAAGGTCTGTTACTACTTCTTTTTTTGCCATTATTATTTTCTTTATATTAGACTAATGATAATCTTAAATTATCGTTAATTTAAATCTTTGACTATAAACTAGACTTTATAGTCTAGTTTTAATTATAAAGACAAGCTAAAGGTTCTCCTTGGATGTTTTGAACTAAGCAGTTTTCTTTGATGTTTTGTATTTACTTTTGTATATATTTGCGTAGTTGATATTGAAGAATGCCCTAACATATTTTGTATATATCTTACATCTACACCTTCTTCTAATAGCAGTGTTGCAAAAGAATGCCTAAACATATGGGGAGTAATTTGTCGTAAACCTAATTTTTGTTCATATTTATGAATCATAGCTCTAATAGATTGCTCCGAAAAATTATTGTTTAATCTATTTAGTAAAAAATGATTATTTGGATTGCTATTTAAATTAAATAGAATAGAATACTCTTTTAATAGATTTAAAACTTCTTTATCACAAATTTGAATAATTCTTTCTTTTGAGCCTTTTCCAAATATTTTTACGATTCCCTGTTTGATATTTATTTCATTTTTTTTTAAATTGGATAGCTCAGATACTCTTATACCAGTTGAAAATAAGATTTCAATTGATACTATATCTCTTACTAGAAGTTTGTATCTAAAAGTGGATTTATCATAAATATGTTTTAAATTATATAGATATTTTAAAATAGTTTTAATTTCTTTAATATCTAGTGTTTTAGGTAGTAATTTAGGTTCCTTAAGAGATAGTCTTAATTTTCTAAATGGATTTATTTCTAAAATTTCATCAAATTCTAAGTAATTAAAAAAAGTTTTTAATACTGCTATTTTTCGTTTTATAGTTTTTATTTTGTAAGAATGGTTAAATAAACTCTCCACATAATCTTTTAGATCAAATTTTGATATTTCATTTATTTTATAATTTTTAAATTTCTCTAAAAATTGTTTTAGATCTGCATCGTAAGCATGCATAGTTTTTAAACTTAGATTCTTCTCATAAACACAATGAAATCTAAATTTTTCAATTGCTTTTGGTAATACCATGTAACTCCTTTAAATTAAAAGTGGGAGTTTAGTTATTAGTTACTTTTAATGCTATGAAGTATGAGTGTTTTATATATTATTTTAGAATTATTTTGATAGAATCAATTAACGATAATAAAGAATTATCCTTTAAGGAAAATGATGACAAAGCTAAATAAAAAAGATTTAAATAAAAATTTACATAAAGCAAAAATAAATAAAGAGGATGAGTATTATACTCAATTAACTGATATAGAAAAAGAATTAAAGCATTATAAAAAACATTTTAAAGATAAAATAATTTATTGTAATTGTGATGATCCTAGAGTTAGTAACTTTTTTCACTATTTTTCATATAATTTTGAAAAATTAGGATTAAAAAAACTGATAACGACATGTTTCCAAAATAACAATATGGATCTTTTTACTCAAGGAAATTCTAAGCAGGCAATTTATTTAGAGTACTATGGTGATAAAAATGGTAATAGTATTCCAGATATACAAGAAATAGGAGTGAACTATTTAGAAGGAGATGGAGATTTTAGAAGTGAAGAAAGTATTGAATTACTAAAACAGGCTGATATAGTAGTTACAAACCCTCCCTTTTCTCTATTTCGTGAATATATTGCTCAACTCATAGAATATGATAAAAAATTTATAATTATTGGAAATCAAAATGCTGCGACAACTAAAGAGACGTTTTCTCTAATTAAAGAAAACAAAATTTGGTTGGGCAATAGAAGTGGAGATATGGAATTTAAAGTTCCTAATCACTATCAAGCGCGTGAAACAAGATATAGAGAAGATGAAACAGGTCAAAAATGGAGAAGTTTAGGCAATATATGTTGGTATACAAATTTAGATATAGCCAAAAGACATGAGGATTTAATATTATATAAATTATATAAAAATGAAGAATATCCAACCTATGAAAATTATAATGCAATTAATATTGATAAAGTAGCAGAGATTCCTATCGATTATGGTGGAGTTATGGGTGTTCCAGTAACTTTCTTGAGTAAATATAATCCAGAACAATTTGAAATTGTAGGGCAAACACACAGTGGAGATAGCTCAAAAGAAGTAGAATTACTACGAACTAATGATAAGAAAAGACATCGTGGAATTATTAATGGAAAACAGAAATATGCAAGAATATTAATAAGGAATAAAAAATTATGAAAATTGAACTTAAAGAGATAACAATTCGTGAATTAATTGAAGGATATCAAGATAATGAAGAGAATGGGGTCTTTAGTTACAATGGAAAATTAGATATTCGTCCTCCATATCAGAGAGAGTTTGTTTATGGAGATAAGCAAAGAGATGCAGTAATTGATACAATTACTAAAGATTTTCCATTAAATGTAATGTATTGGGCAGTTAAAGAAGATGGAGACTATGAAGTAATTGATGGTCAACAACGTACTATTTCTATATGTCAATATGTAGAAGGAGATTTCTCTGCGAATATTGGTGATTTTTCTCAACCAAGAGCCTTTCATAACCTTCAAGAAGATGAACAAGAAAAGATTTTAGAGTATAAACTCATGATATATTTATGTAGTGGTAAAAATAGTGAAAAATTAAAATGGTTTGAAACTATTAATATTGCAGGAGAAAGATTATCTAGTCAAGAACTTAGAAATGCTGTTTTTTCTGGTTCTTGGATTACTGATGCAAAAAGATATTTTAGTAAAAGCAATTGTCCCGCAAATGCAATAGCCAATAGTTATCTATCAGGTAAAGTAAATAGACAAGAATATTTAGAAACAGCCATAAAATGGATAAGTAATAATAATATAGACCAATATATGCAAGATCATCAACATGATCCTAATGCAAGTGCATTATGGATATATTTTCAAAGTGTCATATCGTGGATAGAATCAACATTTACAAAAAAAAGAGAAAAATTTATGAAAAATGTTGATTGGGGCTTTTTATATAATACTTATAAAGAAAATCTTTATGATACACATGAATTAGAAGTAGAGATTGCTCAATTAATATTGGATGATGATGTTGAGAAAAAAAGTGGTATTTATCCTTATGTGTTAACTCGTAATGAACGATATCTTTCATTGCGTGCATTTTCAGATGCAATTAAACAAAAGATTTATGAACTACAAGATGGAATATGTGCTAAGTGTCATAATACTTTTCCAATCTCTCAAATGGAAGGTGACCATATTAAGCCTTGGCATGAAGGAGGAAAAACAATTGAAGAAAATTGTCAAATGCTTTGTAAAGATTGTAATAGAACAAAGTCTGGAAAGTAATAAGAAAGTATAGATTATTTATAATTCTTTATTATCGTTACTAGAATATTTATGTATTTGTTGATAGAATGGTAATAAATAATAGGCTCTTATGAAAGGATTTAACAATATATATTTGTGTAGTATTAAATGTTAGAGATTTTCATTTTATATAAATTTTAATACAATTGCAAATATCCTTCAGCTTTTATACTAGACATCATGACTTGGATAATTTCAATATTTGGGAATGCCCCCAAGAGTGTAGATACTTTTTTAATCAGTTAAAGACTTATGTTGAATAATATTGTCAATTTTTATTGTACATATATAAAATTAGTTTTAATAAAAACTATTATAAGATTCCTAAAAAAAGGTATTTAATATTATGAAAAAATCATTATCAATTTATTTTGAATCTCACAAATAATATTAAATAGAGTATCAAATAGGAAAATAATTTGGCAACTAAAATAGATAAAAATCATCTAATAAGTGTTATTGAAGATATTATTTTAAATGAAGGACTTTTAGGTTTAAGTATTAGAAAAGTTGCGGCTAAAGCAAATATCTCAATAGGTGGAGTCCAATATACTTTTGGAAATAAAGAAGGAATGATAAAGGCAGTTTCAGCAAAAAACGAAGAATAGTATAATCACCAAATAGAACTTCTATCCAAAGGTGATATTTCTAAAGATGCAAAAATTAAAGCTCATATTGAATATATATCTAAGTATAAAAACAATGAACAATTTAATAAATCATCAAAAATGGTAACTATGCTTTTGCAAGATGAATCTATTTTAAAAGAGTTCCAAGATTGGTATAGAATCTCTTTAAACTCTATAGATACAAATAATGACGAAGGAAAAAAATTAAGGTTAGCATTTTTATTTTCAGAAGCACTATTTGCTTTATTATCTTTAAAGTATATAAAGCTATCAGAAGAAGAACGAAAAGAGATTTTAGAAGATTTAAAAACTTTTTTACTTTAAGCTTTTTTTGATAAACTTTCAATCTCAATACGACTGTATTGTAATATATTTTGGAAGATTTTATGAAAAGAAGATTAATTAGTTTTAAATTTATTATGACCATTGCCATAATCGAAATTCTTTGTTATATGGCAGTTGATATGTATTTAGCATCAATGACTGATATTGCAGCATTTTTTGAAACTCCTTACTCAAAGGTACAACTTTCGCTTACATTTTATCTATTTGCAATGGGAGTTGGTCAGCTTTTTTTTGGACCAATAATTGACTATTTTGGAAGAAAAATACCATTAATTTTAGGAACCTCTTTATATGCATTATGCTCTTTTGCAATCACTACTTCATCAAATATAGAGTTGTTTTTACTATATAGGATTATTCAAGGATTAGGTGTTGCTTTAATATATATTTGTTTAATTAGCATGGTAAGAGATGTATCAAAGGGAAAAGTTGCAGCAAAAATATTTGCTATTTTAATTACTATTGGAGCAATTACACCTATTTTAGCTCCAGCAATAGGTGGATATATTGATCAAGTTTTTGGTTGGAAGGCGGTATTTTATGTACTATTTATACTAGCTATTTTAGTATTAATATTATCATTATTTATATTACCAGAGACATTAAAAGATGAAAAAAAAGTTATAATTAATTTTAAAAATATCTTTATTATTTACTTCAATATTATAAAAAATATGAACTTCTTAATTCCTGCTTTTGCAACTTGTTTAATGTATATGTTTATCTTTGGCTATATTTCTGGAGCTTCGTACTCTTACAAAGAGATTTATAATCTTGATTCAAAAACGTTTGGTTTGGTATTTGGAGCAACTGGAAGTGCCCTTTTATTTGGTGCATTACTATCTACTAAATTATTACAAATAGTAAATATGAAGCAAATCTCAATATTTGGAGCTGCTATTATAATTTTTGGTTCAGTAGTAAGTTTTATAAGTTCAAATATATCTGTAGTTGGTTTGGATGGAATAGTAATAGGATTTTTCATCTCATTTTTTGGCTTAGGTTTAGCAGAAGCTAGTTTATTCGCTATAGCAATGTCTTCTCAAAAAACATCAGTAGGTGCAACTGCTGCTTTATTAGGTTCTTTACAGCTTTTACTTCCAGCAACTGCAACTTTAGTTGCAGGATATTTAGTAGAGATTTCAATTTTTTATTGGTTGGGATTACTATTTATTTTGAGTATTTTAGCTTTTATATTTACTTGTAAAGTTTTTAGAATTGAGAAAACTCAATTTTAAATATTAATAGTATTAATTTGTGAAGCTATAAGATATTTTTTTGTTGTATGATTTTTTACTTTATTGAAAAGTGAGAGCTTAAAACTCACTTTTCATAAATATATAAAACTCTTATAATCCAAAAGTTTCAATAATTTTTTTCTCAAAATCTTCATTACTTAATTGTTTTCTAAGAGGTACAAAGGTTTCAGCTTCTGTTCCAACAGGAATAGCTATTAGAGAATTTTCATCTTCAATTATATTCTTTACAGCATTTGCAATTGCAATTGGATCTGGTCCCTCATTTATTGCTTTTGCTACAATTGGTACTAAATGAGAAGTTAAAGCTTTATATGGTGACTCTTCTCTCATTGTAGCCTCATTGATTGTTAAACCTTTTTTTACAAAGTTTGTTCCAAAAAGCCCAGCCTCTATAGAGTGAACTCTTATATTAAATGGTAAGGTTTCAAATCTAAGAGAATCTGTTATTCCTTCAACTGCATATTTTGAAGCATTATAATGAGACAATAAAGGAAGTCCCATTTTCCCCAAAAATGAGCTAATATTTATAATCACTCCAGAATTCTTCTCCCTCATAAAAGGTAAAACTTCTCTTATTGTTTTTATTAGACCAAAAACATTTACATCAAACTGATTAAAAATCTCTTCATCAGTTCCATCCTCTAAAGTTGAAAGAAGACCATATCCTGCATTGTTTAATAGTATATCAATTTTGCCTTCAATGTTAATTATCTTTTGAACGGCATTTTTTATACTATTTGTTTTAGTAACATCAAGATAGATATAAGTTATATTTCCATCAACTTTTGAGATATTTTCATCTCTACTTCCTGCATAAACTTTGTAGCCGTTTTTTGCTAAAAGATTTGCACTAGCTTCTCCCATACCAGATGTTGCACCTGTAATTAAAATAACTTTTGCCATAAAAACTCCTTTTTCAGAGTTTACTTCAAAATAGTTCCTAAAATCTTATTTTATATCAATATTAAGTTTTATTCTTCTAAAACATTTAATAAGTGTTTAGCATACTCTATTGAGTCATTTATATTTGAAAAAGTAGTTACATAATCAAATTTGGCACGTTCAAGCTTTTTTTGTACACGATTGCTAAGACCTGAAAAAATCAGTTTTTTATTTTTTGCTTCAAAGCCATCTATAATTGATTTTAGAGCAACCATTGCGGTCATATCTATCATAGTTACATTTTTCATATTTAAAATTACTATATCTCTTTTATCATTTGCATTTATCAAGGTCTTCATAGCTTTTTGTGCAGCTCCAAAAAACATAGGACCATTTATATCATAAATTAGAATATCTTTTGGTAAATCAGGATGTAAACTCATATCTTCACTTACAAGCTCAATAGAGTATAAATCAATAGTTCTTTTTATAAATAGTATAGATGCAAGTCCAATCCCAACAGCAACAGCAACTTGCATATCTATTAAAACTGTTAAACCAAAACAAGTTAAAAGTACATATATATCATCTTTAGGAGCAGTTTTTAAGATATTTGTAAAGTGTTTTATCTCGCTCATATTCCAAGCAACAATTAGTAAAAGAGCAGATAAGCCCGCCATTGGAAGATAAGAGATATAGGGAGCTATAAATAAAATAGAAACCAAAATGAAAAGAGAGTGAACTATTGAAGATAGTTTTGCTGTTCCGCCTGAATTTATATTTGCAACAGTTCTAGCAATTGCCGCTGTTGCTGGAATCCCTCCAAAAAATGGAACAACTATATTTGTAATACCTTGCCCTATTAACTCTTTATTTGGATCTGTTTTATTTCCAGTCATTCCATCACTTATAACGGCACATAAAAGGGACTCTAAAGCTCCTAAAATAGCAATAGCAATAGCATGTGGAAGAAGTTTTTTTATTAAATCAAAATTAATTTGGCTACTATCTAAATGTCCCCAAGGAAGAGAAAATTGTAAAGGAATAGGTGGAATTCCTGAGCCTTCAAGTCCATTTATGTTGTATGAAAAAGTTGAAGCTATTGTTGAGATATTTAAAGAGTAATAGTGATTTAAAAGTGCAACAACAATAGTAATAAAACCCAAGGCTATCAAAGCAGAAGGAATTTTACTCTTTGTTTTTTTCCAAAAAATAAGGATTAAAAGGGTAATAAATGCTGTTAAAAATTCAAAAATATTAAAGGTAGTAAAACTACTAAAGAGTAGAAAAAGCTTATCTAAATAGCTTCCTGTAAAGCTTTCTATAGTTAATCCAAAAAAATCTTTTATCTGAAAAGTTGCTATTACAACAGCAATTCCAGAGGTAAATCCAACAGTTACTGGATAAGGAACTAACTCTATTAAGTTTCCAAGTCTAAAAACTCCAACTAAAATTAAAATAACTCCAGACATAAGACCACATAAAAGTAATCCAGCTATACCAAACTCTTGTACTATTGGAATTAAAATAACTATAAATGCAGCTGTAGGACCAGAAATATTTACTTTACTACTTCCAAAAACTGCGGCAAAAACTCCCGCAATTATTGCAGTATAAAGTCCTAGTTCGGGAGGAACTCCTGTTGCAATTGCAAGAGCCATAGATAAAGGCAATGCAATAATTCCAACAGTAAGTCCAGAAAAGATATTACTTTTTATCATTTTCACTCTTTAAAAAGAAGTTTGCGACCTTTTTAAATCTTAAAATATGTAGATTTTTGAGTTCTTGTCTTCTTTGTTGTCTTTAGCTTTTTTTAACCAAAACTCATACTTTACTTGATCTTTTGGAGCTCCATAAAGTCCCTCTTTATAGATATTAGAAAGTAAATCTTGAGCTTGAAGTACACCAGATGTTCCAGCAAATAAAAGCAACTTTATACCTCTATCATAATCAATTCTTGTATTTATACCTTGTAGGTAAAATCTTGATAGTTGAAAAGCAGCAATTGGGTCAATATCACTTGCTTCTTTTAAAAGTTCAAAAGATTTATTTATATCCTTTCTCACACCTTCACCTGTATAGTATAAAAGTGCCAAAGGAAGATTAGCATATAGATTATCACTCTGTTTTGCCATATTTAGGTATTTTAAACTCTCTTTATACTCTTTTTTAGTTGAGTAGTAAGTACCTAATCTTATTTGTGCAAAAGAGTTTGTGCTCTCTATTTTTTTATAGCACTCTAACTTCTCTTTTTCAGTATCTAAATCTCTACAAATATCAGCTTCCTTTTGAAGTTCTAAATAATCTATACTTGAAAAACTTAAGAATTCTGGCATTTTAAATGAACAAGCAGTAAACAAAAACGAAATAAAAATTAAAATAAAACTCTTTTTAAACATCTATCTTCCATATATTTTTTTTGTAAAATCATCTTCGCCATTTTGGTAAAGAGAGTCGTAATACATACTTTTTTCTTCATCAACATCTACATATTGACCATTTGAAAATATTAAAACCAAATCTTTTTGAGCATCTTTAACACCCTCAAGAGCAGCAAAAACTAAAAGCTCTATAGCTTTGTTTGGATTGTTATTTGAAAAGTAGTAAAAAGATAGTCTGTATGCAGCTATGGGATCTACATCTTCAACATCCTTTAGAAGATTAATAGATTTTCTTTCATTAAACTCTACACCAATACCATTTCCATATAAAGAGGATAAAAGAGCATTTGCATAGAAGTTTCCAGCTTTTTGAGCTTTCGTATATCTTTCTAAAGCTTCATCTACTTTACCTTTATTTTGAGCATCTATTCCCAATCTTAACATTGCAAAACTATTTTTATTTGCAATAAAATCATAGCAATCAAGTTCAAAACTCAAACTATCTCTTTTACAATCAATATTTAACTGTTCAAGCTCACTTGGAAGTTTTTGTACAGCTTGTTTGTGTCCTGCACAAGCCATAAAAAAACTAGCAATAAGTAAGAAAGAAGAAAATTTAATAAATTTTAACATAATCAAAACTCCCCAAAAAAATCTGATACTATTTTAACATCTTTTTATTCATTTATAGTTAAGAACTTTTAAGATATTATATAAACTTAAACAAATTTTATTTTTTGGGGCTAAATGCAAGAAGTTATTGATTTTTTAAAAGCAAAAGATGTACAAAAGAGTGGATTTTTCAATCAATTAAAGTGTAGTGAAGAAGAGGCTAGAATCCTTCAATTCCTATCAAAAGAGTATTTAAATGGTAGAGATGTAATAAGTGTTATTGATATTTTAAGAGAATTTTATAATATAGAAAAATATGAGCACTTGGAAAAATTAAATATTATTAAATCACTTCTAGAATTTGGTTGGATTATTCAAATTGCATTTGATCAAGTAAAGCTAAATGATGCTTCAAAGTTTGAATTAATAAATACAAGTGTTGCGCTTTCAAGTTCATATTTAAAGATGCTTGAAAGTGGAACTAGTGAGTTTGTATTACCTGAAATAAAAGATTATAGTGACCATTTGGAATATCTTCAAGATCAGTTTTTAAAAATCGATATTACTCAACAGCTAAATAGTGTAAAGAGAAACTTTGATGTTAATTCACCTAGCTCTACACGATTAAAAAACAAGTTAATGTTAGTCGAAAATAGAATAAAAGAGAGAATTAGTGCAACTACAAATAAAATTGTGCTAGAAGATTTTTTTGAAGAACATAGTTTAAATGAGCAAGAAAAAGTGCTATTTTTAGCTCTTTTAAAAGAGGAGTATAGTGGAGGAGATGGAACTTTAAGAGAGATGAACTATCTTCTTGAGCTTGTGTCAAATGATGATTATGAAAAGATAAAATATAGAAGCTTGTTAGAAGAGAGTTCTACTTTGGTATCTAAAAATTTAATAGATTATGATGAGGTTTTAACTCCTTTTGGTGGAATTAATAGAAACTTTTATATTCCAGATGAAGTACTGTATAAAATCTCTCATCCAAACAAAAAAGGCTCAGCAGTATCTAAAATAAAACTAGAAACAATTATAAAAGAGCAAGAGATTTTTGAACTAAATAGTACAACAAAAAATTTAGATGATGTAGTTTTGAACCCAAAAACAAAAGAGACTTTAAACAATCTTTTAAAACAAGTAGATAAAAGTGTAATAAATAGGTTAAAAGCTTGGGGAATAAAAGATAAAAAAAGAGGAATAGATGCAAAAATAATCTTCTATGGAGTTGCTGGAACTGGTAAAACTATTACAGCTTTAGCATTAGCAAAATCTCTCAAGAAAGAGGTTTTAAGTTTTGATTGTTCAAAAATTTTATCTATGTACATTGGAGAGAGTGAAAAAAATGTGCGAAACATTTTTGATAAATACAACGAAATAAAAGAGCAGACAAAAACTGAGCCAGTGCTTCTTTTAAATGAAGCAGACCAGTTTTTAAGTTCAAGAAGTAGTGGAGCAGGAAGTAGTGCAGATAAGATGCATAATCAGATGCAAAATATATTTTTGGAACAGATAGAGAAATTTGATGGTATTTTAATAGCTACTACAAACTTGCTAGAAAATCTAGATAAAGCTTTTTCAAGAAGATTTAACTACAAAATAGAGTTTGTAAAACCAAATAAAGAGCAAAGAGTTGAACTTTGGAAAAAACTTTTACCACCTGCTCTTCCACTTGAGAAAGATTTTGATTTTGAAAAAATTGCAAAATATGAACTAACTGGTGGTCAAATAGAGCTAGTAATTAAAAACACTGCGTATAAGTTAGCAATTAGTGAAAATGCAATTTTTACTCTAAAAGATTTTGAAGAGCAGATAAGCAAAGAGAAAAAAGGGCAGTTTGATAGTGAAAACAAAGTTGGATTTTTTTAAAAAGGATTTTTATGGATTTAGAAAAATATGATTATATTTTAAGTGTTGGTACATTTTTTGAAGATGAAAATTTGAAAAATAGTTTGGAAAAAGCTTGTAAAAATGAGGCAAACTTTATTTTTATGCACCCAATAGATAAATACATATTAAAAGAGTTATATAAGCAATTTATAAAATATGAAGTAGGAAGCGAAGAGGCTATTTTGGCTCTTATTTTATACTTTTTTGCAAAAAAAGATAATAGTATAAAAGAGTATTTAGAAAACCTAGATATTGGATACTTATCAGCAGAAAGCAGTGCAGGAGAAGATGAATTTGAAGATATTTTTTCTATATATGAGAAAGCTAGTAAAAAAGCTTTGATTTTAGGAGATGATTTATTAAATCACAAAAATATAGAAAATATTTTAACTTTAGTAAAAAGTATAGAAAAATATACAGATTTTTCTATATTTTTCTCTTCAAAAGAGCTAGAAAACTCATATAAAAGCTCTTTAGAAAAGAATCTAGAAGAGCCAGAAGATTTGGAAAGTTTCAATGGAACTATTCTATATTTTTCAAAAAATTGCTCTTTAAATGAAAAAATCTTAGCTAGTCAAACATTTTTAAATATTGCAAAGGTAAAAAGTGGTGATATGGTAAGCTATAAAATAGAAAATATTAGCTATAAAAAAGAGATTATTTTAGATGAAAATCTTTTTGGAACTATTGCAATAACGAATAAAGAGAGTAACCTTTATAGTTTTTGTAAAGTTGCTTTGGAAAAGGAGTAAGAAATTGACGAAACTTAGCAAAACTATTAGTGTAGGGCACTCTCCAGATGCAGATGATATTTTTATGTATTATGCTATTAAATTTGGTTGGATAGATATAAAAGATGCAAAATTTGATAATATCGCTTTAGATATAGAGACTTTAAACCAAGCAACACTAAAAGGTGTTTACGATATTTGTGCTATCTCTTTTGCTCTATATCCTTTTGTAAAAGATGATTTTGCCTTGCTTAAAACAGCTGTTAGTTTTGGAGAAGGTTATGGTCCAAAACTTATTAAGAAAAAAGGTGTAAATCTAAAAAGAAATTTCAAAGTTGCTCTTAGTGGAGAGTTTACTACAAATGCACTTCTTTTTAAAATAGCATATCCAGATGCAAGAATTACATATATGAACTTTTTAGATATAGAAAAAGCTGTGCTTGATGGAGTTGTTGATGCTGGAGTTTTAATCCATGAGTCTATTTTAACTTATAGTAGTGAGTTAGAAGTTGAAAGAGAGATTTGGGATATTTGGCAAGAGCTTTGTGATGGTGAGAATTTACCACTTCCTCTTGGTGGAATGTGTTTAAGAAGATCAATTCCACTTAGTGATGCAATAAAATATGAAGATGCTTTAATAAAAGCAGTTGATGTTGCAAATAAAAATAGGAAAACTTTAGCTCCTATGCTACTTGAAAAAGGTTTAATTAGAGTAGATGCTACTACTTTAGATAAATATTTGGATCTGTATGCAAATGATAATTCTGTAAAACTAAGTGATATTCAATATAAAGCCATAAATAAACTTTTTGAGTTGGGATATAAGAGTGGTCATTATCAAAATTTAATAAAAGCAGAAGATTTTTTAATCCCAAGTGAATATGAAGAGTTAAGAGCTAGATGAGCGAGAAAATAGATAATTACTATAAAACAGTAGATTTTAAAAGATACTCTTCAATTCATATTGGAGGAGTAAAAGAGGTTTTAGTTATCAATGAAATAGGTGATTATCCAGATTTTCACATAATTGGAAGAGGGAATAATTTGTTGATTTCTCCAAATTGTGAAAAAAAGTTTGCTATTTTGGGAGAAGAGTTTGATTATATAAAAGATGAAAACGATAAATTATATGTTGGTTGTGCCACTAGTAGTGGAAAACTACTTACATATACAAGAAAAAATGATATTGCAAATTTAGAATTTTTAGCAAAATTACCAGGAAATTTGGGTGGTTTAGTAAAGATGAATGCAGGTCTAAAAGAGTGGGAAATTTTTAATTATATAGACTCTATAAAGACAAAAGATGGATATATTAAAAAAGAGAGTATAGATTTTTCATATAGACAGACAAAAATTGATACTATTATCTATGAAGTAGTTTTTTATAAAACTAAAGGCTTTTCACAAGATAGACAAAATGATTTTACAAAAATGAGAGATAATCAACCACAAATTGCTAGTGCTGGAAGTTGTTTTAAAAACCCAAAAGGTGATTTTGCAGGAAGATTAATAGAAGCTGTTGGGCTAAAAGGGTATAGAGTTGGAGATATGGAGTTTTCAAATACTCATGCAAACTTTTTGGTAAATCATGGCTCTGGTACATTTGATGAAGCAACAACTTTGATAAATTTAGCAAAAGAAAAAGTAAAAAAAGAGTTTAATATTGAGTTGGAAACTGAGATTATAATTTTTGAATAGATTATGTTTTATATACACTATTATTAAAATTAATAAAATGTAAATATTTAGGCTATTAAGAAAACCTTACAAATTTTATGATAAAATGCAAACTTTTATAAATAAAAGGCAATTTAAGTGAAAAATTTAGTAATAGTGGAATCTCCAGCAAAAGCAAAAACAATCTCAAAATTTTTAGGCCCTGACTATGTAGTTATGGCATCTATGGGGCATGTAAGAGATTTACCAAAATCAACTCTAGGATTTGATCCTGAAGATAACTTCAAACCGAACTATCAAGTAAGTACAGATAAAAAAAAGGTTATATCAGAGTTAAAAAAACAGATATCAAAAGATACAACTATATACCTAGCGGCCGATGAGGATAGAGAAGGAGAGGCTATTGCTTGGCATTTAATACCAGCATTAAAAATTGAAAAAAACCCAATAAAAAGAATAGTTTTTCACGAAATTACAAAAGATGCAATACTAAAGGCACTTCAAAACCCAAGAGATGTTGATCAAAATCTTGTAGATGCTCAACAAGCAAGAAGAATTTTAGATAGAGCAGTTGGATATGAACTTTCACCATTACTTTGGAAAAAAGTGCGATATGGCTTGAGTGCTGGAAGAGTTCAAAGTGTTGCAGTAAAAATAATTGTTGATAGAGAGAATGAGATAAGAGCTTTTGTTCCTGAAGAGTTTTGGAAAATAAAAGCAGATTTTATAAATCCTGAACTTTCAAGTGAATTATCAAAAAAAGATGGCAAAAATTTAAAAGTAAAAAATGAAAAACAAGCAAAAGAGATTGAAACATCTTTAAATAGTGGTATATACAAACTTGTAGATATTGAGGAAAAAGATAGTACAAGAAATCCAGCACCTCCATTTACAACTTCAACTTTGCAACAAGAAGCAAGTAGAAAAATAGGTCTTAGTGTTGCACAAACTATGATGATTGCTCAACAACTTTATGAAGGAAATGTTGAAAATATTCCAAATCACACAGGTGGTTTGATTACATATATGAGAACGGACTCTTTAAACCTATCAACTGTTGCTACTTCTATGGCTAAAAAAGTTATTGAAGAGGAGTATGGAAAAGATTATTCTCTTTCTAAACCAAGAGCTTTTAAATCAACTGCAAAAGGTGCACAAGAGGCACACGAAGCAATAAGACCTGTTGATATGAGCTTAAAACCAACTCTTGTTAAACAGTATTTAGATAATGCCCAGTATAAACTATATAGCTTAATTTGGAAAAGAACTATTGCTACTCAAATGGCAACTGCAAAAATTGCTAACACTACATATAAGATAGAAGCTGGAGCTAAAAATGAGTTTGAGTTCCAAACAAAGGGTCAAAGGATTATTTTTGCTGGATTTATGAAAGCTTATACAGAAGGTAGTGATAATCCAGAGAGTGCACTTGATAGTACTGAAAAAATATTACCAAATATAAAAGTTGGAACAGTTTTAGAGTTAGAAAAACTAAGTAGTGAGCAAAACTTTACTAAACCACCAGCACGATATACAGAAGCTTCACTTGTAAAAAAACTTGAAAGTGAGGGAATAGGTCGTCCTTCAACTTATGCTCCAACTATTTCAACTATTCAAGCACGAGAGTATGTGGTAAAAACGGAGGATAAGAAACTAGCACCTACACCAACAGGTGAGATTGTAAATAGCTTTTTAACTGATCATTTCTCAAATATTATTGACTTAGGATTTACTGCGAGAATTGAAGAAGAGTTTGATGAAATAGCAGATGGTAAAAAAGTTTGGGTTGATGTAATGAGAAACTTTTATGGAGACTTTAAAGAGACTATAAAAGATAAAGAAGAAAATATAAGTAAATCGGATTATCTACAGGTGAGAGAACTTGGGATCGATCCAAAAAGTGGGAAACCTGTAAGTGCTAGAGTTGGAAGATTTGGACCTTTTATTCAAATTGGAACAAAAGATGATGAAGAGAAACCAAAATTTGTAGCAATTCCTGAAAAGTTTAATATGGATACAATTACTTTGGAAGAAGCTCTGTTTTTATTTACACTTCCAAGAGTTGTTGGGACTACTTTAAATAATGAAGAGATAAAAGCAAATATTGGAAGATTTGGTCCATATTTACAAGTAAAAACAAAATATTACTCATTAAAAACTGATGATCCATATACAGTGGATGAGCAAAGAGCAAGAGAGATTATAAATGAAATTGATGAAGCTAAAAGTAAAGCTTTGATAAAAGAGTTTGAAAAAGAGAAAATTCAAATTTTAGATGGTCAATATGGTCCATATATAAAACAAGGTAGAAAGAATTTTAAAATACCAAAAACAAAAGAGGCTTCAAGTTTAACTTTAGAAGAGTGCTTGGAAATAATAGAAAAAGATAGCAAAGTTACAAAAAAACCTGCTAGAAAAGTAGTTAAAAAAACAGTAAAAAAATAAAAAACTAAGATTAAAGTAAATAGTAATATAATCTATGTTTATTTTAAATATAAGTAATTTTAAGAAAGAAGAGTATAAAAATGAGTAATAATGAAGATATTTTTTTATGTGCTATTTGCAATGTTGAAAGTGGTACTTGCAATGAAGATTGTAAATTTTGTACACAAAGTGTAAAATATAAAGCTAATATAGATAGATATAAACAAAAAGATATAGAGCAGATTGTAAAAGAGGCAAAAATTGCTAGAGCAAATGGAGCAGTTGGATTTTGTTTAGTAACTGCTGGTGCTGGACTTACTGATAAGAAAACAAAATTTATAGCACAAGCTGCAAAAGCTGTTAAGGCTGAAAATTTAGGACTTAGAGTAATTGCTTGTAATGGTATAGCAAGCTTAGAACAATTAAAAGAGTTAAAAGCAGCGGGAGTTGATAACTACAACCACAATTTAGAAACTTCAAGAGATTTCTATCCACAAATTTGTACAACTCATACTTGGGATGAGAGATACCAAACTTGTCTAAATGCAAAAGAGGCTGGATTAAAACTAGTTTGTGGTGGAATTTTTGGAATGGGGGAGACTCAAGAAGATAGAATTTCTATGCTAGAAGCAATAAATTCACTAGATCCTATGAATGTACCTTTAAACTTTTTTCATCCAAATGAAGCTTTACCTATTGTTGAAAATACAGTAGATATAGAACAAGCTTTTGATTTAATAACTCTTGCAAGAAAAATGATACCAAATGCACATAAAATAATGGTTGCTGGTGGACGTGAGCTTATGTTTGGTGATAGACAATATGAGATTTTTGAACGAGGAGCAAATGCTTTTGTAATAGGAGATTATCTTACAACTACTGGAAAAACTCCAAAAGATGATGTTGAAGCTCTTGAAAAATTGGGATTTAAAATAGCAAAAAATATGCACTTAATGCCAGATGAAAGATAGATTTAAAAAGAGGAGAACCTCTTTTTAATCATCTAATGAAGAGCTCTCTTCATCATCACTTCCAGTGATTATCGCATCATTTATACCCATTGAGTTTAAAATTTTATCTTCTAGTTCTTTTGCAATACTTGGGTTCTCTTTTAGGAAGACTTTTGCATTTTCTCTACCTTGACCAATTTTTGTATCACCATAACTAAACCAAGAACCAGCTTTATCTATAATATCAAGTTTTACTCCATAATCAACTATTTCACCAGTTTTAGAGATACCCTCTCCAAACATAATATCAAATTCAGCTAATTTAAATGGTGCTGCAACTTTATTTTTTACAACTTTTACCTTTACTCTATTTCCTATAGAATTTTCTCCTTGTTTTAGTGTTGCAATTCTTCTAATATCTAGTCTTACACTTGAATAAAATTTAAGAGCATTTCCGCCAGTTGTTGTCTCTGGGCTTCCATATCCTGTCATTCCTATTTTCATTCTTATTTGATTAATAAAAATAACTGTACAGTTCATTTTGCTTAAAAGTCCAGTGATTTTTCTCAAAGCTTTACTCATAAGTCTTGCTTGAACACCAACTTGTTGATCATCCATATCACCATCAATCTCTACTTTTGGAGTAAGAGCAGCAACACTATCAACAACAACTAAATCAACAGCTCCACTTCTAATAACAGTTTCAAGTATTTCTAAAGCTTGTTCTCCAAAATCTGGTTGAGAAACAAGTAGATTATCTATATCAACACCAATATCTTTTGCATACTTTACATCAAGTGCATGTTCTGCATCTATAAATGCACAAACTCCACCAGCTTTTTGAGCTTCAGCTATTGCATGAAGAGTTAGAGTTGTTTTTCCTGAACTTTCTGGCCCATAAATCTCTATTACTCTTCCTTTTGGCAATCCACCAACTCCTAGAGCTAAATCAAGACCCAAAGAACCTGTACTAATAGCTTCTGTAGGAATAACCTCTTTATCACCTAGTCTAATTAATGTTCCTTTCCCAAAGGCTTTATCTATTTGTTTAATTGCTAATTCTAGTGATTTTTTTTGATTTTCATCCATATTAATCTCCTCTTTTTATTTTTATGTTGAAATATTAGCAGAATTTTTTGAAAGTATTTAAAAATATATCAATTTGCAATATTTTTACTCATCCTTTAAACTTTGTATAGTCTCAATCGCTTTAATATGGGCTTTTACTCTCTCTCTCATAGTATGAGTTTTTATATGTTTTGCTAAAATCTTGGTATATTTTTTATAATTTCTTGAATCTTTTTGCAAAGTTGCTAGTTTTTTTTGTATTTTTAAAATATTATTTGGAATAATCTCTGTCATCTTTTTACCTATAAAATATAATCTTGATTATTGCATAATTAAATAAAATACTAAATAAATTATATTTAAAACTTTAAAATTTTATCTTCAAAGTTTAAATTTACTTTTTGTCCAATTTTTAAGTTATCATCAAAACTAAAAAGAAGTAAGTCTTGATTGTTTGTAGCAACTGTAACCTCATAAAAGCTTCCATAAAAGATAATCTCTTTTATCACTGCTTCAACTTCACCATTTTGACAAATCTTGATATTTTCAGGTCTTATATATAAGTTTTCAGATATTTGTGAGATTTTTCCAAGAAAATTTGCACAATATAGGCTTGTTGGATTATTATAAAGCTCTTTACTAGTTCCAACTTGCAAAATATCTCCACCATGCATAATAGCAATTCTATCAGATAGGAAGAAAGCATCTTCTTTGTCATGAGTGATAAAAAGCGCAGTTATATTGAACTCTCTTATCATCTCTTTGAGTTCAAGCCTTAAAATATTTCGTAGCTCTGTATCTATATTACTTAAAGGTTCATCAAGTAGAAGTATTTTTGGTTTGTTTATAATTGCTCTTGCCAAAGCTACTCTTTGTTGTTGTCCTCCACTTAATTCATGTGGGTATTTAGTTTCATGCCCTTTTAGTTTTGTTTTCTCTAAAATCTCTTTTAATTCATTTTTACTAGCACTACTTCCAAAAGTTATATTTGAAGCAATATTTAAGTGTGGAAGTAAAGCATAGTTTTGAAAAACAATAGCTACTTCTCTCTTATTTGGTTCAATATCTACATCTTTTGAAAAAACCAATTTATTATCTATTCTTATCTCACCAAAATCAGGTTTCTCAAGACCTGCTAACATTCGTAAAAATGTAGTTTTCCCACTTCCACTTGTACCTAAAATTGTAAAAATTTCACCTTTTATTAAATCAAAGTTTAAACTATTTGCAACACAAATATCGCCTTTACAAAATATTTTTCTTAAATTTTTTATCTCTACTATCTTTTTCATTTTTGCTTTCTTTTTGTTTTAAAATTTAGAAGTAACACAGCACTAGCAGTTGTAAGAACTAAAATAAGTGATGGAAAACCAGTTTTATAGAGCATTTCATTACTTGCTAATTCATAAATTCGTACTGCTAGAGTATCAAAGTTAAATGGTCTTAAAATCAAAGTTGCTGGAAGCTCTTTTGCAATATCAATATATAAAATTAAAAAACCACTAAGCAAGTAAGGCTTTAAAAGAGGAAGATATATTTTAAAAATAGACTCTTTCTCATTTTTACAAAATATTTTACTAGTATCATCTAAAGAGCTATTTATCTTACTAAAACCATTTTCAACACTTCCAATGCTTGATGCAAAATATCTTGTAGTATATGCGAAAATTAAGATTATAAATGAACCACTAAAAAACATAAAACCTAAACTGTGGTCTAGGTAATTTGCAATTAAAAGTAGCCCAACTGCTACAACAGCACCAGGAATTGAATATCCTAACATTGAAAGTTTGTGAGTAAAATTTGATATCTTTGTAGGAAAAAATCTTAAAAAATATACCACAAAGAAAGCTAAAGATATTATAAAAAAGCTAGAGATTATATTTAGTTTTAAACTATTAAATAGGTATTCAAATGCTGTAAAATCAAGAGTGTTAATATCTAAAATTGTCCAATAAAGTAAAACACCTGTAGGAATAAATAGTGTAAAAAGAGAGATAATAAAAGAGATAATAAATGCAAAGAAGTTGTATTTCCCTTGCAATTTTATCTTTGGTGCTTTTTCATTGCTATTTGTAGAGCTTGAGAATCTGAATTTTTTTCTAACACTATGCTCAAATATAAGAATAAAAAATACAAAAACAAGTAAAACAATTGCAATATTAATAGCTCCACCTAAATCATTATAACCAAACCAAGATTTGAAAACGCCAACACTAAATGTCTCAATACCAAAGTATAAAACTGTACCATAATCACTTAGAGTCTCCATAATTGCGAGTATTGTTCCAGCAAATATTGCTGGATATGATAGTGGAAGAAATACTATAAAGAATGCTTTTACAGGATTTAAATTATGTAAAGAGATTAGTTCTACAACAGTTTTTGAAATCATAGCAAAAGATACTCTGGCTAATATGAAAACATATGGAAACATCGCAATAGAAAAGATAAAAATAGCTCCACTCATATTTAAAATATCAAGTTTTATAGTAGTGTCATTAAAAAGTTGTGATAAAAGTCCACGAAATTCAAAAAAACCAACATATGTATAACCAAAAATATATGCAGGATAAGCTAAAGGAAGGATAAAACAAATAGAGAAAAACTTACTTCCAAAGTACTCAAATCTTGCACTGAGGTAAGAAGTTATTACACCTATTATTATTACAAATATTGCAGTACCTATTATTAAATACAAGGTATTTAATGTATATTCTAATAAAAAAACATTTTCTAGAAACTCTTTGTTGGAAGATTCATTAAATAGAAAATATATTATTAGTATTAAAACCGGTAATGAGATTAGTAAGCCCAAAATTGGGGCTACTAAAAGCTTAATATTTTTTATTTCCAGTTTCCTTTTGTTGCTATTTCAACAGCTTTTCTTGTATATTTTCCAACTTCATTTAAAGGTATAGTATCCTCTTTAAATTCTCCCCAAGAAGCAACAATTCCAGCAGGTTTTACTTTTGGATTTACAGGATATTCGTAGTTTCCTTGAGCTAACTCTCCTTGTGCTTGTTCACTTGTTAAAAACTCAATTAGTTTTATTGCATTCTCTTTATTTGGAGCAAATTTTGTAATAGCAGCACCTGAAATATTTATATGAGCACCTGTAGTTTTTTGTGCAGGGAAAAATACTTTTACCTCTTTTGCTATTGCTTCATCAACTTTATCTCCACTATTTGCCATAACTCCTAAATAATAAGAGTTAACAATGGCAATATCAGCTTCACCTGAAGCAACTGCTCTTATTTGGTCTTTATCTGCACCTTTTGGAGCTCTTGCAAAGTTATTTACCAAACCTTTTACAAACTCTAGTGATTTCTCTTCACCATTATGAGCAATAATAGAAGCAAGAAGCGATTTATTATAAGCATTTGTAGAAGTTCTAGTTATTACTTTTCCTTTAAATTCTGGTTTTGTAAGTGAAAAATAATCATCTAATTTTGCAGGATCTATAGTTTTTGGATTATAAACAAAAAGTCTAGCTCTTTTTGTTATTGCAAACCAGTTTCCATCTTCATCTCTTAGGTGAGCTGGTATATTCTCTTCTAATATTTTTGAATTTATACCTTGAAGTAAATCTCTCTCTTTGGCCTCATATAAATTTCCAATATCAGCAGTAATAAGTATATCAGCTGGGCTATTTGAACCTTCAATAGATAGCCTTGAAACAAGCTCTTCAGCTTTTGCAGTTATAAGGTTTATCTTTATACCAGATGTCTCTTCAAACTTTTTGAATAAAGCTTTATCTGAGTCGTAATGTCTTTGTGAATATACATTTACTTCACCATTTGCAAATAATATATTTGTAAATAGTAGTGAGCAAAGAGCTAATTTTTTAATCATCTTAGTATCCTTTAATTTTATTTTATAAACAAGTTCTATTTTAAGATGGAATATTATAATTATTAAACTTTAATATTTCTTAATATTAAGAATGATTATCAAAAGTATGAGATTTTTATAAATATAAATAACTATAAAATATAAACAATACAAGAAAATATGAATAAAAATAATATTTATAAATAAAAATATTATAAAAATCACCCTATTGGATGAAGTGTTTGTTATTTTATTTTGATATAGTAAGGAAATTTATTATTATATTGGAGATGATTATGGCAAATTCGGCAAAAATACAATCAATTACAAAAGGGCAATTTTTCATAAAGGATTCTCCAGGAAACTTAGTTGAATTAAAAGTTGGTGATATTGTATCTTTAAATGATACAATAGTCGCTGCAAGCTCAAATACAGATGCATCAAAAATGGAGATATTTTTTGATACAAATGAACTAATAATACTAAGCCAAGGTGAACAACTTTTAGATACAACTTTAATAGCAAGCACTTTTGAAAATGAAGAGTTAGCATTTGATAAAAATGGCTTAGATGAAGCTCTAAGTGCTTGGAAAAATACACAAAATGATGAAACAAATATGGAAACTGCAGCAGGTGATGTGGCTGAGCAAATAACAAATGCTGGAGATGAACAGTCTAAAGATGGTGGAGCTTTAAGAAGTAAGTTTAATTCAAGAGATGGTGATGCAATAGATATAATAAGTGATTTAAGGGAATTATCTTGGACGGGCGAAACAGAAGAAATAAATGAAGATACTGAGAATATGCTTTTGGAACAATCATCTTCAATTGTCTATACTATTATTGATGGACTAGAAGTTGTAAATGAAGGAAATGGCGCAAATTATATAGTAAAGTTAGTGGATGCAGAAGGAAATCCAGTGATAGCAACTCAAGATACAATCATATACATAAAATATACAAATAAAACAACTTCAAATGATGATACAGAATTTGATAATGAAGAAATTATTACAGTTATAATTCCAAAGGGAAGTTTATCTATTGAGTTTAAAGTAAAAACGAATAAAGATAATTTAATAGAAGATGATGAAGTTTATAATTTAGAAATTGAAAGGGTAGATGATAAAGGGCAATTTTGTAAAGTTCAAATTGGGGATAAAGATGGGGAAAGAAAAGATATAGATACAATAATTAGAATTGTAGATAAAGATGTAAATATCATAGATTTAAGTTATAAAGCTGATGCTCAATTTGTAAATGGTTCATTTATTTTAGCAAAGGATATGAATATAAACTTCGATAATATTGGTAAATTAGGATTTGAAAATATTGATAAAATAGATTTAAGTGCTAATGGTAAAAATGAGCTTCTGAATATCACTTTGCAAGATATATTAGATATGGGTAAAAATAATGATGGAAATATTAATCTTACAATCCTTGGAGATAGTCAAGATAAAGTCAGCTTCGCTGATAGTTCACAATGGCAAAAAACCGAAACGACAATTATTGAAAATGGTAAAACATTTATAGAGTGGTCAAATACTCTTGATAGTACGGTTACTCTTAAAATTGAACAACAACTCTCGGATGGAATTACAAACTAATATCTTCTTTAAGCTGGGACTTAAGTCCTAGCTTTTAAAGCTAACAACTTTTAATCATATTAAACAATATTCTAATTACAATTAGATATAATTTAAAACTTTTTATACTATAAAAATAGTATAAAATATATAAATAACTAGCCATAAATTATGATAAAATTATTTAAAATAGCATAATAGATTTTGAAGGGAATAAAAATAGATGATTTTAATGATTGATAATTATTAAAATCGTTAAATCCACAAAACTACATAATACTGTAAAACCCCATAATTAAGCACTTTGTAAAGCTTTTCCAAATATAATAAAATCTATAAAAATGTACAAAAATGGCTTAAAATATAAAGAAAGGGTAGCTATAGGGTAGCACGATTTATGTCAAAAAGAATCAAATCAAAAAAGTATGTAGGCGTTTATTATCGGGACTTAGCTAATAATGATAGAGTATTTGAATTTACCTATAAAGATATAAATGGAGTGAAAAAATGGGTAAAAGTTGGATTGGCTTCACATAATATTAACGAAGCATATGCAAATAGAAAGAGAATTGAGACTATTAGTAAAATAAAATTAGATGGAGATGAGCCTGATTTTATAAAGAAAAGAAAAGCAGTTAAAAAGCTTATATTAAATACTGTAGCTGTTGAGTATTTTAAAGATTATGAAACACGCTCTAAGCCAAACATATTCAAAGAGTCACTTTTTAAATATCAAAATAAAATAGAGCCATATTTTGGTAATAAAGCTATAGATGAAATAAATAAAGAGTCCATAGATAAATGGTTAAATGTTTTTAAAGGTGAATATAAACAGGCTTCTATAAATAGTTATCATGCAACATTTAAGGCTATAATTAACTTTGGTATTAAAGAGTTTAAAGAGTTAGAAAATATTGCTAATCCTCTTAGCAAAATATCTATAAAAGATCCACAAAATGAAAGAGAAAGGGTTTTATCTACAAATGAAATAAAACATCTCTTTGATTGTTTAATTCATAAGCCAAAAGCATATTTATATGTTTGTGTTGCTCTTGGTACAGGAGCTAGACCACAAGCAATAATCACCACACAAAAAAAAGATTTAGATATTCCTAATAGAACATTAACATTTCCAGCTCTTAAAAAAGGGAAAAGATATCCAGTTCCACTTATAGAGTCTTTATTTCAGAAACTAATAGAAGCAACAAAAGATTTAAAACCAGATGACTATATTTTTCATCCTGATAATCCAAAAACTGACACAACTAGACCAATTACTTATGAAGGAATGAAAGGTCAAATACAACCACTTCTTGATGATTTGTTTAATAGAGGATTTGATAGAAATGATAGAAAACATCGAGTAACATTTTATACATTTAGGCATACATTTGCAACGCATTTAGTAAAAAATTCAAATGTAAATATTTTAGATGTTAAAAAACTTATGAGTCATAGTAGACTTCAAATGACAGAAAGATACACAAAAGTTGAGCTACATAAAGGTACTCAAGATGCATTAAATAATTTATACTCATGATGTTAATTATTTAAAATAAAAGTTATTAATAAAAGAGTTTTAAAGATATAATGTTTTTTACATTTAGAAGAGAGGATTTTAATTTGAATAAATTTGAAAAAATTGCAATTGATTATTTAAACAAAAATAAGAATGCTTTTTTACAGGAATATACAACAAATATAAATCCTATTGATGAAAAAATTGCCATTTTTACTGCTGGTATGAGTGGGGTTGGCAAAACCGAATTAAGTATTTTCTTTAAAGAGACAAATCCAAATTTTTTACATATCGATACAGATAATATAAGAGATTTTTTTAAACCTGTTGGGTATGATGGACAAAATTCAGATTTATTCCAAAAAGCTTCAAGCCGAGGATTCAATGAACTTTTTAATTACTCTTTAAAGCAGGGCTTTTCAATAATTTTAGATTCAAATTTATCTAATGTTGATTTGGCTATTCAAAATATTGAAAGATTATTAAAAAGAGACTATAATGTTGATATATATTATATTTATAACGATCCAAAAGTTTGCTTTGAATATGCAACCAGACGAGAAGTTGTAACGCATAGGAAAGTTCCAAAGGATGTATTTATAAGAAGTAATATTAACTCTTACAATACGGTTTTGGAGTTAAAATCAATATTTAAAGAGAGTATAAATTTACATTTTATAGACAAGGAAAATGATTCTTTTTATAAAAATGTTGATGATGCTTTTATTATAAATAAAATCGGAGAAAAATTTTGAAATTAGATAATAATTTTATGAAAAATGCACTAAATAGAATAAATGAATTGCAACAAGAAATAATTAATAAATCTAAAAATATAGCTGGTGCTGAAGAGTTTGTAAAACAAAAAATGGCTCTTTATGAAGAAGATGAAAAAATTAGACAAATGGCTAAAAATATTCAGCTACAAGAAAAAATAATTACAGAAAAATTTTTTAATAAATAAAAGGATAATTGGAAAATCCAATTATCCTTTTACTTTTATATTTTTTATACTCACATAATTTTATCTTCTACAAATTTAATATCATAAATTCAGCTATTGCATCTACAGGAAAAACTATTCTTGGTTTTTGAGTTTTATCAGCATTAAATAAGAGTTTCATTACAATTGTGGCTAACTTTATAATTGAAAATGTTTATAGGAAAAAAATGCAAGCAAGAGTAATTCCATCCGCTACAAAAGATACATTAATTGTTCCAAAGCTTAGAAAAGGGATTGATAGTAAATTAGTATTTAAGAGAATACATAATCCTGCATTCTTTGAAGTAGAAATAATTTATGCAGATAAATCTTTAGGCACATATCAAACAACAAATTTTAATGAGATTATTTTGATTTTTTTTCAAAAATTATCAAAAATAAATAATGGTGCAATAGAAGGGGTTCAAGAAAAACTTGATAATTTAGAAAAAAAATATCATATGGATAAAAAATTTATAGATCAGCAACTTTCAAATGCTGAATATTTTCAAAATAAAGAGCTATTAAAAGAACAAATCAATCAAAATTATATATCTTATCCTATTGAATACACTAATGAAGAAGTGAAGAATATTATAGGTTTAACAGAAAAACAAAATATTATCAAATTTACTTGTGATAAATATGATTTACGCTTAAAAGACTTAGCAGATGCCATAGGTATGAAAGAAACTAGTTTAAGAGCTTTTGCATCAAACAATAAAATTAGTAAGCAAGTTGAAACAGCTATTGAACTTTATACTGAAAATATTGAATTAAAAAAGGAAATAGAAATATTGAAAAGCAATAAAAATACTTAATTAAATATTATTTGTTAATATTATTATATAGTTAAACAAAATTTAAGTTTTAATGAACTAAAATTCTTTTTATAAAGCTATAAAACTATTTGTAGTGAATAAAAGGATATAAAATGTTTTTAGATGAAAGAAATGAACTTAAAGATAAAAAATACTACACAGATTATCTTCTTAATAAATATGGAAGACTTGGAATCTCACGCCAAGAAACTGCTGATGAGATAGGAATTAGCTTATCTTTCTTAGATAAACTTTTAAAAGAAGGAATAGGGCTTCCAAATTACAGAAAAATTGGTAAATCTAAAAAACCAAGGATAGTTTTTCCTATAGATTCTGTAGCTTCTTTCATGATGAATAATTTTAATTAATATGGTTAGTGTATTATGAGTAATATACTTAAAAACAATATATTCGATGCAGAAGATGAGTTTATTGACAACTATACTACAGAAAATCAAGGAGTAAAAGAAGCTTTATCAAATTTATTAGATGAATTAACTCCTTTAAATGCTGAGCAATGGTCAAAGATTTTTGAGTTGATAAATTCAAATTCACTCGGAGGAAAGATTAATGTTAAAGAGGCTTATGTTGTAACATTTTCAAAAATGCTACTAGGATATGCAATAAAAATTAATTATATGTTTGCTCAAGATAAAAAAGAGTTTTATATTTTTAATGCCCAATATTGGATAAAAATAAATTCAGCTTTGTTAATTAATTTTCTTAAAGCAGCAGCAAAGAAAGTAGGAATTCCACAATATATAGCTTCAAGTGTAACATTTATTAATAAATTACTCAAGCAATTTATTCAAGATGCTTATTTTGAAGAACTTGTATTAAAAGATTCTACATGTATCAACTTACAAAATGGGATTCTAAATATTAGTAAAAATGGTGTACAACTTGAAGAACATCATCCAAAGTATTTTCTTAAATATATACTTAATTTTGAATATATTGAAAATGCTAATAATGATAATTTTATAAAATTACTTAATACTATTATCTCTTCTGCTGAAATTCAAAAAACTCTACAACAAGTAATCTCAAAAATTTTAGTAAAGAATTTTAACGATGATAAAAAAATTTGTTTATATGGACTAAACAAAATTCAGTCAACTTCTTTTATCAATATATTTAAAGAAGTGATACCTCAAGATTTAATTTCAAATTATTTTAATAATGAAAATGCAAAGTTAGAAGATTTATTTATTGATTATGAAAATATATCAAAAGATACAAAATCTTTAGAAAAAATCATATTTGTAAATTGTCAAATTACATTTGATGATGAAAATTATATTACTATAATTGAAAACTATAAATTTGAAATTTTTAATTGGCTATTTGAAGGTGCTAAAGAAATTATAAAAACTAAAAAAATATATATATCAAAAGAGTGTGAAGATTTTAAAGATAGATTTAATTTTGTTAATTTGTTTGTAAAAGAAACAAATCTTATAAAAACTGAAAATAATTCAAAATCTATAGTTACTACTTATGAAAATATTCTAAAACAATATGAATTATTTTGTGAATTACATGATGAAGAACCATTAGGTAGAGGATATTTTAATAGAGAATTAAAAGCATTAGGTTTTGAAGCAACAAGAAGAGGAACAGGTAACGTTTGGTTTGCAAAATTTGCATGAACATTTAATAAAAACTACATTCTACTAAAGCCTTATTTAAAGGCTTTAGTAGAATGTAGTTTTTCAATAAAATTTAATATATAGAGGAAGAAAGATGTCATATATTATTAACACTAAACAAAATCAAGATGGTAGTTTTAGTCCTACAACTATAGAAAATCCAAATGAACTTGAACAATTGGTTAATCATGGAAGCCGATTAATTGGAGTTTTACAAGTAATTGAAAATGAAGTTGTAAATTCAACAAATCGATTAAATCAAGCTGTAAGAACTAATGAAAATGTAATACAAAGATATTGGAATACAGAAAATGATAGACAATGGATTTATCATAATGAAGTTAATAAATATAATGATTTAATGTCTAAACAAAACAATTTACTAGAAAAAATCAACTATCCTGAAATTAAATTATGGCGATTCAAGAATTTATTGTATTTTCGTACCAATAGTGGACAACTTATTATAGATAATCATATTGAAATACAAAAAGAGCTTTCAAGTAGATATGGTGCTGATGTAAATATAGTAAATGATATAAACGATGTTTTAAGAAATAACAATCAATATAGAGTAAATACAATTTTCGTAGCAATAAACAACATTATTATTGTTGAAGAAGAGGTATTTGATAATAATCAATCATTTGAGATTTTTAATACTTATAATGGTGTTTGGAAAAGAAATTTATTAGCATTTACAAGATTTAACAAAAAAAGGATTCCTAGATGAGTAACAATAAGAACTGGTCAAATACAAGGTCAATTATGCAACGCATAATTGAAAATCCATCTTATAATGCTAAAGAAAGCATATCCCAATGGATTGGCAATATTGGTACAAATAAAGACACAATGCTTTTATTAGTGGGTAATAAATCAGTATCGGAAGATTTTGTAGTAAATAAAACAATTCAAGCACTATTTGATACAGGTATTTTTGCACATATAACAGCTGAATCTCTATCCAAACAAAGTTTAGCAGAAATAGTAAATGGAAAATTGTTTCTTTATATAAATCATATACCAAAGGGTGAAGAGGAACAACAAAAATTAAAAGAACTGATAATTTCTGTTGTAATTCACAAAGCAATTAAAAGTGATGGCTATAAAATACCTACACAAGCTAAAATAATAGTTACAATTGATGAAGCACATGAATTTTTTAGAGATTTTTTGGAATTATGTACTACATTATTTATCGATTCAAAAGAAAATATTTTATCAAAATTCAAAGTTAATAGCACTACACCTTTATATCAAGCTATTGAGTCCTCGTTGGATCATTATTCAGATGAAATTAGAGTTATGGAAAAAGAACAATTAGATATTAGAGTAAATGAAAATCAAAGATAT
The DNA here is from genome assembly GCF_003355515.1 of Aliarcobacter trophiarum LMG 25534. NCBI lineage: Bacteria > Pseudomonadati > Campylobacterota > Epsilonproteobacteria > Campylobacterales > Arcobacteraceae > Aliarcobacter > Aliarcobacter trophiarum. Next base: position 1,786,623 of record NZ_CP031367.1, on the reverse strand, counting down.
ATTGACTTACTTAGTGAAAGAAATGTAGCTGAAAATGAAGTAAGTTCTAATAATTTACCAATTTTAGATCCATATAGTAATGATTTTGAGAAATATTTCCCAATAGGGGAATTTCATACCTATCTAACGGGATTAACTCGTATAGGAAAAAGTTTTCTTCTTCTCTCATTAATTATGAAGCATATACATAGAAACGATTGTAGTATAATTGGAATGACCCCAAGTTAGTAGACACTTTTTTAATCAGTTAACACCTTTGGTTGAGTAACACTATCATTGTATCTTTTCTCAAATTCATTTGGACTTATAAAATCTAAAAAACTATGTCGTCTTTTTGAGTTATAAAACATTTCTATATATTCAAATATTTTATCTCTAGCTTCTGCTCTTGTATGAAATATAGTTTTTCTAACTAATTCTTTTTTTAATGTCTTAAAAAAACTCTCTGCTACTGCATTATCATAACAATTACCTCTACGGCTCATACTTGGGATAATATTATGATGCTTTAAAAATGTTTGGTATTCATAAGAACTATATTGGCTACCTTGATCTGAATGAAGAATCACTTTATGATTTTTAATTCTGTGAGTTGTTTTTTTCAAAGCTTTAATAATTAAAGATGTTGATTGTCTATGTCCTGTTGCCCAACCAATTATTTTTCTTGAATAAAGATCTATAACTGTAGCTAAATATAACCATCCTTCATAAGTTCTGATATATGTGATATCACTAACCCAAGATTCATTTGGTTTATATGTTAAAAAACATTGTTTTAAATGATTTGGATGTGCTTTATGAATTGAACCAGCCTTATGCTTTGGTTTTCTTTTATAATTTCCTATTCCACAAAGTTTTGCTTCTTTCATTAATCTTGCAACTCTTTTCTTATTTACATGTATATTTGAAGCCTTTAAATCTTTATGAATATTTCTATATCCATATATCCCATTTGACTCTCTATATGCTTTTTTTATCTCTTGTAAAATTTGTTGATTTTCAATCTCTAAATTTGAAATAGGTTGTTTTAACCATTTATAATACCCACTAGGATGAACTTTCAATACAGTACACATTCTTCTGATTGTGTACTGTATTTGATACTCCTTTATAAATGCGTACTTTAATTTGGGTTGTTTGCAAAGTACGCTGCGGCCTTTTTTAAAATATCCCTCTCTTCTGTAACTCTCTTTAATTCTTTTTGCAATCTTTTTATTTCAGCTGTTGTATCTTGAGTTTTTTTTATTTCTACTTCAGCTTCTGGTGATTTGTATTTTTTTATCCAGTTTCTCAAAGAATCATAATGGACACCTAACCTCTCAGCTGTTTCAACAACCCCATATCCATTTTCTATAACTTGTTTTACAGCATCTCTTCTAAACTCTTCACTATATTCTCTTCTTGCCATTTTTAATTCCTTCAATTGTTTACAATTTTCTCTAAATTGTTATTTTAATTAACTGAATAAATTTCTGTCTACTTTTTTGGGGTCATTCCAAATCTTATTTGATATTCATGGCGAACTTGGACAAAAACTTGCAAGGCTTGTGAAAGATAAAGAAAGACTCGTTTATATTAATCCTTTACTAAATGAATCATATTCTCCTACCATTAATCTTTTTGAAATAACTGATAAAAGTGAACAGAATATATCAAAAGTAGCTCAAATTATATTAGGTGTATTTAAAAGTATAAAAATAGATGATACATTTAGTGGTCAGATGGAAGATTTACTACTAAATTGTATCCGTGTTTTACTAAGAAAAGGTGGAGGAAGTTTTTCTGAGCTTTATAGATTTATGAATGATAAGAGAAATGACGATTTAGTTTCATATGCTAAAAATAGTTCAAATCCATTAGAAGAAGAATACTTCAATGATTATTTTTCAGGTGAAACAAATACTAAAAATGCTGTGAGAAGAAGACTTAGTACAATATTAGGTGATCCTCTATTTATGAATCTTATGAACGGTACAAATTCATTGAATTTAGAAAAGGAAATGAATACTAAAGGGAATATTATAATCTTAGATGTTCCAAAAGGTGAGATGAATGAAACTTATGAATATTACATAAGATTTATTTTGGAGTACATATTAGGACTAGTTCTTAATAGGGTGAAAATTCGTAAGGAAGATCGAGTTTTAACACATTTGTTCCTTGATGAATTTCACAACTTTGTGTCTTTAAATAATAACATTAAAACTATATTGACAGAAGTTGGTAAATATAATTTCTTTTTAACAATGGCACATCAGGCAATTTCTCAGATTCCTTATGCAGATTTGAAAGATATTCTTTTGAGTATGACAGAAAGAAAAATTATTGGTAAAAATTCTAATAAAACTCTTGAAGCGATGAATAAAACGCTCAATATGAAATTAGAAGATGTTGAAAAATTAGATAAAGGTGAATTTTATATTTCAGTAGCTAATAATGATATAGTAAAAATCAAAAATACTGATAGATTTTTAGATTCAAGTGAAGAAATATCTAATGAACAATGGGAAGAACATAAACAGTATCAATTAGCCAAATACTATAGACCTATTAAACAAAATATAGCTTCACAACCAACAGAAGAAGAAATTAATGAAATGATAAAACAATTTAAAGCTGATTTAATCTCAAAAAATTTAACTGAAACATCATGTTTATATAAACTTAAAACTTCTGCTCCAGAAAGATTTAAAGAGATTAAAAATGATTTTGAATTTAGAACACCTAAAGACAATGAATGCAAACCAAGAATTAGACAACAAGAAATTAGTACTATTTTTCAATTAGCTTTTGAATTAAATGAATTAATTTCTAACAGAAAATTTATTTCTCAACTTAAAAATGAAAATGTGGCTGACAAGTTTAATCAAATATATTCAGGTACTAGATCTTCTGAATTTACAGATAATGGAAAATCTAATACAGAGAATTATTACTATTTATAATGGTAATTTGACATATTTTAACCTATATTTTGTGTATGTTTTGGCTATATTTCAGAACATACACAAATGTTTTGACACTTTAATAAAAATCCTAAAACACACTCATAATATTTTCACAACAGCCTTAAAGATGGGCTTTATGAAGATTATACATTATCTCTTATTTCTTCTAAAAGCCCATCAAAATAGGCTAAAATATTCAATGTTTTGGAATATAAATGTAGCTTTTTTGATTAAACAATCACCATTAATCCACAGCCAATATGACAAGTAATTCTAATGTAGAAATGTATTTTTTATTTCGAGAAATCAATTTTTTTAATATTTAAACATTCAATTAGATATGCAAACTTGCATCTTAAATAGATTCACATCTTGCTCAAGATTCGAGTAATAATATAAAAAATCGACAATATAAATTATAAATTGGAGTTTAACTCTGTTTCAACTAACCATTCTTTTTGAAGGACTTCTTGATGATAGTTTTGAATTTATTATAGAATTTTAGGAGTTGTCTAATGCTGACGAAAATATTGAATACTACCAAAATAGGATATTTAACTACATTTTCAAAGTAGATAAACCTTAGAATAAAAATTACTACAATCTCTCATTTGCTTTTTTATAAACTTCCTTATCATCTCTTTTTTCAATTGCGATAGTGTAAATTAATAACTCTTCATTTTCAATTTCATAAACAACCTAATTTTTTTCAATCACATATCATAAGGTTAGACAAGCAAAGGAAATAATCCTAGCTTGTAAATAAAATACCCTTTAGGAGAAAAGATGAGAAAAATAAAAAACAGTTCAAGAGATTTAATCTCTTACTTTCCCACAACAATTAATCAAAAACTAATTGATGGATATAGAGTTAAACTATTTGCAAAAATCAAAGATAGTTTGGATAAGAAAAAACAATCTTTACAAAAAGAGCAAATAGAGTTTAAAGAGTTGTTAAAAGATTTAAAACCTTTTAACAATAGTTCATATTCACCATATATAGGAGCATAAGATGTCATTTCTAAGTACATTAGCAACAACTTTAGAAGTAGCAACAACAGTTGTAACAGTATTAAAAAATAGTGAAGATAAATTCTAAAAAGGATTTATCTTTAAATATGTTCGTATAGTAAAAATAGTTATACAAATCCACAAAATTAAAAAGAAAAATCAAAAAGGAAAAAATCATGTCAGTAAACCAAATAAATAAAACAGTTAAACCACTAAGCAATGATGAGCTATTTAAAGTAGCTCCATCAATTTTTAGCGAAAGTCCAATAGAAACAGTTAGCGATAAATATGCCTTTGTTCCAACATTTAAACTACTTGATACTTTTAGAGATGCAGGTTACTATCCAATAATGGCAAGTGAGAGTAAAGTAAGAGATGAAGAGAATCAAGGTTATCAAAAACATATTATTCAGTTTAGAAGCTTAGAAAATTTACTTCGACCAAATGCAAAAGATGAATATGAAGATATAGTTTTAACAAACTCTCATAATAGAACATCTAGCTTTATTGTTGATTTAGCAATATTTAGAATTGTGTGTTCAAATATGCTTGTAGTTCCAAGTAAAAGCTTTGTTCACGCTTCAATCGTTCATGTAGGATTTACACAAGAGAAAGTAAAAAATGCAATCGCTGAAGTAACATCATATATGCGAAAGATAAAAGAAATAGTTGCTACTTTTAAATCTATTTCTTTAACAAAGGCAGAAGAACAGATGTTAGCAAATGCAGCAATAGATATTAGATTTGATACAAACAGACACTATATCAAAGCTGATGAACTTTTAAAAGTAAACTATGAAGAGGATAATGTACCAACACTTTGGAGTGCATATAATCGTATTCAAGAAGCAATGATAAGAGGTGGTGTTAAGATGAAAAATCTAATTACAAATAAAACTTTTACCTCAAAAGCTATAAATGGTATTGATGCAACTATTAAATTTAATAAAGAGCTGTTTGAAGCAGTTGAACAAGTTGCACTTTTAAAATCAAATCATAATTTAGCAGCATAAGGAGAAAACAATGAAATTAGTAAACTATAAACTTCAAACACAAATGGAAAATCTAAATGAGTCTAGTACAAATACACACTTCAAAGAGTATTTAAAATCTATCTTAGAAGATTCAAATACACCATACTTCCAAAAAGCTGATTATATAGGATTATCTTTGCAAGATATAGCTTCAAAGATTGAACATATTGGAACAAATGTAAGAGAATTACAAAACTATAAAAAGAAACTACAAACTGCACTAACTCTAGCTAAAGAGTTAGTTGCAGATGTTTTTATTCAAAATGGTGTTGATAGAGTAGATGGGAACTTCATATCTTCACTTACTTTACAAGCTGAATCAACAACTTCAAAATCAGATGTTGTAATACTAAATGAGAATAAAGTAATGGGATTAGGTTATGTAAAGTTCACTCCTGATATTGAAGCAATAAAAATAGCACTTGAAACACCAAAAGGTAAAAAAGAGCTTGAAGGTCTTGTATCAGTTATTACAGAAACAACAACTATAAAACCAAAGGTAAAAGTAAACTCTAAAAAAGCTATCAATAATACAAACAATACTCAAAAACCAATAACACTAGAGTTAGTAACAAATGATGATACTAATTTAGAGAATGTTGCTTAATAAAGCCAATAGTAAAAATCTTTATAAAAAGGAGATAAAACAATGTTTGATAAAAAGCAATTAGAGATATTAAATCAAGAACTTGATAGTTCAAGAATTAAAACAAGAGATAAGGGAAATATTTCCCTATCTTACATAGAAGGTCATGATGTAATTGAAACTGCAAATAAAATATTTGGATTTGGTAACTGGTCTTATTCTATCTCAAAACTAGAACATGTTAGCCAAGAGCAAAATCAAAACCAAAATCAAGTTATTTGCTATAAGGCAATAGTTCAAGTATTAGTTCATAGTGAAAATCATACACAAGAGTTAAGCCGTGAAGATGTAGGATTTGGTACAGGAGTTGCAAAAACACAAGCAGATGCACACGAAGGAGCTGCAAAAGAAGCAGTAACAGATGCACTTAAACGAGCTATGCGAAGCTTTGGTAACCAATTTGGAAACTCTCTTTATGATAAAACAAAAAATCATCAAGCTAATAATGAATCAAAACCAACAACAAACTATAGACAATCTTCACCAACACCAACAGTTACAAATGTAACTACTAATCATAATAGAAACATTAAACAAAGCTATGACCCATACGAGTATGAATCACTATTTAAAATAGGTCTTGATGTAGTAGAGCAAAATGGATTTTTAATTGTAAGTGGTGATGATATATTTGCTAAGAAAGATAGTATCAAAGCTTGTGGTTTTAGATGGGATGGGAAAACAAAAACTTGGTACAAACAGCTTGAAGAAGGAGCTGCATAATGAGTAGCTTACTTACAAATGAGCAATTACAATCAATTCCAGAGCTATATGCTTCTACAATACTAAAAGACCCAATATGCAAATTTAAAATATTTCTACCAAATTCAAACTGGACTTGGTACATTATAGAGATTGATAAATCAGACTATAACACTTGTTATGGTTTAGTAGATGGCTTTGAGCAAGAGCTTGGATATTTTAGTCTAAGTGAACTTGAAACAATAAGTCATAGTTATGGACTAAAAGCTGAACTTGATAGTAGTTTTAAAGCTACAAGATTATCAAAAATTAAAGGATAGATTGTGAAAGAGTTTACATTTATCACAACTGTAAAAATTGCTAAAAATGTAGCAGAACTATATCCGAATTATAAAATAAATTGTTTTACTCCAAAATCACTAGCAAAAAGATTTGCTAGTGGTAATAGTGAAAAAAACAGTTTAAAAGAGTTTGGATTTGAATATAAAACAAAGGAGCTTAAAAATGTTGGCATGGGATTACTACATAATTAAAGAGAGTAAAAATAGATTCAAGGACTGGACTAAAGCTGGACTTGAACATTTACGAAAACATTATAAAAATCTACAAGATGAGAAAGAGAGGAAAAGAGTCAAAAAAATTTTAGATGATTTGAATAAGAGAGATTAATCCAAGCCTTAAATGGTTTGGGTTACATCTTAATATTTTTTCTTTTTTTTATTTATACAAACTTTGTATACATATTATTGAATAAGATAAAAATATCTTATAAAACTAAAACAAAGGATTGCAAATGCAAAAAGAAGAACTATCATCAGAAGATTTTGAACATATAGAAGATTATCTTGATTATATGCAATGTATGGAACGAAATAGAGAAGATGAAATCCATATTATTCCATTTGAACCAAGTAATGAATATTGTGCTTGTCAAAGTGTTAAAGGTGCAATGTATTGTCACTATTGCGAACCAGATAATAATGAAGAGAATCAATTTATATTTTCACCTTGTCATGATCCAAAGTATGATATTTGTGAACATTGCTACATACCAGATTAAATATATATTAAGTGATAGAAATACATAACACTGTATATTTTTTAAATTTAAAACTCTAAAGTTTCTTTATAGTTTACAAATTTAGTATACAAGGATTCGGGATAATTTAATATAGGTATTATAAATATTTAATAATATTTATAATTATATAAATAACTAATATTAAAGATATCAAAGATAACTGTATGTACATTAAGTACAGAACTAATTAAAGAAATAAAATACAAAAAGAAAGTAAGGATTAAAGATGAAGAAAGACCAAAAGTATAACAAAAGAAAAAATAGTATGGAAGCATACATAGATGCTCTAGTTGAGAACAACTCTAAAATTTGTACAATAAGAATAGATTTAGGTTATGGAACACCATATGCAAATAAAGTGACTCTCGATGATATGAACAAAGACATAAACAATCTACTTAACAATAGAAGAAGTAAAAAAACTCTATTTGAAAATAACATAGGCTATATAATAAAAAAGGAACATGGTGAGAATGGTAAAGGAGTACATGGACATGCATATTTATTTTACGATGGAAATAAAGTTCAAAAAGAAGTATATATAGCTAAACAAATAGGAGAGTACTGGAATAATAATATTACAAAAGGAAAAGGAGTTTACTATAACTGTAATGCAAAAGACTATAAGAACCGTGGAATTGGAATGTTAGATTATAAAGATGAAGAGAAAATAAAGATATTAAAAGAAAATGCAATATCTTATCTACTTAAAACAGATGATCAATCTATAGATGATATTAAAACTAACTCAAAAGATAGAGCAATAGTAAGAGGAACTATGCCAAAACCTAAAAGTAAAGCTGGAAGACCTAGAAAAATCAATTGAATTAGATATTAAAAATCTAGATTTTTAATATCCTCTTGGGCTCTTTTTGTTGAGTCTTTGTAGCTTTCAAGCAGATCTATAAGTGTATATAAAAACTTTTCAGAAGCATATGGAAGAATCTGTAATATGTAGTTATATAGATGATAGTTTGTGTCATTTTGTAGTTTTTGATTGTTTAGTTTTTCTTCAAATTTGAAGTAGTTTTCTAAAAGTTTTTGCTCTTCTTGGCTTGGATTTTCTAAAATATTTTGTAAAATTTTCACTCTATCTTTTTTGTTATCTTCAAATAACTCAGAAATACCAACATCTAAAACTTTTGCGATATATGGTAATAGCTCAGCTTTTATCTCTCTGCTACCATTTAGATAGCCATAAATTGTAGATGCACTAGGAACTTCTCTAGTTGATTTTAAAATAGGCTCTAAAGCAATTAACTTTTCTGCAAAAAATTTTTTACTCATTCCTTTTTCTTTTAAAAAAAGATTGATTTTATACGATAAGTCCAAATTGCACTCCAATATTATTCAAAATGAATAATATTAATTTGTTTATAAACTCTTTTTGGGCAAAATTCAACCCATTTTGAGTAAATATCTTTAGGGGAATATTTTTTGCAATCTATTTTAAAACTACTTCGACCGCATCAATATATTAAAAATCTATTTGTATTTGCACCACTATTTTTTACATTTTCATTTAATTTTGAGCAAATTGTAGATTGTATTGTAGTATTTATACTATTTTCATTTTTAGCAAGTAGTATCTATATTTTAAATGATTATATGGATATTGAAGAAGACAGACAACATCCAAAAAAGAAGTTTAGACCAATTGCAAGTGGAGAAGTTAGCAAAAATAGTGCAAAAATACTATTTTTTGTCTTATCAATTCCATCTTTAGTCGCTTCATATTTTATAAATATTGATTTATTTGTAGTTCTTGTAATCTATTTTATTTTGAATATTGCTTATTCTTTTGGATTAAAGCATATAACTATTGTTGATATTTTTATTATAGCTTCTGGATTTGTTTTAAGACTTTTTGCAGGAGCAAGTGTGATTGATAATCAGCTTTCAATGTGGATTATAATTATGACTTTTTTACTAGCACTATTTTTGGCAGTTGCAAAAAGAAGAGATGATGTGCTTCTTGCATTTGAAGGCAAAGAGATAAGAAAAAATATAGATGGCTACAACTTAGAGTTTGTAAATGCTGTGATGGTTTTCATGGCTGGAGTTATTGTAGTGGCTTATGTGCTTTATACAGTTTCAGATGATGTAATACACAGATTAAATAGTAGCAATCTATATATTACAGCATTTTTTGTGATACTTGGAGTTATGAGATATATGCAGATAACTTTTGTAGAGGGAAATAGCGGAAACCCTACAAAAGTAGTTTTAAAAGATAGATTTTTGCAAATAACTATTCTATTTTGGTTGGCTAGTTTTTTTTTGATAGTGAGAATATAATGCTTTTAGTTTTAAAATACTCTTTCTTTGCACTAATTGCAACTATTATAAATTTATTTACTCAATTTATAAGTTTGGCTATATATTCACAAGATTTTAGTCTATATATTGCCATGTTTTTTGGAACACTCACAGGACTTATTGCAAAGTATATCTTAGATAAAAAATATATTTTTTATTATGTGGTAAAAGACAAGAAAGAAGATAGTCAAAAGTTTATTTTATACTCAATAATGGGAGTTTTTACAACTCTTATTTTTTGGGGATTTGAAATTGGGTTTGATTATATATTTGATAGTGAGATTGCCAAATATATTGGTGCAATTATAGGTCTTAGCATTGGTTATATAGTTAAATATTTTTTAGATAAAAAATTTGTGTTTAAGGATTAAAATGAATAAAGTTATGTTAATTTACCCTCCAAGTAAATTGTATCAAAGAGGAGAAGATAGATCGCAAGGTAATGTTGAAGATTCTACTGCAACTTCTGTTCGGGCTTGTAATGATTTGGGTTATGCTGCATCAATGTTGCAGAAAAATCAATATGCAGTATTTTTAAAAGATTATCAGACAGAAGATAAATCATTTATTGATTTAGAAAATGATTTTAAAGCATTTGCACCAGATGTTATATTTATGAGTATAACAAATGCTACGATTCATAAAGACATTCAAGTATGTGAAAAATTAAAGTTGATATATAAAAAACTGATTATCATTTTAAAAGGTTCGATATTTTTTGATGCTGAAGATGAAATGTTAAACCAAATAAAATTAGATAACATAGATTATCTAATTGGAGGAGAAAGTGATTTTATTATTGCAAGACTATTAAATTCAATTTTTATAAATGATAATAAAATAGAAAACATAAATGGAATTTTATATAAAAAAGATAATAAATGGACAAAAACAAAATTTAATGAGTGGGATACAGACTTAGATTCTTTAGAATTTCCAAATAGAACATTAATGAATAATGAGCTATATTTAAGACCTGATACTCAAGAACCACAAGCCACAATAACTACTTCAAGAGGTTGTGCTGCGGCTTGTACTTACTGCTTAACTCCAAAAATTTCTGGTACTAAAGTAAGACTACGAAGTCCGAAAAATATTTTTGAAGAGTTAAAAGATTGTTATATTAATCATAATATAAAAAACTTTTTTTTCAAGTCTGATACTTTTACAATGAATAAAGATTGGGTTGTAGAGCTTTGTGAATATATAATTAATTCCGAATTATATGGAAAAATTGAATGGGTTGCTAATTCAAGAGTCAATCCTTTAGAGAAATATACACTTGAAATTATGAAAAAAGCTGGTTGCTGGCTAGTTGCATTTGGTTTTGAATCAGGAAATGAAGAAACTATGAAGAGAATAAAAAAAGGAGCTAAAGTTGCTGACAATTTAATTGCAGCAAAATATGCAAAAGAAGTTGGGCTTAAAATATATGGATTTTATCTTATTGGATTACCTTGGGAAACAAAGCAACACATTCAAGATACAATAGATTTAATGTTTAAAGTTGATGCTGATTTTGTCGAATTACATATTGCAACACCATATTATGGAACAAAATTATATAATGAAGCAAAAGCAGATGGTTTAATAAATCATACTGTATTGGGAAAAGATTATTTCAATGCCCCAACAATTGGTACTAAACATCTTTCTATAAATGAAGTTGAAAAAATTAAAAAAAATGCTATTTTAAAATATCATTTTCGTCCAACCTACATTCTAAAAAAATTAAAAGATTGTTTTAATAATCCAAAAATTTTAAAAAATTATTTTAAATTTGGTTTAAAATTATTGAGAAAAAATTTAACAAAATGAGTTATGTATTAATAATAGGTGCTAAAAGCGATATAGCAAAAGAGGTTGCAAGAGTTTATGCAAAAAATGGCTACAACCTATATTTAGCTTCAAGACAGAGTGAAGATTTAAAAGATTTGGCAAATGATATAAAAATAAGGTCAAATGTTGAAGTGGTTTTAAAAGAGTTTGATATAGCAAAGTTTGAGACACATAGTGATTTTTATAATTCACTAGAGCCAAAACCTTTGGGTGTGATAGTAGCTGCTGGTTATATGGCTGAACAAAAAGAGTGTGAGAATGATTTTACTAAAACATTAAATACTATAAATGTAAATTTTACAGGAGCTGTTAGTATTTTAAATATCGTCTCAAATGATATGGAGAAAAGTAAAAATGGCTTTATAGTAGGAGTTAGTTCAGTTGCTGGAGATAGAGGAAGAAAAGCTAATTATATTTATGGCTCTTCTAAAGCGGCTTTTAGTGCGTATTTAAGTGGTCTTAGAAATAGACTATTTGAAAGCAAAGTTCAAGTTCTGACTATAAAACCTGGATTTGTAGCTACAAAAATGACACAAGACCTAGACCTACCAGAGAAACTAACAGCACAGCCAGAAGATATGGCAAATGATATTTATAATGCTCAAAAAAAAGAAAAAGATATTTTATATACTAAAGGTATATGGAGGTTGATTATGCTTATAATTAAACATATACCAGAGGTGGTGTTTAAGAGGATGAGTGTATAATGATTGATACTATAAAAAATCAATTATTAAAAATAAATAATTATACAACATCTTTAATATTATTGATTTCTATTTATATTTATGGGGTACTCACATTTAGCGGTAGATATATGGATGATGCTTATATAACTTATAGATTTGCGAAAAATACTGCAGAAGGTTATCTATTTGCTTGGAATATTGGAGAAATGCCTATTGAAGGATTTTCAAATCCTTTATGGACAATAATTACTTCAATTTTTCATGTTTTAGGATTACTCCCTATCGAGAACTCTACATATTACTTTGCCACAATAATCATTGGATTTGTATTAATACATTTATATCACTATGCAACAAAAACTTTAAATATTAACTCATTACTAGTTGTATTCTTTATATCATTTTTTATACTTGGAGATTACTTTTGGCATAGTATGTTCAATGGTCTTGAAACATTTTTACAAATGGCGATACTCTACTTTTGTGTATATTATTTAACTAAACCATTAAATAAAAGAAATGCATGGATAATGTCTATATTATTAATGCTATTGATTTTAAATAGATTTGAAGGATTTTTATATGCCATTGTTGTAGCTGTAAGTTATACAGTAATACATTTCAAAAATGGAAACTACTCCAAATATATAAAATGGTTACCATTAATTACTTTTGTAATAACATTATTTTCTGTATTTTTATTTAGATATTTATATTTTGGAGAGTTAACTCCATTAAGTGTTGAAGCAAAATCTAGTGGAAAAATAAAAGATTTAGAATCTATATGGATATTATTACAAAATAAAACTGGTTGGACATATGTAATTAACTTTTTTACAACAACTAATTTAATTGCATTAGTACCTGTATTTATTTTAGTATTTTTTCTCAAACTAAAGAAGGAACTTCTTTTTGTTGTAATCCCTGTTATCTTTCTCTTTGGTGGTTCTTGTTTAATAGCTATTCAAAATGGTGGAGACTGGATGCCTGGATTTAGGATGCTTACTCCATTTGCACCAATTCTTTTATTAATATTTTTTATGATTTTCTCAAGGCTAAAAATTAACTATACTGTATCTATCCTACAAAAAGCTCTCTTCTTCTCTTTGATAGCAATATCAACATATTTTGGATTGTTTTCTACTTCTGATAAGCATAGATTTTATTTTGACAGATCTTATTACTATAGTTCTGCAAAAGAAGTTGCACAATACTGGAATTCTATGTTGACTTCAAATGAAGTTTATGTTACCGCTGTAGCTGGTGCTTTACCTTATGGTGCTAACTCACTAATAATTAAAGATTTCCATGGTTTAGTCAATCCATGTGTTGGAAGAGATGAAAATTTACGGGGAAATGCTTTTGGAAAAAGAAAATGGTCATGTATGTTTGCTGATAATTATATTATTCAATATGTTAATACATCTGGTTTTGCTAAAGAATTTGATAGACATTCGAAAAAAAATAAAGTTAAGTTTGATGTAGTTGTAAAAAATAATAATTTTGTTTTTTCAAAAGGTGGTTCAGTCACATTTATTCGTCAAAGTAATATAAAATCATTACAGATTAAAGACCCCTCATTAAAAATTATTTCTTTTGATGAGTATAGAAAATTACATAAATTTTAGGAGGACAGAGAATGAGTAGTAAATATTTCAGTAGTAATAAATCATTTCTTGCACTGATTTTATTAGCAATATCTTTTTATACATACTTTATCTATAAAACCATCTTTTTTATTGATGGACAAATGTATTTCACTTTAGTCGATGATGCAATGATAAGCATGAACTATGCAAAACATCTAGCAGATGGATATGGTATGGTCTGGAATATTGGAGAAGCACCTGTGCAAGGTTTTACCAATATGGGTTGGATGCTATATATGTCATTGTTGCATCTTTTACCAGTAGATCCTTCAAAAATATCATTTTTAGTAATGATTACTTCAATCGTAATATTATTATCAGTAGTGTCAATTGTTTACGCTATTACACGTAATCTTTATGCCTCTTCAAAACAAGCTGCCTTACTTACCGCAATCATTACAACATTTTACTTTCCTTTGGTCTTCTGGACTTTACGAGGTATGGAAGTGGGTTTAGTCACTTTATTAGTATACTTATCAGTGTTTTTTGCTTATAAACTGGCAGTTACTCAAAGTTACAAACATGCTTTTATAGTTGGTCTGTTAATGTTTGGGGCAATTATTACAAGATTTGATAGTGCTACTCAGATTGGATTGATAATTTTATATCTTTTCTTTGTATCATTGGAGAAGAAAAAGTTTAAGATAAATCTAATTCCAGTTGCTTTTTATATTTTTGCTTTACTTGGTCTTTTAAGTTTTCAGTATCTATACTTTGGAGATATACTACCAAATACCTATCATTTAAAAGTAGTAGGTGTCTCAAGTTTGGAAAAAATCCAATTAGGTATTAATGTATTTTTTGATTATGCTATTAGAGAATTTTCTCCTCTGCTTTTCGTTATTATTGGTGGCTTAGTTTATTACAAAGAGTTACGAAATAAAAAAACATTTTTACTGTTAGGTTTATTCTTTATTCAAGTTACTTACTCAATTTATGTAGGTGGAGACTATGCTGAACCATATAATATACCACAGGTTGATGCAGCTAATAGATTTATAACACAAGGTATGCCAGCACTGTTTATAATCTTTAGTATAGTAATAATAAAATTTATTGAAGACCTTAAAAGAATAAAAATTAATAGCAACCCTCAAGTTAGTAATTTAACTGTACTGTTATTAGGGGGGGCAACCCTTATAATTATCAGTTCAGAGCCATGGTATAAGTCAATGACTGATAATATACCATTACTAAAATCTGATATTTGGAGAGCTAAGTTAGGCGTACATATAAATAAAAATACTGATAAGGATGTAATTGTCGCAGTACATGCGACAGGTCAAATACCATATTACTCAGATAGAAATACTTTAGACCTTTTAGGTAAAAGTGACTCACATATAGCCAAACTACCTCCAGCAACAAAGTTTAGACCTGGGCATAATAAATGGAATTATGAATATAGTATTGGTAAGTTACAACCTGATTTAATAGCAGATGAATGGGGTAAGTCAAGATATTATTTATCTAAGCAGACAAATTATAAAAGACTTAAAAATGGAATATGGATACGAATAACCTCTCAATTTATTGATACTAAAGAATTAGAAAAGAACTTTAAATGACACTAGCCCTCTTTGACTTCGACGGAACTATCACAACAGATGACAGCCTTTTAAAGTTTATTAGGTTTGTTGTTGGTGATGTGAGGTTTATCATTGGTCTTATTGTTTTATCTCCTATTTTAGTAGCTTACAAACTAAAACTCATACCAAACTACAAAGCAAAACAAAAGATGCTTTCTTGGTTTTTTAAAGGTTGTAGCCAAAAAGAGTTTAAAAAAGTAGCCAATGATTATTCATTAAAACATATTGATGAGATTTTGAGACAAAAGGCGATGGAAAAACTCAGTTGGCACAAAAAACAAAATCATAAAATAGTCATAGTCTCAGCATCTATAGAGTGTTGGCTTTACCCTTGGTGTGAAAAAAATGGCTTTGAACTACTAGCTACAAAACTAGAGATAAAAGATGATAGAGTCACAGGAAAACTACTAAGCAAAAACTGCTACGGACAAGAAAAAGTAAATCGTATTAAAGAACTCTATGATTTAGAAAATTTTGATTATATTTATGCTTATGGTGATAGTAGTGGAGATAAACAGATGCTAGAACTTGCCCATGAAAAGTTTTATAAACCATTTAGAGATTAGCTTTAAAAACTTCAAAACTATATAATTATGTGAGTTTAAATACTATAAAAATATAATAATAATTAATTTTTATTGCATATATCTTATCTAATATAATAAAATTAGTAAATTGAACAAAAACTTTAAATCCACTCATTTTTGTCTTATGTTACTCTTTATGTTACTTTATTTTTTATACTTCTTAACAAACACATATTTATAATGCTTTAATTAAATATGTTAGAACTAGCACATCAAAATTATTTATATGTCAATTTAACTCTACACTTGATATTATATCAAAAAAATATTGGATATATTTATGGATAAAAAATATGAAAGTGCACATGATATTTTATATAAACTTCAAGATTTTGAAACTAACATCGATGATTATAGTGACAACCCTGAAGATGATGATTATTATAAAAAACATGATGATACTCCATATAGAAAAATATACAAATATATAGAGAATTTAAATAAAAAAGATTTTACTTATATGATGATATTTGAGATGGCTTATAGAAATAAAAAAGTTCAAGAGATTATTGAAAATCTTGAGACTATTTTTATTTTTTTTACAGAACGAAAACATAAATACCAAAAATTAGATAGTAAATTTAATTTTGATAGAATATCAGATATAGATAGGTTTTCAGATATAGCATCAGACATTTTTTCATGTGCCTCATCAGACATTGAATATAAACAAGATTTAGCTGAAAATCAGAAAAAGTTTATAGAGCTATATTTTTCTGAAAAAGATGAAAAAGTACTTTTTAAAGATGAACTGGAAATTTTATTAAACAATCAAGAGCTAACTGAAGATTTGGAGTTTCAAAATATATGTTTTATTTTTGAATTATTATCGAAAAAGCTGAAGAGAGATTTTTTTCTATACCCAGATGGATATGTGTCAAAAGCTATCATCGAAAATCTTGTTGTTAGCAGAGAATACATTAGGCTAAATACAGGTTTGGAATATAAAACTTTAGAAATTGACAGTGTTTCAGAAGAATTTAGAAAATTTAAAAATACAGATATGAAAAGCGTAGCAGATTTATTTTTTATCTATGATTATCACAGATACAAGTTAGATGAATCTGATAAAGAGTATTTAATAAAAAATATAAAATATGCACTTACAAAGTACCATGGAATAATTCAAAAAGGAACTTCAGAAATAATACCATATAAAGAATTTCTTGAAAATTATAATAATGAAGAAAATAATAAAGAAAATTTTTTTGGATATTACATTACAGAAAGATCAATAAGAAGTAAAATAGCAATGATGCAAAAATTTATAGATGAATGTAATTATAAATATTTATTTTTTAATTAAACAATATACCAATATCTCTTAGGTACAATAATGAACTTTTTTTGCTCATTAATTGTGCTACCGAAAATAGTATAAAACTATATAAAAAATACAAAAATAGGTAGCTATAGGGTAGCAAAGATTTGAATAAATTTAAAAAATATTTCTTAAGTACCTATAGAATAGGGCTTTAATAAGGATAAAAACAAATGGTTTTAATGATTGATAACTACGATAGTTTTACATACAATATTGTTCAATATTGCTTAGAATTAGGAGCAGATTTAAAAGTTATAAGAAATGATGAGTTAAGCTTAGATGAAATTATTGCACTAAATCCTAGTAAAATTATAATCTCACCAGGGCCTGCTACTCCAAATGAAGCTGGAGTATGTTTAGAAGTTATAGAGTATTTTACAGATAAAAAACCAATATTTGGTATTTGTTTGGGTCACCAAGCAATAGGGCAAGTATTTGGTGCAAAGGTTGTGAGAGCAAAAAATATGATGCATGGTAAAACATCAAAAATAAAAGTTTTAAAAGATACAAAAATCTTTGAGAATTTACCAAAAGAGTTTACTCAAACAAGATATCACTCTTTGATTGTAGAAAAAGAGAATTTACCAAAAGAGATTATAGTTACTTCAAAAAGTATAGATGATGGTGAAATTATGTCTTTGGAGATAAAGGGCAAAAATATTTATGGAGTTCAGTTTCATCCTGAATCAATTATGAGTGAATATGGGCATAAAATTATAGATAATTTTTTAAAGATATAAAATGTTTATAAAAAGCAAATATACAATATTTTTTTATTTAACTCTATTTTTTATTGTATTGTTGCTACTTTTAACAGCAAATTATTCATTAAGTATTTCATACAAAGAAGCCTTAAATTTATATTATAATAGTTCAATATTATCAATTATTACAAATATCTCAACACATATTTTTGGGCATAATGATTTAGCTTTACGGACTCCTTTTATACTTTTTTATTTATTAAGCTCTATTTTAATGTTTTTAATTACAAAAGATTACTTTAAATATGAAAAAGATAGGTTTCTTTCAGTTTTAATTTTTATGTCACTTCCTGGAGTTTTAAGTGCATCATTACTGGTAAATACAGCTATAGTTGTTACTTTTCTTACACTTTTATATATTTACTTTTATCAAGAGCATAAAAGGCATTTATACTATTTATTACCATTTTTATTGCTTGTAGACAACTCCTTTTCAATACTATTTTTAGCACTATTCCTATTTTCATTAAAAACAAAGGATAGAAAACTATTATATATATCATCAATATTATTTGTAATTTCACTAATTATTTATGGTGTACCAACAGATGGAAAACCAAGGGGATTTTTAATAGATACTGTTGGAACTTATGCTGCTATTTTTTCACCAATACTATTTTTATATTTTTTATATGTAATTTATAGATTAATCATAAGCAGACAGATAGATCTAACTACTTATATCTCAAGTACAGCACTTATCTTATCAATTTTAGTATCTTTTAGACAAAGAATATATATAGAAGATTTTGCCCCTTATGTTGTTATTGCAATACCATCTATGGTTAAAATGTTTTTACATTCGTATAGAGTAAGATTAAAAGAGTTTAGAAGAAACTACAGTATTATGGCATTTACAATAGTAATAATGTTAGGAATAAATGTAGTATTTACATTTATAAACAAACCTATTTATTTGCTTATTGAAAACCCACAAAAGCATTTTGTTTATCAATACCACTTTGCAAAAGAGTTATCAAATGAACTAAAAAGTAAAGGAATAAATAGGATATTTTTAGAGGATAAAGATTTATTATTAAGATTAAAGTTTTATGAAATAGAAGAGGGGACTGATTACTATTTATCAACAAAAGAGTTCTACAACTATGATGATAAAATATCTATATATTACTATCAAAAAGAGCTATTCGCAATATATATAAAAAAATTAATATGAAAAGAACATTTTTACTTATAGAACTAGTTTTTGTAATTGTGATTTTGGGAATTCTTTATACAATGTTTACACCAAAGATGCCAAATCATAAGCTTGAGGAAGTAACAAATAGAGTTTTAATATATCTAAACTATACAAGATATAAAGCTTTAGTAGATGATAAATTTGAAAAAGATGTAGCTGAATGGTTTAAGCGCCGTTGGACAATGAAATTTATGAGATGTAGATCTGATAAGGGTGGAGGGATATATTTTACTATATATAGTGAGACAAATGATAAAGGACATACAGGACAAAAAGAGAGTTTAAAAGACCCACTTACAAATAGATATATTTATAGTTCAAACCATTGCAATAAAAATATAGAAAATAGCCCTTTTGTATTGCTTAAAAACTATGGGATTGAAGATGTTCAGATATCTTGTAATACAACAGATTCTTTAGGACAAATATCTTTTGGAGTCGATGGAAGAGTATATACAAAACTAACAAGTGAAAATATAGAACTTAAAAAACCTTGTACAATTAGATTTATCTCAACTACTAAAGAGTTCAGAGATATTAAAATTTACCCAAAAATAGGTTATATAGAAAGAATAAACTAGTAGTTTTTTACAAATTCCACAATTTAAGCGTATATTAAGTGATAAGCTCTTGACAAAGAGGAAAAAAGGCACTATAATTCCCGTCCAATTTGACCGAGGGGTTAGATTAGAGTTCTTTAAAAGAGATATTGAGAGTTTAATGAAGTAATCTTTGTAAACTAAATATCATGATTGTTAAAAGTAAAAAAAATTGAACAAGAGATAAATATTGAAGAGTATTTATTAACTTGTCTATAAATTTGAGTGATAATTTTGTAATTAAGTAATTAAAAACAAAAAAGTCAGATTCAACTACTACATAAAGATTAAATTAGATTTAATCAAAAAATTTATGGAGAGTTTGATCCTGGCTCAGAGTGAACGCTGGCGGCGTGCTTAACACATGCAAGTCGAACGAGAACGGGTTATAGCTTGCTATAATTGTCAGCTAAGTGGCGCACGGGTGAGTAATGTATAGGTAATATGCCTCTTACTAAGGGATAACAAATGGAAACGTTTGCTAATACCTTATATTCCTTTTATACAGAAGTATAAAAGGGAAAGATTTATTGGTAAGAGATTAGCCTGTATTGTATCAGTTAGTTGGTGGGGTAATGGCTTACCAAGACAATGACACATAACTGGTTTGAGAGGATGATCAGTCACACTGGAACTGAGACACGGTCCAGACTCCTACGGGAGGCAGCAGTGGGGAATATTGCACAATGGACGGAAGTCTGATGCAGCAACGCCGCGTGGAGGATGACACATTTCGGTGCGTAAACTCCTTTTATATGAGAAGATAATGACGGTATTATATGAATAAGCACCGGCTAACTCCGTGCCAGCAGCCGCGGTAATACGGGGGGTGCAAGCGTTACTCGGAATCACTGGGCGTAAAGAGCATGTAGGCGGATTGATAAGTTTGAAGTGAAATCCTATAGCTTAACTATAGAACTGCTTTGAAAACTGTTAATCTAGAATGTGGGAGAGGTAGATGGAATTTCTGGTGTAGGGGTAAAATCCGTAGAGATCAGAAGGAATACCGATTGCGAAGGCGATCTACTGGAACACTATTGACGCTGAGATGCGAAAGCGTGGGGAGCAAACAGGATTAGATACCCTGGTAGTCCACGCCCTAAACGATGTACACTAGTTGTTGTGAGACTTGATCTTGCAGTAATGCAGTTAACACATTAAGTGTACCGCCTGGGGAGTACGGTCGCAAGATTAAAACTCAAAGGAATAGACGGGGACCCGCACAAGCGGTGGAGCATGTGGTTTAATTCGACGATACACGAAGAACCTTACCTGGACTTGACATAGTAAGAACTTTCAAGAGATTGATTGGTGTCTGCTTGCAGAAGCTTATATACAGGTGCTGCACGGCTGTCGTCAGCTCGTGTCGTGAGATGTTGGGTTAAGTCCCGCAACGAGCGCAACCCTCGTGTTTAGTTGCTAACAGTTCGGCTGAGAACTCTAAACAGACTGCCTACGCAAGTAGGAGGAAGGTGAGGACGACGTCAAGTCATCATGGCCCTTACGTCCAGGGCTACACACGTGCTACAATGGGGTATACAAAGAGCTGCAATACGGTGACGTGGAGCAAATCTTATAAAATATCTCCCAGTTCGGATTGTAGTCTGCAACTCGACTACATGAAGTTGGAATCGCTAGTAATCGTAGATCAGCTATGCTACGGTGAATACGTTCCCGGGTCTTGTACTCACCGCCCGTCACACCATGGGAGTCGAACTCATTCGAAGCGGGGATGCTAAAGTAGCTACCTTCCACAGTGGATTTGGCGACTGGGGTGAAGTCGTAACAAGGTAACCGTAGGAGAACCTGCGGTTGGATCACCTCCTTTCAAAGAAAAAATATTAAGATTTGGTTCTTAATATAAAAAATGAATAAAGAAACTTACTTTTAACAACATATATTTAGTTTGTAAAGATTATTTGAAGAACAACAGATAATTTATAGGTAAATATGGGGCCTATAGCTCAGCTGGCTAGAGCGCTCGACTGATAATCGTGAGGTCTCAGGTTCAAGTCCTGATAGGCCCACCAGATTATTATGGGGAATTAGCTCAGCTGGGAGAGCGCCTGCTTTGCACGCAGGAGGTCAGCGGTTCGATCCCGCTATTCTCCACCATATAGAGATAAAGAAAGAGAAGTTAGATATAAGCTTTTATAAATAAGAGTTTATATCTGGTTTTAATCAGAAAGCGTTACCTTGAGATAACTTTAGTTATTTGAAGTAGCAAGATATTTAAAAATATAATGTTAAAGTCTTTAAAATTTTTTCGTAAAGTTAAATAGAAGTATTTAATTTTAAATAAAAAAATTTCATATCTAAGATTTAATGTAATAATTAAATTTAACTATAGATAACACAACTAAATTATTAGACTTTATGTTTAATAAGATAGTAGCCAAAGAATATTATCAAATTTATAAATATAAGGAATTATATTTATAGGCAAGAAAAACTAATCTAAATAAAGTTGTAAGATTTTATTAGATTTTAATAAGCTATTAAGGGCTAATGGTGGATGCCTTGACTGTAAGAGGCGAAGAAGGACGTATTAGGCTGCGATAAGCCACGGGGAGCTGCCAAAGAGCTTTGATCCGTGGGTTTCCGAATGGGGCAACCCAATATATAGAGATATATATTACTCTACGGAGAGCGAACTTGGGGAAGTGAAACATCTCAGTACCCAAAGGAAGAGAAATCAAATGAGATTCCCATAGTAGCGGCGAGCGAACTGGGATTAGGACAAACCCTATACTTGTATAGGGGGTTGTAGGACCATAATATAAGATTAAAGAGGATAGATGAACTAGTTGGAAAGCTAGAGCGTAGAAGGTGAAACTCCTGTAATTAAAATTCTCAATAACTTTAATGGTATCCTGAGTAGGTCGGAACACGTGATATTTTGACTGAAGCTGGGGGGACCACCCTCCAATCCTAAATACTACTTACAGATCGATAGTGAACAAGTACCGTGAGGGAAAGGTGAAAAGTACTGCAGCGAGCAGAGTGAAATAGAACCTGAAACCATTAGCTTACAATCATTCAGAGCCCTATGATTTATCAGGGTGATGGACTGCCTTTTGCATAATGAGCCTGCGAGTTGTGGTGTCTGGCAAGGTTAAGCCAAGTGCGAAGCCGTAGCGAAAGCGAGTCTTAATAGGGCGACATAGTCAGATGCTGCAGACCCGAAACGAAGTGATCTATCCATGAGCAGGTTGAAGCTGGTGTAAGAGCCAGTGGAGGACCGAACCCATTGACGTTGAAAAGTCTCGGGATGACTTGTGGATAGGGGTGAAAGGCCAATCAAACTTCGTGATAGCTGGTTCTCTCCGAAATATATTTAGGTATAGCCTTGTGTTGTAGCATATAGGGGTAGAGCACTGAATGGGCTAGGGCTGCTTACCGCGGTACCAAACCCTATCAAACTATGAATACTATATGTGGAATCACAGGAGTCAGGCGGTGGGTGATAAAATCCGTCGTCGAGAGGGGAACAACCCAGACTAACAGCTAAGGTCCCTAAGTTACATCTAAGTGGAAAACGATGTGGAGTTACTGTGACAACCAGGAGGTTGGCTTAGAAGCAGCCATCCTTTAAAGAAAGCGTAACAGCTCACTGGTCTAGTGATTCTGCGCGGAAAATATAACGGGGCTAAGATGTACACCGAAGCTTTAGATTCAATTTTTAATTGAGTGGTAGGAGAGCGTTCTATTCAGCGTTGAAGGTATACCGGTAAGGAGTGCTGGAGCGGATAGAAGTGAGCATGCAGGCATGAGTAGCGATAATTAAGGTGAGAATCCTTAACGCCGAAAACCCAAGGTTTCCTACGCGATGCTCGTCATCGTAGGGTTAGTCGGGTCCTAAGTCGAGACTGAAAAGTGTAGACGATGGCAAATTGGTTAATATTCCAATACCAACATATAAGCGCGATGTGGGGACGCATAGAGTTAATCGAGCTCACTGATGGAATAGTGGGTCGAAGGATGTAGGTTGTTAAGTAGGCAAATCCGCTTAACAATAGACCGAGATCTTACAGGCTCTTGACACTCTTCGGAGGAGATGGAGAATCGATGATACTGTCGTGCCAAGAAAAGCCACTAAGTATATTATATGTTGCCCGTACCGTAAACCGACACAGGTGGGTGGGATGAGTATTCTAAGGCGCGTGGAAGAACCCTCTTTAAGGAACTCTGCAAAATAGCACCGTATCTTCGGTATAAGGTGTGCCTACCATGGTATAGAAACTTGCTTTCAAAAGCCAAGGAGGTTGCAACAAAGAGTCCCTCCCGACTGTTTACCAAAAACACAGCACTTTGCTAACACGTAAGTGGATGTATAAGGTGTGACGCCTGCCCGGTGCTCGAAGGTTAACTGATGATGTCAGCGCAAGCGAAGCATTTGATTGAAGCCCGAGTAAACGGCGGCCGTAACTATAACGGTCCTAAGGTAGCGAAATTCCTTGTCAGTTAAATACTGACCTGCATGAATGGCGTAACGAGATGGGAGCTGTCTCAAAGAGGGATCCAGTGAAATTGTAGTGGAGGTGAAAATTCCTCCTACCCGCGGAAAGACGGAAAGACCCCGTGCACCTTTACTACAGCTTGACACTGTAGCTTGGATATTCATGTGCAGGATAGGTGGGAGGCTATGATGACTAGACGCAAGTAGAGTCGGAGCCATCCTTGAGATACCACCCTTGAATATTTGAGTTACTAACTGCGATGAGTTATCCTCATTCAGGACAATGTCTGGTGGGTAGTTTGACTGGGGCGGTCGCCTCCTAAATAGTAACGGAGGCTTACAAAGGTTAGTTCAAAGCGGTTGGAAATCGCTTGTTGAGTATAATGGCATAAACTAGCTTGACTGTGAGACCAACAAGTCGAACAGAGACGAAAGTCGGTCATAGTGATCCGGTGGTTCTGCGTGGAAGGGCCATCGCTCAAAGGATAAAAGGTACGCCGGGGATAACAGGCTGATCTCCCCCAAGAGCTCACATCGACGGGGAGGTTTGGCACCTCGATGTCGGCTCATCGCATCCTGGGGCTGTAGTCGGTCCCAAGGGTATGGCTGTTCGCCATTTAAAGCGGTACGCGAGCTGGGTTCAGAACGTCGTGAGACAGTTCGGTCCCTATCTTCCGTGGGCGTAGGAAAGTTGAAGAGATTTGTCCCTAGTACGAGAGGACCGGGATGAACCAACCACTGGTGTACCAATTGTTCTGCCAAGAGCATCGTTGGGTAGCCACGTTGGGATGTGATAAGAGCTGAAAGCATCTAAGCTCGAAGCCAACTCTAAGATGAACTTTCCCTGAAGTTCCCAGCAAGACTAGCTGGTTGATAGGCTGGATGTGTAATGGGTGTAAGCCCTTTAGCTGACCAGTACTAATAGAACGTTTGGCTTATTTTTAACAATTTTTCTTTGGTTTACTATCTTATTAAGCATATTTATTATGTTTAATATGTGTTGAATATATATAGATATACAAAAAAGACTTTAGCATTAAATTTCTCAATCTCGCAATTTGAGTGTTAAGAGTTTATCTCAAGCTTTTAGCACTCAAATTTGCTGGTGGTTAAAGAGAAGTGGAAATACCCAGCCCCATTCCGAACCTGGTAGTCAAGCACTTCATCGCCGATAATACTGCAGGGTCCCCCTGTGGAAACGTAGGTCGCCGCCAGCTTATTGAGTTTTTAACTTTTACAATAAGCTTACCTTCTTTTACTCTTTCTTAGTAATTCAAGGTAAGCTTTTTTATTCCCTACAATCCTCTCTTTTAAAATATATTCTTATTTTATCAAACTATATACCTACTCTTCGACTTTTACAACCTACAATTATATTTAAATTACAAGATATCTTATTTATGAAGAAAATAAACTAGAAAAATATAAAAGTTATGTTACTATTACAAACTTATAGAAAAAGGTAAATAGAGTAATGACAAAATGTGGATATGTTTCAGTAGTTGGTCGTCCAAATGCAGGTAAAAGTTCGCTTTTAAACTGGCTTGTGGGTGAAAAAATTGCAATGGTTTCTCATAAAGCTAATGCAACACGAAGAAGATCAAATATTATAGTTATGCATGAAGAGGATCAAATAGTATTTGTAGATACTCCAGGAATTCATGAAACAGAAAAACTGCTTAATCAGTTTATGCTTGATGAAGCTCTAAAAGCTATGGGAGATTGTGATTTAATACTTTTTTTAGCTCCTGTAACTGATAGCTTAAAATATTACGAAGATTTTTTAGAAAAAAATAAAAAAAATACAAAACATATATTACTACTTACAAAGATTGATTTTGTAAATAATGATGAGTTAATGATAAAACTAAAAGAGTATGAGAAATATCAAGATAAATATGAAGCTATGATACCAATATCAATAAAAAGAGCTACAAAAAAATCTGATATTCTAGATGTTGTAGTTAAATATTTGCCAGTGCATCCATACTTATTTGATCCTGAGATTATGACAACTGAGCATTTAAGAGATTTATATAAAGAGTTTATTAGAGAATCTATTTTTGAAAATATTAGTGATGAGATACCTTATGAAGCTGATGTAATGATAAATAAAATAGAAGAAAAGCCAAATGTAGATGTAGTAAGAGCTACTATAATTGTTCAAAAAGATAGTCAAAAGGGTATGATTATTGGACAAAAGGCCACTGCTATTAAAAGAATAGGAAAAGCTGCAAGGATTAAAATAGAAAAACTTAGTGGTAAAAAATGTTTTCTTGAGTTGTTTGTTAGTGTGAAAAAGAACTGGACAAAAAATAAAGAAGCTTTAAAATCTATGGGTTATGATATGGATATATAAAAGAGCGCTTTAAAATCTATTTTTAGGAGGAAAAATGTTTTTCTTTGCTAATTGTAGCGATATCATAGTTGTTGATATTGATGTTACTGAAAAAATAGATGATAGATATTTAAAGAGTTTTATTCTTTCTAATTTAAAATTAAAAAATATATCTTTGGATGGTTGTGATAGACTATATGTAAACTACCTTAAAAGTGCAAAAGAGTATCAAGTATTTGTTGTAAATAAAAAGTTTCATTTTTTCGATTTTGAAGCTTTTTATAGTTACTATAGAAAAGTCGAGTTTATAGGCTTTGAACTACTAGTTTGTAGTAATTTCTTTCTTATTTTTAAAG
Organism: Aliarcobacter trophiarum LMG 25534; assembly: GCF_003355515.1. Taxonomy (NCBI): domain Bacteria; kingdom Pseudomonadati; phylum Campylobacterota; class Epsilonproteobacteria; order Campylobacterales; family Arcobacteraceae; genus Aliarcobacter; species Aliarcobacter trophiarum. Next base: position 1,759,488 of record NZ_CP031367.1, on the reverse strand, counting down.
ATAAGAGATTTTTTTATTATCAAAAGATAAATGAAGAGTTAAATCAAGATGATTTTATTAAATTTTTAAATAAAAAGTTTAATATTGAGATTAATAGTGTTAAATACATACAAAAAGATAATTTCGAAAATATTAAAAATGATTTTTTAGATGAAAATAAATTAGAAAAAACTAGAATTAATAAAAATAAAGATGGCTTGAAGTTTATAGATTTAAAGCCAAATTTTTCTTTTTATATTTATGTTTTCTATCTTTTTTCTATCTTACTATTTGGATACTATTTTTATAATACATATTTTAAAGTTATTGAAAAAGAGGAACAGGTAATTGATTTTGAAGCAATAAAATCAAGAATTGCTTTTGATAGTTTTGAGGAGAAATTCTATGTAATCTCAAAGAATATTGATAAAAATAGATTAGTTTTAAACTCTTTTGATTATATAAATAGTACAGCAAAGATTGTTGTAAGCTCTTCAGATAAACAAAATATTGATAAATTTTTAGAGAGTTGTGAAAATATAATTTCATCTTCTACACATTTTATTGAAGAGAGTAAAGTTTTTGAGGCAACAATTGATGTTGGAAAACTTTAAAAATAGCTTTGAGAATAGCTCGCTAAAAATTAAAATAGAACTTTATTTACTCCCAATTTTAATACTATTTCTTTTATATATACTATTTAATGATGATAAAGTAATAGAGAATAGATATAGTCAAAACCATGATATATTACAAATAGAGAACAAAAAATATACAGAATCTATTTTTGAACTCTCAAATAAAATTGAAGAACTTGCAAAAACTAATAGTTTGCTTATTCAAAAAATACAAAATACAAAAGAACAAATAGTGGCTCAATTAAGAGGTAAAAGAGATAATTTACTTAAATTCTTAGAAAATATAGAGTATATAAATAATTTTACTAGAATTGATTTCTTGATTTTAAAAAAATTAGAAAATGATACTTATTTGGTAGATTTGAGGGTTGATCTTTCAAAATATTTTTTAAAAAATAAAAGAGATAAAGAGATTGTAGATGTTGAAATAGAAGATTATATAGAACAAGAAAAGGATGAGTTTTTTGAAGAAAAAGTAAAAAAAGAGTTCAAAATAAATGCAATTATAGGTAGTTACGCTTTTATAAATGGTATTTGGTTTGAGTTAAATGATGATGTTTTTGGGTATAAATTAGAGACTATTGCTAATGATTATGTGATATTAAAAAATGATAAAGATATTATAAAGTTGGAGGTATTTAGTATTGAGCATTTTAAAAACAAAAATTGATTACACTTTATTTGAGAGATATGATAAAGAGTACTTTATACAAAATAGAATTGTACCAATATATGAAGATAGTATTAGCTTAAAAGTTGCTATTTGTAAGAGCTCTAAAATAGATAAAATAAAAGATGATTTTGTAAAGATTGTGAATTTTATAGAGGAGAAAGAGAGTGATATTCTATTTATCTTGGCAAACATTGAAAAAAGAGTAACTTTATATAAAGCTGCTTTTAAATCTCTATCTTCTAATAATGATGAAAAATTTACCTCATATTTTTTGGATGAACTTATACTCTATTCTATTGAGCAAAGAGCGAGTGATATTCATATTGAGAAGTATCAAGACTTGTGTCTTTTTAAATTTAGAGTTGATGGAAGATTAAGAATTTTTTTTAGTTTTGGCAGTGAACTATTTAGAGTTTTTTCATCTTTTGTAAAGCTAATCTCAAATCTTGATATGACACAAGTGCGTCTAGCATTAGATGGCAGATTTTCAAGAGAGATTAATAATATAAAGTATGATTTTAGACTTTCTACAATGCCAACTATTGAAGCTGAATCTATAGTTTTGAGAGTTTTAGATAATAAAAATATAGATAAAAGATTAGATGATTTGGGGCTTACTAAAAATATTTATGACGAGTTAAAAGATGTATTAAAATTAACTCAAGGTTTGATTTTGATTAGTGGTCCAACAGGAAGTGGTAAAACTACAACCCTTTATTCAATATTAAAAGAGCTAAATAGTGATGAAAAAAAGATAATAACAGTTGAAGATCCTATTGAATATAAAATTAATAGTATAAATCAAGTTCCTATAAATAATAAAGTAGGTCTTAGTTTTGAACTTGTACTAAAAAATATTTTAAGACAAGACCCTGATATTATTTTTATAGGAGAAATTAGAGATAAATTTTCATTAGATGTCGCTCTTCAAGCTTCATTAACAGGGCATTTGGTACTTGCAAGTATTCATTCATCTAACTCTATTGAGACAATTACACGATTGATAGATTTAAAAGCTGACCCTTTTTTAATCTCAACTACTCTTAAAGCAGTTATGGCACAAAGGTTAGTTTTAATTCACTGCAAAAAATGTGAAGATGGTTGTATTGATTGCAATTTCACAAAGTTCTATGATAGAAGCTCTATTGCTGAGATATTAAGAGTTGATGAAGAGATTTCATCTTTGATATTTAATAAAGCGAGTTTTAATGAACTAAAAAATTGTCTAAGAAAGAGAGATTATAAGACAATGCTAGATGATGGTAAACAAAAGGTTGAGAATGGAATAACTACACTAGAAGAGGTTTACAAGGTTATAAACTACTAATGAAAAAATATAGCGTAAAATATCAGGAAAATGGCAAGATAAAAAGAGAGATTGTTGATAATGAAAAGCTTTTATCTCTCCAAAAGTCAAAAAATATTTTGGAGATAAAAGAGAACAAGAGAGTGTTTAATTTTTTAGAAAGAGAGATTAAAATTGATAATAAAATACTAGGACAACTATTTTATGAACTAAATTTGATGTTAAAATCAAAGATAAATATAAGCGACGCCTTAGAAATATTAATAAACAATAGGAAAAATAGAAAAGTTATAGACTTTTTAAAAACAATAAATTACTCTTTTTCAAACTCTAAACCAATAAAAGAGGAGCTAATAAGATTTAAAATTGATCATTCTGTAAAATCATTTTTGGAGATTTCACAAAATAGTGCAAATATTGAGTTGAATATTGAGGCAATATCTTTACTTCTAAATGAGACAAAAGATATAAAAAAGAGCTTCTATAAAGCTATCTCTTACCCTATATTTTTATTAGTTAGTTTTATAATCTCAATTTTTATTATATTCTTATTTGTTGTTCCAAATTTTAAAACAATTTTTGCACAGACACAAACTAACTTACCTCTTGCTACAAAAATATTATTGGCTAGTGAAGATTTCTTTTTAAACAATACTGCTTTTATACTTTTAATTCCAGTTATAGTGATATTTTTAATATGGATTTTATATAAAACAAGCAACAAGTTTAGTTTTTTTGTAGATAAGTTTTTTTTTAAAACAGTTCCAATAGTTAGTAAAATATACCAATATTTTGAGTTTTATAAACTATTTTTAGTGATAGAGATAATGCAAAAATCACAATATGAGTTTCATAGAGCATTTGAAAGTTCAAAGCTTTTAGTAAAAAACAAATATTTGTTGGATAAAATACATAATATTGATAATTTATTGCAAAATGGTAAAACAATTATCTACTCATTTAAATATGTAGATATTTTTGATGATATAGTTTTAAACCTCTTAAATACAGGAGAAGTTTCAAACTCTTTGGAGCTTACAATTTTTGAAATTAAAAAGATATACAAAAATAGATTTGATGATAGTGTAAATTTTATAATATTATTAATACAACCCATATTTTTATTATTGATGGCAGGTTTAACTATTTTTATAGTTATTGCTATATTTACACCGATTTGGGAAATGGGAAGTTTGATTAGATAAAGGAGAAGTCTTGATTACTTGTTATATAAAAAAACAACATAGATTGACTGTAGTTGAGGGTATTGAATACTTAAATGATCTTGAAGATAGAAAAAGTGTTATTTGGATTGATATGCTTTTTCCTACTCTTGAAGAAGTAAGAGCAATTGAAGCTATTTTCAATATAGAGTTTCCTACAAAACAAGAGAGTGAAGAGATTGAGCTTAGTTCTAGATATTGGGAAGAGCATAATAGAATAGAGATAAATAGTTATTTCTTAATAAATGATAGTAAAGAGCCTGTAAATGAGACAGTTTCTTTTATTTTACAAGAGGAGTTGTTGATATCTGTTCGATATAAAAAACTAGCAAGTTTTGATGCATCAATTAGAAAACTACTTGCAAGTCCTAGAGAGTATAAAACTGGTTACTCTATATTTTCACAAATTATTGATATAAGAATTGATGCCGATGCTGATATTATAGAAAACTTAGGAAGAGATATAGCTGCTATAAGAAAACAAGCATTTAACGATGATGTTGATAATGAAGATTTACTGGAGCAAATGTCTGCTTTTGAGAACTTAAATATGAAAATAAGAGAAAATCTTACAGATAAACAAAGAATATTAAACTCTTTATTGAAATCTCAAAGAGTAAGTGAAGATAAGAGCGATCTTCCTATTATGTTAAAGGATATTAGGTCTTTGATTGATCATACAAATTTTAATTTTGAAAGACTTGATTATTTACAAAATATTTTTGTGGGACTTTTGAGTGTGGAACAAAATAAAGTTATTAAAATTTTTACAATTGTAAATGTTATTTTTCTTCCACCAACACTTGTTGCTAGTATTTATGGAATGAACTTTCATATTATGCCAGAACTTGATTGGGAGTATGGTTATCTGTTTTCTATAGGAGTTATGGTTTTATCAGCTATTTCACCTTTGATAATATTTAGAAAAAAAGGTTGGATATAAAAATATATTTAAAAAATTAAAAGGAATTATATAATATGAATAAAGAGTTAGAGTTTGAGAATTCAATAAAGAGTATTTTAGAGTATATAGGAGAAGATACACAAAGAGAAGGGTTGCTTGATACTCCAAAGAGAGTTAGAAAAGCCTATGAGTTTATGTGTAGTGGATATAAACAGTGTCCAAAAGAGATTATTCAAAAAGCACTTTTTACTTCAACAAATGATGAGATGGTTGTTGTAAAAGATATAGAGTTCTACTCATTTTGTGAGCATCATATGTTACCAATTATTGGTAAAGCCCATGTTGCTTATATTCCAAATGGAAAAGTTGTGGGTCTTTCAAAAATTCCAAGAGTTGTTGATGTTTTTGCAAGAAGATTACAAATTCAAGAACAGATGACTGAGCAAATTTGTGATGCCTTAAATGAACACTTAAAACCAAAAGGGGTTGCAGTTATAATTGATGCAAGACATATGTGTATGGAGATGAGAGGTGTTGAAAAGATATGTTCAACTACTATAACTTCATCTTTAAGAGGACTTTTTAAAAGTGATAAGAAAACAAAAGATGAGTTTTTAAGTATAGTTTCTGCATCGTTTCAAAAATAGTATAAAAAACTGGAGAAATATCAAAATATTGGGATAATTTTTGAGTTATAATTTTTTTAAAGATAAAGAATTATAGGAGAATGAATAATTTATGAAATAAAATTTACTATATTTTTCATGTTTTCTTTAAAATTTTGTTTAGGTTCCTAGTAATATTTGTATATACTATAAATAAAGTATGTGTTACAATACAAAAAAATTATTAATCTTTGACAGGAGAGCATATTTGCAAATAGTTAAGATATTGGAACTAATTGGAAGAACAAAAGAACTTTTTGTAAAAGATATACAAACTTATGAAAAAGAGCTTTTAAAAATAGTATCAAGCTCTACATTTCTAGTTTTAGGTGGAGCCGGAAGTATTGGACAAGCTGTTACAAAAGAGATATTTAAAAGAAATCCAAAAAAGCTTCATGTAGTTGACATTAGTGAAAACAATATGGTTGAACTTGTTCGGGATATTAGAAGTAGTTTTGGCTATATAGATGGAGATTTTCAAACATTTGCACTTGATATTGGAAGTTGGGAGTATGATGCTTTTATAAAAGCTGATGGAAGATATGATTATGTTTTAAATTTATCAGCTTTAAAACATGTAAGAAGTGAAAAAGACCCTTATACTCTTATGCGAATGATTGAAACAAATATTTTTAATACAGATAAGACACTTCAACAATCAATTGATAATGGAACTAAAAAATATTTTTGTGTAAGTACAGATAAGGCTGCTAATCCAGTAAATATGATGGGTGCAAGTAAAAGAATAATGGAGATGTTTGTAAATAGAAAATCAAAACAGATAGATGTTTCAATGGCTAGATTTGCAAATGTAGCTTTTAGTGATGGATCTTTACTTCATGGATTTAATCAAAGAATTCAAAAAAATCAACCAATAGTTGCTCCAAATGATATAAAAAGATACTTTGTAACTCCACAAGAGAGTGGTGAACTTTGTCTTATGTCTTGTATCTTTGGAGAAAATAGAGATATATTTTTTCCAAAGCTAAGTGAAAATCTGCATCTTATAACATTTTCTGAAATAGCTGTAAAGTATTTGAAAAATCTCGGATTTGAACCATATTTGTGCAAAGATGAAGAAGAAGCAAGAGAGTTAGGTAAATCTTTGCCAAAAAAAGGAAAATATCCTTGCTTATTTACTGCTAGTGATACAACAGGGGAAAAGGATTTTGAAGAATTTTTTACAGATAAAGAAGTTTTAGATATGGAAAAATTTGAAAATCTAGGTATTATTAAAAATGAAGCAATTTATGAGGAAAAACTGTTAAATGAGTTTGAAAATGTAATAAAAACTTATAAACAAAAGTTATCTTGGACAAAAGAGGATATCGTAAAAGAGTTTTTTAGACTAATACCAGATTTTGGACATAAAGAAACTGGTAAATATCTTGATGGGAAGATGTAATGCAAAAAATAGTTGATTTTATAAAACAAAGTTTTAAAACGCAAGAGTTTATACCGCTTCATGAACCAAGATTTATTGGAAATGAAAAGAAATATTTAAATGATTGTATAGATTCTACATTTGTATCAAGTGTTGGAAAATATGTAGATACTTTTGAAAAAGAGTTTGCTAAAATTGTAGGAAGTAAATTTGCCATAGCAACTGTAAATGGAACAGCAGCACTTCACATCTCTCTTATTTTAGCAAATGTAAAAAAAGACGATGAAGTTATTACACAGCCACTTACTTTTATAGCAACTTGTAATGCAATAAGCTATATTGGAGCAAACCCAGTTTTTGTTGATGTTGATTTAGATACTATGGGGTTAAGCCCAAAATCACTTAAAAACTTTTTAGAGTCTAATTGCGAAGTAGTAGATAATAAATGTATAAATAAAACTACAAATAGACAAATTAAAGTTTGTGTTCCTATGCATACTTTTGGGCATCCTTGTAAGATTGATGAGATAAAAGATATTTGTGATAATTGGAATATTTCTTTAGTAGAAGATGCAGCTGAAAGTTTAGGAAGTTATTATAAAGATAAACATACTGGAACTTTTGGAAAAGTAGGGGCATTCTCTTTTAATGGAAATAAAATAATCACAAGTGGTGGTGGTGGAGTAATAGTTACAGATGATGTAGAATTGGCAAAAAGAGCAAAGCATATTACTACAACAGCAAAAATACCACATCCTTATGAATATGTTCATAGTGAAATAGCATATAATTATAGATTGCCAAATTTAAATGCAGCTTTACTTGTAGCTCAACTCGAACAGCTAAATAAATTTTTAGATTCAAAAAGAGAGTTAGCAAATATTTATAAAGATTTCTTTGAAACTACAAATATGAAATTTATAAGTGAAGCAAAAAATAGTAAATCCAACTATTGGCTTCAGGCAGTTTTATTGGGTGATTTAAAGCAAAGAGATGATTTCTTAGATTTTACAAATAAAAATGGTGTTATGACAAGACCTATTTGGAGACTGATGAATGAGCTTGAGATGTTTAAAGATTGCCAAAAAGATGATTTAAAAAATGCAAAATATTTAGAACAAAGAGTAGTTAATATTCCAAGTAGTGTGAGAGTATAATGAAAGAAAAAATAGTTCTTATTGGTGGTGGTGGACATTGTCATAGTGTTATTGATGTTATAGAACTTGAAAATAAATATGAAATTATTGGTATCGTTGATATTAAAGAGAATATCGGAAAAAAAGTTTTAAATTATCCTATAATTGCTCGTGATGATGATTTGGAAGAGCTATTTAAAACTTGTAAAAATGCTGTTATTACAATAGGACATATAAAATCAAATGAATTGAGAAAAAAGCTATTTGAAAAAGCAAAAAATATAGGATTTACTTTTCCATCTATCATATCACCAATCGCTTATGTTTCAAAACATACTTTTGTAGATGAAGGAACAGTTGTTATGCATAATGTACTTATAAATGCAAATACAAAAATAGGTAAAAATTGTATAATAAATACAAAAGCTTTAATAGAGCATGATTGTATAGTAGAAGATAATTGCCATATTTCAACCGCAACTGTAATAAACGGTGGAGTAGTTGTAAAAAGTGATAGTTTTGTTGGAAGTAATGCTACTTTAAAACAAAGTATAAAAATAGATGGATTCGTAAAAGCAGGGAGTTTGGCTAAATGAGGAAAGTATTTATCATAGCAGAAGCTGGGGTTAATCATAATGGAAGTATTGAATTAGCTAAAAAACTAATCGATGTAGCAGTTGAAGCAAAAGTTGATGCAGTAAAGTTTCAGACCTTTAAGGCTGAAAATTTAGTTTCAAAAAATGCACAAAAGGCTGATTATCAAAAAGAAACAACTAGTAAGGAAGAGTCTCAATTTGAGATGATAAAGAAACTTGAGTTAGATGTAAAAACTCATAAAGAACTTATCTCTTATTGTAATTCAAAAAACATTATGTTTTTATCGACTCCTTTTGACCATGATAGTATTGAACTTTTAAATGATTTAGGACTTGAAATATTTAAAATTCCAAGTGGAGAGATTACAAATCTTCCATATTTAAGACATATAGGAAAACTAAATAAAAAAGTCATACTTTCGACTGGAATGGCTAATATTGGTGAGATTGAAGATGCTATAGATATTTTAATAAATTCTGGAACAAAAAAAGAAAATATTACAGTTTTACATGCAAATACAGAGTATCCAACTCCTATGGAAGATGTAAATTTAAGAGCAATGCTTACTATTGGAAATACCTTTGATATAGAGTTTGGATATAGTGATCATACTTTGGGAATAGAAGTTCCAACAGCAGCAGTTGCCTTAGGAGCTAGTTGTATAGAAAAACATTTTACTTTAGATAAAACTATGGAAGGTCCTGATCATAAAGCTAGTTTAGAACCAGATGAGCTAAAAGCTATGGTAAAAGCTGTTAGAAATATTGAGAAAGCTTTAGGAAATAGTGTAAAAAAACCAAGTCAAAGTGAGTCAAAAAATAAGCCAATAGCTAGAAAATCAATAGTTGCAAAAAGTAGGATAAAAAAAGGTGAAGTATTAAATGAAAATAATCTTGTAATAAAAAGACCAGGGAATGGAATCTCTCCTATGAGATGGGATGAAGTTATTGGAACTATTGCTAGTAAAGATTATAAAGAAGATGAATTAATATGAAAATTTGTGTAGTAACAGGAACAAGAGCTGAATACGGATTACTTTATTGGCTAATGAAAGAAATTGAAGCCGATAAAGATTTAGAACTTCAACTTATAGTTACAGGAATGCATTTAAGCCCTGAATTTGGCTTGACATATCAGACAATAGAAAAAGATTTTAAAATTGATAAAAAAATAGAGATGCTTTTATCTTCTGATACATCAATTGGTATCTCAAAATCTATGGGATTAGCTCAAATATCTTTTAGTGAAGTATATGAAGAGTTAAAACCAGATATTTTAGTGGTATTAGGAGATAGATATGAGATATTTAGTGCAACAAGTGCGGCTATGATAGCTCGTATTCCTATTGTTCATCTTCATGGTGGAGAGACAACGGAAGGTGCATTTGATGAGTCAATAAGACATAGTATTACAAAAATGAGTCATTTACACTTTACAGCTACAGAAGAGTATAAAAATAGAGTAATTCAGCTAGGTGAAAATCCTTTTAGAGTTTTTAATGTTGGTGGAATGGGAATTGAGAATATCAAAAGATTAAAACTTTTATCTAAAGATGAGTTTGAGAAATCAATTGATTTTAAATTAAATAAAAAAAATATACTTGTAACTTTTCATCCTGTAACTTTAGAGAGGGACACAGCAAGAGAACAATTTCAAGAATTGATAGATGCTATAGATGAACTAAAAGATACAAATATTATATTCACAAAAGCAAATAGCGATACAGATGGAAGAGTTATAAACGAAATGATTGATGAATATGTAGCTAAGAATAATACTAAATCAGTTTGTTTTACTTCTTTAGGACAATTAAGATACCTAAGTGCTTTACAATATGTAGATGCAATGGTTGGAAATAGTTCTAGTGGATTAGCAGAAGCTCCTAGTTTTAAAAAAGGAACTATAAATATTGGAGATAGACAAAAAGGAAGAATAAAATCTTCTAGTGTGATTGATTGTGAAGCAAATAAAAATTCTATTTTAGAAGGATTTACTAAACTATATTCAAAAGAGTTTCAAGAAACTTTAAAAACCATAAATAATCCATATGGAGATGGCTGTGCAAGTAAAAAGATAGTTGAGATTATAAAAAGTGTAGATTTGAAAAATATACTTAAAAAACCATTTTATGATTTAAAGGATTAAAATGCAAAATATAGAAAACATAAAATTAACAGCAAATTCAACAATAAAAGAGGCATTACAAATAATCAACCAAGGTGCTATACAAATAGCACTAGTGGTAGATGAAAATGATAGATTAATAGGAACTCTTACAGATGGAGATATAAGAAGGGGACTTCTAAAAAATTATACTTTAGATGATACTATAAATGATTTATATTTTAAAAATCCTATTACTTCTTTAAATACTGAGACAAAAGATAAAATAATACAAAAAGCTATAAAAAATCAAATTTATCAAATTCCAATTGTAGATGAAAAGAATGTTTTGGTTGATATAGTAAATTTAGCAACTTTACTTAAAACCACAAATAAGAGAAATAGAGTTATTTTAATGGCAGGTGGACTTGGAACAAGATTAAGACCACTTACAGAAGATACTCCAAAGCCTATGTTAAAAGTTGGGAATAAGCCTATTTTAGAAACAATTATTAAAAACTTTGCAAGTCACGGGTTTATAAATATTACAATTAGTTTAAACTACAAAGGTGATATTATAAAAGATTATTTCAAAGATGGAAGTGATTTTGGAGTAAATATAGATTATATTGAAGAAAATAATAGATTGGGAACAGCTGGAGCCTTGAGTCTTCTAAAAGATAAACCAAACGAGCCTTTTTTTGTTATGAATGGAGATCTATTAACAGATGTAAATTTTTCAAATTTATTAGATTTTCACTCTTTTGCAAATGCGAATGCTACAATGTGTGTAAGAGAGTATGAGTATCAAATACCATATGGAGTAGTACAGACAGAAGATGATAATATTATAGCAATAGAAGAAAAACCTATAAAAAAATTCTTTGTAAATGCAGGAATTTATGTTTTATCTCCAAATATTTTTGAGCTTATTCCAAAAAATGAGTTCTTTGATATGCCAACTCTTTTTAATATATTAGTGGAAAAAGAGAGAAAAGTTTTATCTTTTCCTATTCATGAATATTGGCTTGATATTGGTAGAATGAGCGATTTTGAACAAGCACAAAGTGAATATTTTAGAGTATTTAATGAAAAATAGATATTTAGCAATAGTCCCAGCTCGTGGAGGAAGTAAAAGACTTCCAAGAAAAAATATACTTGATTTATACGGCAAACCACTTATTGCATACAGTATTGAAGCTGGACTTAAAAGTAAATATATTGATAAAGTTGCTGTAAGTAGTGATGATGATAAAATTTTAGAGATTTCAAAAAAATATGGAGCAGAAGCTATAAAAAGACCAGATGAATTAGCAAGTGATACAGCCACAACATTTGATACAATAAAACATGCAATAGATAACTTTGAAGAGTATGATTATATAGTTTTACTTCAACCGACAAGCCCTCTTAGAAATGAAAAACATATAAATGAAGCAATAGAGTTTTTAGAAGAAAAAAAAGCTGATGCAGTGATAAGTATTTGTGAAATGGAGCATAGCCCACTTTGGAGTAATACTTTGCCAGAAGATAGAAAAATGGATAGTTTTTTAAGAGATGAAGTTATAAATAAACGAAGTCAAGATTTAGAAAAATATTATAGGCTAAATGGAGCTATTTATATATGTAAAACTGATAAACTTTTAGAAAATAAAAGCTTTTTTCTAAAAGACAATATTTTTGCATATATTATGAATAAAGAGAGTTCTATTGATATTGATGAAGAGATAGATTTTGAAATGGTTAAATTATTAATGATACATAAGTAAATTAAGGAAAGATATGACAGAAGCACAAATACAATTACAAAATGCACTCACAACTACTTTTTTGGCAAATTTAGTATTTTTAAGTGAGTATGATAATGAACTCTATCATAGAGTAGATGAGTTATCAAGAATGATAGAAAGAGGAGAATATAAAGAGAAATATGCACTAGAATTTAATATGAATGATGGTGACTTTGATATTTATGATATTTTAAATGATAAATATTTGTACAATAAGAATCCAAAAAAATTTAATAGTGAATTACTAAGAAAATCTGAACAATATGAAGGAAATTATATATTGGATTTAGCAGAACATTTTTCTCCTATTCATAAAGGTGTACCTATTATTGATAAAACAAATAGATTTGAGTTTGAAAATATGACTCAGTTTAATACTTTAAGTGTAAATAATGCTTGGGAGTATCTAAATGCTATTGGAGACTATATTGATAACAAGAAAAAAAGATTAAAAAATATAAAAAAATTTATTTTTTTAGGGACGCTTTTAGGAAGGCATATACCAAAAATTGCAAAAAATATAGATGCAAATATGTATTTAGTTTTAGAAAGAAATTTAGAAATATTTAGATTGTCTCTTTTTACTGTTGATTATACAATTCTTGCAAAAAAACATGTAACCTTTTCTATTATGGATAATGTATTTGATACGGAAACTAAAATTAGTAGGTTTTTTAAAATGAATTATTTAGAGAATTATCTAATTAAATTCTCAACAACAACGATTAATATAGAAGAATATATAGATAATATTTTAAATAGTTTACATATATTAAATCCTGTTGCTTATGACTATAATAGAATGCTTTATGTTCATTTTAATAGAGCAACAAAATATATTAAAGATGGATATAAATTTTTGCTTTTTAATAAAACAAAAAAGAGTTTAAATTTATTAAAAAATATTCCTGTCTTATATATTGCAGCAGGACCATCATTAGATGATAATATAGAGTGGATAAAACAAAATCATAATAGATTTTTTATAGTAACTATTGGAGCAGCATATAAAAAATTACTTTTAAATAATATTCATATAGATGTTATATCTACATTAGATCAAGATTTTAAAGCTTTAAATGAAAAACAATTTGATGATGAAAGTGTGGAAAAAATTTCTAAAAATACTATTATCTTTGCTTCAAATATGACAAATGAAAATATACTAAAAAAATTTAATAAAGATAATCTATTTTTATACGAAGTTTTTAGTAAACTTCATAAGGATAATATAGTTTTTCAAGGTTTTAGTGTTGGAGAAATAACTCTTAATATTTTGTTAGATTTAAATATAAAAGAGCTTTATTTAATAGGACTTGATTTAGCACTAAATCAAGAAACTGGTGAAAGCCATTCAAAAGATTCAAATTCTGCTACAACTAAACTAAATTTAAATGAAAAAATAAATAGAGATACCTATAGTGCAAGAGAAAGTTTAATTAAGGTAAAAGGTAATTATAGAGAGTATGTATATACAACCCCAATGTTTTTTAGTTCAATAAAAAGCCTTGAAGAAAAAGTAAAAATAAAATTTAAAGATGTAGTAATTTATAACTTATCTACAAATGGAGCATTTTTTAATGGAGTAATTCCAGTAAAACAAGAAGATATCAACTTTAATGAATTAAAAAAGGTAGAGTTTGGATATGATGAGCTTATAAAAAAATTAAAATACTACTCTTTAACAGGAATCTCATCAAAATCAAAAGAAATTATTAATAAAGAGATAGGGTTTATTGAAAAAAATATTATAGAAATTATAGATAAAATAAAGAAAACTAAATATAAAAACTTTGAAGAACTTCTTGTAGATGAATATTCAATATTAACTACATTGGATATTAATAATTGCGACCTTTTATACCAAATTTTAGTAAATTATTTCCAAATTAGTGCACCATATTTACTATATCATTTTAATGATATAAAAATAAAAGATGAAAGTAAAAAGGTTAAGAAAATACATGAGATATCTATAAGACAAATTAGGGATATTATTGAAGATTATCTTTTATGTTTAAAAAGAGTTATTTAATAAGATTACTTTAATTAATTAAAGTAATCTTAAAATATTTTATAAAGTTGCTCTTTTATTGAAGTAGTCTAAGAACATTTTGAGAAACTGCATTTGATTGACTAATAGCATATGACCCAGCTTGAGATATTATATTTAGTTTATTAAAGTTTGCACTCTCTTCCGCATAATCAACATCTCTTAATACAGATTCAGCATTTTTAATATTTGTAGATTGAGTCATAAGGTTTCTAACTGCTGATTCAACTTGGTTTTGAGTAGAACCTATATCTCCTCTATAACCATTTAATACAGTTATAGCTCTATCAACAGCTTTTTGACCAGCAGAAGCAAAAGATCTTGTGAATGCATTAGCAGTACCAGCAGAAGCACCAGCAGAAAGTGCAGCTCCATTTGAAACATGACCTTTTAATGAAACAAGGCTAAATCCAGTTATATTTGCTTGAATAGTTGCTGTTGAAATTAAATCTGCTGTACTTTCACCAATTTGAAAAGATAAAGCAGATTTAGCAGCTCCATTTGTAGCACTTTCTTGAAGTAAAGCAGTACCATTGTAGTTAGTTTGTTTTGCAATATTATTTAATTGGTCAAGTAATTTAGTAACATCTTTTGCAATAGCAGTTCTACCAGCTTGAGATGTAGTATCTGTATTTGCTTGGATTAGTTTTGCTTTTACAGTATCAAGAATCTTTGACTGCTCAGCCATAGATTTATCAGCAATTTGAAGTAAAGCAATAGCTGAGTTACCGTTTGAAATACCTTGGTTTATAGATGTAACTTGTGTTCTAAGTTTATCAGCAATTGCAAGACCAGAAGCATCATCGCTAGCTTTATTGATTTTTAAACCTGTACTTAGTTTTTCTAAAGAACTAGCTATACTTCTATTTGTATTTGTAGAAGCTTCTTGAGCTGTAAGCGAAGATATATTTGTGTTAATTTTCATAAGTTTGTCCTTAGTTTTGATTTATTTCACAGTGTAAATAAAACTTAATGACACAATTATTACAAACTAATTCATAAAATTAGTTTAAATAAAAATTAAAAATAAGAAAAGTGGAGAAAAATCTCCACTTTTTAATAAAAGAGAACTAAAACTACTTAACTATTGAAGTAATCTAAGAACATTTTGTTGAGTTGCATTTGATTGGCTAATCGCATATGACCCAGCTTGAGAGATGATATTTAATTTATTAAAGTTTGCACTCTCTTCAGCATAATCAACATCTCTAATTACAGACTCAGCTGCTTTAATATTTGTAGATTGAGTCATAAGGTTTCTAACTGCTGATTCAACTTGGTTTTGAGTAGAACCTATATCTCCTCTATAACCATTTAATACAGTTATAGCTCTATCAACAGCTTTTTGACCAGCAGAAGCAAAAGATCTTGTAAATGCACCAGTTGCTGTTTTCGTAGCACCAGCAGAAAGTTTAGCACCAGCAGAAACTTGAGTTTTTAAAGAAGTTAAACTATAACCAGTAACATTAGCTTTAATTGATTTTGTTTTTATCATATCAGCTGTACTTTCACCAATTTGGAAAGATAGTCCAGTTTGAGCACCTTTAGCTGAACCAGCAGTACCTACACTTTTTTGTAATAATGCAGTACCATTATAGTTAGTTTGATTTGCAATATTATTTAATTGGTCAAGTAATTTGTTTACGTCTTTTGCAATAGCAGTTCTACCAGCTTGAGATGTAGTATCTGTATTTGCTTGGATTAATTTAGATTTAATAGTATCTAAAATCTTTGATTGCTCAGCCATAGATTTATCAGCAATTTGAAGTAAAGCAACAGCTGAGTTACCATTTGAAATACCTTGATTTATAGATGTAACTTGTGTTCTAAGTTTATCAGCAATTGCAAGACCAGAAGCATCATCAGAAGCTTTGTTGATTCTTAAACCACTTGAAAGTTTTTCTAAAGAGCTTTTGATACTGTTGTTTGTGTTAATCGAAGACTCTTGTGCGTTTAATGAAGATACGTTTGTATTAATTCTCATAATAAATCCTTTATGAATTTGTAAAATAGTTTATGAATATTCAAAAAATATCCAAAGCCTAAAACCTTCTTGTCTTTAAAAAAATCCAAGCATAGAGTTCAAATTTTACTTTGTCTCTTCGGATTGAATCCAACCCTAAATTTTATAATCGAATTATTATATAACTTTTCTTAAATTTAGTTTAAATTATAGCTGTATTTGAACTCTTTTTTAAAATTACACCACTTTCTATATGTTTGGTATATGCAAACTGGTCAAATAGTGCAAATTTTACTATTTTGTGAGTTTTTGTTAATTCTTCTAAATCTCTATGCAGAGTCTCTGGATTACAAGAGATATAGATAATATTTTCAAATTTCTTTGCTAAAGCTCTTGTATTATCATCTAGTCCACTTCTTGGTGGATCCATAAAAATAGTGTCAAAATCGTATGATTTTAAATCAATATTTTTTAATCTATTAAAAGCTCTTTTCTCTTCTAAAGCTTCTGTTAGCTCTTCTGAACTCATTCGTACAAACTCAATATTTGATATATTATTTAAAGTACAATTTCTAAGAGCTGATTTTATAGAGGTTTTTGATATCTCTGTTGCTAAGACTTTGTTAAATTTTTTACTTAAAGGTATAGTGAAATTTCCACCTCCACAATAAAGCTCACATAAATCTTTGCTTGAGCTAGGAGTGTTTTTTAAAACCCACTCAATCATTTTTATATTTACAGCGGTATTTGGTTGAGTAAAACCATTCTCTTCATAAGCAAATTTGAACTCTTGGTTTTCAACATTGAGTGTTTCGTTTATAAAATCACTACTTAAAATAATTTTTTGTTTTCTGCTTCTTCCAATTATTTTGATATTTAGGTTTTTTTCTATCTCTTTTGCTAGATTTATCCACTCATCTTCTAGCTTTTTGTGATAAATCAAAGTTACTAACATATCATTTGTGCTACTACTTAAAAATTCAATAGCAAAAAGCCTAAAAGATAGAAGCATAGATTTTTGAAGCTCATTTAAAATTTTTGGCATAAGGCTTGCAATACTTAAACTAACCATAGAACAACTATCTATTTTTAAGATATTTTTATCAAAATCATTCATAGCAAAAGATAATGTATCTTTGCTATTTTCTTCATCTTTCTCCCACCAAATTCTAAACTCAGCACGATTTCTAAAATTTTGAGAGTTGCTTTTTATGATATCAAAATCAGTTTCTACTAGATTTTTAAATCTATCTTTTTCTCTTTCTATCTTATAGTTTAGTTGCTCATCATAATTTTTATCATAAAGTGTACAAGAAGCACAAGAGCCAAAATATTTGCAGTTCATAAAATGTTATCCTTTTTTTAAAGTTTGTATTATATGTAAATATTGGTAAAAGTAGATATAATCATTTAATATTTAAAAAGAAGAGTTTATGAAAGAAAATTGGCAAGAGCAACTAAAAGATTTATTAAATTGTGATTTAAAAACATTATATCCATTAGCAAGAAGCCTAAATAGAAAGTTAGAATTTTATGTTGGACCTACAAATAGTGGTAAAACTTATAATGCTATGAAAAAATTAAAAGAGGCAAATAGTGGACTTTATCTTGCTCCATTAAGGCTACTTGCACTTGAAGGTTATGAAGATTTAAAAGAGAGCAAAATAGAAGCATCTTTAATAACAGGTGAAGAGCAACAGTTAAGTGAAGAGGCAGCACATATTTGCTCAACTATTGAGATGTTAGATTTTGATATGGAAGTTGATGTTGCAGTTATTGATGAAGTACAAATGCTAGAAGATGTTGATAGAGGTTGGGCTTGGGTAAATGCTATTATTGGTGTTCCTGCTAAAAAAGTTATTATGACTGGAAGTGTAAATGCTCTTGATGCTGTAAAAAAAATAGTTCAATACTTGGGCGAAGATTTAGAGATAATAAGGCATAAAAGAAAAAATGAGTTAAAAGTTTTGCAAAAATGGACGGCACTTGAAAAGCTTGAGAATGGAACAGCTTTGATAGCTTTTTCAAGGGCAGAAGTTTTAAAACTAAAACAAAAACTTCAAAAAAAATACTCTGTATCTGTGATTTATGGAAATTTATCTCCTGAAGTAAGAAGAGATGAAGCAAGAAGATTTAGAAATGGACAAAGTCAAATTTTAATAGCAACAGATGCTATAAGTATGGGGTTAAATCTACCTATAAAAACAATACTTTTTACAACAGACACAAAGTTTGATGGAGTTAGTAAAAGAAAAATAAGTGTAAATGAGATAGTACAAATTGCAGGTCGTGCTGGAAGATTTGGAATTTTTGAAGCTGGATATTTGGGTGCTACACGAAGAGATGTTTTAGAGTATATAAAAGAGGAGTTTACAGCTTCTATAAAAACTATAAAACCTCCATTTAAAGTAAAAATCAATAATTCTCAATTAGAAAACCTTTCTATGCATCTAAAGACAAAATCGCTAACAAAAGTTTTAAACTTTTTTGCTTTAAATATGAAGTTTGCTGGTCCTTTTGAAGCTGCGAATTTATCAAGTATGCTAGAAGCTTCTAGGATAGTTGATAGTAAAGATGGTTTGAGTTTGGAAGAGAAATATCTTTTATCACAAGCTCCGATTACTACAAAATCAACTATTATTGTTCAAGCCTATAACTCATACATTGCAAGTGTAATTAAAAAACGACCAAATCACTACAAACCATCTATTACTTTACCAAAAAAAGCAATTACACAAAAAGATTTACTGCTTGTTGAAGATGAGGTAAAAAAAATATCTTTATATCTTTGGCTCTCATATAAGTTGCCTGAACTCTTCCCAGACCATGATAAAGCTTTTATTTTAAGAGAATCTTTTAATAGATTTATTGAAAAGTCTTTAAAAGGTGTTTTAATAGATGAAAAAGTAGAAGCGAAACCTTTTTATAAAGATGAAAGCGAGAAAAAAAATAATTTTAATTCAAGAAGAAGAAAAAGATTTTAATATATCTTTTGATAAAATATAAGCTTAATTGAGTATAAATAATTAGAATAAGGAAAATATTGTGTTAGGTTTTTTTAGAGCCGATGAAAATGCTTTTATAAAAGAGTTGATGTCTACAAACATTAATATTGCAAAAGTTAAAAAATATATTGCAAATGGTGTAAATATAAATGAAGTAGATGAAAAAGGAAGAAATTATCTTTTTTTCTTTGCAACTAAAAAGAATTTTAATGCAATAAAAGTTTTGATAAGCCTAAATATAGATATGTACAAAGAGGATAAGCTTGGCAAAACAGTCTTGAGTGAGGCCTGTGAAAAATATGATTTTATGATGATAAAATTTTTACTAGATAATGGTTTTGATGCAAATAGAAAAAACTCTGCTGGAAGAACTGTTTTGCAAGATAGTGTACTTTTAGGAAATGATAAAGTTTTTCAGATACTTTTAAACTATAATTTAGATTTTGATATAAAAGATAATGATGGGAAAAATGTAGTTTTTGATGCTATAGAGAATGGAAATTTAGAGACACTAAAAAAAGTTATTGATAATGTAAAAGATATAAATGCTGTTGATAAAAATGGGCAAACAGCACTTTTTGAAGCAGTTTTAAAAGATGATTTAAGATTGGCTTTGGCTTTAATTAATATTGGAATAGATGTAAATATCATAGATAATCACGGACAAAATGTATTATATAATACTATTTTACAAGGTATGAAAAATGAGATACTTCTAAAACACCTTGCAAAGCGAGGGATAGATTTTAATATATGTGATAGTAGAGAAAAGACAATTTTAGATGAGATTTTCTACATAATGATTTTGCAAAAATATGATAAGGATATTGAAGATAAAAGATATATGCTTATAAATCCAAAAGATGATTATCTATCTTTGGCTGTACAGATTATAGAGTTTGGATTTAAAGTTGATTTGCTTGATAAACAGGGAAAAACTGCTCTTCAAAAAGAGTTAGATAGGAAGAATTTTGCAAATGCAGAGTTTTTAATTAATTGTGGAGCTAGTCTAAATATATTTGATGAACATCATAGAAGCCTCTTTCATATAGAGGTTTTAAAAGGCTACTCAAACAATAAAATTATAGATTTTCTTATGACAAAAGGTGCAAATCTTAATCAAAGAGATAAATATTTTAGAACAATAATAGATAACCTAATAGAGATAATTCTAATTTCAAATGGAGAGAAACCTAGAAATTCTAGTTTGGATGAGTATATAAAAGAAGATGGTGGTTTTGATATTTTGCTAAAGAAACTTTTAGTTCATGAAGCAGATATAAGTTATACAAGAGTAGATGGTAAAAATATAGTTTTTGATTTAATCCCTTACGATAGTTTTGAAATTCTTGATATTTTAGTTGAGTATGGAATTGATTTAAATCAGAAAGATTTAGATGGAAATACTCCATTGATGTATCTGGTTGATGAAGGACTAAGATTAGAAGATAGAACTTTGAAAGCATATTTTGTAAAAAGGTTACAAAACTTTTTAAAATATAGAATAAATATGGATATTCAAGATAAAAATGGCAAAACAGTTATTCATAAGGCTGTAATTGCAGATGATTTACTAATAGTTGAAAAATTAATGATAAAAAAAGCAAACTTAAATATAAAAGATAATCATGGACGAACTGCACTTCATCACACACAATGGAAAGGAAACTATGAGATAGCAAGATGGTTAATTCTAGCTGGGGCTGATATAAATATGCCTGATAATAGTGGATTTAATATTTTAAATTATGCTGCAATTTTAGGACATACTAGACTTGTGATTACACTTATCTCTTCAGGTGTTCTAATGAATAATCCAAATCCAAAAAATAAAAAGGTGGCAGAGTTTTTTAAAAGTAAAGAGAAGATATTAGATAGACTAATTGCTGCAGAAGATATTAGTGATAGTAAGATGAAAAATGCTCTTATGGAAGTTGTTACAAACTTTAAAAAAGAGATAAATGAAGCTTTAAAATAAAAGGAAAAAATTTGAATAAAAGATCTATAATAATTCTTGCTGCTGGGCAAGGAACTAGAATGAAATCAAGCTTTCCAAAGGTTTTGCATAAAATCTCTGGAAAGCCTATGTTGTATTACTCAATAAAAGAGGCTTTAAAACTAAGTGATGATATCACAGTAGTCCTTTACCACCAATATGAGAAAGTAAAAGAGCAGATTGAGAAATATTTTACAAATATAAACTTCATAATTCAAGACCATGAAAACTATCCAGGAACAGGCGGAGCTGTTATGAATATAGTTCCAAAGTATGAAAAAGTTTTAGTTCTAAATGGTGATATGCCACTAATTCAAGCAAGTGAATTAGAGAAGTTTGATATAGATGCAACAATTGTAATGTCAGTTTTAGAATTGGAAAGTGCTGATGGTTATGGAAGAGTAATCATTAAAAATGGTGATGTTAAGAAAATAGTTGAGCAAAAAGATGCTTCAAAAGAGGAACTACAAATTACAACAGCAAATGCAGGTATTTATCAGTTTGAAACAAAATTTTTACTTGAAAATTTACCAAGATTAAATAATAATAATGCTCAAAAAGAGTATTACATCACTGATTTAGTAGAAATGGCAATAAATCAGAACTTGGTTTTAAAACCTTTAATTGTAAATGAAGAGAATTTCAAAGGAGTTAATTCAAAAGTAGAGTTAGCAGATGCAGAGGTTATTCATCAAAATAGAATTAAAAAAGAGTTTTTAAAAGCAGGTGTTATTATGAGATTACCTGAAACTATCTATATAGAAGAGGGTGTGGAAATAGAGGGTGAAACTATTATTGAAAATGGGGTTTCTCTTCTTGGAAATTCAAAAATCATAAATTCTCATATAAAAACAAATAGTGTAGTTGAAGATTCAATAATTATTGATAGTGATGTTGGACCAATGGCAAGAATAAGACCAGCTAGTGAGCTAAATAAAACTCATATAGGAAACTTTGTAGAGACAAAGAAAGCTATTTTAAATGGTGTAAAGGCTGGACATTTAAGTTATTTGGGAGATTGTTTTATAGATGAGGGTACAAATATTGGTTGTGGAACAATTACTTGTAACTATGATGGTGTAAATAAGTATCAAACAATAATAGGCAAAAATGTTTTTGTAGGAAGTGATACACAATTTGTTGCTCCTATAAAAGTGGAAGATGATGTAATAATAGGTGCGGGAACAACTGTAACAAGTGATATAAAAAAAGGTGAACTATATGTTTCAAGAGCTAAAACAAAAACTATAGATGGTTACTTTTATAAACATTTTGAAAAAGCAAAAAAAGAGAAAAAATAGTGATTTTAAAAGATAAAAATATACTTATAGGAGTTACTGGCTCAATTGCTATATATAAAACTTTGGATTTGATACGGCTTTATATAAAAGCTGGAGCAAGTGTACGAGTTATTATGAGTGAAAGTGCTAAGAAGTTTATAAATCCAATAACTTTTGAAGCTATTTCTCAAAATAAGATTTTAGATGAAGATAGTGAAAATTGGGATAAAACTAGTGATTATAATCATATAGATATAGGAAAGTGGGCTGATATTTTGGTAGTTGCTCCTGCAAGTGCAAATACAATAAATAAAATGGCAGTTGGTATTACAGATAATTTACTACTTCAAACTGTTTTAGCTTTTAAAAAAGAGATTATTGTAGCTCCTGCTGCAAATACAAATATGATTGAAAACCATATTACAAAAAATAGTTTGGAAAGATTAAGTAGTTGCGGCTTTAAAGTTCTAAAAACACAAACAAAAGAGCTAGTATGTAAAGATGTTGGAAATGGGGCAATGCTTGAACCTATAGATATTTTTTATAAAACTTGCAGAGAACTTCTAAAAGAAGATTTTTGGAAAGATAGAAAAGTTGTAATTAGTGGTGGTGGAACAGTAGAGAAAATAGATGATGTTCGATATATATCAAATTTCTCAAGTGGTAAAATGGCAAAAAGTTTGGCTTTAGCACTATACTATTTAGGAGCAGATATATCTTTGGTGGCTTCAAGAGGATATGAAAATATTCCATTTGAGGTAGATTTAAAAGTAGTAAAAACGACTTTAGAGTTTAAAGAAGATTTAGAGAAGGCTTTAAAAAGTAGTATGGTGAAAAAACCATTTTTATTTATGGCTGCAGCAATAAGTGATTATATTCCAAAGATAAAAAGTAGTGGAAAAATAAAAAAAGATAGTTTGGGAGACATTTGGGATTTAAAATTAGAGAAGAATATAGATATTTTAGCTTCTTTAAATAAACAAAGTATTATATCTATTGGCTTTAAAGCTGAAATGGATAGAGAAAATGCAAAAACAAATGCCAAAAATATGCTAAAAAATAAAAATCTAAATGGAGTCTGTTTAAATATTTTAGATGAAAATAATACTTTTGGAAGTGATACAAATACTGTAGAGTTAATCTTAAACAATAAAAGTTTTGATTTTAGTGGAGAAAAACTAGATATCTCACTAAAACTTTTAGAAGTTTTGCAAAAAGAGTTTACAAATGAGTAGTATAAATTTGCCCACTCATATTGCAATAATCATGGATGGAAATGGAAGATGGGCAAAAGAGCGAGGATTTAAAAGAACAGCTGGTCATGAAGAGGGTGCAAAAGTTGTGAGAAACATTACAAAACATTGTGCAAAAATAGGGGTAAAATATCTTACTCTTTATGCCTTTTCAACTGAAAACTGGACAAGACCTAAATTAGAAGTTGAGTTTTTGATGAAGCTTTTAGAAAAGTATCTAAAAAATGAGTTAGATACTTTTCTAGAAAATAGTATAAGATTTAAAGCTATTGGAGATTTAAGCCGTTTTTCTAAATCTTTGCAAGTTACTATAAAAGATATTGAAGAGAAGACAAAGCAATGTAGCTCTCTCACACAAGTTTTAGCATTAAATTATGGCTCAAAAGATGAGATAATAAGAGCTATAAAAAAGCTAAATGAAAAAAATCTTGAAGTAAATGAGCAAAACTTTGAATCTTGCCTTGATACATATTTTATGCCAAATGTAGATTTACTTATAAGAACAAGTGGGGAGATACGACTTTCAAACTATTTGTTATGGCAAAATGCCTATGCTGAGATGTTTTTTACATCTACACTTTGGCCAGATTTTTCAATAAATGAGCTAGAAGATATAATAAGCGATTATAAAAAAAGAGAGAGACGATTTGGTGGAGTTTAATCTTTTTCAGACTATAGTTTTTGTACTTTTTATAATAAATTTAGTTGTTCTAACTATATATGATTTTAGATATAAAGCTGTGCCAGATTATCTTTTACTGTTCTCTTTTTTGACATCTTTTTTTATTACAAAACTAGATATTTATGAAGCACTTCAAAGTGCTTTTATAGTTGCTGGAGCTTTTGTAATACTAAATTTCTTAGTTACATTTTATATACAGAATATAAAGTCAAGATTACTAAAAGATGAAAGTTTAAAGACTCAAATGGCATTAGGGGAAGGAGATATTCCTTTAATCGCATCTTTTAGTGTAATTTTAGGAGTTTATAATACATTTATTGCAATATTCTTAAGTGCAATTTTGACCATATTTTATGCAATTTATTTAAAGAATAGAAAAAATGAAATTGAAATACCTTTTATTCCATTTTTGGTTTTTGGTTTTTTATTGGAGTATTTTTTTAATTTATCAAATATTATTAAGGATTTTTATTGAGATTAAGTAACTATTTACATTCACAACTAGCAATTAGCTTTTTCCCTATATTTTTAGGACTGTTTTTTATAACTTCTGTTGTTTTTTTGGTTAAAATTGCAAGTCTTACTTCTGTTATTACTATGACATCTTTTGAACTCTTAAAACTTTATATCTATTCAATTCCACAAGTTGTATTTTATACTTTACCTATATCATTTTTTATGTCATTAGCAATTTGTTTATCAAAGTTATCAAGTGAGTATGAGCTCGTTGTTATCACATCTTATGGTCTAAATCCACTAAATATAATCAAAATATTATTTCCAGTGACAGCTTTTTTAACTATATTTTTACTAATAATATCTTTGGGACTTATTCCAAAAACAAAATATTTAACAAAATCATTCTCTGAAATTAAGAAAAAAGAGGCAAATTTTAATATAAAAGAGAGTGAATTTGGACAAAAATTTGGAGATTGGTTGATTTATATAAATAAAAAAAATGAAAATATTTATAAAGAGGTTACTCTATTTAAGAGTGAAAAAAATTCAGAAAATTTTATTGTAAGTGATGAAGCTTTACTTGAAAATGATAAAAATCATTTGAGTTTTAAGCTTATAAATGGAAAGGTTTTTGCAATAGATGATAATGAGCTTAGTCAAATTGATTATAGTAGTATGTATATAAATGATTCAATTACAAACACAGATATTGAAGCTTTTGATACATCTTATAACTTTTGGAAAAGAGCTTTAAAACATAACAAAGATATTGATGATTTCTCATTTTATATCTTATCTTCTATATTTCCTCTAATATCTCTATTCTTAGTGATAGTTTTTGGTTATTTTAATCCACGTTATGAAAAAAACAGAGCAGTGGTTTACTCTGTACTAACAGTTGTAATATATTATGTATTTATAAAATATATAGGAGAGAGGCTACTTTTACACTCTTTATATATAATTCCAACTATTTGGATTATGTTTAGCTATATTATATATAGTAAAACTACAAAAAAAGAGTATTAATTTTGAGTATAAACTTAAAGTTTACTATCTCTTATGATGGAAGCTCTTTTTTAGGAAGTCAAAAACAACCAAGTAAAATAACAGTAGAAGATGAGCTTTTAAGAGCTTTTAAAAGTATAAATATTGATACAAAAATAGTTTTAAGTGGAAGAACAGATAGAGATGTTCATGCAACAGGGCAAGTTTTTAACTGTTTTGTTCCAAATTATTGGGAAGATTTTTATAAACTGAAAGAGATTTTAAATAAGAGACTTCCAAATTCAATAAAGATAAAAGATATAGTAAAAGTAAAAGATGATTTTCACTCAAGATTTAGTGCAAAAAAGAGAATTTATAGATATATAGTTACTACAAAACCAACAACTCCATTTAATTCAAAATATATAACTTATATAAAAAATATTGATGAGCCACTCTTAAGAAGTGCAATAAAAGAGTTTATAGGAGTTTATGATTTCTTATACTTTCAGAAAACAGGAAGCCAAAAAGAGATTACGAAAAGAGAGATATTTTCTACAAAATTTTATAAATATAGAGATATTTATGTATTTAAATTTTGTGCAAACTCTTATTTGAGAAGCCAAATAAGGCTTATGGTTGGGTTTTTGTTGGCAATAAATGATAAAAAGCTAAATATAAATGATTTAAAACAACAGTTAAATTGTGAAAAGTGTATTTTTAAAACTCCTATAAGTCCAAATGGTTTATATTTGGCAAAGATTATTTATAAATGAAAAAGATATATCTTATAATATCTATATTATTCATAAATAGTTTTGCTTATGAGCTTAAATTAAATAGCTATGATATAAATACAATTGAGAGTTCAAAACAAAAAAGTGCTATTTATAAAAGAGTAGAAAAATATAAAGAGTTTAGAGCAAAGACTAAGAATCTAACATTAAATGAGAAACTAGATAGAGTAAACTTCTTTATAAATAGAACTTTGCCTGAACTTGATAATTTTAGTATAGGAATTGATGATTATTGGATGACCCCAAAAGAGTTTTTAATAAAAGGTAGAGGTGATTGTGAAGATTATGCAATAGCAAAATATTTTACTCTTTTAGAGTTAGGAGTAAAAAAAGAAAATCTATATATGGCAGTTGTAAAAGAGAGAACTAGTTCTGGAATGCATATGGTTCTTTTTTATATAGAAGATAAAAATAAATCTCCTTTGGTTTTAGATAATCTTAGCTTTAAGGTTTTACCACTTTCAAAAAGAGTTGATCTACTTCCTAATGTAGCTTTTAATGAAATTGATGCGTACCAATTTAGTTCTGATAAGTTTACAAATAAGGTAGTTATAGATTGGCAAAACGATAATAAATGGGATAGATTGTTAAATAGAGTTTATAAACAAAAACATTAAAATCTAAAATTCTTTAAATAAATTATAATAAGACTTGACAAATGTTGGCTCAATAAGATATAATTCTTTAGCAGTTTGAGTAACAGAGTGCTAAAAATTGAAAAAGTAGGGTTTTATGATAGATAAAAAAGAGTTTTTGCTACAATCTATTATTAAAGCATATATAGAAAACTTAGAACCAATAGGTTCAAAAGAGTTAAAATCTATGTATGAATTAGAGTACTCAACTGCAACAATTAGAGGTTATTTTAAAAAATTGGGTGAAGAGGGTTTCTTAGCTCAAGAGCATATAAGTAGTGGAAGAACTCCTACAAATGAAGCTTTGAAACAATATTGGATAGGAAAATTAGATTTTCCAATATTGGGTGTAAATATAAAAGCTATGGAGTTTTTAGCAAATAAAATAGGGTTAACGGTTCTTTTAAAAAAAGAGATTAGTGATGTTTTACAAAATATCATAAATGTTGAAAATAGATATATAATTTTGGAGTTTACTAGTTTTGCAGTTAGTATAAAATATAACTCAGCATTATATAAATTTTTAAGTGACTTTTTACAAAGCTCTTTAAAAGATATTTTAAAAGTATCAAAAGATGTTGGGGCATATGAGCTTTATAGTGCAATAAATCAAAGTTTACAAAGTAGTAATTTTGATATTTTTAACTACAAAGAGTTTTTATCTTTAGCATTAAATTTTGATTTTGATGAGTTTACAATAGATAGATTTTTAAAAGGCTCAATTTTAGATGAGTTAAAAGAGGGGCTATATTTTGATGGTTTTTTACCACAAAATTATATAGGAATTTGTAAATTCTGCAAAATCAATAATGAAGATGTAAAAATATTTGTTGTTGGTGAATTATCAAAAGATTATGAATATTTTTTTGAACAAATTATAAGTTATTAAGGAGAAAAAATGAGTGAAGTAAAACAAGATGAAGTTTTGGAAGAAAAAGTAGAAGAGACTAAAAGTTGTTGTGAAGAGTCTCAAGAGTGTAAAGAGAGCCAAACTGAAAGTTTAGAAGATGTTATTTCTAGGCTTGAAAATGAGCTAAAAGAGAGTGAAGAGAAGATTTTAAGAGTTCATGCTGATTTTGAGAATATCAAAAAAAGGCTAGAAAGAGAGAAATTTATGGCAATAGATTATGCAAGTGAGAAGTTTGCAAAAGATCTATTAACTCCTCTTGATACATTGGAGATGGCTTTGAAATCAGCTGATGTAAATATTAGTGCGGAAGAGCTTTTACCAAAACTAAAAGAGGGAATTGAACTAACTCTAAAAAGCTTTTTAACAACTTTTGAAAAATATGATATTGTAAAAGTTGATACAACTGGTGAATTTGATCCAAATGTACATAATGCAGTTATGCAAGTAGATAGTACTGAGCATGAGAGTGGGAAAATAGTCCAAGAGTTACAAAAAGGGTACTTATTAAAAGATAGATTGCTAAGACCTTCTATGGTTAGTATAGCTAATTAGAAATAAGATAAGAGAGTTGACCGAAATGTCAATAAACTATAAATAAAATTTAAAATTAAAAAAACTTAATAAAAGGAAGAAAAAATGAGTAAAGTTATTGGTATAGATTTAGGAACAACAAACTCTTGTGTTGCAGTTTATGAAAATGGAGAGGCAAAAATTATTCCAAATAAAGAGGGAAAAAATACAACTCCTTCAATTGTTGCTTATACAGATAAAGGTGAAGTACTTGTAGGTGATCCTGCAAAAAGACAAGCTATTACAAATCCTGAAAAAACTATCTATTCTATAAAGAGAATTATGGGTTTAATGATGAATGAACCAAATGCAAAAGAGGCTCAAAGTAAAGTAGGATATAAAATTGTTGATAGAAATGGAGCAACAGCAGTTGAAATAGCTGGAAAAGTTTATACTCCTCAAGAGATTTCAGCAAAAATATTAGGAAAATTAAAAGCAGATGCAGAAGAGTATTTAGGAAGTAGTGTTACAGATGCTGTTATTACAGTTCCTGCATATTTTAACGATGCACAAAGAAAAGCTACTCAAGAAGCTGGAACAATTGCAGGACTTAATGTTCTAAGAATTATAAATGAACCAACAGCTGCATCTTTAGCTTATGGACTTGATAAAAAAGGTGAAGAGAAAGTTTTAGTTTACGATTTAGGTGGAGGAACATTTGACGTTACAGTTCTTGAGATTGGAGATGGAACATTTGAAGTTCTAAGTACAGATGGAAATGCATTTTTAGGTGGAGATGATTTTGATAATAAAATTATTGATTGGTTAGCAGAAGAGTTTAAAGCTGAAAATGGTTTTGATGTTAAAAATGACAAAATGGCACTTCAAAGATTAAAAGATGCTGCTGAGAATGCAAAAAAAGAGTTAAGTAGTGCAGAATCAACAGAGATTAATCTACCATTTATCTCTATGGGAAATGCAGGTCCAATTCACTTAGTAAAATCATTAACAAGAGCAAAATTTGAAGCAATGACTGAGAAGTTAATAGATGAAACTTTAGCTCACATAAAAGTAGCTTTAAAAGAGGCAAATCTTGATAAAGGTGAAATTGATGAGATTATTATGGTTGGTGGAAGTACAAGATTACCAAAAGCAAATCAAGTTGTAAGAGATTTCTTTGGAAAAGATTTAAATAAAGGTGTAAACCCAGATGAAGTTGTTGCTGCTGGAGCTGCTGTACAAGCTGGAGTTTTAAGAGGGGATGTAAAAGATGTACTTTTACTTGATGTTACACCACTTTCATTAGGAATTGAGACTTTAGGTGGAGTTATGACAAAATTAATTGAAAAAGGTACAACAATTCCTGCAAAAAGATCTCAAGTATTTAGTACAGCTGATGATAATCAACCAGCAGTTTCTATTCATGTTTCTCAAGGAGAAAGAGAGTTTGCAAGGGACAATAAATCTTTAGGTATGTTTGAACTTTCTGATATTCCAGCAGCTCCTAGAGGTGTTCCACAAATTGAAGTAACATTTGATATAGATGCAAATGGAGTTTTAAATGTAAGTGCAAAGGATAAAGGAACAGGAAAAGAGAATAAAATTACAATTTCTGGAAGTTCTGGATTAAGTGATGATGAGATTGCAAAAATGGTTGCTGAAGCTGAAGCAAATAAAGAGACAGATGCAAAGAAAAAAGCTCTTATTGAAGTTAGAAATCAAGCAGATGCAATGCTTCATAGCACAAGAAAAACTTTAGAAGAGAATGAAAATGCAATAAGTGAAGATGAGAAAAAAGCTATTATTGATGCAGCAGCTGAGCTTGAAGAAGTTTTAAAAGATGAAAATGCTACAAAAGAGCAAATTGAAGAGAAATTGAAAGTTTTAACTGAAAAATCTCATAAATTAGCAGAAGCTATGTATAAAAAAGAGGATGAGCAAGGTCAAGCTCAAGATGGACAATCAAAAGCAAAAAAAGATGATGATGTAATTGATGCTGAGGTAGAGTAAAACTCTACTTCATGCAGACACTTATTCTTCTTTTTACTATTTTTATAGTAATATTACTTCTAATATATATCTTTTTTAAATCAAAACAAAATCGCCTTTTTTCACTTTTAAGTGGTACATGTCCTAGTTGCAAAGAGACAAAAAAAGTTTTTTTTGATAAAACTAGCAATACACACTTTACGCAAGAGATAATTAAACCTAGAGTTTTAAAAGATTATGGATGCTCTGGTGTAAAAGATGTTGAGTTTTTGTGTACAAGTTGTGGTTTAAAAGAGTTATATTCAATAAATTCTCAAATGGGATGTGGTATATGAAAAACTTAATAGTTTTAGGCTTACTTATTTTTTTAATGAACTCTTGTTCAAAAAAAGATGAAACTTTAAAACCAGAATACTCTTCAAATGCTCTTGAATCAAAATATGAAAAAGAGATTTTAAATGGAATGCAACAAGTTCCTTTCTCTCAAATAAAAGGTTTTTTTGAAGATGATCTAAATCATGCTTTAGAAGTATTTAGAAAAGATTGTCAAAAATCACAAAGGTATGAAGAGTTAAAAAATGTTTGCCAAAAAGCACAACAGACAAATGATGGAGCTATGTTTTTTGTATCAAATTTTTATGCATATAAGCTTTATAACAATGATTTTCATGATGAGGGAATGATAACAGGGTATTATGAGCCACTATTATATGGTAGTTTGAAGAAAACTCAAAGATATAAATATCCAGTTTACAAAATCCCTAAAGATTTAGTCTTATCAAATATAAATAGTTTACAAGAGTATAAATCTATTGGGAAAAGAGTTGGTAAAAAGATTATCCCTTACGATACAAGAGCCTCTATAGAAAAAAATCCAAACAACAAAAATCTTGAAGCAATTGCTTATGTGGATGATAAAATAGATCTATTTTTTTTACAAGTTCAAGGAAGTGGAAAAATACAACTTGATAGTGGAGAGATTCTAAATATTGGATATGCAGGACAAAACGGAAGAGCATATACAAGTATTGGAAGATATTTTATTGACAATGAGATAATCTCAAAAGAGGATATAAGTGTTCAAACTATAAAAGAGGAGTTGCTAAAAAAACCATCAACAATAGATAAAATTTTAAATTTAAATGAAAGTTATGTTTTTTTTAAAGTTGCAAATCAAGGAGCAACAGGAGCTCTAAATACTGTCTTAACTCCAAAAAGAAATATAGCAGTAGATAGAACATATATTCCTTTAGGAATGCCTGTATTTTTAAATACACAAAATCCTATCTCTAAAGAGCCTATAAATAAGCTTACAATAGCAGCTGATGTTGGTGGAGCAATAAAAGGTGAAATAAGAGCTGACCTTTTTTGGGGATTTGGAGCTGAAGCTTTAAATTATGCTGGAAGAATGAAAGAGAAAGGGAAGTTATATATTTTAAAACCAAAATACTAAAACTATTTTTTTAAATAGTTTTAGATTAGTTTTTTAGTTGATTAAACTCTATTATAAAATCAACTTCAATACCTAAATCTCTATTTTTCATTAAAATAGGTTTAGAAATAGTAATTGAGTATAGCTCACTATTTATATTTGTAAATAGATTAAATAACTCTTTTGGTTCTTGTATAATTATATTTACACTATAAGTAAAAACTTCAACTTTATTTGCATTGTATGTTTCAATATATTTTATGATTGAGTGTTCTGGCAAGAGTATTTTTAGTTGTTCATAAATACTATCTTTATCAAAAAGTTCATCTTGTAGATAATCTTTTGTAAATATTCCATATATTATATCTTTTAGTTCTATTTCACCTTTTGCTACAACAATTGCCTCAAAATCACTCTCTTGCTTTTCATCTAATTTTTTTGTCTCAATAGTTTGGTAAATACTACTTAAAGCTGTTTTTAATAGGTTTAAATTTTCACTATCTTTTGATTTAATCTTTAGCTCTAAAGTGTTACTTGTAAGAGTTAATTCATTTATAACAATACTTTGTGGGATATTTTTGAAAATAGCTTTAACTCTCTCTTCAATTTTACTGTTATTTAAAATATGGTCAGGGAGTTTTTCAAGTTGAATATTTTTTTTTGCTTCTATTAGATTTAAGTTTACAGCTAAAGATCTAAAATCTATCATATTATAAATTTTATATCCACCATAAAGCATTAAAGCAAATAGAATAAATACAAAAATATATCTTGAATCTCTTTTCTTCTTCTTTTTTCTAGGGACGATAAAGCTTTTTGAAATATTTGTATTTCTTGATAGAGTAAAAAGTTCATCGTGAATATCTACAGAGTAGTCATCTATTTTTAACATAAGCTCAAGGCTTAGGTTTGTTAATTGCTCTTTTGTAAGATTTCTTAAAGCAAATAAGAAAGAGATTTTTTGGATAAAAACCTCTTTTTGGCTCTCATGAAAGTTTTTTAAGATTTTTTGTAAAAGTTCATTTAATTCAAGATAGTAAAGCTCATCAAAAAGTTTTTGACCCTCTAAATTATCTTCATAAAAGTGAGTTCTTTTAACGGCATCGAAAGTTAATAGATCTACAACTTCATTATAAACTATCTTACTATTTTTATCTACTATTAAAATATAAGCTCTATCATTATAGATAAAAAAGAGTAACTCGTTTTTTGAATTTTGCTTTTGAATATGAGCATTCATTATGTGAAAAGCTGAATATATATAATCTACACCAGTTTTTCCAAAATAGTTTTGTGTTTCAAATAGTGTTGTTTTTAATACAACAATATCGTAAATTTCGTTGAAATTTATAATTTCACAATCTTTTACCTTTGGTGATATTGATTTTGGGATTAACTTTGTGGTGTCACTTAAAAGTAGAGTCGATATATAGCTTAAATCATTCTCATTTTGTAGATTATTTAATTTTTGAACAATATTATCAGGAAGAATATCACCATCTAGTAAAAATGTTGAGTTGTCTTCACTTTGTTCTTTGTTATTTATATATTTTTTATATTCAACTTTTAGATTATTATTCTGTTTTACAACATTAATAAACATAGTCTCTTTTTTAAACATTTTTTTTCCTAATTTATATTAAAGAGTGTTGCATCATCTTCTCTTTTATAAAAGATTTTGCAGTTTCAAGTTCCATATCTTCTACACTAAAAGGCTCACTTATGTAGAAATTAATTTTACCAAAAGGTTTTGGTAAAACAAATTTATCCCATGATTTAAATTGCCAATATTTGCTAGGTAAGGCATTGAAACATCTAATTTTTTTTCCACTCTTTTGTGAAATTATTACAACCCCATCTGCAATACTATATCGTGGACCTCTTGGACCATCAGGAGTAATTGCTACATCGTTACCAATTTTTAGCTCTTTTATTGCTCTTATTAAAACTTTTGATGCACCATTTGAGCTAGAACCACGAATTGCTCCACAATTAAAAAGCGAAGCGATTTTTGCAATCATCTCTCCATCTCTATTTTCACTAATCAAAGCTTTTATAACCCAACCTTTTCTAAAGTGATGATAGTTAAAGATTTGTGAAAGTAAATCACCATGCCACATACATAAAACAAATGGTTCTTTGTCATCTTTTGGATGGTGATAAATTTTTTTATTTGTTACATATATAAATTTTGCTATTAAATATAGTAAATAAGGAGCATATTTTTTCTTAAATTCTTTCCACATTATGCTACTATTTCACCTTTTAAAGAAGTTCTTGTAACTTCTGTAATTTTTACATCTACAAATTTCCCAAGTAGCTCATCACTCCCTTTTGTAAACACTAAAAAGTAGTTATCTGTGTATCCACTTACCTCTCCATTTGGTTTTAAACTCTCAACCAAAATATTTACAGTTTCTCCAAGCATATTTGGCATAGAGTTTTCTAAATATCTTTTGTGAAGTTCGATTAGCTCTTCAAGTCTTGCACTACCAACACTATCTTCAATCTCCTGTTCTTTTAGTTCAAGAGCTTTTGTATTTGGTCTTGGAGAGTATTTGAAGTTAAAAATTTGGTCAAACTTCACTTGATTTACAACATCTAAAGTATCTAAAAAGTCTTCATCTGTTTCCCCTGGGAAAGCTACAATAATATCTGTTGTAATTCTTAAATTTGGAATTAACTCTCTCATTTTAAAAGCTCGATTTAAAAACCACTCTTTTGTGTATCCTCTTTTCATAGCCTTTAAAATCTTTGTAGAGCCGCTTTGTAAAGGCATATGAATACATTTAGAAATTTTAGGATTTCTTGCAAACTCTTCTATAAACTCATCATCCATGTGAAGTGGATGTGGAGATGTAAATCTAATTCGTTTTAAACCATCTATTTTTGATATATCTTGAAGTAGTTTTGTAAAACTATATTTTTCTCTATTAGAGCTAAATCTTTTCCCATAAGAGTTTACATTTTGTCCTAAAAGTGCAACTTCAACAACACCATTATCAACTGCTTTTTGTATTTGTGCAACTATCATTTCAGGTGGAATAGATATTTCATCTCCTCTTGTACTAGGAACTATACAATATGTACACTCTTTGTCACAACCAACAGATATATTTACACTAGTTCTAAAGCTGTTATTTTTTGCTATTGCAAACTCATATGTAGAGTCATCGTTTTCAATACTTATCTCTACAGAGCCTTTTATATCAACAACATCTTTGATTTTTGAGATATTTCTAGCACCCAAAACAAAATCAACATAAGGTGCTCTTTTTATAATATCTTTTCCTAAATGTGAAGCAGTGCATCCACAAACTCCAATTTTAGCACCATCTTTTTTCTTTTTGTTAAATTGCCCAATTTCAGAAAATAGTTTCTGAACAGGTTTTTCTCTAACACTACAAGTGTTTATAATAATCAAATCAGCATCTTCAAGAGTATTTGTTGCTGTATAACCTTTATGTTTTTCAAGCTCTGCTTGAATATGCTTACTATCGGTGTCATTCATTTGACAGCCTAAAGTTTGTATAAATAGTTTTTTACTCATATTTTATGGCACTATAAATATTACAGTGCATGAACCTCATACATATACTCATCATCAGCTAATCCAAATTTAATCTCTCTAAAGTAGATATTAAATCCCTCTTTCTCTAAAGATTCAACTAAAGCCATCATATCTTTGTGAGAGTTGTCTCTATCAAAGTAAAATATTTTTTGAGTATCTTTTTTTAACTCATCTTTGATTTTTTCCAACTGTACTTTTTTTGGCTTTTCATTTAATTCATTTCTAGCAATTAATAGTTCCATTTTATTAAACCTTTTTTTTCAAATAATCGTATATTTTAGTGAAAAATTGCTTTAATTTCTATAAAAGGTATTTTTGATATACTATTGCCCTAAAACTTGCATTGAAAATCAAACTTACCATTTCAATGTTAAAAAAACTATAGGATACAATTATGGATAAAATAATAGATATTTTAGACTCAATAGCTTATGAAAAAGGTCTTAAAATTACAGATGTTGAAAATGCTCTAAAAGAGGCTTTGATTAAAACTGCTCAGAAAATGGTTGATTATACTTTGATATTCGATGCAAAAGTAGATAGAGCAAATAAAAAATTAACACTTTTCCAAAAAATAGAAGTTGTAGCAAATGATGATAAGAGATTATTTGAAGATTTACAAAATGAAGATGGGACTCAAATAAATAAAGAAAATTTTATAGCAATAGATGAAGCAAAAGCGATTAATAGTGATTTAGAGCTAGGAGACTCTTTGAGTTATGAGTTAGAGTTTGAAAATATGGGAAGAAATGCCGCAACTATTCTTTCTAGTAATTTTGAGTACAAGCTTCAAAGATTTGTTGAAGAAAATATTATGTCAAAATATAGAGAAAAAGTCGGAAAAACAGTATCAGGAGTTGTTACAAGAGTAGATAAGAATGATAGTACTTTTATTGAAATTGGTGAGATAAAAGGGATTCTTCAAAGAAAAAATAGAATAAAAGGTGAACACTTTAAAGTAGGAGATACTCTTCAAGCAGTTGTAAAATCTGTAAATATAGATAAAGGTTTAGGTTTGATGATTGAGTTATCGAGAACTAGTCCAAAATTCCTAGAAAACCTACTTACGATGGAAGTTCCAGAGCTTAAAGATGAGAAAATTATTATTCAAGCAAGTGCTAGAATTCCAGGAACTAGATCAAAAATAGCACTTATATCTACAAGTCCACAAATAGATGCTATTGGAGCAATTGTTGGAGTAAAAGGTGTACGAATAAATGCAGTTTCAAAAGAGTTAAATGGTGAAAATATCGACTGTATAGAGTATTCTACTGTTCCAGAAATGTTTATATCAAGAGCTTTAAGTCCAGCTTTAGTTAATAGTGTAAAAATAGAAGAGCATCCAAAAAATGGAGAAAAAGGTAAGGCAATTGTAATGATAAATAGTGAGCAAAAAAGCAAAGCCATAGGAAAAGCAGGGTTAAATATAAGATTGGCTTCTATGCTTACTAAATATGATATAGAAATAGTTGAGATTGAAACAGGTGCAACAGCTTCAAATTTTGAAACTAAAAAAGAAGATAAAATAGCAGATACATCAAGCCTTGAGGCACTATTTAAATAGTATGAAAAAGATATATTTTTATGATACATCAAAGAAAACAAAAGTTGAGTTTGTCTCTTTAAAAGATAATTTAGTAAAAATTTATGTTTGTGGACCAACTGTTTATGATAATTCTCATTTGGGACATGCACGAAGTGCTATAGCTTTTGATTTACTTCATAGAGTTTTAAAAGCAAATGGCTATGAAGTAATATTTGCAAAAAATTTTACAGATATTGATGATAAAATTATTAAAAAAATGAAAGAAGAGGGTAAAACTTTAGAAGAGATTACAAATTTTTATATAAAAAGATATAAAAATGATATGGAAATTCTAAATATTTTACCAAACAGTTTTGAGCCAAAAGCTACAGAAAATCTTGAATCTATGAAAGAGATGATAGAGAAATTACTTTTAAAAGATATTGCATATAAAACCGAAGATAGTATATATTTTGATGTTTCAAAAGATAACTCTTATGGCTCTTTATCACACCAAGCAAGTGATGAGAATAGTATAGCAAGAGTTGAAACAAACAATCAAAAAAGAAATAGCTCTGATTTTGCTCTTTGGAAATTTGAAAAAGCAAGTGAGGTCTCTTTCCCTTCAAATTTTGGAGCTGGAAGACCAGGTTGGCATATAGAGTGTAGTGCTATGATTGAAAAACATTTAGCTTATAAAGATGAGCCTTTTCAAATAGATATTCATTGTGGCGGGGCTGATTTACTTTTTCCACATCATGAAAATGAAGCTAGTCAGACAAGATGTGCAAGTGGACAAAATCTTGCAAAATATTGGATGCACAATGGCTTTGTAAATATAAATGGCGAAAAAATGAGTAAATCTTTAGGAAACTCATTTTTCTTAAAAGATGTTTTAAAATCTTATAGTGGAGAAGTTGTTAGATTTTATCTTCTTAGTACTTCATATAGAGCAAATATAAACTTCAATGAAGAGGATTTGCTAGCTAGTAAAAAAAGACTTGATAAACTCTATAGAGTTAAAAAAAGGGTTTATGGAGTAGCTGCTTCAAAAGTAAATGAGAAGTTTGAAACTATGATTTTGGAAGCATTAAATGATGATTTGAATACATCATTAGCACTTGCTTTTATTGATGAATTTATAAATAGTTCAAATGATAGTTTGGATAAAAATCCAAAAGATAAGCTTCTAAGACAAGAGATTGTTGCAAATATTGAGTTTATTGAAAAAATATTAGGATTTGGTGGAAGTGATGCTTATTTATACTTTCAATTTGGAGTTAGTCCAGAGCTTAAAAAACAAATAGAAGAGCTAATTTTACAAAGAGCAGAGGCAAAAAAAGAGAGAGATTTTGCAAAAGCAGATAGCATAAGAGATGAGTTGTCTTCTATAAATATATCAATTATGGATACTGCTTTGGGAGTTGTTTGGGAGTATAGATAGAGTTTTTTATTGAAAAGTTTATATTTTCTCTAACATAAGAAGATTTATAAAAAAATCTTCTTATACTCTTCTTCATTCCAAGCAACAATTAATTTATCACCAAACTCAATAACAGGTCTTTTAAAAAGCATAGGTTCATTTGCTAAATACTCTTTTTTTCCTTGTTCATCAAGATTTAACTCTTTTAAATTCATAGTTTTATATTTTGTACCTTTAGAGTTAAAAAGTATGTTTATATCAACTTTTTGTGACCATTTCTCAACAGTTTTTAAATCTACTTTTGTAGTCTTGAAGTCTATAAAATCAATTTCTATATTGTGATCTTTGAAGAATTTAAGAGCATTTCTCACACTTCCGCAAGTTTTTATTCCATAAACTTTTATCATAGGTTTACTCAATAATCTTTGGAACTATAAAGTAGTTATCTTCACTTTTTGGTGCATTTCTTAAAATACTATCTGAAATCTCTTTACTTGATATTGCAATATCTTCTCTAAAAGGAGTTCCACCTTTTACTGTGCTTGATGTTGCTTCAACATTTGAAACATCTATTTCATTTAGGTTGTTTACAAACTCAAGCATTTGAGAAATATCACTTTTTATTTTATCTTTTTTGTCATCTTCTATTTTCAAACTTGAAAGTTTTTCCAGTTTTGCTATTAAATTATCATCTACAATAATATTTGACATATTTTTCCTTTAAAAGGTTACCTTTTTAACGGTAACCAAAATATTTAAATACTACTTTTTAGTATTAAATAAAATTTAACTAAAAGTAGCAAAATCCTAAAGAGAACAACGAGTTGCTCTTAAAATTTTTTGACTATTTTATCAAAAAAAAGATTTATTTGCCTCTTTTAGCATAAAAATCTTTTTTAAACTCCACCCAATTATCTTTTAAAATAGCTTCTCTAGCCTTTTTCATCAAATCTAAATAGTAAAAGATATTATGTATTGAAGCTAGTCTAAAGTATGTTATTTCACCTGCTCTTAAAAGATGATTTAAATATGCTCTTGTAAAATTTTTACAAGTGTAGCAAGAGCAATTTTCATCTATTGGTCTAATATCCTCTTTAAACTCAGCTTTTTTTATATTTAACCTTCCAAAAGAGGTAAAAAGTGTACCATTTCTTGCATTTCTTGTTGGCATAACACAATCAAACATATCAACACCTCGTTCGATATTTTCTATTAAATCTTCAGGTGTTCCAACTCCCATTAAATATCTTGGTTTCTCTTTTGGCATAAATTGTGTTGTCCACTCTACAGTGTCGTACATATCAATATTTGGTTCACCAACACTTAATCCACCAATAGCAAAACCATCAAAATCACTCATAGCACAAAGTTGTGTTGCACTTAGTTTTCTAAACTCTTTACTAGTTCCTCCTTGGATAATAGCAAATATATTTTGCTCTGTTCCAATACCACGAGCTTTTTGTTCCATATGATAATCAATTGCTTCTTTTGCCCATTTTGTAGTTCTTTCAATAGATAATTTTATTCTTTCATCTGTATTTGGGAGGGCAACCAAATCATCTAAAATCATCATAATATCGCTATTTAGTTCATATTGAGTATCTAAAACACTTTTTGGTGTAAAATAGTGTCTACTTCCATCTATATGAGATTTAAACATTATCCCATTTTCATCTGGCTTTGAGTTATCACTTAGTGAAAATGCTTGAAATCCACCTGAATCAGTAAGAAATGAGTTTGGGAATTTTGAAAAACCGTGAAGGCCACCAAACTTTTTGATTAGCTTACTAGTAGGTCTTAAATATAAGTGATAAGTATTCCCTAAAATAATTTTAGCACCCATTTCTAGTAAATCATTAGCATCCAAAGCTTTTACAGTTCCTTGAGTACCAACAGGCATAAAAACGGGAGTTACTATAGTACTATGAGCTGTCTTAATTGTACATGCTCTTGCACCATTTGAAGTTGCATTAATTTGAAATTCCATAAATATTATAAACCTTTTTTTAATTAAGATTATATTCTATCTAAAATCTACTATTAAACTTTTTAAGATATAATTTCGCCCATGAAAAAGATATTAATTATACTAGATGGAATAGTTGCAAAGAAGCTTTTACAAAGGATTGTAGAGTCAAATACAGGTGATAATAGCTATGATGTTGTATATATGAATGATATTATTTTACCTATTCAAAAACCATCAAATTTTACATTTTATAAGTTTGACCCTACTTCAAACTCAAAATTATCAATGGTTTTAGATAAAAATATCCATAGTGAAGTTTTAATGGCACTTGGCTCAAAAGATGAGATGCTAAGTGTAATTAAAAATATTAGAGAATACAAAAAAAATCTTCAAATTACTATTTTGGATTATTGGGGAATAAATATAAAAGACCCAATGGTTAGTATCTATAGAGGAATTGATGTTTTAGCAAATGGAATGGTTGAAAGATTACCAAATGTACCAGTTTTGGCTCAAAATATTGGTTTAAAACAGGGTGAAATAATGGAGATAAAAATTCCATTTGGAAGCTCTTATGCTTATCGTTCTATTGACTCAATTGAGCAAAAGGACTGGAAAATATTTGGTCTATATAGAAATCAAAAACTAATAAATCTAAAACAATCTTCAGTTTTAAAACCAAATGATTTGATTTTGGTTATTGGAAAACCAACAGTTTTGATGAATATTTATAATGTTATAGGTAAGACTCAAGGTCAATTTCCTATGCCATTTGGTAGTAAAATATATCTATATTTAGATCTCTA
The DNA here is from genome assembly GCF_003355515.1 of Aliarcobacter trophiarum LMG 25534. Lineage (NCBI taxonomy): Bacteria > Pseudomonadati > Campylobacterota > Epsilonproteobacteria > Campylobacterales > Arcobacteraceae > Aliarcobacter > Aliarcobacter trophiarum. Next base: position 1,717,845 of record NZ_CP031367.1, on the reverse strand, counting down.
TTTAGAAGATGAAAAGAGTGTAAAAAAAGCTCTTGATGAGGCAAAATATCTAAATGAGAAACTAAAAAATTCTTTACTTATTGTAAAAGTTACAAGACCTTCAACTGTTGCAATTATGGAGCTTATTAAAACTGAATTGAGATATTTTCCTACAATAATTCTGCAAATAGATTATGCAAATTTAGGATTTAAAGAGATAATTAAAGAAGATAGTAGAAAGTATAATATTGGTTTACTTGTTTTGACAAAGGCTATGTTTAAAGATTTATATAAATTAAACTTTCTTTTAGAGTTAAAAATCCCAATTTTTAAAATAGGAGATGAGAGTTTAAAATCTTCAAAAAATGTGGGAGTTGTTTTAAATGATAGTGGAAGTTATGAACAGATTTCACCAATAATTTTTGATGTTGCAACTCAGTTAAAACTAAAAACTAAAATATTTGATTATGATCCAATAGGACAAAAAGATAATCAGCTAAGTTTACTAGACCACTATGAAAATTTAGCAAAAATATTTAATGAAAAAATTGAGATTATAAAAGGTGTTGAGAATCCAATACGAGAGTTAAAAAAACAAAAAGAGATGTTACAAATATTACCTTTAAAACAAAAAATGTTTAAAAAAAGGTCATTTGTGAAATTTTTCTATACAAATAGTGATTTAGTTGCTTTTGATATGAATAAATTTAATCAAATTTTAATTCCAATTTCTGAAGAACAGGTATAAAATGAATAAAGATGATTTAAACGAAGCTAGAACAAACCCAGATTTTTTAATCTATTTGGAAGCAGCAATGCAAAATTCAATAAAAAATCAAAATATAGAGATGATGTATGAAATTTTGGATACTATGCTCGTTTTAGATTTACAAGAAGATAAAATAGATAGACTTTATGATGAAATCTTAAAGGTTGCTAGTCTTAATCTTGAAGAAAAATTGAAGAAAAATGAGCTGTTAAAGCTTGAAAAAAATGACTTTTTAACTATTAGAGCTTTTTATGAACTTGCTATTGAAAAGTGGTCAAATAGTGATTTTGAACTATCAAAAGCACTATTTTTTACTCTAGCAAATAGTATTGATGATAATTTTTTGAAAAAAAATATGGAAGTTTTGCTTGTGAATTTATCAAAAGAGTTGGACTTTGAATATTTCTATGAAGAGTTTGTTGATAAAAATGAACTTGAAGCTAAAGAAGAGTATGGATATTTTATCACAAGTTTCAATTTTGAAGTAGATGATTTTTTAGAAAACAATCAAGAGTTTTTAAAAAAAGAGTATGAAAATTTAAAACATTTAATTGAAAAAAAGGAAATAAATTGAGAGTTCATTTTATTGGAATTGGGGGAATAGGGCTTTCAGCACTGGCTAGATTTTTAAACTTTGATGGACATAGTGTGAGTGGTAGTGATATGAAAAGCTCAGCTATCACAAAAGAGTTGGAAAAAGAGGGTATAAAAATATCTTGTCCACAAGATGCAAAAAATATTACACCAGATTTAGATTTGGTTATCTACTCAGCTGCAGTTACAGATGAAAATCCTGAGCTAATAGAAGCTAGACTTAATCAAATACGAACAATGAGCCGAAAAGAAGCACTACCTATAATTTTAGGAGATAAGAAAAACTACTGTGTAGCAGGTGCTCATGGGAAATCAACTACAACTGCTATTTTGGCTACAATTTTAGAAAGTAGTGCATTAATAGGAGCAATTCCAAAAGAGTTTGGCTCAAATTTTAGATATATTGATAAAACTGTAGCTTTTGAGGCAGATGAGAGTGATGCTTCTTTTTTACTTTCAAATCCATATTGTGCAATAGTAACAAATGCTGAGCCTGAACATATGGAGTATTATGCTTATGATTATGATAAATTTTATGACTCTTATGAAACTTTTTTATCTTTGGCAAAAGTAAAAGTAGTAAATGGTGAAGATAAAGATGTAAAAAAACTAAAAATAGAAAATGCTACATATTTATACCCGTCAAAAGATATAAAAAATCTATGTTACACTTTAAAAAATGGAGAACCTTGTACCAAATTCACACTAAAAGATTATGGAGAATTTGAAGTTTGGGGATTTGGATTTCATATAGCTTCAAATGCTTCATTGGCAATTCTTGCTGCACTAAATGAATTAAATATTGAAACTATTAGAGAAAATCTTAAGAAGTATAAAGGGATTAAAAAAAGATTTGATATTGTTCAATCAAATGAAAGATTTGTTGTAATTGATGATTATGCACATCATCCAACAGAGATTGAAGCAACTATGAAATCAGTTGAGTTATATGATAATCTTACAAATTTTAATAATAGAATAGTTCTTTGGCAACCTCATAAATATAGCAGAACTAGTGATAATCTTGAGGGGTTTAAAAAGTGTTTTAGAAGATGTGATGAACTTATAATACTACCACTTTGGACAGTTGCTGGTGAGAAAAGAATAGATATTGATTTTGAAAAAGAGTTTGCTTCATACAATCCTATTTTTGCTGATAGAGTGGTATCTTATGAGGGTAAAATAGAGCTTATTAAAGATGATAAAATTATAAAAACTTATGATGAAGGGATATTTTTAGGTGTTGGAGCTGGAGATATAACTTATCAATTAAGATACTAAAATAAAAAAGGAACTATAAAATAATTTATAGTTCCTTTAACTCAATACCAATAATCTGGATAACTTCTATTTTTGTGCAAGTTATTATAAAACAAACTAACAATTACCAGAATTATTGAACCTATTAATGTTGGAAATATTAAATAATCCCATGAAGCTCCCAATAAAAATATTATAATTGGATTTGATCCAGCTGGTGGATGCACTGTTCTTGTTGCTATCATAAGTGATATTGCAATTGCAAGTGCTAATGACATACTAATATAATCATTTCCAATAAAATGTAAGAATAATAGTCCTACTAATGATGATATAAAATGACCTAATATGACATTCCTTGGTTGTGAAAATGCACTTTTAGGAAAACCAAAAAGTAATACACAACTAGCTCCAAATGAACCCATTATTAATAAATTGTCATAAGTCTTTGTAAAATAACCAATAATAGCAATTGCTATAAAACTTCCAACAAATGCAAATAAAATCTCATTTAAAGTTGATTTGGGGACTAACTCAACTTTTTTACCTTTAAATTTTTGTAAATAACTATGCATAAAACTCCTTTTGCAAACAAATGATTGTTTGAATAATATATTAAAAAAAGAAGATTAGATTAAGATAACCAATTCTTTAACAATTTTTATAACTAATGTAATTCCAATATAGAATTTCTTACAATATTTAGATTTGCAGAGCAGTTTGGTATTATGTAATCAATTTCTACTTCTATTAATTTTGAATAATTAAAAGAATCAAATAAATCTAAATAGCTATTGATTAATTCTTTATTATCAATTACTTTTGCTCTTCCATTTACTTTAATTCTAATGTCTTTAGAAAAATCTATAAATAATAATCCAACGTGAGGATTTGATTCTATATCACCAATGGAGTGTAAAATACCATTTCCATTAAAATCAGGAAATATAAATTTATTTTTATTCAAAAATTTTATTAATATTTTTGATTGCGTACCTTTGAAATTTACATTAACTCTACCATCTTTACTAGATGTTGCAAGAAAGAAGTAGTTCATGCTTTCAATAAACTTTATCATTATATCGCTTGGAATTGTTGTATTCATATACTCAAATATATTTTCAACTTGTTTTGTTGTTTTGTATTTTTCTCTTATAAATATATGTTCTTGTGTAAATACTTCCATAAATCTCCTTTAAAAACAAACGATTGTTTGAATAATATATTAAAAAAAAAGATTAGATTAAACTAATCAATTTTTCACCTACTTGTAGATAATTTGAAGAATCATCATATAGATTCATCATCATAATAGAACCTTGAATTAATGCAACATACTCTCTAGCTAAAATTCTTGATTTAGATTCTTCGTACTTGTTTTTAAATATATTAAATAAAGCATTTTCCCAAGCAGTAAAATACTCTTTAATAACTTCTTTAAAATCTATATTTTCACTACTAACTTCTAAAGCTAAATTACCTAATAAACAACCGCCTTTACTATTTAAAAAATACTCATCTGTTTTTTTAACAATTAGTTTTATTTTTTCTTCATCTTTTAAATTCTTATCATATGCAATACTAAATATATTATCTACGAAATAGTTATGTATATATTTTAAAGATTCTATTCCAATTTCATCTTTACTCTTAAAATAGTGATAGATACTTCCTTTAATAAGTCCACAAGCATCTGCAATATTTGCCATAGAACAGTTATAATAACCTTTTAACTTAAAAAGCTTTATAGCTTCTTGTAAAATCTCTTCTTTTGATGTTTTTTTTATTGCCATTTAATTATCCAAACGATTGTTTGATAAAATAATAGTTAATATTTACTTAAAAGAAATTTAAAAATAAATCTAAACTACAAAAACTTTTCCATCTTTGATAGCTATTTTACCATCTAGCTCATACTCTAATATTTTATCTGGATATTTTAGAAGTACTTCATCATAAATTGGGTTACTTTTACAATACTCTAAAATCTCATCAAAGCTATTTTGGAATCCAAAAAGCCCAACTCCAACAATATCTTCTATAAACTCATCAATATCGTAAATTGCTTTTGCTAAGCCTTTTTTGATCAATTCGTTTGTAGCTAAACTCTCATTTATTCTATGTGGTAAAACAAAAATCTCTTTGTTTTGTTTAAGTGCAAACTCTACTGATGTCATACTTCCAGAGTTTAAATCAGCTTCACAAACAATTAATTTTTCACCCAATGCTACAACTATCTCATTTCTTAAAACAAAGGTATATTTCCTTGCTTTTTCGCCTTCTTTAAAATTTGAAATAATTAAACCGTTTTTCTCAATTTCAATTATTTGATTTTTATTAACCAATGGATACCTTATATCTAAACCATTTGCTACAACTGCGATTGTATTTTTTACACCAGCTCCACTATGAGCTATACTATCGACTCCCATAGCAGCACCACTTACTATACAAATATCATTTTGTGATAGTTTTGAAGCAAGTTTATATGTAAACTCTTTTGTATAAGATGAGGGTCTTCGTGTACCTACAATTGAGATTTTTCTTCTTTTTAAAAGCTCACTGTTTCCTATAAAATAAAGTTCTTGTGGATATTTTTTCATAGCATTAAGCTCTGAAATTTTAAAATCAAGTTGAGTTATCATAAAAAACCTTGATAATTTTTATTTTTATTTTAACTAAAATTTTATAAATATGGAAGTTTGTTTAAGAATATTGGTTCAACATCATTTAAAAGGTGTTTAGACTCTTTTAAGACCTTTATTGTAATATCGTATGGATGCCCAATAGCTACTGCATAACCATCTTTTTTAGCAACTTTTATAGCATCTTTTAGTTGATTCTGGATTGCTGTGAAATTTCTATCATTATCTAAAAAAGTGTCTCTTACAATATATGGCATTTGGTATTTTACAGAGAGCTCTTTTGCTACACTATTTGGTGTTGTTTTACTATCTACAAAGATAAAATTATACTTTTTTAAAGCACGAAAAAGCATATCCATAGATTCATAATTTTCTGTAAATACTGAACCTGTGTGGTTATTTGTATAAGTTGCATTTGGATACCAATCTCTTAATTTTTTTACTCTTTCTTCAATTTTTTCGTAGCTATGACTTATATTTAAAGTATCAACTTCACTATTTTTAAAGTTTTTTGAAGCTTGCATTGGAAAATGTATCATATAAAATGGTAGATTTTGTGCTATTTGAGCAGACTCTTTATGTTCATTTGTAGGAGGTAAAAAAGAGATGTTTATTGGATAACCAATATTTAAAATCTTATCTTTTTGAGATTTTGAGACAACATCATCTATAATAATTACTAGTTTGGGTTTAGCTTGTAAGTCATATTTATAGCTATCTTTTTTTGTTACTATGGGGTATTTTTCACTTGTCTTTGCTTCTTTTAACTCTTTTTTATCTTCAATTATCTCTTCTTCTATCTCTTTTGTAGGTTTTTGTTCGATAGTTTTTTCAACTTTTTTACTACTTTCAATCTCTTTTTGTTTCTCTAAAACTTCTTTTTTAATATCTTTTTCAAACTCAAGTTTTTCATCATCTTTCTTTTCTAATATATTATCTTTACTATTTGGATATATATTTTTAAGAACCTCTTCCATAACTTCATCATTTGAATATGTTTTTTGAGATTGTAGAATATTGTTTTTTTCTGAAGGTTTTACTACTTGATTATTTTTACTCAAGAAAAAATAAGCAAAAAGTAGGAGTATAAAAATAAGAGATAAAAGCACAATAAAATTTCTAGCAAGATTTTTCTTTCTTAGGCTTTTTTTTATAGGAGATATTTTTCGTTTTTTTCTTATTTTTTTTGTCATAAATATTAAGTTATTTTAAGAGCAGAAGCTCTTAAAATTTTTAGTTAGTCTCTTGGTTAACTATTTTTTTAGATGCAATCCATGGCATCATAGTTCTTAATTTAACACCTGTTTGCTCAATTAAAGAAGCTTTTGCATTTGCTCTTTCTGCATGCATTCTTGGGTATCCAGCTTGACCTTCAAGGATGAAATCTTTTGCAAATCTTCCATCTTGAATCTCTTTTAAAATCTCTTTCATAGCTTTTTTAGATTCACAGTTGATAACTCTTTTTCCAGATACATAATCACCATATTCAGCAGTATTTGAAATAGAGTATCTCATATCAGCAATTCCACCTTCATACATTAAATCAACAATTAATTTTAATTCATGTAAACACTCAAAATATGCAAGTTCTGGAGCATATCCAGCTTCTGTTAATGTTTCAAATCCAGCTTGAACTAAAGATACAGCACCACCACAAAGAACTGCTTGTTCTCCAAATAGGTCAGTTTCAGTTTCATCTTTGAAAGTTGTTTCAATAATTGCAGTTCTTCCACCACCAATTGCACTTGCATATGCTAAAGCAACTTGTTTTGTATCTCCTGAAGCATCTTGATGAACTGCAATTAAATCTGGAATTCCTCCACCTTTTACAAACTCACTTCTTACAGTGTGTCCTGGAGCTTTTGGAGCAATCATCATAATATTCATATTTGCATTTGGGATAATTCTTTTGTAGTGAATGTTAAATCCATGTCCAAATGCTAAATAAGCACCAGCTTTAAGATTTGGTTTAATCTCATTTTCATAAATCTCAGATTGACTCTCATCTGGTAAAAGTATCATAACTACATCAGCAATTTTTGTAGCTTCAGCTACTGTTAATACTTTAAATCCTTTAGCTTCAGCCTTTTTCCAAGAGCTTCCATCTTTTCTTAAACCAACAACAACTTCAACACCACTATCTCTTAAGTTTTCAGCATGTGCGTGTCCTTGTGAACCAAAACCAATCATTGCTACTTTTTTTGATTTGATTAACTCTATATTACAATCTTTGTCATAGAATACATTTATTGCCATTTATCTACCCTCTGTTTTTTAAAAATTTAGCAAGATTATACAAAAATATAGATAAATATTAGATTTAAAAGAAAAACTATATAATAGTGCAAATAAAAGGATAAGAGTTGTTAAAAGATATATTTACAAAAATTGAAAAGAAGATATTTGATTTTTCTCAAGATGAAAAAAGAGTAATTAATAGCTATATAAAAGATGAGATTATTATAAAAGTTGGTGAAGATTTTGAGATAAATTCAAAGTATAAAATAGGGATTTTAAAAATAGATAAAAATTTTGCTATTTTAGAAGATTTACTAAATCCTATAAAAAATATAAAAATAGAGTTAGATTATTTAAATGGAGCATTTAACAATGATTTAGTTTTGGCAAAAAGAGTTTTTAACCCAAGAAGTAAGATTAAAGCAAAAGTTACAAAAGTACTTGATGGGAAAAAAGCTGAAATTTTAGTATATGTTGAAGATAGTTCATTTTTTACATTAAAAGAGAATATAGAGTTAGCTAGTAAAAATACAAAAACTTATAAAAATGGTGATGTTTTAATAATAGACAACAAAGAGTTTAAAGAGATTAAGTTTATTGGGAATTTAGATGAGCCAAAGATAGATGAATTTATTAGTTTGTACATTTATGAAGAACTTTATAGAGATGAGCAAAAAATTGAAGTAGATGAGTTTATTGAAGATGAAAACCAAAGAGTTGATTTAAGAGAGCTGCCATTTTGTACAATAGATCCAAATAGTGCAAAAGATCATGATGATGCAATATATTTTGATGAAAAAGATAGCACTCTTTTTGTTGCAATTGCAGATGTTTCATATTTTGTAAAAGAGGGTAGTTCTTTAGATACTTTAGCATATAAGAAATCTTCAACTATATATTTACCAACTAGAACACTTCCTATGTTACCATCAATTTTAAGTGAAAACTTATGTTCCTTAAAAGAAGGTATAGATAGATATGCATATGTTTTTAAATTAAAACTGGACTTAAAAAATCTAAAAGTAAAAAGCAGTGAACTTTTTACTGCTATTATAAAAAACCATAGAAATTTCTCATATGGGAGAATTGATAGGGTTTTAGAAAATAATTTTGACCAATATAATGAAAATGAGAAGAGGATTTTTGACTATCTTCTTCCTCTTTATGAAGTTACAAAAAAGCTTAGAAAAGATAGACTTAAAAAGGGTTATGACTTTAGGTCTCAAGAAAATAGGTTAAAGCTAAAAAATCAACTTCTTCAAAGTGTTGAAATTGAAAAATCAACAGCTTCTCATCAGCTAATAGAGGAGTGTATGTTATTAGCAAATATTGAAGCTAGTAAAAAAGTTGGAACTTTAGGAATTTTTAGAGTTCATGAAGAGCCAAATTTTAAGGCTCTATCAAAGCTAATTGATGATGTAAATATTCTTGGAGTAAAAGCAAAAATCAAAGATGATGTTCACCAAACAATAGCTCATATTCAAGAAGAGGCAGATAAATTACTTCTAAGAGAAGAGATTGATGAGCTTATTATTCAAAGCCTTACACAAGCAAAATATTCCTCAAAAAATTTGGGGCATTTTGGTTTAGGTTTTAAATCATATTCACACTTTACAAGTCCTATTAGAAGATATTCTGATTTGATATTGCATAGAATTTTAAAGAGTAAGAAATTACCAAAAGAGATAGATGATATCTGTACACATATTTCAGAACAAGAGAGAAATATAGATAAACTTGTTTGGGATTTTGAAGATAGAACTTATGCAAGATGGGCAAAAGATAATATTGGAAATGAAATTAGAGTAAAAATAGTTGATGTAGAAAGAGCAAAAGCAGTTTGCATTGATAAAATGTTTGGGCTTAAAGTTGTAATTGAAAATTATAAAGGACAGAAACTATTTTCAAAACATAAAGTAAAAATAGTATCGAGTAATTTAGCAACTAAAATAATAGTTGCTAAAATATTATAAGCTTATACACTTATTCAAAGAGGCTAGATATGGTTCAACCTTTTCATTTGTAACATATTGACCAACTAGTTTCTCTTTTTCATTTATAAAAATTGGAGAAACTAGATTTATAATTGAGTGTTCAATTGGATCTTGTGAAACTAAAATAAAATGAGTAGAGAAATCATCTTTTGATTTTATTTTTAAAGCTTCTAAAGTTTTATTATCAATTTGAAAATCAAATGAAACTTTATTTAAAATATTTATATTTACAATAGATATTTTAGAACCATCTTCAAACTTTAAAAAAGCAACAAACTCATCTACCTTTTCAACATCAACTTTTGAAAAAGCTTCAAATCCTAAAATAGGAAGAACAATTTTATACATAACAAACCCCTTTTTAATTATTAAAATTAATAAAAATTATAATAAAAGTAAACTTAGGGTAATATTTTGCCTATGTATAAAAGTGAATTTGATAAATATTTAAAGGCAAACAAAAGATTTAGTTCTTATATGTTTTATGGTCAATCAACATTTTTGGTTGAGCAATACTCATATTTAGTTTCAAAGTTAATAGCAAAAGATGAAGAGATAGAGAAACTATATTTTGAAGAGTATAACTTTAAATATACAAAGGATAGACTTCTTCAGTCATCTTTATTTTCATCAAATAATGTAATTTTGGTGAAAATAGATAAAAAAATTCCAAAAAAAGAGCTAGATATTCTAGTTGAAGCTGCAAATACAAATAAAGATAGTACTCTTATTTTGGCTTGTATGGGAGATGTAGATTTTAAATCTATGGAGAGTAGTTTTAGTGCTAAACAAAATGCTTGTGCAGTTAGGTTTTTTGCTTTAATGACAAATGAAGCATTAGCTTTTTTACAAAATGAAGCAAAAAGATTAAAAATAGATTATGATGAGAGTGCATTAAATCATCTCTATTTTATGCATAAACAAGATATCTCTCTTAGTACAAATGATTTAAATAAATTGCTTATTTTAAATGAAAAAGTTACTACAAAACTTGTTGATTTACACTGTTTTGGAGTAGGAAGTGTAAATTTTGATGATTTCTTATATGATTTAATTGCTTTTAAAGATATAGGGAATGATTTAGCTCTTCTATTGGAAGAGGGTTTAAATGAGATTTTTATTTTAAATCAAATTAGCTCATTTATTCAACAACTATTTATGATTAGTTCTCATGCTAGAATTTTTTCTGTTGTAAACCCTATTGAGGTTTTGGGATACAATCCTCCAAAGCATATTTGGGAGAAAAAATCAAAATTAGCAATAAATATAAAACCAAAACAATTTTTGGGGATGTTAGAGTATATTTTAAATTTAGAACTAGCTATAAAAACAGAGAAAATAGATAATATAAATTTATATTTACAAGCAAGTTTAAGAAAATTTATAGTTTTATTTAGATAAAATCCCAAACTTTACAAATAAATATCCTTGCTGATGAAATGGAAATGTAAAGAAAATCGGCACAATCTATAAGGAGAACGAATGTCAAAATTAAAACATTATGAAACAATGTTTATTTTAAAGCCTACATTAACTGAAGAAGAGACTGTAGCACAACTTGATGGGGTTAAAGCTCTATTTGAAAAAAATGGTGCAGAGATAGTTGCAACTGAAAATATTGGTATTAAAGAGTTAGCATACGAAATCGAAAAATGTAAAAGAGGTTACTACTATGTAATCTATTTTAAAGCACCAGCAAACTCAATCGCAGAAATTGAGAGAAACTATAGAAACAACGAAGAGCTTATTAGATTTATGTTTATTAAATATGAAACTAAAAAAGAGGTTGGTTCTTGGACTAAAATGAGTGAAGAAGCTATAAAAAGAGCTTCAAAATAACATTTTAAAATAAGGAGCCTTTTATGTATAACAAAACAATTATGGTTGGAAATCTTACAAGAGATATTGAGTTAAAATACCTACCTAGCGGTTCAGCAGTTGCTAAAAGTTCAATTGCTTCATCATATAAATATAAATCACAAACAGGTGAACAAAAAGAAGAAGTTTGTTTTTTAGAGTTTAATATGTTTGGAAGAAGTGCAGAAGTTGCAAACCAATATTTAAAAAAAGGCTCTAAAGTTTTACTTGAGGGAAGATTAGTTCTTGAACAATGGACTGCACAAGATGGAAGTTCTAGAAGTAGACATAGTTTGAGAGTTGAAGAGATGAAAATGTTGGATAGTAAAGGTTCAAGCGAGAGTGGTTCTTATGGGAATAACTCTTATAATCAAGCTCCAAAAGAGCAATATGCTGAACCATCTTATAATCCAAATCAAGGTGCAGGGAGAGTAACTCAAGCAAGAGTTGAGCAAAATATTCCTGAAATTGATATTGATGACGAAATACCGTTTTAGAAAATAAGGAGTTAAAAATGGCTGAAAGAAGAAAATACGGAAAAAAATCTTGTAAATATACTGAAATGAAAGTAGATTTTATTGATTATAAAAATATTGAGCTTTTAAAAATTTCTATGAGTGAAAGAGGTAAAATTATGCCTAGAAGACTTACAGGAAATTCTAAAAACTCTCAAGAGATGGTAGAAAAAGCAATTAAAAGAGCAAGACATATGGCACTTGTTCCATATATAGTTGATACTCAAAATGTATCAGATAGTGCATATTCAAAATCATTTTTATAATATTCTTTTATGAAAATAGAAAAAGGCTAGAAGATTTTCTTCTAGCCTTTTTTATTATATAACCTTTTATAGATATTAGTTAGAGCTACTTGCTATTAAAACATCTTCCATCATTTTTGTAATATCACCATCTAAAATAGCTTCTACATTTGAGTATCCTATGTTACTTCTACTATCTTTTACTTGTTGATATGGTTGTAGTACATAAGATCTTATTTGATGTCCCCAACCAATTTCACTTTTATCTCCACTATCTTTTGAAGCTCTTTGTTTTTCCAGTTCAAGTTCATATAGTTTTGATTTTAACATTTTAAAAGCACTATCTTTATTTTTATGTTGAGATCTATCATTTTGACATTGAACAACAATACCTGTTTTTATATGAGTAATTCTAATTGCACTTTCAGTCTTATTTACATGTTGCCCACCAGCACCACTTGCACGATATGTATCAATTCTAATATCTTTATCTTCAATTACAATATCAATATTATCGTCAATTTCTGGGCTTACCATAACTGATGTAAAAGATGTATGTCTTTTTGCATTTGAATCAAATGGAGAGATACGAACTAATCTATGAATTCCATTTTCAGTTTTTAAATATCCATAGGCATTTTCACCTCTAATAATAAAACTCACATCTTTTATACCAGCTTCATCTCCAGCTTGATAATCCAATACTTCAACTTTAAAATCATTTCTTTCTGCCCATCTTAAATACATTCTATATAGTATTGAAGCCCAATCTTGGCTCTCTGTTCCACCAGCTCCTGGATGTATTGTAACAATTGCATTTAAAGCATCATCAGGATTTGAGAGCATTACAGATATTTCAGTAGATTTTATCAAAGCCTCTAAATCACTAGCTTCTTCATAAAGTAGTTCCATAGTATCTTCATCTTTTTCACTATTTGCCATCTCATAAAGCTCATTTGTTCCATTTAAAGACTCAAAGGCTTTATTGAATTTATTTAATTTACCTAAGATTCTATTTTTCTCAATACCAATTTTTGTGGCAGTTTCAACATCACTCCAAAAATCTTGACTAGCTTCTAGCTCTACTATCTCTTGTAATCTTTGATTTAATAAATCAGGTTTTAAAATACCTTTTATGTTGTTTAGTTTTGTGTTAAGTAGTTTTAATAGTTCGCTATATTCATAAGCATCCATCTAGTTTTGTCCTTTTGTTTTTTATATTTTGAAGTTTTAAATAGTTGAGTAGATAGATAAAATATAATTTTAAAGAGCAGATGCCCTTTAAAATTATTGAATACTATCTAAATAAGTTTTTATACCTTTTATGCTTTTGTTATTTAAATAATTAATATGTGCAGGTCCATAAATAGAGCTTCTTTTCTCTTCACTAATTCCTAGCTCATAATCTTTTAATGCTTGTTCCATATCTTTTTGGCTTAAATTTTTAAGCTTTGAATCACCTTTTGTTTTATCACCTTTTTCTCCATGACAACTTTGACATTGAGTTGTGTATAAATCTCTAGCTTCTGATAACATAGCTTGATTCTCTTTTATTATAAGAGCTTCCTCTTCCGCTTCTTGTTTTGCTTCAAGCTTAGCAATTATGTTTGCTTCCATTTGCTCTTGGCTGATTCCAGATGGTGCAACTCCAGCTATAGCTTTACCGTGGTCTTGAGTCTTCAAAATATAGATATAACTAGAACCATTTATTTTAATATCATCAACAAGCCAGCCTTTTTTCTTCATATCATTTATAGAGAATTTCCCACCACAAGCTCCACCTTCTAATGGTACACTCTCAATAGTAGACATAGATGGATGATTTTCTTTAAAACACATAGTCGTATCTGCTAAAAGATAAGTTCCAGACAATAAAGCACAAGCAACAATAATTTTTCTCAAGATAAAATCCTTTTTTTAAAAATGAAGGATTTTACCATAAAGTTACTAAATTTTTTTAAGAAGAGAGGCTTACAATACAATTTTTTAAGATATTTGGTTTTGATATTTTTAATTTTATATTTTTTACACAATAGCTATCTTCAAGGAGTTTATTAATTGTTATTATAGCATCTTCAAGAAGTTCAAATTTATTCTCTTTCATAGTTTTCTTTACAAGATTTACAACTTCTGCATAATCAATAAAATTGTTTTCACTAAAACTATAATCAAAACTAAGATTGATTATAACCCTTTGTTTTTTTTTTCTTTCAAAATCCAAAATTCCAACAATACATTTAAAAGTAAGGTTTTCTACCTCTATTGTCATACTACTTTTTTCTCCTCACCTTTTAAGAGTCTTATAATATTTGGAATATGTTTATATACAATAATAAATGCAATTATGTACATAGGTGCGTTTGAACCAATATCTAAACCATTATTTATAAAAATAGAGCTAATGATTACTGCAATTAGAGCTAAAAGAGATGATAAAGATGATATTTTTAAAAGCTTTGCAAAAATAAACCAAACAATAGCACCAATAAGTGTAGATATAGGAATTAAAACAATATAAACTCCAAGTCCAGTTGCTACTCCTTTTCCCCCATCAAGTCCTAAATAGATAGAGTAGCAGTGTCCTAAAACACTTAAAACTGCCATAGTCCAAAGAGTTTCAGCACTTAAATTAAAAATAAACATTCCAACTAATAGTAAAATTGTACCCTTAAGAGCATCTAAAATAACTGTTGCTATTCCTAGTTTCTTTGCTAAAGTAGGGTTTGTTTTTTTTACCACTCTTAAAACATTTGTTGCACCAATACTTCTGCTTCCATCATTTTTTATATCAACTCCAGCAAAAGTTTTTGCCAAAATTAGACCAAAAGGGATAGAGCCTATAAGATAAGCTAAAAGATAAAAAACTATATTTTCATTTGTAAAAAAATCCATTAATAACCTTTGTTGTTTATAATTAAATGAGATTATAACTAAATTTTTGATATATTCCCACTTAATAAAATTTTTAGAAGGTAATATTATTGAACTATAAAGAAGAGATTTTAAAATTAAAACAAGAGTTAGATGTTGTATTAGTGGCACATTTCTACCAAAGAGATGAGGTTTTTGAATTAGCTGATATAACAGGAGATAGTCTTGAGTTGGCAAAAAAAGTTATGGAGAGTAACAAAGAATTTGTCGTATTTTGCGGAGTTGGATTTATGGGAGAGAGTGCAAAAATTTTAAATCCGCAAAAAAGAGTTTTGATGCCACGAATTGCTTGTTGTGCGATGGCTAGAATGATAGATGAGGGATATTTCTTAGAAAATTTAAAAAAGATGAATGAAGCTGGAATTTCAAATGATGACATTTTACCAATTACATATATAAACTCAAGTGCTAGTGTAAAAGCAAGAGTAGGAGAGATGGGTGGAATGGTTTGTACATCTTCAAATGCTTATAAAATTATTGAAAAAGGTTTAAAATCTGGTAAAAAAATATTTTTTGTACCAGATCGTTGTTTAGGACAAAACTTTGCAAAAAGCTTAGGATTAAAATCAGCAGTTATTGGAGATGGAAGCGATTTAAAAGAGGCAGATATTATTTGTTATAATGGATTTTGTAGTGTGCATCAACAGTTCAATATTGATGATATAGATTTTTATAGAGAAAAGTATCCAGATATTTTGGTTGCAGTTCATCCAGAGTGTGATCCAGCTGTTTGTGATAAGGCAGATTTTGTTGGTTCAACGTCACAACTAATAAAATTTATAAAAGAGTTACCAATAGAACAAAAAGTTGTTGTTGGAACAGAGTTTAATATGGTAAATAGATTAAGAGAGAAAAATACATATATTTTAAGTTCAACAAAGCCAGAGTGCCCAACTATGAATGAAACAACTTTAGAACATGTTTATTTAACTCTAAAATCGATAAAAGATAATAAAATTAGTGAATTAACAGAGATAAAAGTAGATGAAAAAACAAGATATTGGGCAAAAATAGCATTAGAGAGGATGTTTGAAATATGATACATATTAAAAAATTTGTTAAATATGCAATTAATGAGGATAATGGAAGAGGAGATCTCTTTTACGATATAGCTCCTATTGGAAAATTTACAGCAAAAATAATTTCAAAAAGTGATGGAATACTAGCAGGTGTTAAATATGCAGAGATTTTAGCTCAAACAGAAAAAATAAAAATAGAGTTTCTAAAAAATGATGGGGATATTATAAAAGCTGGAGATATTTTAGCAAAGCTTGAAGGTAGAGCTTCAAAGCTTCTTTCAAGTGAGAGAACTTTTTTAAATATGCTTCAACATGCAAGTGGAATAGCTACTATGGCAAATAGGTTTGTAAAAAAACTTGAAGGTTTTGATGTTGTACTTTTAGATACACGAAAAACAAGACCTCATTTAAGAGATTTTGAAAAATATGCTTCAAGAGTTGGTGGAGCAATAAACCATAGATTAGGGCTTGATGATTGTTTGATGTTAAAAGATACACACCTTAGAACTATAGAAAATCTTAAAGAGTTTGTACAAAAAGCTAGAAAAAGAATATCTTGGGTTACAAAAATAGAGATAGAGTGTGAAACTTTTGCTCAAGTAGAAAAAGCTATGGATGCAGGGGCTGATATTATTATGTGTGATAATATGACTTTTGAACAAATTAAAGAGGTAGTAGCATTTAGAAATAAAAACTATTCTCATATTTTGTTAGAAGCTAGTGGGAATATAAATCTAAATACGATTCAAGATTATGCAAAAACAGGGGTTGATGCGGTTAGTAGTGGAAGTATAATTCATCAAGCGACTTGGCTTGATTTTTCAATGAGAGTTGATTGATTTTGAAAAAAGATTTTATTTTAAGCAATAAAATAGATATGAGTTTGTACTCAAAGGCTTTGGAGCTTATAAAAAGAAGTAGGTATATTTTAATAATTACTCATGTAAACCCAGACCCTGATTCTATTGGAAGTGCTTTAGCATTTTCAAACTTATTTGCAGAGAATAAGATCAAACATAAAGTTTTTAATATTAGTTCAGATTTACCAAAAAATTTAGATTTTTTAAATAGATTTGATAAAATTACAAATATTTTGCCACCTTTTTATGATTTGGCTATTAGTGTTGATTGTGGAACTTATAAGAGATTGGGGTTTGATTTACCCAAAGAGGTACCACTTATAAATTTTGATCACCATGTTTCAAATAATAATTTTGGAGAGATAAATTTAGTAGATCCATATAAAAGTAGTACAGCTGAGATTGTTTTTGAGTTCTTTAAGTATAATGGTTTAAATATATCAAAATATAGTGCGGAGTCTCTTTATTGCGGAATATATGATGATACTTTGGCATTTTCTTTAGGAAGATGTGATGAAGAGACTTTTAAAAAAGTGAACTTTTTAGTTGAGAGTGGAGCTAGTCCATCATTTATTGCAAATAAGCTTTTAAGAAGAGATAGTTTAGCAAAATATAGGATTATTCCAAAAGTTTTAGATAGCTTAGAACTTTATAAAGAGGGAGAAATAGCAACAATTTATGCTCTTTCTGAGTGGTTTAAAAGTACAGGTGCACATTCCAGAGATTGCGAAGATGCTCTTGATATGATTATGAGCATGGAGATA
Source organism: Aliarcobacter trophiarum LMG 25534 (assembly GCF_003355515.1). Lineage (NCBI taxonomy): Bacteria > Pseudomonadati > Campylobacterota > Epsilonproteobacteria > Campylobacterales > Arcobacteraceae > Aliarcobacter > Aliarcobacter trophiarum. The sequence continues at coordinate 1,700,175 of NZ_CP031367.1, read as the reverse complement.
GTAAAAGTTGCATTTTTTATAAGAGTTATAAATGGAGCTTGTAGAGTATCTTTGAGATCTAAAAATGATATTGATGTTTCAAAAATAGCTTCTATTTTTGATGGTGGTGGGCATTTTAATGCATCAGGTTGTACATTAGAAATAAAAGATGTTGAAGAAGCAAAAAATTTAGTGTTAAAGGAAGTTATAAAATATTATGGATAGAAAAAGTGGATTATTATATATAAGTATTGCAGTTATGCTAGTTGTTGTTATTATTTTAGGTGTTATTTTAACTTTAGATAGAGATGAACCTACTATTTATGTTCAAACAGAAGTTAATCAAAAAAATATTTATTGGAATTTACAAACTCCAATTAAGGTAGAAGTTTCAGATAAAAGTAAACTAAAATCTTTTCAAGCTATTTTAATTGATAATCAAAAAGAGACTATTTTAGAAAGTGAATTAGTAAATCAAGATGAGGCTACTGGGATTTTAACTTTTGAAATAAAACCTTTAAAATCAGTAGAGGGATTTAAAGCTACAGAAGCTATTTTAAGGGTAAAAGCAAAAGATAGTAGTAGCTGGAATTTTTTTGATGGAAATGAAACAATTAAAGATACAGATTTAATAATAGATAGAAGGCCTCCACAAACTAGTGTTATTTCAAACTCATATATGATAAAGCAAGGTGGTAGTGGGATATTAATAGCAGAAATAAATGATGAAAATTTAAAAGATTATTATGTAACATTTAATGATGAAGTTATTTTTGAATTATTCCCATTTCACAAGAAAAATTTTTATATATCAATTATTACATGGCCAATAGATTTAATAGATTTTAAGGGAGTAAAGGTTGTTGCTATTGATATGGCTGGGAATAAGTCATCTACAAAAGTTCCTTTTTATTATGATAGATTTAAAGAAAAAGTTGATAACTTAAGTATTAGTGATGATTTCATATATGGTGTTAGTAAAAATGTTTTAGAGTTAAGTAATATGGATATTCCAACAACACCACAAGAGATTTTTGTAAAAGCAAATAAAGATTTAAGATCAAAAAATCTAACAACTATGAGGAATGTTGTAATAAAGAACTTTGCGGATAGCCAAAATATGCCTTTTGATGTTAAAACTTTTATAAGAATGACAAATGCAAAGACTTTTGCAATGTTTGGTGAGAGAAGACACTACTCTTATAAGAATGAAAAAATAGATGAAGCTTGGCATTTAGGAATGGATTGGGCTAGTGTAAAAAGAGCAAGTATTGTTACAACTAATCCAGGGAAAGTTATATTTAGAGGATATTTGGGAATTTATGGAGAGAGTATTATTATTGATCATGGTTTGGGCTTAGCTTCATTATATGCACATACAAGCAGTCAAAGTGTTGATGTAGGTGATATGGTTAGTGCTGGACAAGAGATAGGAAATACTGGTTCAACTGGTGCTGTTTTTGGAGATCATTTACATTTTGGAATTTTGGTTCAAGGTATAGAGGCAAATCCTAATGAGTGGTTAGATGCAAATTGGATGAAACTAAATCTTACAAACACAATAAATAGTGCAATAAAAATTATAGATGGAAACAAGAGATGAAACAAAGAACAATAAAAAAAGATATTGAAATTGTTGGAATAGGGCTTCACAAAGGAGTTCCAGTAAAAATGAGATTAGAGCCAATGCCTTCTAATAGTGGAATTATAATATATAGAAGCGATGTAGCTGTCACTATTCCACTTAAAAAAGAGTTTGTTGTGGATACAAAAATGGCAACTGTTTTAGGGAAGGATGGTGTTATTGTCTCAACTATTGAGCATCTTTTAAGTGCAATTTATGCTTATGGGATTGATAACTTACGAATTGTTTTAGATAATGATGAGATTCCAATTTTAGATGGAAGTGCAAGTGGATATTGTATGCTTATTGAAGAGGCTGGAATAGCTGAGCAAGAAGAGAGTAAAAAAGCAATAAAAATTAAAAAAGAGGTTGTTGTAACAACAGAAGATGGGAAAAGAGTAAGCTTAAAACCATCAAATAGAATAGTTTATGATTTTGAGATTAAATTTAATCATCCAGCCATTGGAAACCAAAAATTTCACTTTGATTACTCAATTGAAGATTATAAAGAGAGTATTGCAAAGGCTAGAACATTTGGGTTTTTACATGAGGTTCAATATTTAAGAAGCATAGGATTAGCTCTTGGTGGAAGTATGGAAAACGCTATAGTTTTAGATGAAACAAAGATTTTAAATCCAGAGGGTTTAAGATATGATGATGAGTTTGTAAGACATAAAATTCTTGATGCAATTGGAGATATGGCGCTTTTAGAATATACAATGATAGGTGAGTACGAAGCAGTTGCTGGAAGCCATCATTTAAATCATCTTTTGACAAAAAAACTATATGAAGATAAAGATAATTATGAAATCATTGATTTAGAAGAGGCAAGTAGTGAAGCAAAAGTATTTGAATTGGCATTTGCAAAACAGTTGAGTGCAGAGTAAAAATTTGATAGAAGTTTTAGTTATAACTATTTCTAACCCAATTTTAATTGGAGTTTATAAAGATAAAGAGCTTATTAAAGAGATTGAGATAGTTGGTCTTACTTCTGATAAATTACCAGTATTATTTAAAGATTTATTAGATGAGTATGATATAAAAACTATAATTTATGTAAATACTCCTGGTTCTTTTATGTCTATAAAAATTGCATATATATTTTTAAAAACTATAACTATGATAAAAAATATTGAGTTTTTAGCAGCAAATGGATTCCTTTTTAATAAAAATTCACCAATAAAAGCTTTGGGAAAAAAATATTTTATAAATGAAAATGGAGATATTAAAGTAGATTTTTTGCCAAATATGTGTAAAATTTCGGATTTTGAATTACCAAAGAGTTTAGAAAGTATAACTTTTTCTAAAGATACTTTGCCAATATATAATTTACCAGCTGTATAAAGGCTTTATCTTTGAATGCTTTTAGGTTTTTGCTACTTTTTAATCCTTGCTATAAAAAGTAGAGATAAAAGAAACGGTTCCTTTTTAAATTGGAACCATTTAAAAAGGAGAATATTTGAGAATTAGTGTACCAGCAACTAGTGCCAATTTAGGGCCTGGATTTGACTGTTTAGGAATAGCTTTAAATCTAAAGAACCAAGTAATAATAAGACCATCAAAATTCCATAGTGTATCTTTAAAAGGTGAGGGTTCAAATAATCCAGCTTTAAAAGATAATAATATGTTTATCTCTATTTTTAACGACTTTTACTATAATTTAACACAAAAAAAGAGACATTTTAGATTTGAGTTCTTTAATGAAATTCCACTTTCAAGAGGACTGGGAAGCTCTTCGGCTGTTATTGTTTCAGCAATTGCTAGTGCTTATGCAATTGAAGGAATAAAAGTAGAAAAAGCAAGGCTTTTAAATCTATCTTTAGCATATGAAAGTCATCCTGATAATATTACACCAGCTGTTATGGGAGGTTTTAATGTGGCAAGTGTGCATGAAAATGAGGTAAAATTTATAACTAAATCAATTCCTAAAACTTTAAAAGCAGTTGTTGTTATACCAAATAGACCAATTTCAACTACATTATCAAGAAAAACACTTCCATATAAATACTCAAAAGAGGATACAATTTTTAATATATCTCACTCATCACTTTTAACAGCTGCATTTATGAGTGAAAATTGGGATATGTTAAAATATGCTAGTGCTGATGTTGTTCATCAACAATTTAGGATGAAACATATGCCAGAGCTTTTTGAAGTACAAAAGACTGCTTTGAAAAATGGTGCTTTAATGAGTACTCTTTCTGGTTCAGGATCTACATTCTTTTCAATAGCTTATAGTGAAGATAGCCAAAAACTAGAACTTGCATTAAAAGAGAAATTTCCACACTTTAGAGTAATGAGTGTAGATTTTGATAACAATGGTGTAAAAATTGAAATATAATTATTTTATATTATTAAGAAAAAATTAGGTATAATATTTGGCTAATTTGAAAACAATCTTAAGAACCTGCATTTTTTGCAGAGGAAAATTTGAGCAAAGCGAACTTTTAAGATATAAGTGTTCAGAAAATAGATTATTGATTTATGATAATCAAGGTAGAAGTTTTTATATTTGTAAACCCTGTAAAGAGGAGTTTAGAAGTATGAAAAATGTGAAGAAATTTGAAAAAGCACTAAGAAGAGAGTGCAAAAATATAGGTAACTATGTTATACAACTTGAGGAGATTTTATTAGATGTCAGATAAAGTAAGAGTTTTTGAAATTGCAGAAGAAGCTGCATCGACAAGTGCTGAGGTTATGCAAAAGGCGAAAGAGCTAGGAATAGAGTTAAAAACTGCACAAGCTACTGTCTCTTTTGAAGATGCAGAAGCAATTACACAATATATAATGACTGGAAAGAGTTCTAGGATTAAAGAAACACAAGAGAAAAAAGCGGTAAAGCCAAAAAAAGAGAAAGAGATAAAAACTGAATCAGAAAAAGCTGAAGATAAAAAAGAGAAAGAAGATAATAATTTAGAAAAATTAGAGATCAAAAAACCAGCTATTTCAAAACCTCTTTTAAAAACAGAAGAAAATATATCTATTCAAGATGATGAAGATAATGTAATAAATCCTGTAAAAGTTGTTCCAAAGAGAAAGGGTCTTGTAATAATTAAGAAAAAAAGACCAGAAGAACAAGAGGTAAAAGTAATAAATGAGAACTTTGAAGCTAAAAAAACTCAAAAAACTTTAAGTGATATTTTTGGTGAAAATGAAGAGAGAGTTTTTGAAGAGAAAAACTTATCAAGAGAAGATAATCAAAGAAATCAAAAAGTAAAAAAAGAGAAGAAAAAAACTCCTATAAAAGCTCAAGACCATGGTAAAAAACTAGAAGTTACAAATAATAGTGAAGAGTTTAAAAGTAGTGATGACTCACTTTTAGGAGATGAAGTTGTTCTACTTGATATGGATTTACAAGATAATTTCAAAATTTTTGATGAACCAAAACCTATAAATACTACAAACCACTCAAGAAGTTCAAAACCGGCAGCTTTTGGAAATACTCCAACAGGTCTTAAAAGAGGAAAGAGAAAGAAAAGAGTTGTAAGAACTCAAGAGAAAGAGGATATTTCTTCTATTGTAATTCCTGAAGATATTAGAGTTTATGAATTTGCAGAAGCTTGTGGAAAAACTCCAGCTGAAGTTATTACTGTACTATTTCATTTGGGAATGATGGTTACAAAAAATGACTTTTTAAAACAAGATGAGTTAGAGATTTTGGGTGAAGAGTTTGGAATTGAAGTAACTGTAAAAGATGCGCTTGAAGATGTAAACTATGAGGAAACTTATGATGAAGAGATTGATAAATCTTCATTTGTAACTAGACCTCCAGTGGTTACAATTATGGGACATGTTGATCATGGTAAAACTTCACTTCTAGATAGAATTAGAAGCTCAAAGGTAGCTTCAGGTGAAGCAGGAGGAATTACACAACATATAAACTCTTATACAATTACTAAAAATGGACAAAAAATCACATTTGTAGATACTCCAGGACACGAAGCATTTTCTGCTATGAGAACTAGAGGTGCAAATGTTACAGATATTATTATAATTGTTGTTGCTGCTGATGATGGTGTAAAAGCTCAAACAGAAGAGGTTATTTCTCATGCAAAAGCTAGTGGTTGTCCAATTATTGTAGCTATGAATAAGATGGATAAAGAGAGTGCTAATCCAGATATGGTAAAAGCTCAGATGGCTGAAAGAAACCTAACTCCTGTTGATTGGGGTGGAGATATTGAATTTATTGGAGTATCAGCAAGAACTGGAGATGGTGTTGATGAGTTACTTGAAAATATTCTAATCCAAGCTGAGCTACTTGAACTACAAGCAGATCCAACTGCAAAAGCAAAGGCTACAGTTATTGAAGCAAGTTTAGAAAAAGGAAGAGGACCTGTTGCAAATATAATAGTACAAAATGGAACTTTAAGAGTAGGAGATAATATTGTTTGTGATACTACTTTTGGAAGAGTAAAAGCTATTACAAATGATATGGGAGAGATTGTAAAAGAGCTAGGTCTTAGTGAAACTGGGACAGTTTTAGGTTTAAATGAAGTACCTACAACAGGTTCTAGTTTAGTTGCTATGGATAGTGAAAAAGAGGTTCGTGATATTGCTACAACAAGAGCTGAGCATGCAAGAGCAAAAGAGCTATCAAAATCTACAAAAGTATCACTTGAAGAGATGAGTGGATTAATAGCTGAAGGTAAAATAAAACAACTACCAGTTATTATAAAAGCTGATGTTGGCGGATCTCTTGAGGCAATTAAAGGCTCTTTAGAGAAAATTGCAAATGATGAAGTAAAAGTAAAAGTTATTCACTCTGCTGTTGGTGGTATTACTGAATCAGATATCGTTCTTGCAAGTGCTAGTGAAGGTTGTATAATCTTAGGATTTAATGTACGACCAACAGGTGCTATAAAAGCAAAAGCAAAATCTGATGGAGTTGAGATAAATACATATTCAATTATATATGATTTACTTGATGATGTAAAAAGTGCCTTATCTGGTATGATGAATGCTATTATAAGAGAAGAAAATACTGGACAAGCAGAAGTTAGAGATACATTTGTTGTTCCAAAAATTGGAACAGTTGCTGGATGTTTAGTAACAGATGGAAAAGTAATTCGTGGTGGACATGCTAGAATTATTAGAGATGGAGTTGTAACATACACTGGAAAAATATCATCACTAAAAAGATTTAAAGATGATGCAAAAGAGGTTGCAAGTGGATATGAGTGTGGAATTATGTTTGATAAATTCAATGATATAAAAGTTGGAGATTATATTGAGACATTTATTCAAATAGAAGAGAAAGTAAAAATTGACGACTGATGAAAAGTATAAATCTTCAAAGAACAGAATCCTTACTGATGGAGCTTATACCTCAAGCTCTATCACAATTATCAAATAGTAAAATAAACTCTTTACCAATAACAGGTGTTAATTGTAAAAATGGAAAATATGATGCAGTTGTGTATTTTGATGGTAGTGATTTTGATAAAAATGAGGTAAAAGAGGTAATAGAATCTCTAAAAAAAGCAAATGGAAGAATAAAAAGTGATGTATTGGCAAGTACAGGATGGTATAAATGTCCAAATTTTAAGTTTGAACTTGATACATCTTTGGAAAAATCAAAACATATAGAAGATTTGTTTGCACAAATAAAAAAAGATAAAACAAAAAGTGAAGAAGAATGAATTTAGAAGAACAAATTAAACTAATAGTTGAAAATAGTGGTTTAAAGCTATATGATATTGTTACAACAAAAGAGCATGAAAATAATATTTTTAGAGTTGTTGTTACAAGTAAAGATGGTGTAAATCTTGATAAATGTGCCGAAATCTCAAGATTAATATCTCCTTTATTAGATATAGATGAGCCAATGGGTGGTAAATATCATCTTGAAGTGAGTTCACCAGGAATTGAGAGAAAATTAAAGAAAAAAGAGCATTTTATTGCAAGTATTGGTGAACTTGTAAAGATTAAAAACTTTGCAACAGATGTTTATAGTGGTGAACTTTTAAGTGCCGATGATGAAAAAATAGTGATAAAAACAGAGTTTGGTGAAGAAGAGATAACTTATGATAATATCTTAAGTGCTGCAACTTATTTTGAGTGGTAAAAGAAGTTAGAAATGAAAATTGATGATAATTTCTATATGAAATTAGCCATTGATGAAGCCTGGAAGTTCCAACTTTTAACCTATCCAAATCCTGCTGTTGGTTGTGTTGTTGTAAAAGCTGGAAAGTTACTTGCTATTGAAGCACATAAAGAAGCTGGGCTTTCTCATGCTGAGGTAAATGCGCTAAAAACAGCCTTTCTTACACAAGAACCAAATAGCCTTTTAAAAGTTTTAGAAAAAAGTAGCGAAATTCACGACTTTTTAATCAAAAATCATAATGGTTTCTTTGAAGATTGTGAAATATATACAACTTTAGAGCCTTGTAATCACCATGGTAAAACTCCATCTTGTGCAAAACTTCTATCTATTTTAAAGCCTAAAAGGTTGATTATTGGTTTAATTGACACAAATAAAATAGCAAGTGGTGGAATAAAAACTTTAGAAAGTGAAAATATAGATGTTACAACAAAGGTTTTAGAAAAAGAGTGTGAGAATCTTCTACTTCCTTTTAAATCATGGCAAAATAAAACTTCTATATTTTTCAAAATGGCTCAAACTCTAAATGGGTCTATAGATGGTCAAATTAGCTCACAAAGAGCAAAACTATATGTACATACTTTAAGAGATAAAATAGACCTTCTTATGATTGGTGGAAATAGCGTAAGAGTTGATAAACCAATACTAGATACTAGATATGTAAAAGGAAGAGAGCCAGATGTTTTTATATATAGTAAAAACAAGGCTTTTTCTCAAGCTATTCCCCTTTTTAAAGTTCCAAATAGAAAAGTAATTATTAGTGATGATTTGTTTAAATTGCTTGATTATAAGTTTGTTATGGTTGAGGGAGTTTATACTCTTCTTGATATTTTAAAAGATAAGTTAGATTTTGTAGTTTTAATAATAAGTCCAAAGATTAGAAATGGAGTAAATTCTGTAAATGAACTAAATATTGATTTTGAGATACTACACGAAAACTATTTAGGGGATGAAAAGATAGTCTTTTTAAAAAGAAGAGCTTAATTAAATAAAGATAAAACATTTAAGTCTTGTAAAATAGGAATAGAATAAGAAATATTAGTTATAAAGTAGTGTAGAATTACACTACTTTTAAAGAGAGATTGTTATTTTACTTTTTCTAAGTATTCACCAGTTCTTGTATCAACTCTAATAGTCTCACCCTCTAAAATATGAAAAGGGATTTGAATAACAGCACCACTTTCTAAAGTAGCAGGTTTTCTTCCACCTTGTGAATCACCTTTGAAGTTTGGTGGTGTTTCTACAATTTTAAGTTCTACAACCATAGGAGGTTCAACTGTTATAGCTTTTCCGTTAAAATACATCATATCTACTTGCATTCCATCAATTATCCAATCAAATGCTTCCCCAACTTGTTCATAAGTCAAACCTTCTTGCTCATAAGTTGTTGTATCCATAAATTGTAAAAGTTCACCATCATCATATAAAAATTGCATCTGTTTTTGTTGTAAATTTGGAGTTTCACATTTATCTCCAGCATGGAAAGTTTTCTCAATTGTTTTTCCATTTAAAAATGATTTTATTTTTGCTCTTACAAATGCAGCACCTTTCCCAGGTTTTACATGTTGATACTCCACAATTTTATATGGAATTCCCTCAACTTCAATTTTAAGACCTTTTTTTAATTCACTCATACCAATTGCCATTTTTTCTCCTTAAATCTCAGCATAAGCAACACTAATTGATGCTTCAAGTCCATCAAGTTCACTTATTACTTTTGAATTTGCTTTTTCATCTATTAAGATAACTGCTAAAGCAGTATTCTCTTTTCCACGGCTTAATCTAAAGTCAGAGATATTTATACTATTTTTTGCTAATAGTGTTCCAACTTGTCCAATAACTCCTGGAATATCTTTATTTTTCATTAAAATCATCTTACCTTTTGGTTCAACATCTATTTTGTAACCATCTATATCTACAACTCTTTGTACACTATCTTCAAATACTGTTCCAGAGATAGTTTTTACACCTTTTGAAGTAGTTATTTTTATAGTAACTTTATTTTTATATCCACTATTATTTGTTAGTTTTTTAGTAGTTAGCTCTATGTTTTTCTCTTTTGCAATAAAGTTTGCATTTACATAGTTTACACTACTGCTACTTGCACTTGCACTTAAAACTCCAACACTAGCGAATGTTTGTAGAGAATCAACAAATTCAGCTAACTCTCCCTCTGCACTAACATCAATAGCTCTAATTTCGCTTTTGCTAATTTGTGCTAATAAAAATGCCATTTTTTGAGTAAGTTCAATATATGGTTTTACAAAGTTAGGGATTTTACTCTCATCAATTGGAAGATTTAGTGCATTTGGATAAGCTACTCCTCTTGCACTCTCTATTGCATTATTTGCACTTTGAACAGAAATCTCTTTTTGACTCTCTTTAGTGTTTGCTCCTAAGTGAGCAGTTACAGTTACATTTGGTAAATCAAGAAGTGGATGAGAAGTTGCTGGTTCTTTTTTGAATACATCTATTCCAGCCATTGCTATTTTTCCACTTTTTAAGTTTTCTACAAGAGCCTCTTCGTTATATAATCCACCTCTTGCACAGTTGATTAAAATTACTCCATCTTTCATTTTTTTAATCTCATCGAAACTTATCATATCGATAGTCTCTTTATTTTTTGGAGTATGGATTGTAATAATATCACAAGCTAATATATCATCAAAATTTGTAGTATAAGTAATACCTAAGTCTGTAGCTTTTGTACTAGGAATAAATGGGTCATAAGTAATAACATCCATCTCAAAAGCTTTTGCTCTTAGAGCTACTCTATGACCAATATTACCAAAACCAATAACACCTAGTTTTTTACCATAAAGTTCATTTCCATACCAATCTTCTCTTTTCCAAACTCTATCAATTTTTAGTTGATTATGAGCATATGGAAATTTTCTCATACAAGATAGCATATGAGCCATTGTAAGCTCAACCGCTGCAATAGTGTTTGCAGTTGGAACATTCATAGCAATTATTCCTCTTTTGCTACAACCTTCAATATCAACATTATCATATCCAACACCAGCTCTTATAATTGCTTTTAAGTTAACTGCTGCGTTTAAGAACTTCTCATCAACATCTGTTGAAGATCTAGTAATTGCAACATCTGCATCTTTTATAATATCTAATAGTTTTACCTTATCAACATTGGCTGCAAATATATAATTTATATCTTCTGTTTTTTCTAAAATTTTTAATCCAGCTTCGTGAATATGGTCACAAACTACAATTGTTTTTTTACTCATTAAAATATTCCTACTTTTTGAATTGGTCTTTTATAGCATCACCCAAAGTCATAGACATATCATCATTTACAGACTTTAGCATATCTCTTTCTTGTTGTTGTTCTAATCTTTTTATAGATAATCTAACTCTATTCTTTTTAGTGTCAATATTTATAACAACAGCTTCAATCTCATCACCAATTGTAGCTTCATCAATATTTAATGGTCCAAAATCTTCAGTTCTTACAAGTCCATCTAAATTGTTTTCAAGTTTTATAAATAGACCAAAATCTTTTTTATCTTTTATAGCACCTTTTACAATATCACCAATTTTATATTTATCTTGGAAATCTTTTGCAGGAGAAGTTGCTATCTCTTTGATTGAAAGAGATATATTCTCTTTTTCTCTATCAATTTTTATAATTTTAACTTCAACTTCATCACCTTTTTTGAAAAGGTTTTTACATTTGCTATTTGGCTCCCAACTAGACTCTTCATTGTGAAGTAAACCATCAACATCACCTAAAGTAACAAATGCACCAAATTCAGTTAGAGTTGCAATTTTTCCTTTTAGAATGTCTCCAACTTTGTGAGAGTTTACAAATTTATTAAATGGTTTTTCTTGAAGATTTTTTAAACTAACTCTTAATCTTTTTTGGTCAAAGTTTAGTTCAATTACTTCAACATTGATCTCATCTCCAATATTTAAAATCTCTTTTGGATTTTTGATATTTTTATTCCATGAAAGTTCTGAAATATGTAAAAGACCTTCAATATCATTTCCTAAATCAACAAAAGCACCATAAGACTCAAAATTTGAAACAGTTACAGTAATTGTATCACCAACTTCTAATCTATCTCTTATCTCTTCCCAAGGATTTGATAAAGCAGCTTTTATTGAAAGGCTTAAGTGTTGTTTATTTTTATCATAAGATAGAACTACAACAGATACTGTGTCACCTTCTGCATAGTAGTTTGCTGGATTTACTGGACCTTTATATGATATTTCATTGTAGTTTACAAGACCATCTATTCCACCTAAATCAACAAACATTCCATAAGATGTGATTTTTTTAATAACACCATTTACTGGTACATTATTCTCTAGAATTTCAGCAATTTTACTATCTTTTATAGATTTACTCTCTTCAATTAGTTTTTTTCTTGAAACTATAATAGAGCTTTGATTTTTGTTTACTTTAATAACTTTTGCTTTTACAGTTTTCCCAATTGCTCCAATAGTTTTCATATAAGATTGCGCTAGTGGCATAAAGTATTCACAACCAGTTGAATCCTCAAGAGTAAAACCACCTCTTTGTTTAACAGATACTATTTTAGCTTCAATAGTAACATCTTCAAAGTTTTCACCGTGAGTAGCTATAAAGTTATTAAACTTCTCTTTTTGAAGTACTTTTTTATGTGAAATATTAGGTCTTTCCCCTCTATTCCCCATAAGCATAACAGGAATAGTGTCTCCAACTTTATACTTTACTTCACCATTTGTTGTAATTTCAGATATTGACAATAAACCTTCAATTTTTTGTCCAACATCAATTAAAACTCTCTCATCATTTATATCAACAATTACACCATCAACCACAGAGTTGTTCTCTGCTTGCTCAAAAGACTCATTTAGCATTTGCTCAAAGTCAAAGTCTTCACCTAAATCTATATCTTCCATACGCATTTTGTACCTTCTTTGTTTACCAGATTATTTTAAAATAGCAAGATTGTACAAAAAAATCACTTAAATTATGGTTTAAAGCTCTTTATTTTATCTATAACTTTTTGTATAACCCAATCAGGAGTGCTAGCCCCAGCCGTTATTCCACAGTAATTTTTATTAATAAACCAAGAACTTTCAAGCTCATTTTCGTTTTCTATTAAATAAGAGTTTTTACAATTTTCAAGGCAAATAGAGTGAAGTTGTTTTGTATTTGATGAACTTTTCCCACCAATTACAATCATAATATCAGCTTTTTTTGAAATATCTCTAGCTGCATCTTGGTTTTCAAATGTTGCATCACAAATTGTATTAAAAACTCGTACCTCTTTATTTTTTAAAATAAGAGCATTTACAATTTCAAGATAGGTCTCTTTTTTCTTTGTGGTTTGTGCAACACAAGCAATTTTATTATTTTTAAATTTTACATTTTTTAAATCTTCAGGACATAAAATTACATGAACATCATCTAAATCTGAAGCATAAGATTTAACACCTTTTACTTCGGGGTGCTCAATATCTCCAAAAATTAAGATACTATAGCCATCTTTTGACATATTTTTTACTATATTTTGTGGAGTTGTTACAAATGGACAAGTAGCATTTATAACTTTTTTAACTCCTTTTTTTAGCTCTTTTAAATCATTTTTTGGAATACCATGAGTTCTTATAATAACAGTATCATCTGGTTTTACATCACTTAATTGAGAGTATAATCCTACATTAAAATCTTTTTTTAATCTATTTATTTCATCTTCATTATGAATAAGTGGTCCCATTGTTGCACTGTTTTCGTATTTTTGTGCAATCTCAATAGCTCTTTTTACACCAAAACAAAAACCATAGCTACTTGCTAGTTCAATTTTCAAAATCTCTCCTTAATACAAAGAGTCTAAAATCTCTTTAAAGTTTGGAAAAGATGAGTTTATACATTCCACATCATCTATTTTCATATCACAATTTAGTCCAGCTATTGCAAAACTCATAGCAATTCTATGATCTCCATAAGAGTCTATAGTTGCACTATTTAATTTACCACCTTTTATTTCATAACCATCTTCAAACTCTGTAAAATCAACTCCACAAAGTGCCAAATTATCTACAACAGCTTTTATACGGTCACTCTCTTTTACTCTTAGCTCTTTTGCATTTTTTACTTTTGATTTTCCATTTGCTAAACTCATAGCAATACTAAGCGCTGGAAGTTCATCTATTAGCCATGAAATATTATCAACTACTTCAACACCATTTAACTCATCTCCAATGATTTCAATATCACCAATAGGCTCATAAATATTCTCTTTTTCAATAAAGTTTACTACTGCTCCCATTTTTTTCAAAACAACATAAGCTTCAATTCTTGTTGGGTTTAAAGATGCATTTTTTATTACAACTCTAGAACCTTTTGAAATAGCAGCTGCAACAGCAAAGAAAAATCCACTAGAAGGATCTGCTGGGACAGTTATATTTAAAGGTTTTAAATGTGATGTGAGAGGTTTTATATTTATAAAGCCTTCGTTATCAGTAAAAATTTCTGCTCCCATACCTTTTAGCATTCGTTCTGTATGATCTCTTGTTAGTTCTTCTTCTTTGTATTTACTAATATTTGTTGCTCTAAGTGCTGCCAAAATCATAGCTGATTTGACTTGAGCTGAAGCTATAGGAGAGATATAAGTAAATGGTTTTAGATTTTTTTCTCCTCTAATAAATAGAGGTGCTTTATTTCCATTCTCTCTTCCATCTATGTTAGCTCCAATATTTCTTAAAGGGTTTGCTACTCTATTCATAGGTCTGCTTCGTAAGTATTTATCTCCACTTAGAATAAAACTTCCATCAACGCTTGCTAATAATCCACAAAAAAGCCTCATTGCAGTTCCTGAATTTCCACAATCAAGAACATCATCAGGTTCGCTTAAATTATCAATAGGAGTTATTTCAACACTATTTCCAACTCTTTTTATTTTTGCACCTAATTGCTCTACAATTTTTAGAGTATTTAAAGTATCTTCAGCAGTTAAATAGTTTTTAATATACGAAGTTTTATTTGAAAATAGTGAAAACATAGCACATCTATGAGATATTGATTTATCACTTGCAATATTTTCTATAACAATATCAAAAGGTTTATTCAATCTTTTTATACTAAAACTTGACATCTTTTTTTCCTATCTTAAAGTAATATTTAATTTCTCTTTTAAAGCATCTAAAATTGAGTTTATAACTCGATTTATATCATCATCTTCAAGTGTTTTTTCATCACTTTGAAGAGTAAATCTGATAGTTAAACTTTCAAAATCACCTAATTTTTCATCACTATAGATATCGATTAAGTTATATTGTTTAATTAAATTAATATTTAGTGAATTTATAACTTTTTTAATCTCTTTAAACTCTAAAGATTTTGGAGCAATTATGCTTAAATCTTTTCTTGAGGCTTGGAACTTTGAGTAAGAAGAGACTTTTATTAAGTCATTTTTTATGGCAATAAAATCAATCTCTGCAAAAAAAGTATCACTCAAATCAAAATCATTTGCAACACTTGGGTGAAGCTTTGAGATAAATCCTACAATTTTCCCATCTATTAAAATATTTGCACTTTGATATGGGTGAATAAATTTATTATTAATGTTTATAATAGGTTCTAGTTCAAATTCACCAATTGTATTTAAAACATTTTTTGCAAATGAGAAGAAATCAATATTTTTTGGTTTTCCAGCATTGCTTACATCTTCAATAGTTGAAGCTCCACTATGAACAAAGGCTATTTTCTTACTTTCTACTCTATTTTCATCAAAGATAGTTCCTATTTCAAAAAAACTAGCACTTTTTGTACCTATTTTAAAGTTATTTGAACAGGCTTCAATTAAGTTTAAAAGTAGGGTAGTTCTATATGTATTTAGCTCTTTTACGATTGGATTAATAAGCTCTAATTCATCTTTTACAGTTTTAAAACCATATTTTTCTAAATTTTCTTTTGAAGAAAAAACATATGTTAGTGTTTCAAAAAATCCATTTTCAATAGCTTTATATCTTAGTTTATTTCTTTTTTGTAAATCAAGAGAAGTTTTGTTTACTCTATTTACTTCATCTATAGCCAAAGGTTTTGAAATGATATTGTCAATTCCAACCATTCTTATAACTTCTTCAGCAATATCGGCAATATTTTTAATATCGTGTCTATAGTGAGGAACTTTAATTAATAAAATATCATCAACAGACTCTTTTATCTCAAACTCTAAAGATGTTAAAATTCTCTCTATCTCAATTTTTTCAATATCCTGTCCTATAATAGAGTTTATACTTTTTACACTGATACTAAGAGTTGTTTTCTCAATATCTTCTAAAAACTCTTTTGCTCCAGAGTATATAGTTGCTCCCATTTTAGAAGCAAAACTAGAGAAATAGTTAACTCCATAGTTTATATCAGGATTACTACCTCTTGATGCTTTATAAAATAAATCTCCTGTTTTTATCTTTGTATCAAAAACTCTTTTTGAGAGAATTTCAGGATCTATATAAGATGCTTCAAGCAAAAAATCATTTGATTTTTCATCAAAATCTTTTTGTTCTATACATAATAAGCTAAGGCAGTTTGCGTTTGAATATGAGCAATCAAATCCTTTATCATCTTTTCTTAAATCTAAAACACTAAGCTCGTTTTTTAGTATAAAATCTTCTCTAGGATATGCATTTAAAAGAACACCTATAGAGTGAGTTGCATAAAAAAGAGAGTTTTTAATATGATGATTTTCTTTAAATTTACCAATTAAAGATACTCTTATATTTGTTACTAAATCTAGCTTAAGAGCTGAAAAGTCTATAGCTTTGTATGCTAAAAAAGTATCAATATTTGAACTATTTATCTCAAATATTTGACCAATACTAAGTTCATGGTCATTTGTATTTTTATCAAGCTCCATTAGAGGCAAATCATAAAAAGCTGCTAATTCTCTAGCAACTCCTAAAATACTTAAGCAATCTCCTCTATTTGGAGTAAGACCTATTTCTATAATATCATCATTTAAAATTGGGTAATCTTTTAACTCTTTTCCTAGTTCTATCTCACCAATTGAGCTATCTAAAATCATAATTCCATCATTTAATTTTGGAAGACCTAGCTCTGTTGAAGAGCAAATCATTCCATTTGATTCAACTCCTCTTAATTTTGCTGCTTTTATTTTAAAATCATCTCCTAGAATAGCTCCAATAGTAGCAACTGCAACTATTTGTCCAGCCTCTACATTTGCTGCGCCACAAACAATTTGAGTAGTCTCATATCCTAAATCAACCTGGCAAACATTTAATTTATCAGCATCTGGATGCTTCTCTTTGCTTAAAACTTTTCCAATAACAACTTTTGAAGCAATTTGTTGTTTTTCTAAACTATCAACTTCTAAACCAATACTATTTAATGTTTTACAAATTTCATCTGTACTTATTTGTGAAATATTTATAAATTCTTCTAACCATCTTCTTGTAATTATCATTTAAATTGTCCTAATAATCTTGTATCACTCTCAAATAGAGATCTTAAATCACCAATGCTGTGAATTAACATAGCAAATCTCTCTACTCCTAAACCAAATGCATAACCTGATTTATCTTTATATCCAACTGCATCAAAAACATTTTGATCTACAACTCCACATCCTAAAACTTCAAGCCATCCAGTTTGTGAACATACACGACAACCATTACCTTTACAAAATACACAAGAGATATCAACTTCAGCACTAGGCTCTGTAAATGGGAAATATGATGGTCTAAATCGTACTTCAACTTCACCAAAAATATGTTGTAAGAATTCAACCATTACATGTTTTAAATTTGCAAATGAGATTTTATCAGCACAATCTACCACTAAGCCTTCAATTTGATGAAACATAGGAGTATGAGTAATATCAAAATCTCTTCTAAAAACAGTTCCTGGTGCAATCATTCTTATAGGTGCTTTTTGACTAAGCATTGTTCTAATTTGTACAGGAGAAGTGTGAGTTCTTAAAAGTGTATAATCTTTGTTGTAGAAAGTATCAGCCATGTCTCGTGCTGGATGGTATTCTGGAAGATTTAGTGCTTGAAAATTATGAAAATCATCTTCAACTAAAGGTCCCTCTTCAACTGCAAAATTTAGATTTTGAAAGTATGTAATAATTTTATTCATAGTTTCAGCAACTGGATGAGTTGCACCACTTGTAATTTCATTATTAAATCTTGTAACATCAATTTTTTCATTTTGTAATTTTTTATCTAAAGCTATAGCTTCTAGCTCTATTTTTTTACTATCTAAAGCTTTTGTTACTTGTTCTTTTTGTTTATTTAAATTTTCTGCAAATGATTTTTTATCCTCCGCAGGAATATCCTTCATTTTTGCAAATTCTACAGTTAAAACTCCCTTTTTACCAAGGGTATCAACTCTTAAACTCTCCAGTTCTTCAAGTGTTGAAGCAGATTCTATTTTCTTTATCCAAAGTTCCAATTTTTATTCCTAATCTCTAATTTATTTTTTATAAAATATATATTCTAATCTCTCAAAGTTGCGATTATATCTAATTTTTTATTAGAGTTTGGTTATAATTTATTAGAAAAAATTAAGGAGAAAATATGTGTATTTTTTGCAAAATAATAAATAAAGAGATACCTAGTAATATTGTATTAGAAGATGAAAATTTTTTAGCCTTTCATGATATAAATCCTACAAGAAAAATACATGTATTAGTTATTCCAAAAGCTCACTATAACTCATTTGAAGATACACCATCGTCAATTATGAATGCTTTAAGTGATTTTATAAAAAAAGTTACAAAAGAGCTAAAAATTGATAAAAGTGGATATAGAATGATTACAAATATTGGAGAAGATGGTGGGCAGGAGGTTGCTCATCTTCATTTTCATATAATTGGTGGTGAAAAAGTTGGAAGATTGGTTCGTGATAAAAATGATTTAGGATAAACGAGAGTTTATCCTTTATTAATTATTCAGAGAAAGAGCCTAAATTCATAATTTTTTGATATTTCTTCTCTTGTCTCTCTTTAGGAGTTAATTGTTTAAGCTCCTCTATAGAGTCTAAAAAATACTCTTTTAGTGCCATTACTGCTTCATCTTTTTTTCTGTGGGCACCTATTAAAGGCTCATTTACAATATCATCTATTAAATTTTGATGCTTAAGATTTTCAGCAGTAATTTTTAAAGCTTGAGCTGCAGTTTCAACTTTTGTTGGATCATTCCATAAAATAGCACTACAACCTTCAGGTGAAATAACTGCATATACAGAGTATCTCATCATGGCTAATTTATCCGCAATAGAAATAGCTAGAGCACCACCACTTCCACCTTCTCCAATTACAACAGATACAGTTGGAGTTGTTAGGTTTGCAAATTCATAAAGATTTTTTGCAATAGCTTCGCTTTGATTTCTTTCTTCAGCTCCAAGACCTGGGTATGCACCTGGAGTATCAACTAACATAAGAATTGGAATTTGAAATTTTTCTGCCATTTGTGCTGCTCTTAAAGCTTTTCTATAACCTTCAGGGCTAGGCATTCCAAAGTTTCTTTTTAATTTTTCCTTTGTTCCACGACCCTTTTGTTCACCAATTATTAAAGTTTGTTGTTCTCCAATAAAACCTAAATAACAAACAATGGCACTATCATCTACAAAATGTCTATCACCATGAATTTCATAGGCATTTGATAAAAGAGCATTAATATAATCAAGAGCATAAGGACGGTCTGGGTGTCGTGCTAGTTGAAGTTTTTGATAATCATTTAGGTTTTTAAAAGTTTTTTCAACTTCTTTATCTAGTTTTTTATTCAATATTTCCACAGCAGGTTCATCTGCTCTTGTTTTTGCGATTATTATATCATCTTCTATTTTTTTTATTTTTTCTTCAAATTCTAAGTAAGTAGCCAATATTTTTCCTTAAATAAAAGGGTGAAATCACCCTTTAAGGTTTAAATTTATTTTGTAAATTTTTTAAAAATTACAGAACCATTTGTTCCACCAAAACCAAAATTATTACTCATAACAGTTGTAAGTTCAACTCTTCTAGCAATATTTGGAACAACATCTAAATCACACTCTGGGTCTTGGTTCTCAACATTTATTGTTGGAGGAATAACTCCCTCATTTAGAGCTTTTATCGCCATAATAGATTCAATAGCACCAGCTGCTCCTAAACAGTGACCAATTTGACCTTTTGTAGATGATACAGGAGGACAGTTCTCTTTTCCACCAAACAACTCTTTTATTGCAGCTGTTTCATTTTTGTCTCCAACAGGAGTTGAAGTTCCATGAGTATTTATATAGTCTATTTTTGGATATTTGCCAGTTATGTTTTTTGCCATCTCAAAAGCTGCTTTCATCGCTCTTAGTGGACCATCTATAACAGGTGAAGTTATATGATTTGCATCACCACTTTCCCCAAATCCAATAATCTCACAATAAATTTTTGCATTTCTAGCTAGTGCACTATCTAAAGTTTCTACAACTAAAGCTCCAGCACCTTCACCCATTACAAAACCATCTCTGTCTATATCAAAAGGTCTTGAAGATTTTTTTGGATCGTCATTTCTTGTAGATAGTGCTTTCATCGCAGCAAACCCACCAACTCCAGCGCCACAAACAGCACTTTCAGCCCCAACAACTAAAATTCTATCAGCACCACCTAAAACAATTGTTTTTACAGCATCATTTAAAGCATGAGTTGAAGCAGCACAAGCAGTTACATGACCTAAAGATGGACCTTTTAAATTATGTTCAATAGAGATAAAACCACTTAACATATTTGCTAAAGATGATGGTATAAAAAATGGAGATATTTTTCTTGAACCTTTTGTATCACAAATAGTTGAGTTTTTTTGAATTGTTGATAAACCACCAATTCCTGACCCAGAAATAATTCCAAATCTAGGAGCTATATTCTCATCTACTTTTTTATTTTCAGATGTAACAAATCCACTATCAATCATCGCTTCTAATGCTGCTTTAATTCCCAACTGAATAAATCTATCAGCTTTTTTAACCTCTTTTTTATCCATTACAGTTTCAGGGTCGAAATTTTTAACCTCTCCTGCAATTTGCACTGAAAAATCGCTTGTATCAAAAAGTGTAATTTTATCAATCCCACAAACACCATTTACAACGGCTTCAAAAGATTCGTTCACACTATGTCCAGTAGAATTTATAGTACCTAAACCTGTAATAACAACTCTTTTCATCTAATAATGCTCCAATATTTTATTTAAACTATTCAATTTTCTATTTAAATTTAAAAACTCAACAACTAAAATAATAGACAAAAGAGAGTCTCTTTTATCTAAATATATAAAGAAAACTATTTATTGTTTTCAATGTATGCTATTGCATCACCAACAGTTAAGATTTTTTCAGCTTCTTCATCAGGGATTTCGATATCAAACTTTTCCTCTAAAGCCATTACAAGCTCTACTACATCTAGAGAATCTGCTCCTAAATCTTCGATGAATTTCGAACCTTCTTTAACTTCAGCTGGATCGCAATCTAATTGATCAACTACAACAGCTTTTACATCATCTAATAATGCCATTTTAATTCCTTTAATAAAATTGTCACAAAATTATAGCAAAAAAGTTTTAAAAACTTTTTAATTTGTAGAAATTATAGTTTAAAGATAAACTTTAAACATATAATCCACCATTAACTTTTAGTATTTCACCAGTAATATATGATGAGTGATCACTTAGCAAGAATGCCACAGCATCAGCTATTTCACTTGGATTCCCAAATCTTGAAAGTGGAATATTTTTCTCATATTGTGCTTTTACTTCATCTTTTAATAAATCTGTCATATCCGTTTGAATAAATCCAGGAGTTATTGCATTGTATCTAAGATTTCTACTTGCAGCCTCTTTTGCAAATGATTTAGTCATTGCATTTAATCCACCTTTACTTGCACTATAGTTTGCTTGACCAGGATTTCCCATCTCTCCAACAATTGAAGAGATATTTACAACTGAACCAAAACCTTTTTTTCCTCTTTGTTTTAAAAACTCTCTACAACCAATGAAGGCTGATGTTAAGTTTGCATCAATTACAGATGTAAAATCTTCAACACTCATTTTAAGAGCTAGTTTGTCTTTTGTAATTCCAGCATTGTTTACTAAATATGCTAGTTCTCCATCACTTTCAATAATAGTTTTAATAGCAGCAATAAATTGATCCTCAATAGAAACATCAGCCTTTATAATTGCAGCTACTCCTCCAGCATTTTCAATTTGCTCTTTAATATATTCAGCCTCTTCTATTTTACTTCTATAATTTATCCAAACTTTTAAGCCATAAGATGCTAAATTTTTTGCAATTTCTGCACCAATCCCTTTACTTGCACCTGTTATTAAAACATTTTTTCCACTAAATTTCATATTTTGTCCTTTTATTTTTTTACATATAAAGTTTATTATATCAATAATTTGATTATATTAAACTCCTCTTTTATTATTCCAAATTCTAATATGTAATCTATCAGAGTATTTAAATCCATGTTTAATAGCTAGATTTACAACTTTTTCAGAGTTTGTATCAATAGTTTTAGAACTATCACCTAATGGCATTAGATATACTTCAGATTTTGGAATATCTTTTAAAATATCTTCAATTTCAGATATTGCATTTTCTAAAAAATCATCACCAATTACAAATTTAAGATAAGACTCTTTTGTATTTTCTAAAATTTTTGTTAATGTAGTTTTATTAACTCTCTTTTTTAGAGGTTCTAAAGAGTTACTTAATTTTACACTCATTGAAAATAGAATATTTTTTTGATACTCCTCTTTAAAATCTATATTTAAAGAAGCATTTGTCTCGATTGTAAGTTTATGATTTTTTTCAATATAGTATTTAATTAAATTCTGAAACTCTTTATTATTCCAATATAAAAGTGGTTCGCCACCTGTTATTACAATATCAACTCTATTTTTATAAGAATAATTTTCAAGAAGTTTATCAACTTCATGTATTATTTCAAGATGATTTTCGTAACTTCTCCAACTATCCTTAAACTCCATATCAACTGCATAGTAAGAGTCACAAGCACATTTTTTTTTACCGCTTGGTGTTTCATAAAAAACATTAAAACCTACACATTTAAAATTACATTTACCAAATCTAATAAAAATGGAGAGGTTCCCTACTAATTTTCCCTCTCCTTGAATTGTTGGTCCAAAAATCTCATTAATTTCCAGCATAAAATGTACTTTTACTTTTTGGAGTCTCTAAAAATTCAACCTTTGATACTTTTATATCTAATTTACTCATCTTTTCTTGAACAATTTTTAGAAGCCAAGCAGATATATTTTCACTAGTAGGTACAAAATCTACAATAATGTAACTCTCATACAACTCTAAAAGTTCATTTTTATAATCTTTTAAATTTACAGTTTTATAACCTTCTTTAAATTTTATTAAATATTTTTTATCAATATTTGGTAAAAGAGTCGAAAAAAGTGGATCATTTATATCTAATATAAATTTATGATCAATAATATCATCTAAAAACTTTTTAAACCAATTTAAATGTTTAAAATCTGTAACCATTCCACTTTGTAAACTATCTGATTTTAAATACACAATTACTTTACCTTGGTGACCGTGAAGGTGTCTACACATAAGACAGCTATCAAGAGAAAACTCAATATTTAATGATTGTGACCAAACTCTATGTCCATAACAAAAATCAAACTCTTTTGAAATTTCCCACATATTAACTCTCCTTATAAGGTATAGGATCTTTTTGATTTGCCTCTTTAAATCCATTTAATCTGAGTCTGCAAGAGTCACAAACTCCACAAGCACTTTCTTCTTCCTTGTAACATGACCAAGTAAGTTCTAAAGGTACATTTAGTTTTATTGCTTCTTGAACAATTTGAGCTTTACTTAGATTAACTAATGGAGTAATAATTTTAATATTTGTATTATCTTTTGTTCCTTCATTTATTGCATTTTGAATAGAGCTAATAAAACTATTTGTACAATCAGGATAACCAGAGCTATCCTCTTGTACAACTCCGATATAGATAGCATTTGCATTTTCTTTCTCTGCTATTGCACTAGCAATACTTAAAAAGATTCCATTCCTAAAAGGAACATAAGTAACTGGTATAATCCCTTTTTCAAGCCCATCTACTGGTACATCTATTGACTTATCAGTTAATGCACTAGCACCAATTTGAGCAAAAAATGGAATATCTATCTCATATTTATTTAAAACATTTAGCTTTTTGCAAATATCTCTAAATGCTATTAACTCTCTATTTTCTGTTCTTTGTCCATAGTTAAAATGGACCGCAATTAGCTCATAACCACTATTTTTTGCTATATATGAACTAAGAGTTGAGTCCATACCACCACTTAAAATTACAACTGCTTTATTATTTGAATTATTAATCATAAATAAAAAGATCCTTATAGTTTAAAAAATGTATGAAATATTGAAAATATAAACTTATCATAAGTTGGATATAATAGCAAAATTTTTTAAAAGTGAGATAAATTTTATGGACATTATGCAAGACGCAATATCGACACATATTTATGCTATATATATTTTTTTAGCAATTATGCTTTTTAACCTATACTCTGTTGTAACAAAAAAAGATTTTATCTCTTTGGCAAAAAGATTAAAATTTATGACACCAATTTACCATTTAGCAAATGCAATAGTAATCTATACTGGTACAATAGTTGCCTTTTATTCTCATCATTTCAGTTTTACAATAGCTTTGATGATACCAGCTTCAATATTTTTACTTGTAATTGAGATAAAAAGGTATAAAAAGCAAAGAGTAATAAAAGTTGCAGATATAGAACTTCAAGAAGAGTTTTTTATTTATGCAAAAAAGGTTTATACTATTGAAATTGCAATTTTAGTAGCTATTTATATAGTTAGTAAAGTATTTTAATGCAGTATATTTATGATAAGAATGCAAAAAATGAGTTTTTAAAAGTTGAAAATGAGAACTATAACTATATAATAAAAGCAAGACGGCATAAAATAGGAGATGAGATATATTTTAGAAATTTAGAAGATGATATTTTATATTTATACAAAATATCTCAAATTGATAAAAAAAGCTTGTTTCTAACTCTTTTAAAAGAAGAAAAAAGAGTTGTTGAAAATAGTAAAAAACTTCATCTTGCTTGGTCTGTTGTTGATCCAAAAACTATTTATGAAAATATCTCTAGCTTAAATGAGCTAGGAGTTGATAAAATTACATTTGTTTATAGTGATTTTTCACAAAAAAATTTTAAAATAAATTTTGATAAACTTGAAAAGATTTTGATAAACTCTTCTTCTCAATGTGGAAGAAGCAGTATTATTAAACTTAATATCTATAAAAGTATAGATGAGTTTTTAAAAGATTTTCCAGATACATATATTTTAAATTTTTCAATGAATATGATTGATACTAAAAAAGATAAAATTAATACTTTACTTATTGGAACTGAAGGGGGTTTTTCTAAAAGAGAGATAGAACTTTTTAATGATAGCCTTATTGTTGGATTTGATTCAAATCTAATACTTAAATCTGAAACTGCTATTATATCTGCTAGTGCAAAGATTATTTTATAAGATTTAAAAGCAGTAAATAAAAAAAGCTAGAAGTAAAAACTCCTAGCTTAAATTTTTTAAGATATATTCTTAGTGAATATCTCTCCATTGGCTTGCTTTCCATAAGAATGCAAATATTGCAAAAATCACTAGATAGATTAAGAATTTTGGTCCTAACTCTTCTCTTTGTGCTTTTTTAGAATCTCCAACTTCTTCAAGGTATTTTATAACTTGAGCTTGAGACTCTTGGTTTAAACCAACTCTAGGCATTGCTGTACCTTCAAGTAGTTTTTGTGGATCATTTATAAATTTACCTAAAGAATCCTCTCCTCTACTAATAATATATTGAGATAAATCAGGTGGAAGTTTTCCCATATATTTTGTAATATCATCAGCTGGTGAGAAAGCACCCATAGTTCTTTTTTGCATATCAGCATATTTTAAACCATGACATCTTTGACAAGCATCAACAAATACCTCTTTATTTGTCATCTCTTTTGGAGCAATTGATTGTAAGTAAGCAACCATATCAGCTATCTCTTGTGGAGTGTTCATTAGTTCATAAGCTGGCATTGGATGAACTCTTCCATCTGTAAACTTATGAGAAACCTTTGAACCTAAAGCTGGATTTTTAATAAATGCTACTAAGTACTCTTTTGAATATATTTTTCCAGAACTTCCTAAATCAGGAGTTGAAACACCATAAGCACCAGCTGCTGTTGCATCATCCATAATTTTTGGAAAACCTTTTGATTCAATACTATGACAAGCTGTACAGTTTGCTGTTACTAATGCTTCACCATTTGCAACATTTGGTGTTGCTGCTATTGCTTCTTTATTTGCATCCCAAAACTCATTTATAGTTTTTTCAAAAGTTTGAGCTGCTTCTAAATCAGTTTTTGCACCTTTTATAGCTTTTTCATCTGCTTTTTTTTCAGCTTCAGCTAAAGCTTTAGTAGCCTTTTCAACTGCCTCTTTTGAAGTAGCTCTATCAGCTTCTTCAAAGTTGTAGTTTACAGGATCAACTTGTGGATGCATTTGTGAGTGAGCAAATGGCTCAACTCCCCAGTAAGTAATAAGAGTTAATACTACTACTACTGCTAAAATTTTTAATTCTCTCATCTTTTATCCTCTTCTTTTTTGATCAAGTTTTGTAATAACTGGAAGTAGAACAAATAGTAGTATAAATGCTACTGCAGCAAAGAAACCTACCCAAGCATTTGTACCTGTTGGAGGGAGTTTTCCATAAACAGTTAATACTATTAAATCTACAACTAATAACCAGAACCAAATAAAAAATAGTGGTCTTTTGTGAGCTGGTAAAATTTTGCTATCTCTATCTAGCCAAGGTAAAACAAAGAATATACCATTCGCAAATGCAAATGCTATTAGACCAATATCAAATGCTTTAATTCCTGCAATATCAAAGAAGAAACCTCTTAATACTTCATATGACCATAAGAAATACCACTCAGGGTAGATATGAGCAGGTGTTACCATTGGATCTGCTGGATCAAAGTTTACTGGATCCATCGCAAAGCTATAATGGAAGAATACTAAATAGAAATAGAATATTAGGAATACTCCAAGAACTGCTAAATCTTTTGAGATAAAGATAGGCCAGAAAGGAATAACTTTTGACTCTTTTTTGTTTCCACTTAAATATTTTTCAGCTTCAGCATCAAAATCAATATCTTCAGAAGATTGATTATTTACGTGAGGAATTCTTAATGTGTAGAAGTGTAAACCAATAAGACCCATAATAACTATTGGAAGTAAGAATACATGAAGCATAAAGAATCTTGTAAGTGTTGCATCAGCAACATTAAAATCTCCTCTAATCCAAACAACTAGTGCATCTCCAATAACAGGAACTCCACCAAATAAGTTTGTAATAACCATAGCAGCCCAATAAGACATTTGTCCCCAAGGAAGCATATAACCAGAGAAACCAGCAGCACTAAATGTAACAAATAGTAACATTCCTGAGATCCAAATCATCTCTCTTCCTTGCTTATATGAACCATAATAAATTCCAGTAAGCATATGAATATAGATAATCAAGAAAACAACTGATGCTGCAACACCATGAATATGTCTAAATAACCAACCAAATGCAACTTCTTGCATAATTGTATAGTTTACACTATCAAATGCAAGTTTAATATCTGGTTTGTAGTACATCATTAAAAATAGTCCAGAGATAATTAAAATACCAAATGTAGTCGCAAGTAATACACCCATTGCCCATAGGAAATTAATATCTTTTGGAATCCAATATTCAGTCATCATAACCTTATTAAATGTTTTAATATTTAATCTTTGGTCTAACCACTCGCCAACAGAGTTAGCTTTTTCAAATTGTGCCATCTATTGCCTCCTTATGCTTTTAGTGTTTGTGCAATTTTTTGATACTCAGGTCCTTCGTTTCCTAGAACAATCGTATTCTCTTTTACTTCAAATGGAGGTAAATCAAGAGGTCTAGGTGGTGGTCCAAAAGTTTGATGACCACTTGCATCGAATTCTCCACCATGACAGGCGCATTTCCATGTACCTTTTTTCCAAGCTGGAATACACCCTAGATGTGTACAAAGACCAATTGCAACAGTATATCTATCGCTTCCTACTATTAAGTCTCTAGTACTATCATCCATATCACTACTTTTCTTTAAAACAAAGATAGGTTTACCCCTCCATGTAAAAGTCTCTGGTTCTCCTGCTTTTAATGCAGTTAAATCAATAGTTGTAAATCCACCAGCTAGAACGCTAGGAAGTGGATCCCATACCTGCTTCATACCATACAAAGATGCGGCTCCTCCAACTGCAGCAACTGCTGCAAATGAGTAGCCAATAAAATCTCGTCTATTTGTATTATTAGACATATTTGGCTTCCTTTTTTTAAAATTAGAATAACTTCGATTTTATTATAAAGATACTTAATAGTTATTGATTTTGGTCAATTTTATAAATGAAAGATTAATGAAATGTATAAAAATAGAAGTTTTTTAAGAGTGATTTTTTTGATAAGTATTAGAAAATCTTATGACTTTCTAATAAACTTAATAATTTCTGATTCAATATTTTCTTTCTCTATAATTGAATCATGTACAATTTGTGATGAAAATAGTTTTTTTATACTATTTGGTAAATTTGCTCCAAATTTAGAACTAATCTCATCTAATGCCTCTTTATCACTATATTTTGTACTATTTTCATTTAGTGAATTTAAAACTGTTGGAGAAAATTTTGTCCATTCAGCAGTTGAATAAATAACAGTTTTAAGAACTTTGTTTCTTAAATCATTATATGCTTTTATACAAGTCGCTGTGTGTGGATCCATCAAATAGCCATTATCTAAAAACTCTTTTATAGTTTTTTTACCAAATATATCGTTACTAAAAGTAGCACTAAAATATTTCTGCAACTCTTTTGTCTCATCCTTGCTCATTTCAAATCTACTGTTTTTGTTTAAATCTTCCATTAACTCTTTTGTTCTAGCACTTCCAAAAAGGTCATAAATAACTCTTTCAATATTTGAAGATTTTAAGATATCCATAGCTGGAGATTTTGTTAATTTTAGACTCTTTTCTCTAATATCGTAAATACCAGTATTTATCCACTCTGTTAATATATTATTCTCATTTGAAGCAACTAAAAGTTTCTCTATTTGTAAACCCATTTTTTGTGCATAATAAGCTCCTAAAACATTTCCAAAATTTCCACTAGGAACTATTAAATAGATTTTTTCTCCATTTTTAATAGCATTTTGTCTAACTAACTCTAAGTATGACCAAAAATGGTAGATAATTTGAAAAATAATTCTTCCAAAGTTTACACTATTTGCTGCACTAAGATTAATATTCTCTTTTTTCAACTCTTCTTTAAAACTATTTGAAGCTAAAAGATTTTTCAAAGCATTTTGTGCATCATCAAAGTTTCCTTTTATTCCTAAAACTTTTAAGTTTTTTCCACTATCGCAAACCATTTGTAGTCTTTGAACATCACTTGTTCCACCATCTGGATATAGACAAACAACTTCTATGTTTTTTTTATCTCTAAATGTATCTAAAGCAGCTGGTCCAGTATCTCCGCTTGTTGCTGCAAGAATTAAATATTTCTCATCTTTTTTTTGAGCAATAGAGCTAAATATACTTCCAAATGGTTGAAGTGCCATGTCTTTAAAGGCTCTTGTTGGACCATGATATTGTTCATTTACATATAAATCATCTTTTACTTTTACTACTGGGCTTGGGTTATTTGGATTATCAAAATTATCATATAAATCTAGTGCTTTTTGAATTTCATTATCATCGATATCAATTTTAAATGCTTTTAAGATATCAAATGCTAACTCTTTATAGCTTTTATTTAAATACTTTTCTATAAAATCTTCACCTAGATTTGGTAAAGTTTTTGGTACATAAAGCCCACCAAAAGAGCTACTTGGATTTAAAATAGCTTCACTAAATGAAACTTCAATAGGTTTAATTCCATCATTTCCTCTTGTCTCTACAAAACTCATATCTTCTCCTAACTATTAAGTAACTTTTCTATATCAATTCCATTATTTGGATTATCAACTCTTATAAATTGTGTTCCTATACCATCGCTTGTAAAAAGCTCAAGTAATATTGAGTGTTCAACTCTCCCATCAATTATATGAGCTTTATTCACTCCATTATGAATTGCTTCTATACAAGAATCAACTTTTGGAATCATTCCACCAGCAATTGTTCCATCTTTTTTAAACATCTCAACATTTGCTTTATCTAAAGTTTGGATTAGCTCTCCTTGCTTATTTAAAACTCCTATTGTATCAGTTAAAAAGATAACTTTTTGGGCTTTTACTGCCATTGCTATTTCACAAGCTGCAACATCTGCATTTATATTGTAACCTGGATGGTTTGGTTCATCTCCGTTTGCAATAGGTGCAATTACTGGAATAAACCCCTCTTTTATTAGATTGTTGATTATATCTCCATTTACTTCTGTAATATCACCTGTATAACCAAATTTTCCACCATCTTTTGGAACAGCTTTGATTATTCCACTATCTTTTCCAGATATTCCAATAGCTTTTGCCCCATGATGATTTAAAAGTGAAGCAAGATTTTTATTTATCTCTCCACTTAGAACCATTTCAACAACTTTCATACTCTCTTTACAAGTGACTCTATAACCATCTACAAAATGAGAAGGAATCTCAAGTTTTGTTAAAAGTTCTGTAATTCTTGCCCCTCCACCATGAACAACTATAGGTTTTATTCCTAAAAGTGTTAATAAAACTATATCCTGAGCAAATTTCTCTTTTAAATCATCGCTTGTTTGAGCACTTCCACCATATTTTATAACTATTGTTTTTCCATAAAATTTTTTAAAATATGGAATAGCATCTATTAAAGTTTGAACTTTTGAATTTATTTGTGCCATACAAAATATCCTTGTAAATTTTAAAGCTTTGATTATATCTAAAAATCTCTTTTAAAATGAAATATAGTAAAATCTTTATATGGAAAAATATTTAGCATTAAAAGCAAGTGCAGGAAGTGGAAAAACTTTTGCATTAACAGTAAGGTATATTAGTTTACTTCTTTTAGGAGCAAAACCTAGTGAAATTTTAACTTTAACTTTTACAAATAAAGCAGCTCTTGAGATGAGCCAAAGAGTCTTTAAAACTTTACAAACTTTAGGAGATGATGAAGCATATTTAAGTGAAATTGTAAGAGTTTCAAACTTTACAAAAGAGCAGATTTTAGGAAAAAAATCATTTCTTATAAAACTTTTTATAAATGATAGTTCAAGTATATTTACTATTGATAAGTTTGTAAATAAGATTTTACGAGAGTTTTGTGGATATATTGGAATAAGTGATGATTTCAAAATTCTAAATGATGATATGGAGATTTTGAGTTATAAATTTTTGCAAAGCCTAGATGAAAATAGATTTAAAGATTTAGTTGAATTCTCTTTATATGAGAAGAAAAAATTTAACTCCATTTTTGAACTATTTAAAAGTTTGATTGAAAAAAATGAAAATATAAATCCTGTTGAAATAGATGCAAAGCTACTTAATCTAATAAAAAATGATATTTTAGAAAAAGCTTATAAGATAAAAGAGCATATTTTAAACTGTAAAGAAGCAAGTAACAGTGCAATTAAAGCTGTGAATTTTACAAATTTTGATGAACTTTTTTCAAATACATGGATAGAAAAAGAGACAATTTATGATTATTCATATTTTAAAAAATGTGCAAATGATGAGATAAATAGTGTTTTTTTAGAGCTAAAAGAGAGTTTTTCAAATTACTACAAATTAAGAGCGACATATAGTTTAAATAAGATTTTTAAGCTTTATATAAATTTTAAAGAGTTCAAAAAGAGTTTTAATATAGATAAGAATTACTTTGAGTTTAATGATATTTCAAATTTAGTTTATGAACTTCTAAATAATAAAATTAATAAGGATTTCCTATATTTTAGGCTCGATAGTAATTATAATCATATTTTAATAGATGAGTTCCAAGATACTTCTATTTTACAGTATAAGATTTTGAAGCCTTTGATTGATGAGCTTATATCAGGAGATAGTGAAAAATTTAAAACATTTTTCTATGTTGGTGATCCAAAACAGAGTATTTACAGGTTTCGTGGAGGGAAGAGGGAACTTTTTGATTATGTTTTAGAGCAGAATCATATAATTAAACTTGAAAACTTAAATACAAACTATCGTTCTAGTAAAAATATTATTGATTTTGTAAATAATACTTTTTTAAACCTTTCAAACTATGATTATATTTCACAAATGAGTGTTAGAAAAGATGGATTTGTTGAGCTTATAGAAGATATAAATTTACAAAGTGAAGATAAGTTTTTAGGTATTGTAAATAAAATAAAAGAGCTATTAGAAAGTGGAATAAATGCAGAAGATATCGCAATTTTATGTTATACAAATAGTGATGTTTTAGAGCTCTTTTACTATTTAAAAGAGAGTTTGCCAAATCTAAAAATAAGAACTGATATGAGTTCTAAATTAATTAATCAACAAAATGTAAAAGCACTTATAAATGCTATAAAATATCTCTATTTTAAAGAGAGTATATATAAGGAGAATTTTAATGTTCTTATTGGAAAAGAGATAGATAGTGAGTTTTTACTTGATATTGATTTAAATGAGTTTAGTGTAGAAAAAGTCTTATATCTTGTTGCTAGTTATTTTGATATTATTGATGAAAATATTATAAAATTAATAGAGCAATTAGATAATTATTCAAATATTGTTGATTTTGTTTATGAGATTGATAAATTGGATATTAGTATTGAAAATATTGAAAATTCTGGTCTTCAAATACTTACCATTTTTAAATCAAAAGGCTTAGAGTTTCATACAACAATTTTAATTGATAGAATAAAGAGGAAGAATCATGATAAAAGCTCACTTCTATTTGATTATGAAGATATTAACTTAAAAAATATCTACTATAAAATTTCTGCTTATGAGAGTTTTGATGAGAGTTATAAAAAAGCTCTAGAAAAAGAGAAAAGCTTAAATCTTGATGATGAAAAAAATGTTCTTTATGTAGCACTAACACGAGCTAAAAATAATTTAATTATCTTTAAAAAAGAGAAAA
This sequence comes from Aliarcobacter trophiarum LMG 25534, assembly GCF_003355515.1. Classification (NCBI taxonomy): domain Bacteria; kingdom Pseudomonadati; phylum Campylobacterota; class Epsilonproteobacteria; order Campylobacterales; family Arcobacteraceae; genus Aliarcobacter; species Aliarcobacter trophiarum. Next base: position 1,667,316 of record NZ_CP031367.1, on the reverse strand, counting down.
ATAGTGTATTTGATATATTAAATTTAACTACATTTAAGAGTGGAAATTTAATCTCTAGCCAAGTTATAGAACAAAAAGAGATTAGGCAAGAGATTACTTATAAATCTTTAGATTTAGGTAAGCAAGAGTTTAAAATATCAAATGAAAGTAGTACAAATAGTGAAATATTAAAAGCAAAATATTTTGGATTAGCTACTCACTATACTTTGGAGATGATGATTCAGTTTGATGATGAAAATTTAGAACATAGTTTAAATTTGTCAAAAACTAAATATTTCAATTACTTAGAGGAGCTTGATTTTTTAGCTATAAAAAAGCTTATTCAAAATTTAATCAAAGAAGAGAAATTCAAAAATTTAATTAAAGATGCCCAAATTGTGCATGAACAAGCTTTAGTTTATAATAAAGAGATAAGAGTTTTAGATTTACTTTTATATAAAAATGGTAGATTTATTATTGTTGATTATAAAACGACAACACAAGTTTTATCTTCTCATAAAACTCAAGTAGAGTATTATAAAAAGGCTATTTGTGAAATTTTTAATACAAATAATGTAGATGGCTATTTGATTTATTTAAAAGAGGAAGGTATCCTTTTTGTAGATATTTAAATGAAATATCGAATAGAAGCAAAACCATAGGCATTTGCTTCTTCTATCTCTTGTATTTGCTCATTTGTGATTATTCCACCTAGTGCAATGATTTTTAGATTTGGGAAGCTTTTTATAGCTTCTTTTAATTTCTCAGTACCTTTAGCTTCACCTTTGTTTGGAGTGTCAAAAATTGGAGAGTATGTTACAAAATCTATATTTTCTTGCATTGCATTTTCTAACTCTTTTAATGTATGACAAGAGATAATTGTAAGGAGATTTGATTTTTTTGCACTTTTTATTTTGTCAAACTGCTGTGAATTTAGATGAACTCCATCAAATTTCAGTGTTATTGCTAAAGTGATATTTGAGTTAATTAAAACATTTTTTACTTTAAATTTTTTACAAGTTTGTAAAAATATATTTGCTAACTCTTCTATATTTTGTGAACTTTTGTCTCTAAAACAAGCAAAATCAATTTTATGATTTTTTAGAACTTCTTTTAATTTTTTCTTAAACTCTTCTGGGTTATTTGAAAAATAATTTGGATCAGATATTAGATAAGATTTTATATTTTTCTCCAATAAAAAAGGGAATAAGTAAAAACTTATTCCCTATATTTGACTGATTAAGAGAGCTATTAATGCTCTTCTTCCATCATAATAGATCCAGCAATATAAACATATGTTAGGATACTAAAAATAAATGCTTGTAAAACACCCATTACTGCTAAAAGGAAAAACCCTGGTAATGGTAAAATCCATGGAACTAGCATTAAAAGTACCATTAAGAACATATCATCTCCTCTTACAGATCCAAATAATCTAAAAGATAGTGAAATAATTCTTGAAAAATGAGAAATTATTTCTATAGGGAACATTAGAGGAGCTAATATTGGTAAAGGTCCCATAAAGTGTTTAAAATAGTTAATAAAACCATTCTTTTTGATTCCTAAATAGTTATAATATACAAAAACTATGATAGCTAAAGAAGCAGTAAAGTTAATATTACTTGTTGGTGCTTCAAATCCAGGGATTACACCCATCATATTACTAATGAATATAACTAAAGCTAAACTACCAATCAGTGGCATATAAATTCTTGAGTTTTTTTCTCCCATAGAATCTGTACCGATTGATACAATTCCTCCTACAAAAGCTTCCATAACATTTTGACTTCCTGTTGGAACTAGTTGCATTTTTCTTGTAGCCATTCTAGAAACTAGAAAAATAATTCCAATTACTAAAACAAAGTGAGATAAAATTATCCACTCTTGCCCGTGACCACCAATAGTTCCTAAGAATGTAAACAATCTTCCTTCCATTTTCTTCCTTTTTTCTTTTTCTACAAATACTAAATTATGTGCGGATTATAATATTTATTTTCTAAAATCTTTATAAATATAATGAATTAAACTAAATTTGTTTAAATCTATAACCATTTTGTTTCAAATTTTCTCTTATTTGTTCTTGATGCTCTTTTCCTTTAGTTGCTAATGCAATAGTTACATAAGCTTCACCAAACTCTAATTTTACAGAATTTCTATCAAAATCAATCTCTACAATATTTGCAGAACACTCTGTAAAGATATCAGTTAAGTGCATTAAAGCTCCTGGTTTATCCATTAAGGTTACTATTAGATTCATCTTTCTATGAGATTTTATTAAACCTTTTTCAATAATTATTGAGAGCATTGTAACATCAATATTCCCACCACTTACAATTGCGCAAACTTTTTTATTTTCAATACTAACTTTGTCATGTATAATAGCAGCAACACTAACAGCTCCTGCTCCTTCAACCATGAGTTTATGTCTCTCTAATAAAAATAAAATTGCATTTGCAGTTTCATTATCACTTACTTCAACAATTTCATCAACATATTCTAAAATAATATCTAGTAATTTTGGAGTAACATCTCTTACGGCAATTCCATCTGCAATTGTTCGTACACTTGATGAGTCAATTGGTACTCTAGCTTCAAAACTTTCTTTCATACCTTTTGCACCACTTGCTACAACACCAGTTATTTTTATATTTGGATTTATACTTTTTGCAGCAATTGCCACTCCAGCAATTAATCCACCTCCGCCAATTGGCACTATTATTTGGTCAATATCAGCTATTTTATCTAAAATCTCTAATGCGATTGTTCCTTGCCCTGCTATTACTTCATCATCAGCAAATGGGTGAACGAACTCTTTGTTGTTTTCTTTTGCAAACTCTATAGCACTAGCATAGGCTTCATCAAAGTTTTCTCCTGTTAAAACAACATTTGCACCATAAGATTTTACTCCTAAAACTTTTGTAAGTGGAGTTGCTTCTGGCATAAAAATAGTTGCTTGACATTTAAAATATGAAGCAGCAAATGCTAATCCTTGAGCATGATTTCCAGCACTTGCAGCTACTACACCAGATGCTTTTTTTTCATTATCAAGCATAGCAACTTTATTAAAAGCTCCTCTTATTTTGAAACTTCCTGTTACTTGAAGATTGTCCTCTTTGAAGAAAATTTCAGCATTTTTTTCAAGGCTTAAAAAAGGAGCTTTCATAAGAGGAGTTTTATATACCGTCCCAGTTAGCCTTTTTTGAGCATCTTTTATATCATTTAAAGTAATCATTTTTTATCTTTATTTTGAGAATTTTGAGAATATTTTAGCAAAAATTGATTAAAAGCTAGTTTTAATCAATTTTTATAAGATTTTTGATTTTAGTTTTTATTTAAAGCTAATAGATCTGAAAAAGCAGTTTCAAGCCTAGAAATCATTGTTTCTTGTCCTGATCTTAACCATTTTCGTGGATCATAGTAGTTTTTATTTGGTTTATCTTCCCCTTCAGGGTTTCCAATTTGTCCTTGTAAATAGCCATGATGTTTTTTTTCATAAGCTCTCACTCCATCCCAAAATGCCCATTGAGTATCTGTATCAATATTCATTTTTATAACACCATATGATATAGCTTCTCTAATCTCACTTAAAAGAGAACCACTCCCACCATGAAATACAAAATCAACTGGATTCTTAGAAGTGTTATATTTCTCTTCTATAAACTTTTGAGAATTATCTAAAATTTTTGGACTAAGTACTACATTCCCTGGTTTATAAACACCATGAACATTTCCAAAACTAGCAGCTATTGTAAAATTCTCTCCAACTTTACTTAAATTTTCATAAGCAAATGCTACTTCACTAGGCTGTGTATATAAAAGTGCATTATCAACATCTGAGTTATCAACTCCATCTTCTTCTCCACCAGTAATTCCTAGCTCAATTTCAATCATCATATCAATTTCATTCATTTTTTTAAAATATTCAACACAAATTTCTATATTTTCTTCTAAGCTCTCTTCGCTAAGATCAAGCATATGAGAAGTAAAAAGTGGTTTTCTATTCTCTTTAAAAAAATCAGAACCCGCATCTAACAGAGCATCAATCCAAGGAAGAAGTTTTTTTGCTGCATGATCTGTATGTAAAATTACTGGAATTCCATAAGCTTTTGCCATAAGATGAACATGTTTTGCTCCACTAATAGCTCCTAAAACTGCTGCATCATTAGATTTTAAACCTTTTCCCGCATAAAAACCAGCTCCTCCATTTGAGAACTGAATAATAACAGGAGATTTTACCTTTGCTGCAGCTTCTAAAACAGCATTTATAGAGTCAGTTCCTACAATATTAACAGCTGGAATTGCGAATCCTTGTTCTTTTGCATAAGTGAAAAGTTTTTTTGCTTCGCTTCCTGTTAGAACACCAGCTTTTACAACATCTAAAACACCCATATTCTTTCCTTATTTAATTACTATCTTTGCGTCTTTTCTTAATTCAGTTGTTAGTTCATCAACTTTTTTATTAAACTTTTCACCTATCATAGCTTGATTTATATTCTCTTTTACTTCATCAAAAGATAGTTGCTTACCAGGGAAAACATCTTTAACAAAGATTACATGATAACCAAATTGAGTTTTTGTTGGAGTTTTAGAGTGTCCACCTTTTGGAAGAGCTTTTACTGCCATTGCAAATTCAGGAACCATTTGTTCAGCTGCAAATTTACCTAAATATCCACCATTTTTATTTGTAGCATCTTTTGATTTACTATTTGCTAAATCTTTAAATTTTGTCTCTTTAACATTTAAAGCAGCTTTTTCTAACTCTTTTATAACTGCTGTTGCTTCAGCTTCTGTATTAACTAGAATATGAAATGCCTCATACATTTCTGGAATATTAAATTTTGCTTTGTTTGCATCATAAAAAGCTTTTTTCTCAGTATCACTAAACTTGATTTTGTCAATCTCTTTTTTTTGCCAAACTTGAAGAGCTAAATCCTCTTTGATTTTTGTTATAGCTTCTACATATTGAGCATCTTTTTCAATTCCATCCTTAATTGCTTTTTTAGCAATTAATTTTCTATTTATTGCACCTTCAAGGATTTGAGATTTTGCATCTTGTGGAAGTTTATCAAAATCAATTCTTGGGTCTTGCAAAAGAACATTAATATCATCTTTTGTAATTTTATCACCATCTACTGTAGCATAAAACTCTGCTGCATTTAGTGTAGAAACTAGAGTAATTGAAGCTATAAAGCTCATAACTATTTTTTTCATTTTATTCCTTAAAATTAAATTGCAGTATTTTATCCATTTGGAGTTAATAAATAGTTTATTTTTTTAAAAAAATTGCAATTTTTCCAAAAATATTTACGAAATTTAACATTTAACTTAAAAAAGCTTTAAATATTTCAAAATTTGTGTTATACTTGCAAGCAATTTTAAGATTAAATTTAACTTAAGGATTTTTATGAGAATTTTAATTATTGAAGATGAAATTACTTTAAACAGAACACTACAAGAGGGACTTATTGATTTTGGTTATCAAGTTGATACTGCAGAAAATTATAAAGATGCTGAGTATTTTATTGATATTAGAAATTATGATTTAGTTTTAACAGATTGGATGTTACCAGATGGTGATGGAATAGAGCTTTGTAAAATTGTAAAAAATAGAAGCTCTAGAACTGCTGTTGTAATTATATCTGCAAGAGATGATAAAGAGAGTGAAATAGAGGCTTTAAAATCAGGTGCTGATGATTTTATTAAAAAACCATTTGATTTTGATATTTTACTTGCAAGAATTGAAGCACGATTAAGATTTGGTGGAACAAATATTATAGAAATAGATGATTTGATTATTAATCCAGATGAAGAAAAAATTGAATATGCTGGAGAAGAGATAGAGTTAAAAGGGAAACCTTTTGAAGTTTTAACTCATCTTGCACGACATAGAGATCAAATTGTAAGTAAAGAGCAATTACTAGATGCTATTTGGGAAGAGCCAGAACTTGTGACTCCAAATGTTATTGAAGTTGCAATTAATCAAATTAGACAAAAAATGGATAAACCTTTAAATATCTCAACTATTGAGACAATTAGAAGAAGAGGTTATAGATTCTGTTATCCAAACCAAGTAGAAGAAAAATAGAATTAAATTAATTTATTATGGAGAGTAGAAGCATATATAGAGAGTTTTATCTAAAACTTATATTTGCTACCTCTTTATTTGTTGTTATACTATCCTTTATATTTTTTGAGTATTCAAGAGTTTCATTTTATGACAATCTTCAAGATAACCTATTATTTCAAGCAAAACAGATAGAAAAAGGTTATATACGTTTTGATAAGTTTCAAAATGTAGTCTCACACTCTCAAATAATAGAACTTTCTACAAGCAAAAAAATAGATAATTTTAAATTTTCTAAATTTGTAAATAAAAATAGAGCCTTCATTAAAATAGAGTTTCCAATGCATGATGGAGCAACATTAGAGATTACAAAAGATATAACTTTAGAGAAAGATATTTTATATTCTGTTATTATCAAGAACTTTTTTGCTCTTGCAATTCCAGGTTTTATTCTAATGATTATTTACTCTTTAGTGGTTTCAAAATCACTTTTAAAACCAATTATAGGGATTAATAAAAAATTATCAAATATGGATGAAAACTCTCTTTCACAAGTTGATACAAAAGGCTTACCTCAAGAGTTCTTAACACTTGCAACTTCTATAAATTCACTTACAAATAGAATAGGAACTTATTTAAAATTTAAAAAAGAGCTTTATATAGGAATAGCTCATGAACTTAAAACACCACTTGCAGTTATGAAACTAAAAAATGAGTTAATGCTTAAAAAACCTAGAGAAATTTCTCAATATGAAGATGCAATAAAGCTTACAATAAAAGAGATAGATGGAATGAATATTATGATTAGCTCTATCTTAGATATTGGAAGAACTGAAGGTGCCCAATTTGAACAACCAAAAAATATTGATTTAGTAGAGTTTATAAAATATAAAACAAATGATTATAATATGTTAGCCTCTAAAAAGAGTATTATAATTAAGTTTAGCTCAAATGTCTCTAGTTTTCAACTTCTTATTCAAGAGACACTTTTTAATCAGATTTTGCAAAATTTTGTACAAAATGCCATAAAATTTACGCCAAACGGTAAAACTATAAAAATTAAATTTAAAAAAATAGAGAATAAAATAGTATTAAGTGTAATTGATGAAGGAATTGGAATAAACGAAAATATAGATGTTTTTGCCCCATTTAAGAAGCTTGGAAAAGAGAATGGGGTAGGGCTAGGATTGTATTTGGCAAAAATAGCAAGTGATGCACTAAATGCAAAAATCTCTATAAAAAATAGAGAAGATGGTAAAAGTGGTGCTATTGCAAGGTTAGAATTAAATTTATAATATTTTTTAATTAATCTTAAAAGTCCTAATTTATCAAATTATTTATAGACCATATAGTAGAAGATGTAATTATTTAAACTAAGTCGTAAAATAAAATTTTAGTTTAATACAATTTGGTTTCATATTAACTATTTCAGTTTTATTGCTGAGTTTTTTTGATATAATCGGCAAAAAATTAGACAAAGAGACAATATGATAGATATAAAACTACTACAAAATGATTTTGAAAAGATTAGTCAAGCTTTACAAAAAAAAGGTGTAAGTAATGAACTTTTAAATAGTTTAAAAGATTTAGCTCTAAAGACAAAGCAAAAAAGACAAGAGATGGAAGAGATAACAGCTTCTCAAAATGTTCTATCAAAAGAGTTTGGAAAATATAAAAAAGAGAATCTTGATATTAGTGAACTTCAAGCAAAAATTAATGCTTTAAAAATTAAAAAACAAGATATGGAAGAAGAAGTTAGGAATTTAGAAAATGATTTAAGCTCTATTATTTTAGGAGTACCAAATACTCCTGATAATAGTGTTCCACTTGGAGCTGATGAGAGTGAAAATGTGGTTTTAGAACTTGTTGGAGTTAAGCCAGAATTTTCTTTTATCCCTAAAGAGCATTGGGATTTAGAGTGCGATTGGCTAGATTTTGAAAGAGGTGTAAAACTAGCAAAATCAAGATTTACAGCACTTAAAGGAGAAGGCGCAAGACTTGAAAGAGCTTTAATTAATTATATGCTTGATTTTAATAGAGAGAGAGGATTTAATGAGTGGTATGTTCCATTTATGGCAAACTCAAATACTCTTTTAGGAACAGGGCAACTTCCTAAGTTTGCTGATGATCTGTTTAAAATAGAGGGTGAGGATTTATACTTAATCCCAACAGCTGAAGTTACTTTGACAAATCTATACAATGATGAGATTTTAGACAAAAGTGAATTGCCTATTTTACTTACATCTTATACTCCTTGCTTTAGAAAAGAAGCAGGAAGTGCAGGACGTGATACAAGAGGACTTATGAGACAACATCAGTTTGATAAGGTTGAAATGGTAGCGATTACATCTCAGGAAAGTTCAGATGAGGTTTTTTCTAAAATGGTTCAAACTGCGAGTGATTTACTAACTAGTCTTGGTCTTTGTCATCAAAAAGTGCAGCTTTGTAGTGGAGATTTAGGATTTAGTGCAGCAGTTACAATTGATTTGGAAGTTTGGTTACCTGGACAAAATAGATTTAGAGAGATTTCAAGTATCTCAAATACTAGAGATTTTCAAGCAAGAAGAGCAAAAATTAGGTATAAAGATGAAAAGAAAAATATCTTTGCTCATACTTTAAATGGTTCTAGTTTAGCTGTTGGAAGAACACTTTTAGCAATTATGGAAAATTATCAAAATGAAGATGGAAGTGTAAGAATTCCAGAAGTCTTGAAACCATATATTAAATAAATATAAAAGTATAAAAAAGGTGGAAAAACCACTTTTTTTAATTATTAAGGGAGAAAAAAAGGGGTTGAGAGACCCCCCCCCTTTAAAATTAAGTTTTAAATAATAAATTAAAATTCTACATAAACTTAATATTTAACAGAACGACCTTTGAAAGAGGTTTTATCCAAAATTGCTACATTTTAACTAAGGAGAGATAAGTTATAGATAAAACCTCTTGATCAATGAAATAGTACACTTTATAAACTTAAAGTTTGCTATTTTAATGCTACACTTGTAAGAAAACAGACAGTTTGGTAAAAATTATTTTACAAAAACCTTTGTATCGTATAGTTTATCATCTATAAAAATTTCAAAATAACCTTTTCTTACATCTAAATGCTTGAAAGTTAGTTCATACCCATATATCTTTTTTGTTATGTTATTGTAAAGTGCTTTTGTATCTATTAACTTACCTTTTGAACCATTTATTTTTGTAACAATATTTGTATTTTTATTGTAAGAACCTATAATAGCTACTATAAAAAAGATTTCTCCTTTATATTCAAAATCTGTTTTTATCTTATGTTGTACATTTTCAACTCTGTTTTTATCATAAATTGCTACCAAAAAAGCTTTTTGAATATTTTGTGAGTTTAAAAAGGTAAAAAATAAAATAATAAATAGTAATCTTTTCATATCAAAGTTGCCTTGGTTGTCCTATATGATACCCCTGAGCACAGCTTATTCCTATCTCTTTTATAATATCTAAAATATTATCATCACTTACGAATTCAGCAACTGTTTTAATTCCTATTTTTTTTGCAAAACTTACAATAGTCTCAACTATTAATTTATGTTTATCATCTGAGACTATGTTTCTAATTAAAGAGCCATCTATTTTTATATAATCAACATCTAATCTTAGAAGATGCTCGAAGTTTGAATATCCTGTACCAAAATCATCTATTGCAATCCTAGCTCCCAAATATTTTATTTGATTTATAAATGAGATAACCTCTTCATAATTCTCAATACCTTCAGATTCTAGAATTTCAAAAGTTACCCTTGAAGCTGTATTTGTATCTTGTATAGTTTTTAAGATATATTCAACTGTATTTTTATCTTTTATATCATCAACACTTAGATTTATAGAGAATTTTTCATCTCTATTTTGAAATGTTTTACAAGCTTCACTTATAACTATCTTTGTGATACTTGAGTATAGCTTTATCTTTTTTGAGAACTCTAAAAACTTATATGGAGATATTATAGTTCCATCTTTATTTAATATTCTTACTAAACTATCATAAGAGTATATTTCACTTGTTTCAATATCTAGTAAAGGTTGATAGTGACAAATAACTCTTTTTTCTAGAATTGCTTCTTTTATTTTAGTTGCAAGTTCAATATTTTCTTTGTATTTCTCTTCAATATTTTCACTCTCTTCGTATAAAGATATACGATTATTTGAAGTTTTTGCATTGTTTACTGCGATATCTACTTTTGTTAAAAGTTTTTCACTACTTTTTGCAATGCCAACTGAAAAGGTGATTAAAATAGTTTTATCTTCTATATAAAAAGGTTCACTATCTAATAACTTTATAATCTTTTTTGCCTCATTTTGTAGCTCATCTAGATTTCTGTCATCAAAAAATAGGATAGCAAACTCATCACCATCTATTCTATAAGTTGTATAATTGTATTTTATAAATCTTAGGGCTATATCTTTTAAGATTTTATCAGCATTTTGTGTACCAAAAAAATTATTTAGCTCTTTAAAATTATCAATATTAAAAACAATAGAAGAGTTAGGTTTTTTATTTTCAATATCTAAAATTATCTTTTGTCTATTTGGAAGTGTTGTAAGTTGATCAAAATACATAAGATGTTTATTTCTCTTTTTTAATAAAACCGCTTCAGTAGTATCTCTTGCTGTTCCTATAACTCCTATTAAATTCTTATGTTCGTCAAAAAATGGAGCTTTATCTACTTCAAAATATGTTAGTTTCCCTTTTATATTTCCATGTTCCAAAAATCTTAGTGGTTTCATGGCTTTTATAGTTTCTAAATCTGTATTAGTACACAATTCTCCAAAGGTATGCCAATCTTTTACCTCTTTATATTTTTCTTTTTCTCTTAATGCAAAAAAAACATCAGTTTTTCCAATAACTTCATCCGGCTTTGCCATTAATAAACCATTACAAATAGCACTATTTGCATATAGATAACGACCTTCTAAATCTTTTATCCAGAGCATATCAGGAGAGTGTTTGGTAATTAATTCTAAAAGAGTTTTAGAACTTAGTAGAGTTTTCATATGTTCCCCTAAATTAATTAATAATTTAGGAGAGTTTATCAAAAATCATAAAAAAATTAGATTAATTTTAATTTAATAATTTTTATATATCAGCTATTATTTATTTGCAGAATCAAAAATTTTGGCAAATCCTATTAAATCTTTTTTCTTTAAATCGCCTCTATATACTATATCTTCCACTTTGATATTTTCATCAGTTAAAACTTTTGGAACCAAATCAGCATTTTCTAAAACTTCCATATGACTTGATAATTCCTCCTCGCTATAGCTCATCTGCATATCTGCACTACTAATATGTGGAATAGCTTCAATTACTTTAAGTTTCTTTAACTCTTCCTCTACATTTACACCTTCTATAGTAACAATTACTCTACCTTTTTCATCATGCATATGATACTCACATACACCAGATTTTTTAAGATTTTCTACTACACTATCGAGATATTTTGGTAAAGTTTGTACCACTATACTTGAAATATTCATTTTTTACTCCTTTAAATTGTAAACATTTATATTAAAATCATCACTTGAAACAAAAATTTCGTCTTCATTTAAAAATAAGATATTTGTCAGAATTGACTTATTATCTACTAATTTATATAAAATCTCTTTTGTAACTGTATTGAAAACTGCGACACTATTTTTTTCATCAAAACAAAATGCTGCTTTATTTGAACTAGGGCTTAAAGCTACTGTATAGATTAAAAAATCAGTTGATAAAAAGTAAGGCTTTTCTAAACCTAAAGAGTAAATAGCTGCTCTTCTATCTTGACCTGCAGTTAAAATTGTATCTTTTTTTATATCTACTTGAAAAACTCTATCAACATTTTGTCCTTTAAAGGTTTTTGTTTTTTGTAGGTTTTTTATATCTATTTGAGAGATTATTCCACTCTCATCTGCTACAAAAAGAGTATCTTTTTTCTCATTTAAAACAAAGTGTGAAAAAGATGATTGAGATACTTGAAGCTCTTTTTTTATCTTTTTATCTTTTATATTATATATAAAAATCTGATTTGACAAAAGAGCATAGATTATATTTTCATTATCAATAAATTTTGCATAGGCTATGAAAAGTCTATCATTCGCATCTATTATATTCTCAAATTTATTATTCTCATAGATAAAAATATCTCTTCCACCACTTTCACCTTGAGATAAAATTAGTATTTTATCATCAATAATATCTGTGCTATAAATTTTACTATTGATTGTTTTATTTGTAAAATCTTTTATCTTTTCTAATTCTATTTTTTTTAATAAAGTTTTATTATTTATATCAAAAATATCAATAGTTCCAACTACTGTTGAAGCTAAAAGAAGGTTATCTTTTAATACCAAATTTGTAACTCCACCACTAGCTTTTAAACTATATTTTGGTTTTAGCTCTTTTATATCATTTGAATATAGATTTAGAGTTAAAATAAAAATAAAAATATATTTTATTAATTTCATAAGTTTTTTACCTTTATTGCATTTGTTGGACATACTTTTATACAAAATCCACAAGATGTACAGCTATTTTGTATAGATGGTCTAAACATTCCTAAAAATTCAATAGCATTATCAAGACATGGGTCTTTGCACGAAAAACACATTGTATTTTGCCAAGAAAGACAAGTTAATATATCTATCTCTATTTTAACTTCTATTTGCTTTTTATCTTCTATTTTTAGAACTTCACCACTACAAGATATAGCGCATAAATCACAATATGTACAGCCACTTTTAGAAAAATCTAAACTAGGTGTTTCATCATCTAAAATTATTATAATACTCTCTTGGCAAACTTCTGCGCACTCTTTAGAACTACATAAAATACAGTTTGTCAAAAAAAGATTACTATCTTTGAAGTAAGGTGGTCTTATAGCTCTTAATTCATCTTTTTGCTTAAAAGATTTAGAAAGAGAGCTAAAAAGCTCTCTTCTTTGCACTATTTAACACCCTCTGATACATTGTCCATAAGATTTGATTTATTATTCAAATCAGTACCTCTAAAATCAGGGATAAAGTTGTTTTTTGGAACAATTTTACTATCTGATTGTGGTGCATGACATGCTGAACAGTTAAATCTAGCATTTGATAAATGGTCAAGTGGTTTTACAATAGTTTTTATGTCACTACTATTTGCTAAAATTTTACCATCTCTTTCAAGTTCACCTTTTTTATCAATACTTACATCTTCTCTAAAATTTGTAAAGTGAGATTTCGGAATTGAAGTTGCATTCACACTAGGAGCAACCATTGGATCATGACAAGAGATACATTGGTTATTATCTATTGTTATTGGAAGCATACCTTCTGTATCATGTGAAATCATTGGTGGAGCATTTTCAAATGCTCTATCTATTTTTGTACTAGTTCCAGCTGCATCTGTATTATATTGAGTTTTATCTCCTACAACATTATCTTCTTGAAAAAGACTACCTTGTCTAATACCAATAGAGTCATCTTTTATAGTCTTGTTTGCTGCATAAGCAAAAGTAAAAAGAGTTGCAATGGCAACTAGGCTCAAAGCTAATTTTGTTAATTTCATTTTTTCTCCTTCATATAATTTCTTAATTCGAAATTTAGTGCATCATCATCACAAACCTCAATACATCTAGCACACGAAGTACACTCTTGTAAAACAGGTTCACTACTTTTATCTATCATATGTAAAACTTGAATTTCAGGGCATACAACTTTACACTTCATACAAGCAGTGCATTTTTCATGATTATGATGGACTCTTAACAGGCTAAATCTTCCAATTAGTGAATAAAATCCACCAAGAGGGCAAATATGCCCACACCAACCATTTTTTAAAACAAATAGATCAAATAAAAATATTACAATAATTGTTGCAAGTCCAAATCCTAGACCAAAAACTAAACCTCTATGAACCATAGATACTGGTGAGATAAGTTCAAAAGCTGCAACTCCCATAAAATATGAGATTATAAAACTAATTAAAATCAGCCAATATCTTAAGTTTCTAGTTGCTGGTTGTTTTTTTTGTACTTCATCAAATTTTAGAACTCTTCTTAAATAGTTTGCACTATCAGTTATAATATTTACAGGGCAAACCCAAGAGCAAAATGACCTTCCACCTATTGTAAAGTAGAATATTGCAACTATAAATGCTCCTAAAGCTATATCGAAAGAGATAATAGCTCCTGCAAAAATCATTTGCATTACTGCAAATGGGTCACTTAATGTTATAGTATTTAAAACCAAAGAGGTACTTAAATTACCCATTAAGATATTTATCCCATAAATATTTGCTACAATATAAAGAGCCATAATAGAGATTTGACTTACTCTTCTTGCTATTAAAAATCTATATTTTTTAATCATTTAGTAAATCCTCCATACCACTATTTAAAGACTCAACTGCACTTTTTTTATTTATTTTTGTTTTCCCAATCTCAACAGAAGCATCTTTTACTCTTCGCTCATCTGCTTCATCCCACCCTTTTATGTAGTGGTCTCCCACTTTTCCTAAAGCATTTTCTCTAGGAAGTACAAAAATTGCTGGTTTTTCAGTAATACAAGCTTTTTCACAAAGTCCGCAACCTGTACAAATATCACTATCTACAACAGGTTTTAAAAATGCATGCTTTCCTGTTCGTTCATTTTTTTCATATACTATATCTATAGCTTCACCTAAAAGTGGACAAGCTCTATAACATGCATCACATTGAATTCCCCAAAAAGCTACACAAGATTTTACATCTACAACTGCAACTCCCATTTCCATCTGTCTTATTTCAAAAGCCCCATTTTCATCTTTGACCTTTTTTTCATCAAGGGCATCTGTTGGACAAATAGGAACACAAGGAATATCAACACACATATAGCAAGGAATATCTCTAGGAACAAAATAAGGAGTTCCTAAAGGTAAATTATCCCCTGGTTTTGCCAATTTTAGTGTATCAAAAGGACATGCCTCTACACAAAGCCCACATTTTATACAAGTAGCCAAAAAATCATCTTCTTTTATGGCAGCTGGTGGTCTTAAAATTAGACTACTAGCTTTTACTTCACTTAAATATGCACTCCATGTTAAACTACCAAGAACTACTAAACCAATAGTTCTAGCACTTTTTAGAAGAAACTTCCTTCTATTTTCTTGATAGTTTTTTACTATATTCATCTATTTACCTTTTAAGCTTTATAAACTTTTACCGCACATTTTTTGAAGTCAGTTTGTCCTGATTGTGGACAAGTTGCATCTAAACAAACTTTATTTATAAACACTTTTTCATCAAACCAAGGAACATATACTAATCCTCTTGATGGTCTATTTCTTCCTCTTGTTTCAACTCTTGCTTTTACTTTTCCTCTTCTACTTTCAACCCAAGCTAGTTCACCTTGTTTTACACCATATTTATTTGCATCTTCAGGGTGCATATAGCAAAGTGCTTCTGGAACTGCTCTATAAAGTTCAGGAACTCTCATAGTCATAGTTCCACTATGCCAATGTTCTAGAACTCTTCCTGTGCTAAGCCAAACTGGATACTCAGAATCTGGCTTTTCTGGTGGATCCATATAAGGACGTGCAAATATTTTTGCTTTATTTTTTAGAGATTTTTTAGTTTTATCTTTAATTCCTGTTAAATCACCTTGAGCTAACTCTTTTGCTAAAGTTCCATAAAATGCGAAATTACCATTTGGGTTTTCAGCTTTTGCATATGGGTCATATTTTGTATTAAATCTCCATGATGTCTCTTTTCCATCAACAACTGGCCATTTAAGTCCTCTTACTTTGTGGTAAGTATCAAAATCTGCTAAATCGTGTCCGTGTCCTCTTCCAAAATCTGCATACTCTTCGAATAGATATTTTTGAACAAAGAATCCATACCCTTTCCATGGTTTTCCATCACTTCCTTGTACATTTCTACTATCTCCAAATGCTTCTGTATTATCATAACCAGCTTGGATAGGGTCTTTTAAATCAGCCTTATATGATTTTGCTCTATCATTTGCAAATAAAATATCATACATTGTTGAGTTTTCATTATATCCCATAGCTTTTGCTGCTTCAATCATGCTAGGAAGTTTTACTTCACCTTTTGTGCTAAGTAAACTTTGCTCACCCCAAACATCTTTAACCGTAAATCTTTTTGATAATTCAACCCATTGCCATGTATCACTCATAGAATCACCAATTGGAAGAACTTGTTGTCTCCATAGTTGTGTTCTTCTTTCTGCATTTCCATAACCACCCCATTTTTCATAAATCATTGCTGAAGGTAGAATTAAATCTGAAACTTTTGCAGATATTCCAGGATATGCTTCTGAAGTTACTATAAAGTTATCCATCTCTCTTGCAGCTTTTAACCAGTGGTTTGCATTTGCAGTATTTTGCCAAGGATTATTTACATTTACCCAAGCAAATTTCATATTTCCATCTTCTAAATCTCTCATGATTTTCATAAAAGGTTGAGTTCCTTTTGGATTTAATGTTCCAAGTGGTACATTCCATACTTTTTCAGTGATTTCTCTATGTTTTGGATTTTCTGTCATCATATCAGCTGGAAGTCTATGTGTAAATGTTCCTACTTCTCTTGCTGTTCCACATGCACTAGGTTGTCCTGTTAGTGAAAATGCTCCACTTCCTGGATGTGCTTGTTTATTTAATAAAAAGTGAACATTATAAGATAGTGTATTTACCCAAGTTCCACGTGTATGTTGGTTCATTCCCATCGTCCAGAAACTTACAACTTTTCTATCTTTTTCAATATACCAATTTGCAAGTTGTTGAAGTTTTTTCTTAAACTCTTCAATGTCCTCATCAGGATTCCCTTTTGCAATTTTTGCAACATAATCAAGAGTATAAGGCTCTAAAGATTTTTTGTACTCTTCAAAGCTAATTTCCCAGTGAGCAAGACCTGTATTTTTATGAGTCATTTTATCACCAGCTTTATACCCATAAGGTGCAAGTGCTGGAGCTTCTGTTTCAGAAACAATAGTTTCCATCTCTTTATTTACAATCTCCATCTCTTTACTTGAGTATTTTCCATCTTTTATAGATTTCTCATCACTTCTTCTCATACCATAACCAATATTAACTGGACTTGCAGCAAATACTATATTCTCTTTTATAAAATCCCAATCTATTGATTCAGGACGATTATATACTATCTCTCTTGCTATATAGTTCCATAAAGCTAAATCTGTATTTGGTGTGAAAATTATTTCCATATCAGCAATATCAGAAGTTCTATGTCTATATGTTGAAATATTTATTACTTTTACTTTATCTGGATTACTTAATTTTCTATCAGTAACTCTTGACCATAAAATAGGGTGCATTTCAGCCATATTTGAACCCCAACAAACAACTGTATCTGTTAGTTCAATATCATCATAACAACCACTTGGTTCATCTATTCCGAAAGTTTGATAAAAACCAACAACAGCACTAGCCATACAGTGTCTTGCATTTGGATCAATTGCATTTGATCTAAATCCTGCTTTCATCATTTTAAGAGCTGCATAACCTTCCATAATAGTGTATTGTCCACTTCCAAATACACCAATTCCTTCTGGACCTTTCTCTTTTAAAGCTGCTTTTATGTGTTTTTCCATCTCATCGAAAGCTCTTTTCCAAGAAATAGGAGTAAATTCACCTTTTTTGTCAAACTCACCTTTTTTGTTTACTCTTAAAAGTGGAGTTTTTAGCCTATCTGCTCCATACATAATTTTTGCATTAAAATATCCTTTAATACAGTTAAGCCCTCTATTAACTGGAGCAGCTGGGTCACCCTTTACGGCAACAATTTTTCCCTCTTTTGTTGCAAGCATAATTCCACAACCTGTTCCACAAAATCTACAGGCTGCTTTATCCCAACGCCAACCACTTTCAGCTGTATTTGCTTGTGCTTGAAGCTCTGTTGGTACACTCATACCAATGGCTGCTGCCGCACTTGCTGCTGCTGAACTTTTTAGAAAATCTCTTCTTGAAAGTGACATTCCTTCTCCTTTGAAATAAATTTATAAACAATTAGATATTACTAAGAAGTAGAGATAAAAGAATTGACATTGGTCAAATTCCTAAGTTTTTAAGTTAAGATTAATCTTTTTGAGTAAAATCTCAACTCTTTTTTTCTACAAAAAGAATAATCTTTTCAAGCTCATTTTTAAGCTCATTTAATCTTTTACCAGAGTGTAAAAGTTGCTCTTGTGTTTGTATTGCAATATCTTCACTTCTATTTAACTGTTTTGATATTTCACTTTTATTTTGTAGTTCATTTATAATTTCATCAAATTCATTTGAAATCTCTTCTAATTTTATAGAAGCATTTTTTGATTGTTCTAAAGCACTATTTGAGTCTATTATTGCACTATTTATTTTGTTTAAAAATCTATTAAACATATATGAAGCTTCTATTAATTCACCTTCAGCTTCAATTTTTATAGGCTTTAAGGGCTCTTCTAAATCTTGTTCCATAACTCTTTTTGATTCTTCAAGAAAATTTAGGGCATTTTTTTCCATAGTTTTTAATTCAAGAAAACTATAAATAATTAGAAGTAGAATTAAAATAGCGAAAAAGTATTGACTATTTTTTAATAATTTTATTTTTTGTTCACTATTTATTGTATGAAGGCTAACAAGTGCATCTACTTCATAAAGAAGATTTGGATTTGTTTCGTATATTATATTTACAATCTTTTCTAACTCTTCTTGATTTTTATTACTTGAGATTAACTCTTTAAACTTAACTATATTTTTGTAAAAAATAGACCACAAAAGTTCTACTTGTAACATCTGCTTATCTATATGAATATTAGGAGCTTCTTTTAATTTTGATAAACTATTTCCGCCTTTTAAGCTTTCAAGATTGTAAATAAACTCTTCAACACTAGAATCTAACTCTTGCTGTGAAGATTTTGGGTTTAAATATATGTAGAATATATTTTTTGAGATATTTTGGCTTAACATTCTTTGTTTCCCAGCGATATTTACAATCATTGCATCTTTTTCATTTTTATTATTTAAGTAGATAGTTGTTGCAACAATGCTTGCCATTAGAAGTACAAAAAGTATTCCAATAACTTTTATTTTCGTGCTAATAGTACTTTTTTTCATATTCCTACTCCTTTAAAAATATAGTTTAATGCAGTTTTATCTTTAATCATAACTTGTTGATTTTCAACTTCAATGATATTATCTCTTGACAATTTTTTTAAAACTCTTGATAGAGTTTCAGGTTGAATATGTAGCATAAAACTAACATCTTGTCTTTTTAAGCTATTAAACATCTCTAAATCACTAACTAACATATAAGCAACTTTTGCAGTAGCATCAAAAACCAACTCTCTATTTACTAAACATTGGAGTTGATGAGTTTTGTTTAGTAGAGAATTCATTAGCTCTTTTACAAGCAGGTTGTTATCTAAAAAATGTTCTTGTAGTTTTAGGAAATCTACAGATAAAACTATAGAATCTTCCATAAAAGATGCATTTGAAAAGCAGTAGATTTCGTTTGTATTTAGATTGCTTAGTTCGCTTATTAAAGAGTTTGAATGTATGTGATATAAAAATATTTCATTGTCAAATTTATCGTATTTATAAACTTTTATTAAACCTCTTACTAAAAAAAGAAGATTAGTTTTTAAATCTGTTTCATAAAATAAAATAGAATCTCTTTCGTATTTTGAGATAAAGGAGAAATTGCTTAGAAAATCAATTTGCTTATCATCTAGATTTGCAAAAAAATCCAAACTTTTTATACTTTGGTTCAATGTCATAAATTATCCTACAAATGTTTTGTTTAAGCAAGTATATATTAAGCTTGTAAAATAAATAATAAAACCGCTATAAAATAGGATATATAATGGACTTTAAAATATTTTTAAAAGCAGTGGGGACTGGACCTAAAGGAAATAGAGATTTAACTCTAAACGAGAGTTTTGAAGCTATATCTCAGATTTTAAATAAAGAACCAACACAGGCACAAATAGGTGCTTTTTTAATTGCATGGAGAGTAAAACTAGAAACTATAGAAGAGTTTAAAGGAGCCATAAAAGCCTTAAATAGTTTTATAAAATATAAAGAGGTTCCAGACTCTTTAATGTTAGGCTATAACTTTGATGGAAGAGATACAAATCCATATCTCTTTCCTTTATATGAAGATATTTTGGATGGTTTTTTCAAAAAAAATAGTGATGTAAGAAGATTAAATCTTGTAATTAGTGGGGATTTAGTTCAACCAACAAAAAATGGAATTTGTACAAAAGATATATTTACAAAATTTGATAAGGGTCAATATTTACACTATTTTGATAGAGTAGAATATCTGCAAGAGTTAAGTGAACTTACACCTTTAAGGAGAGAGTTTGGCTTAAGAACAGCCTTTAATACAGTTGAAAAACTTTTAAACCCATCTTTGAGTGAGTATGGAATTTGTGGAGCTTTTCACAAACCTTATGTCTCAAAATATATTGATATGTATAGAGATGATTTTAAAGATATTACAGTTGTTAGAGGAGCCGAGGGAGATATTGAAGTTTTTAAAGACTCTAAGTTTTGGCAAAAAAAAGATGATCAGATTGTTGAATTTGAGTTTTGTTTAAAAGATTATGGAGTTAATTATTCGAAAGTTTTTGAAAATATCACTTTGGAAGATAACTTAAATATTTTAAAAAATTATGATGATGAGATTTTGAATTTGGCTAAGTTTAACGTTGCATTGTATTTGCTATTTGCTAAAAGAGTTAGCTCTTTGGATGAAGCTTGGCAAAGATTAAATTAAAAAAGGGTTTATAATATGTTATTAGATGGATTTGGAAGAAAGCATGATTATTTAAGAGTATCAGTTACTGAAAGATGTAACTTTAGATGTCAATATTGTATGCCTGAAAAACCTTTTTCTTGGGTTCCTAAAGAGAATTTATTATCTTATGAAGACCTTTTTAAATTTATAAAAATTGGTATTGATGAGGGTATAAAAAAAGTAAGAATTACTGGTGGAGAGCCACTATTAAGAGATGACTTAGATTATTTTATAAAGTTAATAAGTGATTATAAAAATGATATAGATTTGGCTCTTACAACAAATGGATTTTTGCTTCCACAAATGGCACAGAAATTAAAAGATTCTGGTCTTAAAAGAATAAATATCTCACTTGATACACTAAATCAAGAAAGAGCTATGAAAATAGCGCAAAAGGATGTCTTACCTACTGTTTTAGATGGAATTTCTAAAGCAAAAAATGTTGGGCTTAAAATAAAAATAAATTGTGTACCTCTTAAAAATATAAATGATATTGATATTATAGATGTTTTAGATTTTTGTAAAGAAGAGGGCTTTACTGTACGATACATAGAGTTTATGGAAAATAGTTTTGCAAAAAGTGGAGCAAAGGGTTTAAAAGCGGATGAGATTTTAAATATTATAAAAACAAAATATCCAAATATTAAAAAAGTTCCAAGAGATACTAGCTCACCAGCTCAATATTATATGCTTGAAGATGGCTATGAATTTGGTATAATAGAACCACATAAGGATGATTTTTGTTCTTCATGTAATCGTATTAGATTAACGGCAGAAGGGTTTTTAATACCTTGTTTATATTTTGAAGATGCTATGAGCATAAAAGATGCAATAAGAGCAAATGATATAGAAAAAGCTACACAAATTTTGAAAAAAGTTTTACAAAATAAGCCAGAAAAAAATAAGTGGTCAACTAAAGATGATAACAAAGTATCAAGTAGAGCTTTTTATGAAACTGGTGGATAAGTAAAATTAAAGCAAAATTTATATAGAATTCGCACCTATTTTAAATAGAACAAAATAACTATACCTATTAGGAGGTCAAAATGGCTTTAGATCAGGAATTAAAAGCGAGTATTGTTGCAAAATATGGAAGAAAAGATGGTGACACAGGTTCTGCCGAGGTTCAAATTGCACTATTAAGTGAACAAATTAAAACTTTAACAGAGCATTTAAAAGTGTTTAAAAAAGACCACTCTTCAAGACTTGGACTACTTAAAATGGTAGGAAAAAGAAAAAAACTTTTAACATACTTAAAAAAATCAGACTATTCAAGATTTACATCTGTAGTTGAGAGCTTAGGAATTAGAGCTAAATAAGTTTAGACTCTAGTTTTTAAAAGGGATTATGGTTTTTCCATAATCCCTTTTTTTATGCCAACTTAAATTAATAAGAACTTCTGTACAATATAGATAAAAATTATATAGGATATAAAGATGTTATTAACAAAAAAGAGTGAATATGCGCTACTATCTTTGATTTCTATATCAAAGCACAATGAACCTGTAAATGTAGATATTTTATCAAAAGAATTAGAAATCTCAAAATCATTTTTAGCAAAAATTATGCAAAGCTTGGCAAAAGCTGATTTAGTAATATCTCATAGAGGGGTAAATGGTGGTTTTGTTTTAAATAAACCAATAGATGAACTTACAATTTTGGAAATTGTTGTTGCTGCTGAAGAGAAAAATCCAATGGTTTTTGAGTGTTCAGATGCAATAAGCTCTTGTCCAAACAATAAAGCAAAGCTTTGTACAATTTGGCCACTTTTAAATAATTTACAATTTAAAGTAAATGACTTTTTAGCAAAATTAACACTAAAAGATATTGCATGAATAGTATAAGACTTTTTCATATTTCTCATACAGATTTAGATGGATATACTTGTCAATTTCTGACAAATAAGATTTTTAAAGAGAAGCACTTTTACAATGCAAACTATGGTTTAGAAGTTAAACAAGCTCTCAAACAAGCTATTATTGATATTAAAAATTATCAAGATGAAAAGCTACTATTTTTAATAAGTGACTTAAATTTAAATCCTCAAGAGAGTATAGAACTAGATAAAGAGATAAAAACTCTAAAAGATAGTGGTTTTGATATAACTTTACAACTTTTAGATCATCATATAACAGGAAAGGTAAGTGCAGAAAAGTATGATTGGTATTTTTTGGATGACAAAAGATGTGCTACAAAAATAGTTTTTGACTATCTTGTAGAAAACTTTTCAAAAGATATAAATGAGTATGAAGCTCTTATAAACTGTGTAAATGCTGTTGATATTTGGCTAGAAAAGGAAAAAGAAAACTTTGAATTTGGAAAAGTTTTGATGAGTTCTGTTATAAAAGCAAGAGAGATAAATCAAATACTTTTTTCTTCACTTGATAGAGAGTATAAATTTTTTATTTTAGAAAAATCAAAAGAATTTTTAAATTTAGAAAATCGTCATATAGTTTTTGATAATAGTATTCACTCAATAAAAAAAGAGTTTTTGAAAGATAGTTTTGATGATACTTTGGACAATCTAAGTGCTACTTATTTGGTAAAATCATTAGATAAAATAAAAGAGGATTTAACTATATTTTATAATGGTCAAAAAGGACTTATGACTTACTGTCTTGGTTCTATTTCAATTCCTGCAAATAGTTTTTTAAGAGCCAATAGTGATTATGATTTTTTTGTAGATATAAGTAGAAAAGGAAATGCCTCTTTTAGAGCTGATGGAAAGCTAGATGTTTCACAACTAGCCTCTAAGTTAGGAAATGGTGGAGGGCATGTAAATGCAAGTGGTTGTAAATTTGATGATTTTGTTGATACAATAAATTTACAAGAAGTAAAAGCTTATATTCAAAAAAAATTGGATAATTTGAAATAAAGGAGAGAAGATGGAGTGTGAATTTCCAACAGTAAACTCAAATAAAGATGAGATTAAAGCTATTTTTGAAGAGACAAAAACTATTGCAATAGTAGGTCTTTCACCAGATAGTGAAAAAGCTTCAAATAAAGTGGCAGCTTATTTACAAAGTAAAGGTTTCAAAATTATTCCTATTTATCCAAAAGAGGATGAAATTTTAGGAGAGAAAGTTTATAGAAGTTTGGCTGAAATACCTTTTGATATTGATATTGTTGATATTTTTAGAAAACCAGATGCTATAGCAAAGGTTGTAGATGAGGCAGTAGCTTTAAAAAATGAGAAAAATATAAAAACTGTTTGGTTTCAACTAGGGCTTTCAAATAATGAAGCTGCTAAAAAAGCTCTTGATAATGGTTTAAAAGTTGTACAAAATAAGTGTACAAAGATTGAGCATAAGGCAATTTATTAAGTAGGATTTAGAAGTTTTAAAACTTCTAAAAACTCTTTTTTTTGATATTATCATCTCCTTGCTACTTTTATTTTAAATATTTATTTATTCTTCATATTTTTTATTTTTTGAAAGTCTCTTAATAAAATAGGGAGTTAAATATAAATAAAATCTACTTTAAACTTTTTGTTTACTCTTGACTAAAATCATTAATATAGGATTTTAAATAGGATAATATTTGTCCTATATAAAACTAAAGGATTAAAGATGATAAGTGATTTAACTAATAATATAGAACAATTCCCACAAGGACATCCTGTACGTGTATATTTAGAAGAAAATATTTTAATAAAAGAGCTATTTTCTGAGCTTTTTAAAACAGACCCAGAAAAGGATTATCAAAAGTTTTATAATATTTTTAACCAAATTTGTGAAGTTGAAAAACACTTTGCAAGAAAAGAGAACCAACTTTTTCCTTATCTTGAAAAATATGGTTGGACTGGTCCTTCTCAAGGAATGTGGTCTTTTCATGATGATATAAGAGCAATAATCAAGGATACAAGAGCCTGTATTGAAGCAAAAGAGTTTGAAAATATTATAGAGAAAACTACAAATGTATATAATAATTTAATACACTTAATAAATGTAGAAGAGAATAGATTACTTCCAAATGCTTTACAACTCTTAAAAGATGAAGATTGGGAAGAGTTTTATGAAGGTGATAGTGAAATTGGTTGGATGTTTACAACACCGCCTCCTAGATATCCAGAAATTTTAGAAAAAAAGAGTGAAGATATAAATAATGAGCCTGAATATATTCACCCTAGTATGGATAAAAAAAGACGAAAACTTCCATTTTCTCTTGAAGGGCGACATCACTATGATGAGGGGTATTTAACTCCTGAGCAGGTAAATTTTATATTTAAGTTTCTACCTGTTGATATTACTTATGTAGATGAGAATGATAGAGTAATCTTTTATAACCGTGGAGATGAAAGAGTTTTTCCTCGAAGTGCTGGAATAATTGGAAGAGAAGTTAAATTTTGCCATCCACCAAAAAGTGTAGATCAGGTTTTAAAAATTCTTGAAGAGTTTAAAGCAGGTAGGCAAGACGTGGCTGATTTTTGGATTACGTTTAAAGGAAAATTTGTACATATTAGATATTTTGCCATAAGAGATGAGCAGAAAAACTATAGAGGTGTTATAGAGATGAGTCAAGATGTTACAGATATAAGAGCATTACAAGGAGAGAAACGACTTTTAGATTGGGAGTAGCAGATATAATCTGCTACTTTACTATTTGGTGAAGTTTTGAACACTGCCCTAAAAATGTATCCATTCCACACATATCATTCATAATATCTTGAAAACTATGAGCATGAGCATTATAAACATATACAAAAATCTCATCACCTTTTTTTAGAAAGTTCTTTTTACCAAAATCTGTATATGCTGTTGCACCTGCAGCTATTAAAATACCTTTTGAATTGTGAGCATATTTTAGAAATTGTCCTAACTCTTCAAGTGGTCCACAATCTTCTTGGCAATTTAAAATATCAATCATCCAGTATTTTAGCTTTTCAAAAAAATAGCTGTAAGATTTTACTGCACTAGTTGTTCCATAATCACAAACAATACCATCTCTTTTTATAAATGAAGAGATATGATATTTACCTAAAACTCCATTTTCACTAAAGTTATCAATAGCTATAATGTCTTGTGAAATTCCTTTTGTATTTGTTCCCCAGTTCTTCTTTGTACTAAGTTTGCTACCATCTTGAACTCGAATAGAGCAATCATTGAATGCTGTAAAGTATTTGGGAATAATATCTACTATTTTTTCGCTTTCATATACAAAATCACAAATTAAAGCTACTTCTGCTTCAACTTGAAGATTATCACACTCTCTTCCATGAGTTAAAATAACTTCATCACAAATAGGGTAAGTTCCTAGAAAACTATCATGACCTTTTATATAAAAAGGGAACATACCCTTTGGAGCATCTTTTTCTTTTGTCTCTATAATAGAAAACTCATCCGCTTCTCCAGCTTCTCCTAAATGATTTGCAAAGTTTCCGGCAACTGCAAATCCTAAATAATCTTTTAAATCTTCTAATAAATTCATAATAATATAGTCCTATTATTTTTTTAAACTGAAATGGTATCAGAAATTTTTATGATAAAAGTCAAAAATGAGATATAGTTTAAAGAGTTAAGAATGATTTAAGAAATATTCTATAAAGAGATTTCCTCCTTATAGAATATAAGTTTACTTATTAATAGTTCTCCATTTTGCAGGTCCTGTTGTATGAATAGAGTTACCTTCTGTATCAACAGCAACAGTTACAGGCATATCTTTTACTTCAAACTCATAAATAGCTTCCATTCCTAGCTCTTCAAATGCTAGAGTTTTTGCACCTTTAATTGATTGAGCGATTAAGTAAGCAGCACCACCAGTTGCAATAAGATAGATAGATTTATAATCTTTTATTAAATCAATTGTTGGTTGTTTTCTCTCACCTTTTCCAATCATTCCCATAATACCAATTTCCATCATATCTTTTGTAAATTTATCCATTCTTGTAGATGTTGTTGGTCCTGCTGGTCCTACAACTTCACCTTTAACAGGATCAACCGGACCTACATAGTAGATAAATTTATCTTTTAAATCAACTCCATTTGGAAGTGGTTTTCCAGCATTTTTATACTCAACTATTTTTTTATGAGCAGCATCTCTAGCAGTTAATATTTTTCCAGAAAGTAAAAGTGTATCTCCTGATTTAAATTGAGATAAATTCTCTTTTGTTAAATCTTCAATATTTACTCTTTTAATTGTGTCCATTGGAAGTTTAATATCTGGCCAAAGGTCTAAATCAGGTTTATTAAACTTAGCTGGTCCATTTCCATTTAGTTCAAAATGAATATGTCTTGTTGCTGCACAGTTTGGAATCATAGCAACAGGTAAAGAAGCAGCATGACAAGGATAATCTAAGATTTTAACATCTAAAACTGTTGTAAGACCACCAAGACCTTGAGCTCCAATTCCTAGTTTGTTTATATCTTCATAAAGTTTTAGTCTTAACTCTTCAAGTGGATTTTGTGGACCTCTTGCTTTTAGTTCGTGGATATCAACATGTCCCATTAAAGACTCTTTTGCTAAAAGCATTGATTTTTCAGGATTTCCACCAATTCCAATTCCTAAAATTCCAGGAGGACACCATCCTGCACCCATATCTTTTACATTTGCCATAACCCAATCATAAATACTATCACTAGGATTTAAAACAGCAAATTTAGATTTATTTTCACTTCCTCCACCTTTTGCTGCAACTGTAATATCAAGTCTATCAGAGTTATCAACACTTACATGAATTACTGCTGGTGTATTATTTTTTGTATTTACTCTTTTTCCTGCAGGATCTGCTACAACTGAATATCTAAGAGTATTATCAGGATCAGTATAACCTTTTGCTACACCTTCATTTAATAAATCTTCTAAATTTTTTGTAATATCTAAGTTAGCTTTTAAACCAACTTTTACAAAAATATTAACACTTCCTGTATCTTGGCATAATGGTCTATGACCCATAGCACACATTTTTGAGTTTATTAATATTTGCCCAATTGCATTTTTAGCAGCATCGCTTTTCTCATTTTCATATGCTTCAACCATACCTTTTACAAAATCTTCTGGATGATAAAACGAGATAAATTGACAGGCACTTGCAACTGAATCAATAATATCTTGTTCTGTGATCTTTTTACTCATAGTTTTTCCTTTATTTTTTAGAAATTCTAAAATTATATCAATGCCCTTTATAAATTTTGCTTTTATATGGGAGTAAATCTATAAAATTATTTTAAATTGTTTAGTTTTGAAATAAAAAAAGCTACCCTTAAAAAGAGTAGCTTCCAAAAACTTTAAAGATTAAGCAAAAAATCTTTGCTCAACTATATCTTGAAGTTTTGCTCCTGAGTATTTAGCTCTTTGAACTAATTCCCAAAAATATCTATAAGTTGCTCTATCGTGTAACTCACCATCATATTGGATTGGTCCCCACTCAGCATCTTGAGCTTTGATTAGGATATTTTGTGCAGCTTCAAGTTCTGTAAAGTCTGGTTTCATAGCATCTACAATTGCTTGAACTTGTGTTGGGTAAATTGACCACATTCTCATAAATCCAAACTCATTTCTAGCTCTTTCAGCATCTTTATATGTTTGGTATGGATTTTTAAGATCAAGTGTTACATTATGACAAGGAATTACACAATTTTGAATAGCAGCTTGTGCAACTCTTGCTTTTGCAGCACCAATAAGTCTGTGCTCAAATTGTCCAGGACTTCTCATATTTATTGCAGGAATAGCTCCTTGATAACCACTTACAAAGTCCATTAAACCAAAATCAAGTACTTGTAGCCAAGGAAGAGTTGCTAATTTTTCAACATCTTGTAGAGCTCCGTGAGTTTCTATTAAGATATGAATTGGAATCTCTCTTTTAATTCCAGCTTTTTTTGCAACAGCTTGAATATACTCAATTTGAGTTTTTGCATCTTCATAACAAGTTGATTTAGGAAGTGTAATATATGCTAAATTTTCTCCAGCACCAGCTACTAAAATATCAACATCTTGTCTCCAATCTGGATGAGAGTGGTCATGAATTCTTGTACCTGCCATTTTATATGGGTTTTCAGCAGAGTTTACAACTCTTACAATCATTTGAGCATGTTCAACTTCTTTACCAGTTTCTGCA
This sequence comes from Aliarcobacter trophiarum LMG 25534, assembly GCF_003355515.1. Lineage (NCBI taxonomy): Bacteria > Pseudomonadati > Campylobacterota > Epsilonproteobacteria > Campylobacterales > Arcobacteraceae > Aliarcobacter > Aliarcobacter trophiarum. Next base: position 1,638,434 of record NZ_CP031367.1, on the reverse strand, counting down.
CCATCTTCACAATCACAAGTAATATCAAAAACAGGTCCTAGTTTTTTTTGCATTTCAAAACCTTTTAGGATTAGCTTTTCGCTTCCTGCAAAGTGTTCACAAGTTGGAATAATTGGTAAAGATTTACCAGATTCAAATAAAGCTTCTTTTGGGTGTGTCATTTTTTTTCCTTTTTATTAAATTAAATTTTTATTTTTTTGTTGATTTTTTTGGGATTACAACTGTGTAATCTAAATCTAAAACTACATTTGGAAGATACTTTCCATCTTCACCTTTTGCATTTTCTATCTCTTTTGGATTTTCTATCTCTTTTGGATTTTGATTTTTAAGTGCAATTGTTCTTACTCTTAAAAGAGCAATATCATCTCTATTTACCTCAATCTTCTCTAAAATTTCAGTGTAAGCATAAATAGTATCTCCAGCATATGTAGGATTACTATGGCTTCCACTATTTATTGCATATACCCACTGAGCATTAAAAAGCCCATTATGTGAGATTGCTCGTGCTATTGAGATAATAATTCCACCATACATAAGTCTTTGACCCATAGGAGTTGATTTCATCATATGGTCATTGAAATGTACCTTTGCATTGTTTTGGTAAAGTTTTGTTGCAAGGGTATGATCACTATTATCAATAGTAATTCCTTCAGGATGATTAAGTCTCTCTCCTACTTCATAATCTTCAAAGAAAAACTCTCCACCACTTGCATCTGTATCAACTTTTTTAATAGTTGGAATATTTACAATATTTATTGGGGCACTTTTTTCAAAAGTAGGAACAACATTTATATCACTTTTTATAGAGTGGTCTTTTTTGTGAACCATAACCCATCTTTTGAAGTTTAAAACCTCATTCCCATCTTGATTTACTCCAATAGAGTGAACATAAACAACTCCACTCTTTCCATTTGAGTTCTCTTTTAGTCCAATTACAGATGAAGTCATACTAACTGTATCTCCAACATAAACAGGATTTACAAAAGATACTTCAGCATATCCTAAATTTGCAATTGCATTTAAAGATATATCTTGAACAGATTTTCCAAATGTTAAATGAAACATTAAAATATCATCAATTGGTCTTTTATTATATCCCATCTCTTTTGCCACAATATCACTTGAATGTAGAGAGAATCTACTTCCAGTAAAGGCTATGTATAAAGATACATCACCTTCGCTAATAGTTCGTGGAAGTGGATGAACTATTTTTTGACCAATAGAGAAATCTTCAAAATAGTTACCAAAATTTATTTTATTACTAATCTTTGACAAGAAAACTCCTTATTTACCAAATAAATTTTGACCAAGAGCTTTATAAGTCTCATAAAGTTTAATCATTTTTCTAGCCCAAGCTATTCTTGAAGAATCAACAAGTTTATTATTGTACATAATTACCTCTTTACCTTGTTTATTCGCATCTTCATATCTTCTTATCATCTCTTCATAATCTTCAACTTCCGCTTGTTTTGGAGTGAAAATATCATTTATATACTCAATTTGAATTGGATGGATAAGTGATTTTCCATCAAATCCTAGATTAAATGCATCTTTTGTAGAGTCTTCACAAGCAAATTCATCTAAAACATCAAAGTGTGGACCATCTATTACAGTTTTATTATAAGCTTTTGAAGCAAGTGCAATTTGAGCTAAATATGTAACAATAGCTTTTGAACCTCTTTTAATATCAATTTGAAGTCTATTTGCAAGTTTATTTGAACCAACAACTACAACTTCAACTTTTGAACTAGCTGCACAAATCTCTTGAATATTTAAAACAGATAGTGGAGTTTCAATCATAATCATCAAAGTTAAGTTTGGATTAACAGCTTCTATAAGTTTAACGGCCTCTAATACATCCTCTTTTTTATCAATTTTAGAGAATAGTAAACCATCTAGCTCTATATCTTTTGCTAAAGCTAAATCTTTTTTCAAATCTTCACTTCCTAGATTGTTTATTCTTAATACTCTTTCACTCTCTCCAAATTTAGTTCCACCCTCTTTATAAACCTCTCTTAAAGTCTCTCTTGCAATCTCTCTTTGGTCTTCTAAGATAGCTTCTAAATCGAAAATAAGTGTATCAGCAAGAACAGTTCTAGCTTTTTCTACATTGTGTTTGTTATATGCAGGAACTAGTAGCATTGATCTTCTAGCTTTGTATTCAACTATCTCTTCACCTTTTACTATTGCAAAATATTGTTCATGTAGATCTTTTACAAGCTGTTTTCTAAGAACTTTTCCATTTTTTGTTCTAGGATAATCACTCATTGTAAAGATCTCTTTTGGAGCTTTGTATTTTGCAAGATTGTTTTGAGCAAATTTTAAAATATTTTGCTCTTGCTCTTTACTTAGTGTAGAGTGCCCAACAACAGCAATTGCAACAATTGTTTTCTCTTTTTCAATATCAAGACCAAAAGCAACACAATCAGCAACATCAGGATGAGTTTTTACAACTCTTTCAATTTCATGTGGACTTACTCTAAATCCAAAAGTGTTGATAATATCATCTTTTCTACCGATAAACCAGATATATCCATCTTTATCTTTTCTTGCATAATCACCTGTAAAGAAATATCCATCATGTTTTGCTTTTAAAGTCTCTTCTTCTAGTTGCCAATACTCTAAAAATAGTCCGGGATCATCTTCTCCTATACAAATCATACCTTCTTCTTCAATACCAACTTCTTCAAGTGTCTCTGGATTTAATAGTTTTACAATATGTCCTGGTTGTGGGAAACCGGCACTTCCTGGTCTTATTGGATTGTTTTTTGAGTGTGAAATATAGTATGAACACTCACTCATACCAATTGCTTCAAAAATATCTTGTTTAAATCTATCTCTCCAAAGCCCCAACATCTCATCACTTAAATGCTCTCCAGCACTCATACAATATCTTAAACTTGGACAATCATCTAGTGTAAAGTCTGTTTTTTGGATAATTTGTCTATAAATAGTTGGAACTCCAATAAAAATTGTACAGTTATGTTTTTTGATTAGATTAATCCATGTTGAAGCATCATTTGAACCTTCATAAGCAATAACTGTGTGACCGTTAAATAGTGGATCCATTAAAGCTGAACCTAATACATAAGTCCAGTTAAATTTCCCAGAGTGCATAATTCTATCATTCTCTTTAAAATCAAACCAAAAATCTGTTGCTGGTTTTCTTCCAATTAGTGATCTATGAGAGTGTAAAACTCCTTTTGGATAACCAGTTGTTCCAGATGTATATACTAAATATGCAGGTTCTCCTGATTTTGAATTGTAGTGATTTGCACTTTTTTCACATTTTTCAAAAATCTCATTTAGTGCAAAAACCTCTATATCTTTTGGTTTATTTAGATTTTCAACACTATCAATTCCTGCTACAACTATTGTTTTTAAATTATCTAAGTTTTCTAAATATGGAACTAGGTTTTCAAACATAGAAGCAGATAAAACTATTGCTTTTGCTTGAGAATCTTCAGCTAAATATTTAACTTCACTACCACTTAAAAGTGTTGAAGTAGGAACTGCAATCATTCCACCTTTCATAACTCCAAAAAATGATATTGGGTATGCTAAAGAGTTTTTAAGACAAACTAAAACTCTATCTCTAGGCTTTAGACCAATTTTGTTTGTAAAGAAGTTTGAAACTTGATCTGATTTTGTTGCTAAATCTTTATAAGTTACTGTATCAGTTCCTAGTTTATCATCTTCAATAATCATAGCAACATTATCTTCTTTTGCTGTACCAACCCAAGCAGATGTACAAGCGACTCCAATATTTAAAAATTCAGGTATATCTAATTTTACTGTTTGACTCATTTTAATCTCCTATGATTATTATAATTGACCATATGGCCAGTTTTCTTTAAATGTATTAATAGGCATTTTATTTAATACTGAAAGAGCAAAAAGCTCGTCCTCTTTTGTTAAACTCTTAAGTGCATAAGCTCTTAAAATATTTTGTAAAGATTTACCAAACATTGGAGGATCAAGCATTTCACCCTCATATCTAATTGCTCCACTTAAAAGTGCATCAGCTTCAAGAGCTGCTTTTAAGATAGATACATCTTTTGCTATCTCATTTGGACTAGGAGTAAATGCAACTTTACAGATATTAATATGATTTGGTGTTATTACTTGTTTACCTGTTAATCCCATAGAACTCTCTCTTAAAGCATGTGAATATACATATTTACTAGCTTCATCACCATGTAAATCTAACCATCTTCTAATATCTTTTTTCTCAACACAACTACTTGGTAGTGAGTGTGGTGTAAGCATAACTTCAACTCCACCAATTACCCCTTTTCCTTTAATTCTTGCTTCAAGTGTTAGCATATCAAAGTAAGTTTCAAGTTCATCAATCCAATTTTTTGGAGTGATTTTATATGCCATAGCTTTTGAAAAGTCATGAATTCCAAATACAATATGTTTTACAGTTGAGTACTCCATTAATCTATCAGCAATTTTTAAAGATTTTGGGTGTTCAACGATTGGTTGAATTGTAAGATTACTTCCAATAGAGATAAGCCAAGATGATAAATCTCTAATCTCAGCACTTCCATAAACTTCTCCAGCTTTTGCTAAAACAATTACATCTATATATTGATGAATTTGTTTAAGCATTTTTAAATCCTCTTCATACTCTTCAGTTCTAAAAGGGTTTATTCTAATAGCTATTTGAAACTCTCTTTCTGGAAATTTTGGTAACTCTTGAATTAAAAGCTCTCTACTCATAGCTTTTTGTCTACATCCATCTTCTAAGTCAAATAGAACTGTGTGAGCTCTTGTATTATAAGCATGTTTTTGAAGTCTTAATTTCGCTTGTTCTATACTCTCATAAGAACCATCTAGAGGATTAAACTTTATAGGGGGATAATAAATTTGAATCCCTGGCCAATAACCACCAAGAACTGGAGTTAAGTCATCTTTTGCTGTAAGTTTTGATAAATCTATCGCAGAAGTCATCATATTTTCAACCTTTCTTTAAATTTCTTTTGATTTTTTACGAAATGAAATTATTACATAAAAAACTAATAGTGAAGTTATACACAATTTAAAATGAAATCAATTTATATGTTTTGAAATAGAAAATATTTTTAAGCTTATTATAATAATTGAGATTTTATAAAAAAATGAAAGAACTATAATTTGGAGTTCTTTCAAAAAAATAGTTTAATCTTTATAGTCCATTTATGCAATTTTTGATTTATTTTATTCCAATATATATTTTTGAATTTCATTTGCCCACAAAATATATGCTTTTCCATTTAGATGTATTTCATCATCAGTATATATTCTTTTTAAATAATTATTAGGAGCAAAAATATAATTTAAATCAATAAAGTCTATATTTTTATCCTTTGCCATTTTCTCAAGTTTTTTATTTAAATTTTTTACTTCTTTATTAAAATGAACAGAGTTTGGATAATTTGTTCCTACAAATAAAACTGATTGAATATATACTTTAATATTCTTTTTTTCTAAATTTTCTAAAATTTTTGTATAGTTATTATAAATTTCATCAACTTCTTTGTATCCAGCTATATCGTTTATTCCTATCATAATGAATGCTTTTTTAATAGATTTATTTATAGTATCTAATCTATCTAAAACTCCATTTGTTGTATCTCCTCCAATACCTCTATTTTGGACTTCATTATTCTTTAATAATTCATACCATTCTGCTCCATCTGTAATTGAATCACCAATCATAATAATTGAAAAATCATTACTATTTTTTAATTCATTAAATTGGGAAACTTTACTTAAATAATAAGGGCTATAATTTATAAGATTACTATTTTCTTTAACATAATTTCTTATTTTAACTATTTCGCTAAATGGAAATAATTTATATTGAACCGTTAATGCTCCAAAAAAATAAGAAATTCCTCCAATAAATATAAGTAAAAAAGACTTTTTTAACATTATGTTACCTTTTAAATTAATTTTATGGGGAAATAATACCTCATAAAGAATTAAAAAGGGAAATAAGTTCATTTTTTTGAAATAAAGAGGGTATTTGTTCCTTGTTGAATATAAAAAGAAACTCTTGTATTTTTCTATAAAAAAGGTAAAAAATGACACAAAGAGATATGGCGGGATTTTTAAATATAGATGTTAAAACTTTGAGAAATTGGAGGAAGAATAAACCAAATCTTTATAAAATTATAATTCAAGGTTTTGCTATTGAAGATGCTATAAAGAAAGCTGAAGAAAATGCAATTGAGCTTAAAAAAATATTTGAAGGATTAAATGATAAAAAATAGGATTAAATTTAAATAATAAATTAAAAAAGAGATAGAGCCTTAAACTCTATGTTCTATAAATCCTGTAAAAACTTCAATTCACCAAAATAATCTTTTAAAAATGGTTTTGAAACCTCTTCAAAACTATCTTTATCTTCATACAAATTTATAAAAAAGTCAAAATCTAGTTCTCTATTTTTTAAAGCTTCATGTGAAAGTAAGGTATCATTTATAGATCCTAGTTTTGAAGAAGTTATCAAAAATGTTTTAACTCTTAGCTCTTTTATAAAATCAATCATAAAAAAATCTTTTTTAATAGGAACCATCAAGCCACCAGCTCCTTCAATAATCAAAATATCGCACAAAGTTTGTAAATACTCTTTCTTCTCTATCAAAAAATCAATATCTAAAAAGGTGTTTTGTTTTGCAACATAAGGAGAAGCAGGAAGAGTAAATTGGTAAGGAACAATATCATTTATAGTAAGTTTTAAAAAATTAGGATTTAGTTTTTTTACAAGTTCAAACATTTTTACTCCATCAAGAGGAGAGTTGTTTTCTACTCCTGTCTCAATTGGTTTAAAATATCCAACTTTCAAACCCTGTTTTGCAAAATATTTTAAAAAAACTTCACTAGCATAGGTTTTACCTACATTTGTGTTAGTTGCTGTTATAAATATCGCTTTTCCTACATAATCATTTGGGTTGATTTTCATAATAATCTCTTTTTTGATATAATATTTGGTTTTTTTAAAAAGTGATATTATCATAATTAATATATTAATAGTTTTAAGGATTTTTTAGTGAGTAATGAGATAGAAATTGAGTTAAATGAAGATTTAGAGGTAGTTGAACCAAAAAAATACAATGTTTTTTTACTAAATGATGACTACTCTACTATGGATTTTGTAATAGAGGTTTTGGTAAAAGTATTTAGAAAAAACACAAGTGAAGCAGAAGCTATAATGCTAGATGTTCACAATAACCAAAAAGGGCTTTGTGGAGTTTATAGCTTTGAAATTGCTTCTACAAAAGTGGCACAAGTAAAAAATATGGCTAGAGAGAAAGGTTTTCCTTTAAAAGCTGTTATGGAAGAAGAGTAAGAGATGATAAGTAAAGAATTAAGACATATTTTTGCACAAGCAATAAGTTATGCAAAAACAAATAAACATGAATATTTGACATTAGAACATATTTTTTTGATGCTTATAAATAGCACAACAATAGAGGATATGTTTATAGATTTAGGAGTTGATACAAAAGCTTTGTTTGATGATTTAAAAACCTATATAGAGGCAAATACTCCAATGCTTCCAGATGGTTTTAGTGATGAACCAATAGAGACAATAGCTCTCTCTTCAACTATTGAATATATGATAGCTCATACTCAAAGTAGTGGAAAAACAAAAGCAAATGTTGAAGATATGTTTGTAGCAATATTAAAAGATGAAAAAGCCTATGCTACATATTTACTAAAGAAATTGGGAATTCAAAGAGTTGATATTTTAGAAGAGATTTCTCATAAAGATGATGAAGAAACAGATACAAAAGAGCAAAAAGAGAAAAATGACAAGGTATTAGAAGAGAACTCTAGTGAATTAGTAAATTTAGCAAAAAATCAAAAAATAGACCCAGTAATTGGAAGAGATAGTGAGTTATCAAGAGTTATTGAGATTTTAGGAAGAAGAAAAAAGAATAATCCTCTTTTAGTTGGAGAGCCAGGAGTTGGAAAAACTGCAATTGCTGAAGGTTTGGCATTGAAAATAGCAAATGGTGAAGTTCCAGAGTTTTTAAAAGATTCACAACTATTTTCACTAGATATGGGTTCAATGTTAGCTGGAACTAAATATAGAGGAGATTTTGAGAAAAAACTAAAATCACTCTTAAAAGAGATAATTAAAATTCCAAATGCAATACTGTTTATAGATGAAATTCACACAATTGTAGGAGCTGGAAGTGTTGGTGGAAGTGCTATGGATGCTTCAAATATATTAAAACCACTTTTAGCAAATGGAAGTTTAAAATGTATTGGAGCCACAACTTTTGCTGAGTATAGAAATGACTTTTCAAAAGATAAGGCTCTTAATAGAAGGTTTGCAAAAGTTGATATAAAAGAGCCTAGTATCGAAGATGCAATAACTATTTTAGATGGATTAAAAGGGGAGTATGAAAAATACCATGGTGTAAAATACTCTAAAAAAGCCATAATAAGTGCAGTTGAACTTAGTAAAAAATATATCAATGATAAATTTCTTCCAGATAGTGCAATAGATGTAATAGATGAGGTTGCTGCTAGTAAAAAGATAAATAAAAAAGATGCTAAAGAGATATTAATAGATGAAAAAGATATAGAACTAACTATCTCTAAAATAGCACAAATTCCACCAAAAAGTGCAACAAAGTCAGATTTATCTTTACTAAAAAGCCTTGAAAAAAATATGAAAAAAAGAGTTTTTGGACAAGATAGTGCAGTACAGCAAATAGTAAAAGCTATAAAGATAAATAAAGCAGGTTTAGGAGTTGATAAAAAACCAATAGGAAGCTTTCTATTTACTGGACCAACAGGAGTTGGAAAAACAGAGGTAGCAAAAGAGTTGGCTTTACAAATGGGAATTCATTTTGAGAGATTTGATATGAGTGAATATATGGAAGCTCATGCTATTTCAAGACTTATAGGGGCACCAGCTGGGTATATTGGATTTGAACAAGGTGGACTTTTGACTGAAAGTATAAGGAAACATCCACATACAGTATTGCTTCTTGATGAGATAGAAAAAGCTCATCCTGATTTGATGTCAATTTTACTTCAAGTTATGGATAATGCAGAACTGACAGATAATAGTGGAAATAAAGCAGATTTCCAAAATGTTATTTTGATAATGACTTCAAATTTAGGAGTAGCTGAAGCAAATGTTATGGGGTTTGCAAAAAATGAGAAGCTAAATGAGAATAGGGCAATAAATAGATTTTTTGCACCTGAATTTAGAAATAGACTTGATAGTATCGTTAGTTTTGATAGTCTTAGCCTTGATATTGTCTCAAAAGTTGTAGGAAAATTTATAGAAGATTTAGAGATACAACTTGAAAATAAAAAAATTAAAATTGAGATAACAAAAAAAGCAAAAGATGAATTAGCAAAGTTAGGTTATGATAAAACTATGGGAGCTAGACCATTAAATAGAGTAATTGCGACAAAAATAAAAGAGCCTCTTACAGATGAAATCTTATTTGGAAAGCTTAAAAATGGTGGAGTTGTAAAGATAGATTTTAAGAGTGAATTTGTTTTTATCTATGAATAACACAATTATTTTACAATCAATTTGATACAATTTCAAAAGAATATTTAAAAAAAAGGGATGAAATGAAAAAAGGTCTTATAGTAGCAGCAACTTCATTATTACTATTTATTGGTTGTACAGAAGATAAAAAAGAGATAAAAGAGCAAGTGCCTTCAAAACAAGAAGTTACACAAGAAGTTGAAAAAAAGCCTGAAGAGGTAAAACCAGAAGTTAAAGTAGAAGAGAAAAAAACTGAAGTAAAGGTTGAACCAAAAGTTGAAGAGCCAAAACAAGTAGTAGAAGTTGCGACAACTGAACTAAGTGGTGAAGCTCTATTTAAAACATGTGCATCTTGCCATGGATTAAAAGGTGAAAAAGAGGCTTTAGGTAAATCTCAAGCAATTACAGGTTGGGATAAAAATAGAGTTATAAAAGCTTTAAATGGTTATAAAGATGGAACTTATGGTGGAGTTATGAAAAATCTTATGAAAACTCATGTTGAGACAAAAACACCAGAAGAAATTGAAATTCTAGCAGATTATATTTCAAAACTTTAAAGGAAGTTGGACAAAAAGTCCAAATTTCTTATAAAAACCAATTAAGCAAAATTAAGCAATAAAAAAACTACAGATAATTTTAAAAACCCCAAAAATACGACATTAAGAAGAGAAAAGAATTAAAAAAGCTATAAAATTCAGAATTTAAGCGTATATTAAGTGATAAGCTCTTGACAAAGAGGAAAAAAGGCACTATAATTCCCGTCCAATTTGACCGAGGGGTTAGATTAGAGTTCTTTAAAAGAGATATTGAGAGTTTAATGAAGTAATCTTTGTAAACTAAATATCATGATTGTTAAAAGTAAAAAAAATTGAACAAGAGATAAATATTGAAGAGTATTTATTAACTTGTCTATAAATTTGAGTGATAATTTTGTAATTAAGTAATTAAAAACAAAAAAGTCAGATTCAACTACTACATAAAGATTAAATTAGATTTAATCAAAAAATTTATGGAGAGTTTGATCCTGGCTCAGAGTGAACGCTGGCGGCGTGCTTAACACATGCAAGTCGAACGAGAACGGGTTATAGCTTGCTATAATTGTCAGCTAAGTGGCGCACGGGTGAGTAATGTATAGGTAATATGCCTCTTACTAAGGGATAACAAATGGAAACGTTTGCTAATACCTTATATTCCTTTTATACAGAAGTATAAAAGGGAAAGATTTATTGGTAAGAGATTAGCCTGTATTGTATCAGTTAGTTGGTGGGGTAATGGCTTACCAAGACAATGACACATAACTGGTTTGAGAGGATGATCAGTCACACTGGAACTGAGACACGGTCCAGACTCCTACGGGAGGCAGCAGTGGGGAATATTGCACAATGGACGGAAGTCTGATGCAGCAACGCCGCGTGGAGGATGACACATTTCGGTGCGTAAACTCCTTTTATATGAGAAGATAATGACGGTATTATATGAATAAGCACCGGCTAACTCCGTGCCAGCAGCCGCGGTAATACGGGGGGTGCAAGCGTTACTCGGAATCACTGGGCGTAAAGAGCATGTAGGCGGATTGATAAGTTTGAAGTGAAATCCTATAGCTTAACTATAGAACTGCTTTGAAAACTGTTAATCTAGAATGTGGGAGAGGTAGATGGAATTTCTGGTGTAGGGGTAAAATCCGTAGAGATCAGAAGGAATACCGATTGCGAAGGCGATCTACTGGAACACTATTGACGCTGAGATGCGAAAGCGTGGGGAGCAAACAGGATTAGATACCCTGGTAGTCCACGCCCTAAACGATGTACACTAGTTGTTGTGAGACTTGATCTTGCAGTAATGCAGTTAACACATTAAGTGTACCGCCTGGGGAGTACGGTCGCAAGATTAAAACTCAAAGGAATAGACGGGGACCCGCACAAGCGGTGGAGCATGTGGTTTAATTCGACGATACACGAAGAACCTTACCTGGACTTGACATAGTAAGAACTTTCAAGAGATTGATTGGTGTCTGCTTGCAGAAGCTTATATACAGGTGCTGCACGGCTGTCGTCAGCTCGTGTCGTGAGATGTTGGGTTAAGTCCCGCAACGAGCGCAACCCTCGTGTTTAGTTGCTAACAGTTCGGCTGAGAACTCTAAACAGACTGCCTACGCAAGTAGGAGGAAGGTGAGGACGACGTCAAGTCATCATGGCCCTTACGTCCAGGGCTACACACGTGCTACAATGGGGTATACAAAGAGCTGCAATACGGTGACGTGGAGCAAATCTTATAAAATATCTCCCAGTTCGGATTGTAGTCTGCAACTCGACTACATGAAGTTGGAATCGCTAGTAATCGTAGATCAGCTATGCTACGGTGAATACGTTCCCGGGTCTTGTACTCACCGCCCGTCACACCATGGGAGTCGAACTCATTCGAAGCGGGGATGCTAAAGTAGCTACCTTCCACAGTGGATTTGGCGACTGGGGTGAAGTCGTAACAAGGTAACCGTAGGAGAACCTGCGGTTGGATCACCTCCTTTCAAAGAAAAAATATTAAGATTTGGTTCTTAATATAAAAAATGAATAAAGAAACTTACTTTTAACAACATATATTTAGTTTGTAAAGATTATTTGAAGAACAACAGATAATTTATAGGTAAATATGGGGCCTATAGCTCAGCTGGCTAGAGCGCTCGACTGATAATCGTGAGGTCTCAGGTTCAAGTCCTGATAGGCCCACCAGATTATTATGGGGAATTAGCTCAGCTGGGAGAGCGCCTGCTTTGCACGCAGGAGGTCAGCGGTTCGATCCCGCTATTCTCCACCATATAGAGATAAAGAAAGAGAAGTTAGATATAAGCTTTTATAAATAAGAGTTTATATCTGGTTTTAATCAGAAAGCGTTACCTTGAGATAACTTTAGTTATTTGAAGTAGCAAGATATTTAAAAATATAATGTTAAAGTCTTTAAAATTTTTTCGTAAAGTTAAATAGAAGTATTTAATTTTAAATAAAAAAATTTCATATCTAAGATTTAATGTAATAATTAAATTTAACTATAGATAACACAACTAAATTATTAGACTTTATGTTTAATAAGATAGTAGCCAAAGAATATTATCAAATTTATAAATATAAGGAATTATATTTATAGGCAAGAAAAACTAATCTAAATAAAGTTGTAAGATTTTATTAGATTTTAATAAGCTATTAAGGGCTAATGGTGGATGCCTTGACTGTAAGAGGCGAAGAAGGACGTATTAGGCTGCGATAAGCCACGGGGAGCTGCCAAAGAGCTTTGATCCGTGGGTTTCCGAATGGGGCAACCCAATATATAGAGATATATATTACTCTACGGAGAGCGAACTTGGGGAAGTGAAACATCTCAGTACCCAAAGGAAGAGAAATCAAATGAGATTCCCATAGTAGCGGCGAGCGAACTGGGATTAGGACAAACCCTATACTTGTATAGGGGGTTGTAGGACCATAATATAAGATTAAAGAGGATAGATGAACTAGTTGGAAAGCTAGAGCGTAGAAGGTGAAACTCCTGTAATTAAAATTCTCAATAACTTTAATGGTATCCTGAGTAGGTCGGAACACGTGATATTTTGACTGAAGCTGGGGGGACCACCCTCCAATCCTAAATACTACTTACAGATCGATAGTGAACAAGTACCGTGAGGGAAAGGTGAAAAGTACTGCAGCGAGCAGAGTGAAATAGAACCTGAAACCATTAGCTTACAATCATTCAGAGCCCTATGATTTATCAGGGTGATGGACTGCCTTTTGCATAATGAGCCTGCGAGTTGTGGTGTCTGGCAAGGTTAAGCCAAGTGCGAAGCCGTAGCGAAAGCGAGTCTTAATAGGGCGACATAGTCAGATGCTGCAGACCCGAAACGAAGTGATCTATCCATGAGCAGGTTGAAGCTGGTGTAAGAGCCAGTGGAGGACCGAACCCATTGACGTTGAAAAGTCTCGGGATGACTTGTGGATAGGGGTGAAAGGCCAATCAAACTTCGTGATAGCTGGTTCTCTCCGAAATATATTTAGGTATAGCCTTGTGTTGTAGCATATAGGGGTAGAGCACTGAATGGGCTAGGGCTGCTTACCGCGGTACCAAACCCTATCAAACTATGAATACTATATGTGGAATCACAGGAGTCAGGCGGTGGGTGATAAAATCCGTCGTCGAGAGGGGAACAACCCAGACTAACAGCTAAGGTCCCTAAGTTACATCTAAGTGGAAAACGATGTGGAGTTACTGTGACAACCAGGAGGTTGGCTTAGAAGCAGCCATCCTTTAAAGAAAGCGTAACAGCTCACTGGTCTAGTGATTCTGCGCGGAAAATATAACGGGGCTAAGATGTACACCGAAGCTTTAGATTCAATTTTTAATTGAGTGGTAGGAGAGCGTTCTATTCAGCGTTGAAGGTATACCGGTAAGGAGTGCTGGAGCGGATAGAAGTGAGCATGCAGGCATGAGTAGCGATAATTAAGGTGAGAATCCTTAACGCCGAAAACCCAAGGTTTCCTACGCGATGCTCGTCATCGTAGGGTTAGTCGGGTCCTAAGTCGAGACTGAAAAGTGTAGACGATGGCAAATTGGTTAATATTCCAATACCAACATATAAGCGCGATGTGGGGACGCATAGAGTTAATCGAGCTCACTGATGGAATAGTGGGTCGAAGGATGTAGGTTGTTAAGTAGGCAAATCCGCTTAACAATAGACCGAGATCTTACAGGCTCTTGACACTCTTCGGAGGAGATGGAGAATCGATGATACTGTCGTGCCAAGAAAAGCCACTAAGTATATTATATGTTGCCCGTACCGTAAACCGACACAGGTGGGTGGGATGAGTATTCTAAGGCGCGTGGAAGAACCCTCTTTAAGGAACTCTGCAAAATAGCACCGTATCTTCGGTATAAGGTGTGCCTACCATGGTATAGAAACTTGCTTTCAAAAGCCAAGGAGGTTGCAACAAAGAGTCCCTCCCGACTGTTTACCAAAAACACAGCACTTTGCTAACACGTAAGTGGATGTATAAGGTGTGACGCCTGCCCGGTGCTCGAAGGTTAACTGATGATGTCAGCGCAAGCGAAGCATTTGATTGAAGCCCGAGTAAACGGCGGCCGTAACTATAACGGTCCTAAGGTAGCGAAATTCCTTGTCAGTTAAATACTGACCTGCATGAATGGCGTAACGAGATGGGAGCTGTCTCAAAGAGGGATCCAGTGAAATTGTAGTGGAGGTGAAAATTCCTCCTACCCGCGGAAAGACGGAAAGACCCCGTGCACCTTTACTACAGCTTGACACTGTAGCTTGGATATTCATGTGCAGGATAGGTGGGAGGCTATGATGACTAGACGCAAGTAGAGTCGGAGCCATCCTTGAGATACCACCCTTGAATATTTGAGTTACTAACTGCGATGAGTTATCCTCATTCAGGACAATGTCTGGTGGGTAGTTTGACTGGGGCGGTCGCCTCCTAAATAGTAACGGAGGCTTACAAAGGTTAGTTCAAAGCGGTTGGAAATCGCTTGTTGAGTATAATGGCATAAACTAGCTTGACTGTGAGACCAACAAGTCGAACAGAGACGAAAGTCGGTCATAGTGATCCGGTGGTTCTGCGTGGAAGGGCCATCGCTCAAAGGATAAAAGGTACGCCGGGGATAACAGGCTGATCTCCCCCAAGAGCTCACATCGACGGGGAGGTTTGGCACCTCGATGTCGGCTCATCGCATCCTGGGGCTGTAGTCGGTCCCAAGGGTATGGCTGTTCGCCATTTAAAGCGGTACGCGAGCTGGGTTCAGAACGTCGTGAGACAGTTCGGTCCCTATCTTCCGTGGGCGTAGGAAAGTTGAAGAGATTTGTCCCTAGTACGAGAGGACCGGGATGAACCAACCACTGGTGTACCAATTGTTCTGCCAAGAGCATCGTTGGGTAGCCACGTTGGGATGTGATAAGAGCTGAAAGCATCTAAGCTCGAAGCCAACTCTAAGATGAACTTTCCCTGAAGTTCCCAGCAAGACTAGCTGGTTGATAGGCTGGATGTGTAATGGGTGTAAGCCCTTTAGCTGACCAGTACTAATAGAACGTTTGGCTTATTTTTAACAATTTTTCTTTGGTTTACTATCTTATTAAGCATATTTATTATGTTTAATATGTGTTGAATATATATAGATATACAAAAAAGACTTTAGCATTAAATTTCTCAATCTCGCAATTTGAGTGTTAAGAGTTTATCTCAAGCTTTTAGCACTCAAATTTGCTGGTGGTTAAAGAGAAGTGGAAATACCCAGCCCCATTCCGAACCTGGTAGTCAAGCACTTCATCGCCGATAATACTGCAGGGTCCCCCTGTGGAAACGTAGGTCGCCGCCAGCTTATTGAGTTTTTAACTTTTACAATAAGCTTACCTTCTTTTACTCTTTCTTAGTAATTCAAGGTAAGCTTTTTTATTCCCTACAATCCTCTCTTTTAAAATATATTCTTATTTTATCAAACTATATACCTCTTCTTCGACTTTTACAACCTACAATTATATTTAAATTACAAGATATCTTATTTATGAAGAAAATAAACTAGAAAAATATATTAAATTGTTGATATAAATCAAGAAAATACAATATCTTATCTATTATGATACAAATTATCATTATTAAAAGGATTAAAATTGAAAAAGCGAATTATTGTTTCTAGTTTCGTTTCGTTTATTGTTTTAGAGAGCTTAAATGCTACTGAAGTAAGGTTAGATGAAGTAAAAATTACAACAGCAACAAAAACTGAAAAGAGTATAGACGGTGTTAGTGCATCTACTGTAATTATTACAAAAGAGGATATAGAAAAAGTTGGTGCTACAACCATTGGAGAAGTGTTAGAAAAAGTTCCATCTATAAATGTACAATTAGGAAGATTTCCACATCCAAGCTCAGCATCAAAAGGTTCTGTTTCTATAAGAGGAGTTAGTCCAAATGGAACTTTGATACTGCTTGATGGAAAAAGATTAAGTGGAGAGACGGAACAACCGTATGAGATGAATAGAATTCCAACTTCAATGATTGAAAGAATTGAAATTGTAAAGGGTTCTATGAGTACACTTTATGGGAGTGATGCTATTGGTGGAGTTATAAATATTATTACAAAGAGAGATTTAAAAGATAGAAACTATACCACTATTGATTTAAAATATGGTTCAAATGCTTATTCAAAAGCTAGACAAAAAAATGCAAATTTTACAACAATGGGGAATATAGATGGTTATAAATATAAGGTTTATGCTTCTACTTTAGATACATCTTCATTTAAAAAAGATAAAAATTATTCTCAAAAGGTAATAAACCCACAAAATGGAACTCCTATTCCACAACATTCTCAAAATGGTAAAAGTGGAGTTTTAGGAGTAAGCTATGGAGATAGTTCAACTCTAAATAGTGTGGGAGTTGCTTTGGAAAAAAATGTTACAGACAGCTTAACTTTAGGAGCTGATGTTAACTATTTCAATGAAGATAGAGAAGGAGATTATATAGGAAGTTCTCAACAAATAGGTCAAAATGGAATGGTTTTGAATACGCCGATAAACTCAAAAGATAAAAATCATAGATATGATAGTTCGATATTTGTAAAATATGATATAAGTGATGATTTAAGCACAACATTGAGATATTATACATCTATATATAAAAAAAGAAATGAGACAAAGGCTATAAATTTTGATAGTGCTGTAAGTAAGAAATTTAGTGCAAATGTAAGAATTGATGATGTAGAAAGTATTACAACTTACTCTTTGAATAACTCAAATTTACTTACTTTTGGGCTTGATTATAGAAAAGAGAGAAGAGATAGTGCAGCAATTAATAAAAATCCACAATCTAGTGAATTTGTTAGAAAAGAAATAGAGTATAAAGCTATATATTTGCAAGATGAGATAGAGTTTACTGATAGCTTAAATGCAACTGTTGGAGTAAGATATGATGATATCTCAAATGCAAATAATAAAACAACATTTCAAGCAGGAGTTGTGCAAAAACTAGGAGAAAACAATAAAATAAGAGCAAACTTTTCTCAAGGTTATAGAAGTCCTGATATTGCAGAACTTTATGTAGTAAGTCCACTTTACAAAGATGGAAAAAGATATGGAGCAGATGTTATTTTCCCACCATTTAAAACGAACTCTTATGATTTAAAGCCAGAAGAGTCAAATAGCTATGAGATAGCTTATGAAAATAATTTCAATGGTTTTATTAGTGAATTTGTAATTTTTAGAACAGATATTAAAAATAAAATAGATTTAAAAGCATATGGAACTGGTGGGACTAAATATTATACTAGTGAAAATTTAGATAAAGTAAATATAAATGGGCTAGAGTTAAATTTGGATTATAAGTTTACAAATAGTTTTGAAAGTAGTTTTAATCTTACATATCTTGATACAAAAGATAAAAGTACAAATAAAGAACTTACATTTACTCCTAGTATAAGTGCAGCTTTAAATCTTAGTTACAAAATAATAGAACCTTTAAAATCAAATATAAATATTAGATATATTGGAAAACAGTATGAAGATGCTCAAAATAAAGAGAAGATAGATGATTATACTTTAGTTGATTTGGGGCTTTCTTACGATATAAATAAGATTTTTACATTATATGGTGGAGTTGATAATATATTTAACCAAAAAGTAGATACAAATGCTGATATAAATGTAGGAACATACTATTTTGCAGGAGTTAAAGCTAGATTCTAAATAAAATAAAATGTGCTAAAGGTAGAGTAATAAAGCAAAACTTAAATATATTTAGATATAATGCAAAACTTTTTTAGAAAACACTACAGTAGTTTCCTAGAATGGTAGTATCGCTTCAAAATATTTTGAAGATTACGAGAAGCATGAGTGGGGCTATAACTACTCAAACCAAATATTATAAAGGAAAGAAATGCCTACAATACAACAGCTTGTAAGAAAAGAGCGAAAAAAAGTGGTTGAGAAATCAAAATCACCAGCTCTTAAAAAATGTCCACAAAGAAGAGGAGTATGTACAAGAGTATATACAACAACTCCAAAAAAACCTAACTCGGCTTTAAGAAAAGTTGCAAAAGTTAGATTAACAACTGGATTTGAAGTTATTTCATATATCGGTGGAGAGGGACATAACCTTCAAGAACACTCAATAGTGTTAGTAAGAGGGGGAAGAGTAAAAGATTTACCTGGGGTTAAATACCACATTGTAAGAGGTGCGTTAGATTCAGCTGGAGTTAACAACAGAACTGTATCTAGATCTAAGTATGGTACAAAAAGACCAAAAGCTAAAAAATAAGTAGAAGGATAGAAAATGAGAAGAAGAAAAGCTCCAGTTAGAGAAATAATGGCTGATCCTATCTACAATAGTAAAGTGATCACAAAATTTGTAAATGCAATTATGCTAGATGGTAAAAAATCTGTTGCTGAAAAAATCCTTTATGGTGCAATAGAAAACCTTGATAAAAGAGGTGAAGAAAAAGGTTTTGACCTGTTTGAAAAAGCAGTTGAAAATGTTAAACCACTTTTAGAAGTAAGAAGTAGAAGAGTTGGAGGAGCTACATACCAAGTTCCTGTTGAAGTAAGAGCTGTAAGAAGACAAACTTTGGCTTTAAGATGGTTAATTGATGCTTCAAGAAAAAGAAATGAAAGAACAATGGTAGAGAGATTAGCAAACGAGCTATTCGAAGCTGCAAACGAAAGAGGAGCATCTTTTAAGAAAAAAGAAGATGTACATAGAATGGCAGAGGCTAACAAAGCATTTGCACACTACAGATGGTAGGAAAAAATTATGGCAAGAAAAGTACCCTTAAATAGAGTAAGAAACATAGGAATTGCAGCTCATATCGATGCTGGAAAAACAACAAGTACAGAGAGAATCCTTTTTTATACAGGTATTTCTCATAAAATTGGTGAGACTCATGAAGGTACTGCAACAATGGACTGGATGGAGCAAGAGCAAGAAAGAGGTATTACAATTACTTCTGCTGCAACAACATGTTTTTGGAATCATCCAAAAACAAATGAGCAGTTACAAATAAACATTATTGATACTCCAGGTCACGTTGATTTTACTATTGAAGTTGAGAGATCAATGAGGGTTCTTGATGGTGCTGTTGCAGTATTTTGTTCAGTTGGTGGAGTTCAACCACAATCTGAGACTGTTTGGAGACAAGCAAATAAATATGGAGTTCCTAGAATTATCTATGTAAATAAAATGGATAGAACTGGTGCAAACTTTTTAAATGTTATGGCTCAAGTAAGAGATAGATTAAAAGCTAATCCAGTTCCTCTTCAAATTCCAATTGGTGCTGAAGACCAATTTAGAGGAATGATTGATTTAGTAAAGATGAAAGCTTATACTTATACATTAGATGCTCAAGCTGGTGAAATGTATAAAATTGAAGAGATTCCAGCTGATTTAGCTGATATGGCTGCTGAGTATAGAGAAAAACTTGTTGAAGCTGCTTCTGAATCAAGTGATGAGCTTATGGATAAATATCTTGAAGGTGTTGAATTAACTGAAGAAGAGATTGTGTCTGGAATTAAAAAAAGATGTTTAGCTATGGAGATAACTCCAATGGTTTGTGGAACATCATTTAAAAATAAAGGAATTCAACCACTTCTTGATGCAGTTGCTATGTATTTACCAGCACCAACAGAAGTTGCTGATATTAAAGGTGAAACTCAAGATGGAGAGGCTGTACTTGTTCCTTCAACTGATAAAGGTGAAGTTGCTGCCCTTGCATTTAAAATTATGACTGACCCATTTGTTGGACAATTAACATTTACAAGAGTTTATAGAGGAATTCTAGAGTCTGGAACTTATGTACTAAACTCTACAAAAATGAAAAAAGAGAGAATCGGAAGATTACTTAAAATGCATGCAAACTCAAGAGAAGAAGTTAAAGAACTTTATGCTGGTGAAATTGGTGCAGTTGTTGGTCTTAAAGATACAATCACAGGTGATACACTTGCTAGTGAAAAAGATCCTGTAATCTTAGAAAGAATGGATTTCCCAGATCCTGTTATCTCTGTTGCTGTTGAGCCAAAAACAAAAGCTGACCAAGAAAAAATGGGTATTGCTTTAGGGAAATTAGCAGAAGAAGATCCATCATTTAGAGTAAATACTGATGAAGAGACTGGACAAACTATTATTTCAGGAATGGGTGAGTTACACCTTGAAATTCTTGTAGATAGAATGAAAAGAGAGTTCAAAGTTGAAGCAGAAGTAGGGGCTCCTCAAGTTGCATATAGAGAAACTATTAGAAATGCTGTTAAGCAAGAGTATAAATATGCAAAACAATCTGGAGGTAAAGGTCAATATGGACATGTTTACTTAGAGATTAAACCAATGGAAGCTGGAAGTGAACCAACATTCAAATTTAATAATGATATTAAAGGTGGGGTTGTTCCAAAAGAGTATGTTCCTGCTGTTGAAAAAGGTTGTTTTGAAGCGATGCAAGGTGGTATTTTAGCTGGTTATCCAATGGTTGATATTGAAGTTACACTTTATGATGGAAGCTACCATGAAGTTGACTCATCTGAAATGGCATTTAAATTAGCTGCTTCAATGGGATTCAAACAAGGGTGTAGAAGTGCAGCTGCTGGTGCAGTTTTACTTGAGCCAATTATGAAAGTTGAAATTGAAACTCCAGAAGAGTACATGGGAGATGTAATTGGTGATTGTAATAAAAGAAGAGGACAAGTTCAATCTATGGATGATAGAGCTGGTATCAAACTTGTAACTGCTATGATTCCATTATCTGAACTATTTGGTTACTCAACAGATTTAAGATCTATGTCTCAAGGAAGAGCAACTTACTCTATGTTGTTTGACTCATACCAAGAGGTTCCTAGAAATGTTTCTGAAGAGATTATGAAAAAAAGAAATGGGTAAATAGTATTTACAAATTTTAAATTTAAGGGGAAGTGTGATTTCATGCTTCCCTTTTTTATTAGGTTTATACAAGAGATGTTGTAGAATACTTTTGTTTAAATTTAAGAAAAGAGGATTCTTTGAGATTAGAAGAAAGCTATAAGCACCTAGAAAAAATAGAGAATATTGGAGTAGTTTTAAGACCACAAAGTCCAAACCTAAAAGAGGCATATCTAAAAATAGAGAGGCTATTTAAAGAAAATAGTATAAATGTACTTTTAGAAGAAAATAGTGCAAATATGATAGATAAGAGTGGAATTAATTTTGATACTCTTTGTAAAAATATTGATTTCTTAATAAGTGTTGGTGGAGATGGAACTTTAATAGGAGTTGTAAGGAAATCTATTGGATATAATCTTCCAGTTTTAGGGATAAATTTAGGAACTTTAGGTTTTTTAACAGATATAAAACTTGAAGAGTTAGAGAATTTTATAGAGGATTTAATAAAAAATAACTACACAATAAGTCCAAGAATGATGATAGAAGCCACAATAAATGGTGAAAAAATTATGGCATTTAATGATTTAGTAATTGCTAGAAAAAACCTTTCAAGTATGCTTGAAATTAGAGCAAAAATTGATAATAAAGCCTTTAATACATATTTTGGAGATGGTTTAATTGTAGCAACTCCTAGTGGTTCAACTGCTTATAATCTCTCAGCTGGTGGTCCAATCGTACATCCACTCACAAATGCTTTTATTTTAACTCCAGTTGCTGCACATTCACTTACTCAAAGACCAATAGTAGTACCTGTTGATTTTGAAATAGAGTTTAAAACGCCAAATGATAAAGCAGCTGTAATAGTTGATGGACAAGAACTGTATGAGTTAAAAGAAGATGAATTAATAAGTATTAAAATATCAGAACAAAAAGCTTTAATGCTTCATAGATGTAGTAGAGACTATTTTGAAGTGTTAAGTGAAAAATTAAGATGGGGAAATTAGTTTGATAACTAGATTATATATAAAAAACTGCCTCTCTTTTCAAGAGGTGGAGTTAGAGTTTAATGGTGGATTAAATATTTTTACAGGTCCTAGTGGGGCTGGAAAATCAATACTTATGAGAGAGATACTGGCAATATTTGGTTTAGAAGATGTAAAATCTGAAATTGCTGAAATTAATTTAAACGACTCAAGAGTAAAAAATGAAGAGTTTGATATAAGTTTTGAAGAAGATATTATAATAAAAGCTATCAAAAAAGAGAAAACTAGATATTTTTTAAATAGTCAATCTTTATCAAAAAAAACATTGGGTGAAGTATCAAATAGCTTGATAAAATACTTAAGCCTTAGAGATACAAGTGATTTTAAAAGTGAAACTTTGATTGAATTCTTAGATAGATATGCAAATAAAAATTTTACAGAGTTTAAAGGTATAAAAACAGATTTTGATACAAGATATAAAGAGTTTATTGAAACTGAAAAAAGCTTAGCAAAATTAAAAGAAGATGAGAAGAATTTAGAAGATTTAAAAGAGTTTGCAAGATTTGAGATAGCAAAAATTGAAGAGATTAACCCAAAAGAGAATGAGTATGAAGAGTTAAATTTACTAAAAAAAGCTTTAGCAAAAAAGGAGAAGATAGAAGTTGCTAGCAAAAAAGCTTCAATAATTCTTGAAAATGTAAGCTCTGTAAATGAGCTACTTGAACTTTTAGAAGTTGATTCAAATTTTTTTGATGAAGCTATAAATGAGTTTACAAATATCTTAGAAAAAGCAAATGATACTTTAAGTGATCTTGAAGAGATAGATATTGAAGAGACCTTAAATAGAATAGAAAAAATCTCAGCACTTTTAAAAAGATTTGGAAGTATAAAAGAGTGTTTAGAGTACAAAGAGCAAAAACAAAAAGAGCTTGAAAATTATAATAATATTAGCTACAAAAAAGATGAATTAGAACAAAATTATAGTAAGTTAAATGAAATAGTTACTAATTTAGCTGGTAAAATTTCAGAATTTAGAGAGAAAAGTGTAGAGAATTTAGAGAAAAGTGTTAATTATTATTTGGAATTTTTATATTTAAATAGTGTAAAAATTAGTTTAAAAAATAAAAAACTGGATTTTAGTGGAGTTGATTTTGTTGAATTTGAGCTAAATGGAGTTGCTCTTTCAACTATAAGTAGTGGAGAGTATAATAGACTAAGATTGGCACTTCTAAGTGCAATTAGCCAGTTTGACATAGCAGACAATGGAGTACTTTTTTTAGATGAGATAGATGCAAATTTAAGTGGAAAAGAGAGTGAAGCTATATCAAAAGTTCTTATAAATTTAAGCAAAAATTACCAGATTTTTGCAATTTCTCATCAAATACAGTTAGCAAGTAGTGCAAATCAGCACTTTTTAGTAGAAAAAATAGATAATAATTCAACTGTCAGGATTTTGGATAATAATCAAAGAGTAAAAGAGATAGCAAGAATGATAAGTGGGGAAAATGTTACAAATGAAGCTTTAGATTTTGCCAAAAACTTATTAAAAATTTAAAATAATATAGCTTTTCTATAAAAAGTGCTATAATCATAGCATTTTATTGCATTGGAGCTACAAAATGTTAAAAAGTATATCTATAAAAGCAAAATTATTAATATTATCAATCGCTACAATTGTTTTAATATCTATAATTATTGCTATTGACTCAATATATTCACTGAAATCTTTTTCAGCTGATACTATAAATAAATACAAAGAAGAAGCTTATGCAAAAAAAGAGGAAGAGCTTAAAAATTATGTTTCACTAGCAATGAAAACAGTTGAAGCTTATTATGCAAGAACTTCTGTGGAGAAAGTTAAAGTAGAACTTGAAGAGGAGCTTCAAAAACAGACAATGTTCCTATTTTCTATCTTAGAAGCTGAATATGAAAAGTATAAAAATAGTCTTTCAGCTGAGGCTTTACAAGATAGATTGAAATCTATAGTAAACTCAACTAGATATGGCAAAACTGGCTATTTTTGGATAAATGACTTGAGTGCAGTTGTTTTAATTCATCCAATTAATCCAAAATTAAATAATAAAGATATGTATGATTATAAAGATCCAAATGGTAAACAAATCTTTAAAGAGTTTGCAGATATTGCGAAAAAAGACAAAGAGGGATTTATTGATTATGTTTGGCCAAAACCAGGCTTTGATTCTCCACAACTTAAAGTATCTTTTGTAAAGCTATTTACTCCTTATAATTGGGTTATTGGAACTGGTGAATATGTTGAAAATGCAACTGCAAAGATACAAGCAGAAGCTTTGAAAACAATAGGAGATATGAGATATGCAAATGGGGACTATTTTTGGATAAATGATTCCCATCCAAAGATGATACATCATCCAAATACTAAATTAAATGGGACAGATTTAAGCACTTATGCAGACCCTTATGGAACTAAGCTTTTTGTTGAAATGTCAAAAATTACAAATGAGAAAAAAGATGGTGGACTTGTAAAATATTATTGGGATAAGCCAGACAAAAAAAATGATCCAAAGGCTAAATTCTCTTATGTACAAAGATTTGCTCCATGGGATTGGATAATTGGAACAGGAGCTTATGTAGATGATATTGAAGCAGAAGTTGCTTTAATGGAGAAAAATACAAATAACCAAATAAAAAATATTATAGTTAGTATTTTTATATTCTCTTTAATTTCAGCAATTATTGCTATTGCTATTTATAATTTCTTTGTAAATAGAGGAATTATAAAACCACTAGATGAGTTAGATAGGGCTATAAATGATATTGCAAGTGGAAATGAGCAAACAAGCACTATAGCTAAAAAATCAGATGATGAGATAGGTAAAATTGTTGATAGTTTTAATGCATATATATCAAAATTAAAAGATGGATATATTGAAGATGGAAAAGTTATTGAAAATGTAGATAAGGTAATTGATAAGATTTCACAAGGTTTCTATGTATATAAGATAGAAAAAACATCTTCAAATCCACAAATTCAGAGATTAAGAGATTCTATTAATCATATGATTGAAAGAACAAATGATAATTTAACAAATCTAAATAACATACTAATAGAGTATGGAAACTCAAACTTCAAAGGAATTGATTCAAAAATTGATACTGGAAAAGTAAATGGCGTTATGAGTTCATTAGCAACTAGTACTCAATTAATAGGTCATACAGTTTCTGAATTTTTATCAATGATAGTTGCAACTGGAACAAAGTTAAATAATGATACAGGAGTCCTATCAAAATCAGCAAGAGAATTATCAACTTCTGCCAATGAACAAGCTGCTTCTTTGGAGCAAACGGCAGCTGCAGTTGAAGAGATTACAGCTATTATAAAACAAAGTGTTCAAAAAACTTCTCAAATGTCTATTTTGGCAAATGAGCTTCAAAAATCTTCAAAACAGGGTGAGAGTTTAGCCTCTCAAACAAATACTGCAATGGATGAGATAAATAAAGAGGTAAGCTCTATAAATGAAGCTATTGAGGTAATTGACCAAATAGCATTTCAAACGAATATTCTTTCACTAAATGCAGCAGTAGAAGCAGCAACAGCAGGAGAAGCAGGAAAAGGATTTGCGGTTGTTGCACAAGAGGTAAGAAATTTGGCAAATAGAAGTGCAGAAGCTGCAAAAGAGATAAAAGATATAGTAGAGAAAGCAACTTCAAAAGCAAATGAAGGAAAAGGTATAGCAAATAGCATGAAAGATGGCTATACAGAGCTTAATAAAAGGATAAATGAGACAATAGTTCTAATAGAAGATGTATCAAAAGGGAGTAAAGAAGAAGAAATAGGAATACTTCAAATAAATGATACAATAAATGTCCTAGATAGAGTAACACAAGTAAATGCTCAATCTTCAAGAGTAATAAGTAATTTAGCTCATGAAGCTTCTGATTTATCAAATAATCTTCTAAAAATTGCAGATAGAGCTAAGTTTAAACAAATAGACCCAAATACTATAGAAGATATAGAATTGGTATTTAAAGTTTCAAAACTTAAAAATGACCATATCAAATTTAAACTTGTAAACTTTGACAAAATAGGGCAAACTAAAACACCTTGGAGTGTTACAAAACCAACTGATTGTGATTTAGGGAAATGGATTAGTGAACAAGAACAAAAAGGTATGAATTTTACAAAAAATCAAAGTTGGAAGCATTTAAAAGAGCATCATGAGCTAGTTCATAATAGTGTACAAAACTATATAAATGAAGATTGTAAAGATGAACCAAATAGAGATTTATTAAAAAAATTATCTGAACAACTTGATATTTCAACTATTGAAGTATTTAAATCTTTAGACCAAGTAAAAGTTGATAATATAGTGCTTGTAAGTGAACAAAGTACTAAAGAGCTTGAAAAAGAAGTAAGTATAACAACAACTCCTAAGGAGAGTAATAAAAAAATAGAAGCAAAAGAGTTTAAATCAAACTCTAAAGATGATGAATGGGAGAGCTTTTAAGCTCTCTTCTTTTTACTAGATACTTAAAACTGAATATTTATTAAAAAATAGATATAATCTTCACTTAATTTTAATCAAAAATTTATTAAAAATAATCAAAGGAATTTTATGAATAAGCAAAAAGTAGAGTTGCTTAGCCCCGCTGGAAATTTAGAAAAATTAAAAATTGCAATAAATTATGGTGCAGATGCTGTATATGGTGGAGTTAGTCACTTTAGTTTAAGAATACGAGCTAGTAAAGAGTTTACATTTGAAACTTTTAAAGAGGGAATTAAATATGCTCATGAAAGAGGAAAAAAAGTATATGCCACAATCAATGGTTTTCCTTTTAATTCACAAATAGAGTTATTAAAAAAACATATTAAATCTATGGCAGAGTTAAAACCAGATGGATTTATAGTTGCAGCTCCTGGAGTTGTAAGACTTTGTAGAGAAATAGCTCCAGAGATAGATATTCATCTATCAACTCAAGCAAATGTTTTAAACTATCTTGATGCCCAAGTTTTTTGGGATATGGGTGTAAGAAGAATAGTTGTTGCTAGAGAGATATCTTTGAAAGATGTAGTTGAGATAAAAAAACATCTTCCAGATATGGAGATTGAGATTTTTGTTCATGGTTCTATGTGTTTTGCTTATAGCGGAAGATGTCTAATAAGTGCTGTTCAAATGGGAAGAGTTCCAAATAGAGGAAGTTGTGCAAATGATTGTAGGTTTGAATATACTTTATATGCTGGAAATGATGAGCATGGAAGTCTATTTAGACTTGAAGAAGAAGAGGGTGTTGGAACTTATATTTTTAACTCAAAAGATATGAATTTAGCATCTCATATTAAAGAGATACTTGATAGCGGAGCTGTTGATAGTTTAAAAATAGAAGGAAGAACAAAATCACCATACTATGCTGCTGTTACAGCAAAAGCATATAGAAGTGCAATTGATGATTATTATCTTGAAAAATTTGATGCACAAAAGTATCAAAAAGAGCTTTATACTACAAAAAATAGAGGTTTTACAGATGCTTATTTAATTCATAAACCATTTGAGAAAACTGATTCACAAAATCATAAGTATGCTCTAAGTAAAGGAAGTTATGAAGTAACTGGGCTTGTGACTGAAGATGAAAACCACTTTTTATGTAAATATAAAGTATATCCAAAGGAAGATATAGAGATTTTTACTCCACATAATACAGTTCTACAAGAGTGTGATAATGAGATAGGGAAAGTCTTTAAAAAAGATGATGGACTATATTATATAAATTTCAAAAAGATCTTAACAGAGAGTGGAAAAGAGTTAGATAGTGTTCATAGTGGAAATATAAATAAGATACAACTTCCTTGTTCTTTGCCTTATCTTACAATGTTTAGAGTAGAAAATATTGAAGATAATATAGATTAAGAAAAATGATATTTTTTAGAGTTACAAATAGTATAAATATTAAAATTACAGATGGAACTATTCTTAAGTATAATAGATTTAAAGCTCCTATTGGAATAGAAAATGAGACTATATATCTTACAACTTATGATGACTTCAATGATTTAAAAGATATTTTTTCAAAAGTTGATAAAAATAAATATAGTGCAAAAAGTATAAATGAGCAAAGTGTATTAAAGAATCAATCATTCCCAACACAATTGGGAGTAATTGTAGAAAATGAGAATATACAAAGAGTTGAATTTGAAGATCTAAAATTTTTAGAGTTAAAAGAGCAAAATCTTTTAAATCAATTAAAAAGTTTTCATAAAAGTAGTATAAAAGTTGCTATTATTGGAAGTTTAGGAAGTAGTATTAGCCAAATGATAAGTGGAATGGCTGCTCTTAGAATTTTTTATGATAAGTTAAAAGAGATATATAAAGTTGTAAAACTAGATATTTATATAAAAGCTTCAAATAACAGTTACTATAATAGGGATAAAAGTATATATTCAACTCAGGAGTATATAAATGATATTTTACCACTAGCAATAAATAGTAAAACTATTTGTGAATATGACTATTTTGTTGATAATAGTATTGATATTACAAAGATTTTGGATATAAATCCTGTAGATGCTTGGCTTTTTAAATTTGGAATAGATTATAAAAAAATACCAAATTTAGAAAAATTTTCACAACTTAAAACAGAACACTTTGAGCTTACTAAAGGTTTGAAAGAGAGAATACAAGAGAGTAAAAAAAGAGGAAAACTTCTTCTATTTCATCCATATAGTGCAAATATAAATAAATCTATTCCTCAAAACTTTGCTATAGAGATTTTAAAAGGTTTAATAGAAAAATTAGATGATTATATGATAGTTTCAACTCTTTTTATTGATAGTAAAATAAAAGCAGACAATTTCTTAGATTTATCAGCTTATTCAAAAACAATTGAAGATTTTATCTATATT
The DNA here is from genome assembly GCF_003355515.1 of Aliarcobacter trophiarum LMG 25534. Lineage (NCBI taxonomy): Bacteria > Pseudomonadati > Campylobacterota > Epsilonproteobacteria > Campylobacterales > Arcobacteraceae > Aliarcobacter > Aliarcobacter trophiarum. Next base: position 1,609,178 of record NZ_CP031367.1, on the reverse strand, counting down.
GTATCATCATCAGATAAGTTAATTACTGCTTATACATCTGCTTTACATATTGCAGATTGTTTTATGATACCAACAGTATGTATAGCAACTTTTAAAGAGTACGAAGAGCAGCTAAAATATTATAACTATACAAAGACTATTTTTGTAAAAGATAGTTCAAAAAATCTATCAAAGTTTATCTATGAAAATGATATTTTAACTATAAATAAATTTGAAGAGTGGAAAAAACTAAAGCTAGAAAAGATTGTAGAACTCTTAGAAAGTTTTTGATATAATAGAGACTTTTAAAAATAAATAAATAGGAAAAAAAATGAAATTTGTATCAATAATTATGGGTAGTAAATCAGATTATGAAATTATGAAAAACTGTGCAGATACTTTTGAACAGTTTAATGTAAAGTATGAATTAATAATATCTTCGGCTCACAGAAGTCCAGAAAGAACAAAAGAGTATGTAAAAGATGCAGAAGAAAAAGGAGCAGTTGCATTTATAGCTGCTGCTGGAATGGCAGCTCACTTAGCAGGGGCATTAGCAGCAACTACAACTAAACCAATTATTGGAGTTCCTATGAAAGGTGGAGCAATGGATGGTATGGATGCTATGCTTTCAACTGTTCAAATGCCAGCAGGTATGCCTGTTGCTACAGTAGCTCTAGGACGTGCAGGGGCTATTAATGCGGCATATTTGGCAATGCAAATTTTAGCAATTAGCGATAAAGATTTAGCGATAAAACTAAAAGAAGATAGAATAGTAAAAGCAAAAGCTGTAGAGAGTGATTCAAAAGATATTGAAGTGATTTTATAATTGAAACCTATTGCACTATTTACTTTACCAAATTGTAAATGGTGCAAAGAGGCTATTATCTACTTAAAAAGTAAAAAGCTAAAATTTAATCAAATAGACTTAACAAAAAATAAGAAAGCCTTAAATGATTGCCAAAAAAGATGTTCTGGTGCACCAGTTTTTTTAGTTGGAGATGTTTGGATATGTGGCTTCGATAAAGATAAATTAAATAAAGAGTTAGGAATAAAATAAGATGATTACCTTTTCACAAATGTTATTAAAGCTTCAAGAGTTTTGGGCAAATGAGGGTTGTAATATTGTACAGCCTTATGATATACCATCGGGTGCAGGAACATTTCATCCAGCAACACTTTTAAGAAGTTTAGATAGTACTCCATGGAGTGTTGCATATGTGGCACCATCAAGAAGACCAACAGATGGAAGATATGGTGAAAACCCAAATAGGCTAGGAAGTTATTACCAGTTTCAAGTTTTAATAAAGCCTAGTCTTGAAAATATTCAAGATTTGTATCTTAAATCTTTGGAGTATCTAGGGCTTGATTTGAGCAGACACGATATTAGATTTGTAGAAGACAACTGGGAATCGCCAACATTGGGAGCTTGGGGCTTAGGTTGGGAAGTTTGGCTTGATGGTATGGAAGTTACTCAATTTACATATTTTCAACAAGTAGGAGGTATAGCTTGTGAACCTGTTGCTGTTGAGATCACTTATGGTACAGAGAGACTTGCTATGTATTTGCAAGGAGTTGATACTGTTTTTGATATTGTTTGGAATGAGAATAAATTTGGTAAAACAACTTATGCAGATGTTCATAAAGAGGGTGAGTACCAATTTTCAAAATATAACTTTGAAGTAGCAAATACAACTATGCTTTTTAGACATTTTGAAGATGCTTTTCTTGAATGTAAATCTTGTTTAGAAGCAGAGCTTCCACTTCCTGCATATGATCAATGTATGATAGCAAGTCATGCTTTTAATACACTAGATGCTAGAAAAGCAATAAGTGTAACTGAGAGACAAAACTATATTTTAAAGGTGCGAGAACTAGCTCAAAGTTGTGCTGTTATGTATAAAAACCAAGAAAAAGAGCGTCTAAAAAGAGTTGGTAAATAGTTTTGGCAAATTTAAAGATAAGTGAGATATATGATTATTTAAACACTATTAGTCCATTTGAATTACAGGAGAAGTGGGATAACTCAGGACTTCTTGTAGGAAATATGGAAGATAGTTTTGAAAACTTATATTTGAGTATGGATTTAGATTTGGAATTAGTACAAGTTTTAAAACCAAACTCTCTTGTAATTACACATCATCCGCTTATTTTTACTGGTTTAAAAAGATTAAATTATGATACATACTCATCAAAAATACTAAAAGAGTTAATAAAAAAAGATATAAGCCTTATATCAATGCACACAAATATAGATAAAACACACCTAAATAGATTTGTTGTTGAGGAGATTTTGAATTTTAAAATAAAAAATCAAAATGAATTTATTGCAAATGTTGAAGTAGATTTTAGTTTTGAAGAGCTTTTAAACTATTTGAGCAAAAAATTAAATTTAAAAAATATAAAGTATGTAAAAACTAAGGAAGATATTAAAACTTTGGCAATTTGTACAGGTTCAGCTATGAGCTTAATAGATGAGGTAGAAGCAGATTGCTTTATAACAGGAGATATAAAATATCACGATGCTATGGAGGCAAGAGCTAGAGGTTTGTCTTTAATTGATATAAGACACTATGAAAGTGAAAATCATTTTAATATACTTTTGGAAAAGCTATTAGAAGAGTATTTGAAAAAAAATAAATTAAAAGCTATAATAACAGCTTCAAAAAATCCATTTGAGTTTTTTTAAGGAGAAAACATTGAATAAATATTTACAAGATTTAATTGCTTTATCAAAGTATGATACAAGTATTAGTCAATTTGACCCAAAAATAGAGAATCAAAGAGCAAAATTAGCTGTTTTTGTAGAAACAGCAGAAGCACTAAAAGTTTCAATAAACAGTGTTTATTTAGAGATTGATGAGTTAAAATCTAAAAGAACAAAAAACAATATTCATTTAGCAGAGCTAAAAACAAAGCTAGATCAAATCGCTAAAAAGAACAAAGAAGTGACAAATGAGAAAGAGCTAAAAGCTTTACAACTTGAAGAAGAGATAGCAAAAGAACAAGTTAGCTTTGCAAATGAAGAGATTGAAAGATTTGATAAATTAACAGTTGCAAAAGAGGATAAACTCAAAGAACTTCAAGAGAAGTTAAAAACGGAAGAAGAGGATATAAAAGAGGTTAAAGTTGCCGTTGATAATGAGATTGAGGCAATAAATAAAGATAGAAATATTGTTTATGATAAAAGAAATGAGCTTTTAGGTCAATTTGATAAGAAAATTTTAACTTTTTATGAAAAAATAAAAAGATGGGCAAAAGACACAGCTGTAGTTCCTGTAAAACAACAAGCTTGTTATGGATGCTTTATGAAAATAAATGACAAAACTTATTCTGAAGTAATCAAAGGCGAAGAGATAGTAAACTGTCTTCACTGTGGAAGAATTCTTTATAAAGGCGAAGAAGAAACAACTGCAACAGAGGCTTAATTTGAGCCTTTTTGCCATTTTTTATAATTTTATATTATTTTCAGTATATATAGTATTAATACCATATCTACTTTATAAATCAAAAAATCAAAAATATAAAGATGCAATTCCTGCAAAATTTTTCTTAAAAAATAACCCAAAATTTGAAAAATCTGGTGTTTGGTTCCACTCTTGTTCTATGGGTGAAGTAAGGGCTATTAAGCCAATTATCAAAGAGTTTGAAGATAAAGCAAACATTAGTGTTATTACAAATACAGGATTTAATGAAGCAAAGGCTATTTGTAAAAATGTTAGATTTTTACCCTTTGAGATATTTTTACCATTTTGGATAAATAAACAGAAGGTTTTGGTGGTTATGGAAGCTGAGCTTTGGTATATGCTTTTTTTATTTGCCAAAAAAAAAGGTGCAAAAACTTTACTTATTAATGCTAGAATTTCAGATAAATCATATAAATCATATCTTAGATTTAGATTCTTTTATAAGAAAGTTTTTGAAAATATAGATAAAGTTTTTGCACAAAGCGAAATTGACAAGAGAAGATTAGAAGAGCTTGGAGCTTTAAATGTGGAAGTAGTGGGAAATATAAAACTAGCCCAACTACCACAAAGAAAAGCTCTTTTTAAAAAACCAAATATTACAACAATAGTTGCAGCAAGCACGCATGAAGGTGAAGAAGAGCTAATTTTAAATGCTTATAAGAAGGAGTTTGGGAAATTAATTATAGTTCCTAGACATCCAGAGAGATTTATAAAAGTTGAAGAGATAATAAAAGATTTTATAAAAGATAAAAACCTTGAGTTTCATAAGTTTAGTGTTAAAGAGGATTTCTCTAGTGATATAGTTTTGGTAGATAAATTAGGAATTCTAAATGATATTTATGAAATAGGAGATATCACAATTTTAGGTGGAGCATTTGCTAAGGTTGGTGGACACAATCCTATAGAACCTGCTTTTTTCAAAAATGTGATTATTAGTGGAAAAAATATTTTTAATCAAAAATCACTTTTTGAGTGTATAAAAAACTACTATTTAATAGAAAATAGTGAGTTAAAAGAGTATTTAGAAAAAGCAAATACTCTTTTAAAACCAGAATTAACAAAAGAGGGCTCTTTTGAGCCTATAATAAAGGAGATAAAAAGATGGCAGTAGGATATGATAAAGCATACAAACTTTTAGCAATACAAGAGAAAATATCAAATGCAAAAGCAAAAGATTTAATTGATAGAGGTTTGGTAAAAGTTGGTGATAAAAAAGTAATGATTGCTAGAGGAGAGATTAAAACTGATACAAAATTTAGTGTAAAAGAGTTAGCAAAAACAAAGATTATTTTTGAAGATGATAATATCTTAGTAGTTGATAAACCAGCATTTGTAACAGCAGATGAAGTTGCAAAGAGTTTTAAAAATGCAATACTTCTAAATAGACTTGATAAAGAGACAAGTGGTGTTATGATGTTTGCAAAAAATGAAGAGTTTCAAAAAAAAGCTATAAAAGAGTTTGCACAAAATAGGGTTTATAAAGAGTATGTAGCTATTGTTGAAGGTAAAGTAATTGAAGAGATAGTAATAGATAAACCAATTTTAACAACAAAAGATAGAGGGGTTGCTAAATCAAAAGTTGATAAAAATGGAAAAAGTGCGAAAACAACTGTTTATCCGCTTTTAGTTGAAGGAAATAAGTCAAAAATAAAATTAGTAATTGAAAGTGGAAGAACTCATCAAATAAGAGTTCACCTGAATTTTGCTGGTTTACCAATAATTGGAGATGCTATTTATGGAAGAGTGGCTTCAAATGTAAATAGAGTATTACTTCACTCAAAAATTACAAAAATTTTCGATTACACATTTGAAGCAAAGGAACCAAAAGAGTTTAAAGTGTATGACTTTAGCTAGTTTTAAGTTATATAAAATACAAAAGCCTTATAAATAGGCTTTTTTTAAAAATATAAACTAAAGAAATACTTAAAATTTTATTTTTATTTTAAACTATATTAAAGTAAAAATTAAATAAAATCCAAAAATAAAAAATATGGAGAAGCATTTTGTTTGATTCAATAACAGGTTCGTTAAAAGGAATAATAGGAAAGATTAGACATCAAGATGATGTAGCATCGTTAAATCGTGCTACATCTGAGCTGAAAAAAGCTTTTCTAAAAGCTGATGTTCATCATAAAACTACAAAAGATTTACTAAACTCTATTGAAATTGAGACAAAAAAGTTAGGAATTGGACAAAATAACTTCATAAAGGTATTAAAACAAGAGCTAGAGAGAGTTTTAACAGCAAATGGAAATCAAGGTTTTGTATTTGCTTCAACACCTCCAACTGTTATTTTAATGACAGGACTTCAAGGAAGTGGAAAGACAACAACGACTGGAAAATTAGCAAACTATTTGAAAGTAAGAAATAAAAAAGTTATGGTAGTTGCTTGTGACTTACAAAGATTAGCGGCAGTTGAACAGTTAAGACAAATTGCAAATCAAATTGATGTTGAGATATATTTTGATGAGAATGAAAAAAATCCTATAAAAATTGCTAAAGCTGCAGTTGAAAAGGCAAAAAAAGAGCATTTTGATGTAGTCTTAGTAGATACTGCTGGACGACTTGCTATTGATGAAGAGCTTATGGATGAGCTAAAAGATATTAAAAATGGTATAAACCCAAATGAGATATTTTATGTTGCAGACTCAATGACAGGCCATGATGCTACAAAAACTGCTATCACATTCAAAGAAAAAATTGGAATTGATGGGGTAGTTTTATCAAAATATGACGGAGATACAAAAGGTGGAGTGGCCCTAAGTATTGCTTCTCAAGTTGAAGTTCCTTTAAGATTTATTGGTATTGGTGAAAAAATGCCAGACTTAGAAGTTTTTATTCCAGATAGAATTGTTTCAAGACTTTTGGGGCTTGGGGATATCGCTGGTTTAGCTGAGAAAACATCAACAATTTTTGATGAGAAAAAAGCAAAAGAAGTTAGCAAAAAAATCAAAAAAGGTGAGTTTAACTTTAATGATTTTTTAGAGCAACTATCTATGATGAGTAAATTAGGTAGTTTAAAATCAATTATTGGAATGATACCAGGATTAAGTAGTGCAATGCCAGCTTTAAAAGATATGGATTTTGAAAACTCTGTTGAGATAAAAAGAATTAAAGCACTTATTTCATCTATGACACCAAAAGAGAGAGAAAATCCTGATTTACTAAATCCTAGTCGAAAAAAGAGAATCTCAAGTGGAGCAGGACTTAGTGAAGTTCAAGTAAATAAGATTTTAAAACAGTTTAAGAGTGCTTCAAAGATGGCGAAACAGCTTTCAAGTAAAGGTGGAATGAAAGGTTTACATAATATGCTTTCTCAAGTAGGAGCAAATGGAATGCCAAAAATTCCAAGATAATAAAATAAATAGTGTTGAGCTATAAACTTTTTGGGAGTTTAAAGCTCAATACTATAAATAAAAAAAGGATAAAACATGACAGTGATTAGATTAACAAGAATGGGAAGAAATAAAAAACCATTTTACAGAATAGTTGTAACAGACTCAAGAAAAAGAAGAGATTCAGGATGGATTGAATCAATTGGTTATTTTAACCCAGTTGTAGAGCCTCAAGTTCTTAAAATTGATGAAGAGAGATATAACTATTGGATAAGTGTTGGTGCAAAACCATCTGAAAAAGTTAAAAAATTAGCTTCAAGATAATAGTTTAAGCTAAAATGATAATAAATTTTATAGAAAACTATGCAAAACTAGTTGTTGCAGTCCCAGAAGATGTTGTTGTAACAAAAGAGCAGATTGATGATAATTTTATTGAAATTACAGTAAGTGTAAATAGTGTTGATATAGGAAAGCTTATTGGAAAGAATGGAAATATGATAAATGCTTTAAAAACAATTGCAAATGGTTGTAAAGCAAAAGATGGAATATCTTATAAAATACAAGTAGTTACAAAATAGAATGAGTAAAGTTTATGTTGCAAAACTTGGGAAAGCAGTTGGTCTTCAAGGTCATTTACGACTTTTTATAGACTCTGATTTTCCAGAACAGTTTAAAAAGGGTGCTGTTTTTACAACAAATAGGAATTTAGAGATTAAAGTTCTTGATTATAATAAAGAGAGAGAGCTAGTTAGATTTGAAAACTATTTAGATGTAGAAGTAGCTAAAAAACTTACAAATAGTGAACTATTTACCACTCAAGAAGCTACAAAAGAGTTTTGTAAATTAAAAGAGAATGAGTTCTTTTGGTTTGATTTAATTTCTTGTGAGATTTTTGAAAATGATTTACTGCTAGGAAAAGTAAAGGATATTCATAGATATCCACTCAATGATTATTTAGAGATAGAGACTTCTAGAGAGCTTATTTCAAAAGAGCTCCCAAAAGTATTTTTGATACCACATATTTTTGATAAGTTTATAGAAAAAGTAGATATAGAGAACAAAAGAATTTTTGTAAAAAATGCTTTTGATATTTTAGAAAACTCTTAAACTCTTTTTTTAATAGTTACATCTTTTATCAAACTCTTCTTTTGTCATCTCTAAAGAGTAAGCCTCTTTAAACCCATTCTTAAGAAGACTAGAGAGCAAATTGTCTCTTATACTATCTTCCAAAAACGGACCATAGTATAATTCTATTATATTTTCATCATCTCTACAAAGAAGTATATCTGCATTTACTATAACTATTTTATCTAAATATTTTTTGTTTAGATTACCTTTTATTTTAGCAACATTTATAAGTTTTAGAAATTCTAATGAGTCTGTTTGTGTAGAATTTTGACTAATTATTTGTATCTCATCTTTTATTGATTCTACTTGCTTTTTATCTTCATCTTTATTTAGGATAGTTAAATTTTCTTTATTGTTAATATCATTCTTTTTAGATTCTTCTATACTATTAGCTTCATTTAAAGGTAAAGGAAGTTCTTCTTTTCCCTCATTTTTATCTTTTAAATTATTTACAAGATTAAAAACAGGAGATAACTTTTTCTCCTCTTCAAGAAGTTTTTGTTCTTTCTCTTTTTGGTACTCTAAATTTTTATTTGTAAGTAGTTCTAGTTGTTCATTTAATTTTTCTGGCTCAAGATTATTAAAATCAAATTTCTTTTCAGAAATTTCTTCTTCTTGTGTTATGTTTTCAACAATATTTTCAGTTTTCTCTATAGAAGATAAAACCTCATTTTGAACTTTATCATCTTTATCGTCTTTAAAAATAAACAAGAGAATTAAGATTATTAAAAATATGATTAAAATACCAATTACAGCAAATAGTATTTTTTTTATAAGAAGAGTTTTATCTCTCTTCGCCTCTTCTTGTTCCTCACTATTTTGTATTACTTGCTCTTCACTATCTTTATTAGTTGTTTCCATTTTTTACTTCTTCTAATTTTTTCTCTTTTTGTTTTTCGTAATATCTTTGCCTATACTCTTTTAGTTGTTCTTTTTTTCTCTCTCTATACTCTTTATCGTACTCAAGTCTCTTCTCTTTATTTTGCTCGTAGTAATCTTTCTTTGAAGTTTTATACTCTTCTATCTTCTTTTTGATAGTCTCTTGTCTGCTATCCATATATAACTTTTGACTTTTTACAATTTCTTTCATTTTTTGCAAAAAGCCATCATCTTTTAGTTCATTTTCGTAATCTATCTCTTTTTTGAGCTTACTTTTTAGGTAATAAGCTCTTTTCTTCTCTTTATGCTTTGAGAAATTTCTCTCTCTTCTTTTTTTTAACTCTTCTAAATTCATAATTACTTAAAAGCTATAGTTAATTTTTCAACCTATTTACAGTATCAAGCATACTATCAGCAGTTGTGATAGCCTTTGAGTTTGCCTCATAAGCTCTTTGTGCTGTAATTAAATCAACCATTTCATTTACAAGTTTAACATTTGAACTTTCAACCATAGCTTGTCTTAATCCACCAAATTGATCTGTTGTAGGATTTCCTTCAACAACATCTCCGCTAGCATCTGTTTGTAAGAAAAGAGAATCTCCCAAAGGTGCTAAACCAGCAGGATTTATAAAATCAGCTAAAATAATTTGTCCTAAATCTATTGTATCTCCAGTCTGAGGATCTCTAGCTGTTACAATTCCATCATTTCCAATGCTTATATCTTTTGCATTTTGAGGAACAACTATTTCAGGTTCAAGAGCATAACCATTTCCATTTACTATTGTTCCATCAGCATCAAGTTTGAAGTTACCATTTCTGCTATATGCTATTTCACCACTAGGAAGTGTAATTTGGAAAAAACCTTTTCCAACAATAGCAATATCAAGTGGATTTCCAGTTGGTTTTAAGTCACCTTCTGTGAAGTTTTTTTGAATATTTGCCAATCTAACACCAAGACCAACATCAATTCCTGTCGGGTTTAAAGTGTCTTGAGTTGTTTGACCAGCTGTATAGTTTAAAGATTCATAAATTAAATCTTGAAACTCTGCTCTATCTTGTTTAAAACCAGTTGTATTTACATTTGCAATATTGTGTGAAGTTACATCAATTTGGCTCTGCATAGCATTCATTCCAGTTGCTGCTGTATAAAGTCCTCTTATCATAGGAAATCTCCTTTATTAATGATTATATATTATATTTTAAGAAGGATTAATTTTAGATAAATCTAAATCCTTAAAAAAACTATTTTTAAGTAAAATTTTAAAACAAATTAAATATAATGCATACTTTATTGGAATAATTTTAATATAAAGAGGGAAAAATGAGAATTCTAATAGTTGATGATAGTTCAACAATGAGAAGAATTATTGGAAACGTTGTAATGCAACTAGGTTTTAGCAAAGAGAGTTTTGATGAAGCTGAAGATGGATTGAAAGCTTGGAAACTTCTTACTGAAGGGCATTATGATATTATTTTAACAGATTGGAATATGCCAAATATGAACGGCCTTGAGCTTGTTAAAAAAGTCAGAAGTGAAGGAACACATCAAAAAACACCAATTATTATGATTACAACCGAAGGTGGAAAAGGAGAGGTTATTGCAGCTTTAAAAGCTGGTGTAAATAACTATATTGTAAAACCATTTAATGCGGAAGTTTTAAAAGAGAAATTAGATGGGGTTATTAAAAAATAAAAAAGGTTTATTATGAGTATGAGTCAAGAAGATATTGAAGCCTTAATGAATGGTTTAGATATACCAGCTCAAGATAGTGCTGAAGTTACCAAGGAAGAAGCTGTAGAAGAAGAGAAGGTAAACACAAAAGAGATAGAAGAGCTTTTATTACAAGTAGAAAAAAGTGAAGAAAAAGAGAGTGTTGTACCAGCTACTGAAAAAAAGATAAGTGAGATAGGTGAACTTTTAAATGATATTGAAGATGGTATTTTAACAGAAGATAATGTTTTGGACGCTAAAGACTCTTTAGAAAAAGAAGAGGTAATAAATAAATCTAAGACAGATGATGACATTGTAAAAGAGTGGTCTTCTTCAAAAATAAGTGAAGGAGTTTTCCCTTTTCCTGCTGAAAATGATACAAAAGTTGTAAGCCAATTAAGCCAAGTAGCAAATGACTCAGAAGAGAAAGTTTCTCAGATATTTGATGTCTTAAGTCTCACATTGGATAATAATACAGAGGTGAGAAAAAAGATAAAAGAGTATGAAGAGTTTATTCTGTCTCAAAATAAACTTTTAAACTCTTTATCAAATAAGTTTCCAAAAATTGGCGTTTTTCAAGAGCAATTAGATAAAGTAAAGAGTTTTGAAAGCTCAATTAAGGGTTTAAAAACCCTTTTAGATGATGAAGATATGCATATTTTTCAAGGTATGGAACTTATGCAGTTCAACGATATAAATAGACAAAAAATTGAAAGAGTTATGTCAGTTATTAGAAAACTATCTATATATCTAAATAACCTTTTTGAAGATGAAAATCCAAAAGATTTGCCAATGGCTAGGCATATCCATGGAGATAAGGATACTGAAGATCTTGTGGGTGATGATTTAGATAAGCTAATAGCTGAATTTAATAAATAAGGAAATATAAATGAACCAAGGTGTTTATCCATTAGCAGCATCAATGGTAAATCAGATCAATAGATTAGATCAAATAAGTAATAACCTAGCAAATGCAGATACCTTTGGATTTAAACAAGAGGGGACTGCTGAGACTACTTTTAATTGGTATTTAAAAAGAGCTCAAGATGAAGGAAAAAATCCATTTGTTGAATCAATTACGATAAATAATATTCCTAAAATTGATACAAGATATACAGATCCTTTGATGGGACCAATGAAAATGACTGGAAATCCTCTTGATTTTGCACTCAATGCTCCAGATACTTTTTTTAAAATTCAAAATGAAAATGGTGATATAGTATATACAAGAGATGGAGCTTTTAAAAATTTAGATGGGTTCTTAGTAGATGGAAATGGAAATAATGTCTTAAATGCAGATAATGAAGCTATTGTTGTTGAAGATGGCTTTGAGTTACAAATTGGGGTTGTTCAAGCATCTTTTAAAAATCTTGAAAAAGTAGGAGATAATACATATATAGCTTTAGTAGCTGAGGATGTTGAAAATTTTGAAAACAACGATAACAAGATTTTAAATGGAACAGTTGAACAATCAAATGTAAATAGGGTAAGTACTATGGTTGAGCTAATAGACGCTCACAGAAGATTTGATCAATCTCAAAGAGCGATTAAAACAATAGATGAGCTAAATGCTGGTTTAATAGAAAAAATTGGAGGAAATACTAGATAATGCATGCAAGTGAAGTATCAGGCAAACTTTTTGAACAACTAAATTTTAGAGGTGAAAGACAAAAAGTAATATCTAGTAATATTGCAAATGTAAATACACCAGATTATAAAACAAAAGATTTAGTTTTTGATGAAGAGCTAAAAGCACAAAATATTTTAAAATTAAAAAGAACATCATCAAATCATATGCACAATCTTGATTATAGAGGAAGTAGTAATCCAAGATTGGTTCAAGTTCCAGATTTAATAGAACAAAATGATGGGAATAATGTAAATTTGGATAGTCAAATGAGTGAACAATCAAAAAATAAAGTAATTTTTGATGCAATACAATCATCTATTAAAAAAGATTCAAGGCTTTTTAGATCAGTGATTGATGCTTCAGGTAAGAGCTAATAGGATGATTTTTTAATGAATCAACTATTAAAGTTTATAAATAACTTAAATAAAGCCCAAAGAATAGCGATTGTTGGTGGTTTTGCATTTCTAGTACTTCTGCTTGTTGGATTTTTAGTATATTCAAATGTAAAGGCTGAAGATAAAAAATTAAGCTATACAATAGCTTCAAATCTCACTCAAGCTGATGTTATGAGAGCTAGTGAAGAGCTTGAAAGTGCCGGTATTACATTTATTGTAACAGGAACTGGAAATAATCTCACTTTAAAAACTTCTAAAGAGTTTATAAATATTGCCAAAATAAAATTGGTAACAAGTGAAGCCTCAACAAATAAACATGTTGGTTGGGAAATTTTTGAAAAATCATCAATTGGTACAACAAATTTTGAAAATAAAGTAAAATATTTAAGAGCTTTAGAGGGAGAGCTTAGTAAAAGTTTAGAGTCTTTAAGCGGAGTTTTAAAGGCAAATGTAAAAATAGCAATTCCAAAAGAGACAATTTTTACAGAAAAAAAGAGTGATACGACTGCTTCTGCTGTTTTAACACTAAAGCAAGGAATATTTTTAACTCAAAAGCAGTTAGATGGGATTAAAAATTTTATAGCATCAGCTGTTCCTGATTTAAAACAATCAAATATACAATTAATTGACCAAGATGGGAATTTACTTGAGGTATCAGCTGAGGATATGAATACTCAAAGATCTACGGTTCAAACAAAGTTTAAAGATAAGATTGAAGAGGATTATGAGCAAAAAATTATATCTCTTTTAGAGCCAGTTGTTGGAGCTGGAAGAGTTATGGCAAAAGTAAATGTAATTTTAGATTTTACTAAAAAAGATATTGAAGAGGAAATTTATAGCCCAGAAGGAAGTATAAGGTCTCAACAAGTTATTGAAAATACAGCAAATGCTCAAGGATTAGGTAATAATACAGGTGGAATTGCAGGAGTTGATAATAATATTCAACCACCACAACAATTAAATGATAGCAGTAAATTATCATCAAATAGTGAAAGTTCAAATACTGTTACAAACTATGAGATTTCAAGAAAATTGATATCACAAAAAGATAGTAATTTTACAAATATTAGAAGAATTACAGCTTCAGTTACATTTGATTCAGGTGTTTTAAAAGATCATCCAGATAAAGCAGAGTTTTTGGCATCTTTAGAGTCGTTATCGGCAGATGCTATAGGCTATGATAAAGGAAGAGGCGATACAATTACTGTTAAAGATTTTAAATTTGTAGGAGTTAAATCGTACAATGAAAAAGGTGAATTAATAGACGAGAATGGAAATGTAATTGGAGGAAGTGGATATTTAAGTAGTATGAGTGTTAAAGGTATCCTTGATGAATACAAAGATTATATTCAATATCTTATAGTTGGACTTTTACTATTTATTTTTTATAGAAAATTTATAGCAAGTAGTGATATGGTAGTTTTAGGTGACCCTAAGAAAAAAGAACTTGGTGTTGATGATGAAGATTTAGTGAAAGATATGTTAGCAGGTCTTGATGATGTTTTAGATCAAAACACAGCTCACGGAAGATTAAAATCTAAAGTGAAAAGCCAAATTATAAATAATATTGATGGTTTAGATGAAGAGTCTGCAGCAAAATATGAGGTGTTTATTGAAGAGCTTGATAGAGAAATAAATAACAACCCAGCTGATATAGCTCGAATGATAGAGTTACTTTTAAGTGAAGGTAATGTTAATTTTAAATAGGAAAAATAAATGGCAGTAGATGTTTACAGTGATATTGATATTTTAAAAGGAATGTCAATGATAGAAAAAATCGCAAGATTTTTTGTCCTAATAGGAGAAGATTCAACTGTTAAAATATTTCAATTCTTAGATAAACAATATGTTGAACAAATATCAACTGCTATTACTCAAATTCAATCTATAAACAAAGAGGTATCTTTGGCTATTTTAGAGGAGTTTCATCTATATACTAGAACTAAAGGGTTTATTAGTTCTGGTGGATATGACTTTGCAAAAGAGATTTTATATAAATCTATTGGTCAAGAAGCTGCTGATGAAGTTTTAGAAAAACTTTCAAGAATGAAATTAGCAAACCAAGCTTTCTCTTATCTTGATGGAGTTAATCCAAAACAGTTAAGTGATTTTATTAAAGATGAATCCCCACATACAATAGCAGTTATTTTGGCACATATGGATCCATCTAAATCAGCAGATGTATTAATGGAACTTGATGAAGAAATTCGTGTAAAAGTAAGTATTCAAATAGCAACCATAAAAGATGTTTCACCAGATGTTGTAAGAACTATTTCAGCTGTTTTAGAAAGAAAACTAGAGTCATTACTATCTTCTATTGTAGATGTTGGTGGAGTTAAAGTTGTTGCTGATATGTTAAATAAGATGGGACCAAAGGCTGTTGATATTCTAAAAAACATAAATGGTATTGATACTTCACTTGCAACAAGAATAAAAGATAATATGTTTGTATTTGAAGATTTACTTAACCTTGATAGTGAATATATTATGAAGATTATTCAAGGTGTAGAGTCTGCTGATGTTGTAGTTGCTATGAAAAATGCAACTGAAGAACAGATAGAGAAAGTAACAGGAGCAATGTCACAAAGAGTTAAAGATAGATTTTATGAAGAGAGTGAAATGCTTACAAAAGTTAAAATCAAAGATATTGAAGCTGCCCAAAGAAGAATGTTGGCAATTGCTCAAAAGATGATGGATGATGGTATTATTGAAAGAGAGAATACATAATGGCTGAAAATGTTTACTCAAGTGCAAAAGTTATAAAAGATGATAAAAGTGTTCAAAAGTTTGAGTTGTCAAGCTTTGGAAAATCGAAAAAAAAAGAACTAGAGCCTGAACATTTTACTGAGACAAAACTTCTAGATGAACAAAAAAATGGAGAAGATGAAAATAAGATTTCACAAATAGTTCCTATACAAAATATAGTAGATAACACGACAGTTTTAGAGAAGATTGAGCCAATCTTTAGTGAATTTGAGAAATTAACAAAAAAAATTGAAGAGGTATCTTTAAAGGTTACATCTATTGAACAAGATGCTATTACAAAGGGAAAAGATTTAGATGCTCAAGTGGTAAAAGCTATAAAAGATTTAAAACAGTATGCAACATTTTTTGAACAAGCTTCTTTTCAACTTGAAAATAAACTATTAAAAACATCTATTGCAATAGCTCAAAAAATTATAAATATTGAAGTTGGAGAAAACTCTTCTAAAATAGCTAAACAGACGATAAGTCAGCTACTTTTAAAGTTAAAAAATGCTTCTAAAGTAAAAATTCATTTAAATCCAAAAGATTACTATATTTTAAAAAAAGAGTTGGAGCTAGAGCCATTTATAGATTTATATGAAGATGCAAATGTGGTAGTTGGTGGGGTTGTAATTGCTAGTGATTTGGGAAATTTTGATGGAAGTATTGAGGCAAAAGTGTCTTCAATGCTTGAATCTTTAGATTTAGTTATATGAAATCGAAATTATGATACAATCATAAGATAACACTAAAAAGTATTAAAAATGGAAATAAGTGAAAGAATTTACGATTTATTAGTAGATACAGAGATTGTTGTTGATGTTATGCTTGGCAGTACAAATATATCTATTGGTGAGTTTCTAAAACTAACAGAAGGCGATATAATATCTTTACATAAACCAGCAGGAAGTGGTGGTGAGATATATGTAAACTCAAGAATAATTGGAACAGGTGATATAATTGTTATGGATGAAAAATTAGCAGTTAGAGTTCAAGATGCTATGGATTCAGATAATGTTGTTCAATATTTCTTTGAAGAGCATATGATTTAATCTTAAACTAAGGAGTTTAAAATGGCAGATGTAAATAGTCTTAATGGTATAACAGGTACTGATGGTTATGGAAATAAATATACTGAAAGTATAACTAATGACTCTTTGACAACAAATGATTTTTTAAAGTTAATGATTGAAGAGTTAAAGCTTCAAGATCCAACAAAACCAATGGATTCAGCAAAAATGTTATCAACTCAAATGCAAATGAGTACATTAAATGCAAATATGGAGATGATTAAAGCTTTACAAAATATCCAAACAGCCTTTTCACAAAATGCATTATCTACTGCAACAGGAGTAATGGGTAAAAATATTGAAAATGGGAGTACAAATGCTGAAGGTGCATTAAAAGCATTTACTGTTGAGTCAATTGAAGTTATAGATGGTGAAGTTATGGTTGTTGCAAGAGAGTGGTTATATATGCATAATGGAATTGCATTTAAAGATGGCGATGATATAAAGGGTGCAAACTATGATGAAGCTGGGAATCTTTATGATGAAAATGGTGAAAAAACAGGACAAACTATAGTTTTAGAAGGTTTAGGAAAACCAGCTATTAAAGATGGAAAACTTATAATTAAAGATGCCGATGGAAATGAAGTAACAGATCATAAATATGTTGCAAGTGGACAAAATACAGTTGTTGTTTCTGATGATACACATACTATTCCATTTTCATCAATAACAAGAATCTTCTAAGAGGAGTATGAAATGATTGGAGCTATCTGGAATGGTGTTGCTGGAATTTGGCAACAAGAGAAAGGAATAAATGTTGAATCAAATAATTTATCAAACTCTAGTACTGTTGGACATAAAAAAGATCAGATAAGCTTTTCAGATGTTTTATATACTCAAGCTGGATTTGGAAAAGGTGTTCAAACTCACACCATATCAAAAACATTTACACAAGGACAAATTGTAGGAACGGGAGTTGGAATTGATGTTGCTATGGAAGGAAAAGGTTTTTTTATAGTAAAAAATAGGCAAGATGACTCTATATACTATACAAGAGCTGGAAATTTGGTTCAAGCAAAAGATGGCTTTTTAGTAACTCAAGATGATTATAAAATACAAGGTTTGGTTCCTCAAAGTAAACTTACAACTTCTACAAATCCAGCTGATATGATGTTTACAGATGAGTATACAAAGAGTATGATATCTAGTAATATAAATAATTCAAATGGTACAATTTATAATATAAATGCTAAAACTACAGATTACATTAAATCTTCAAAAGATGATGATTTTTTGCGAAAAGGCGATGGATATAAAACATCTCAAAGTAAGATAAATGATATAGAGGCATTGCAAAATGACTATATAGAGAAGTTAAATAAGTTTTTGATGGATCAAAATGGTGCAAATATACCGTCTGTTAGCCAAAAGTCACAAATAGATTTCTCTTCAAATTTATCTTCTCTTCAAGCAACGGATAATATTCTAAGTATAACAATAGATAATAAAACATATAGTGTAAAATTTGATGTAAATTCATCAATAAACGAAGAGGAAATGCAAAAGCTATATGATTCTTTAGATGCAAATGGAAAGGCAAAGTATAATTTAGTAGATCCTAATTCTATAAAAAGCCAAGCCGATATTGATAATATGCCTATAAATACTCCTCAAGAGATTTTAGATAAAGCTGAAGCTCAAGCTTTAAGAGATAATCAAATAAATAATTATATAAACTCAAATAGTATGATAAATGCTATGAAAGACTTATCTGATAAAATATCTTCAAAAGAGGGGATGAGTGCAAGTGTAAAAGATGGTACTCTTGTAATTGATACTTTATTTGCAGGAAGTAGCTTTAAATTAAGTGATATAAAATTAAATGATACGAATTTTAACTCTACAAATTTACAAGATGCAGTTAAAGGTTCTGGTCTTGCTATGATTGATAGTGCAAGAGATGCTTTAAAAAATGCAGTTGAAAGAGCAGATGCTAAATTTTTACAAATAACAAATGTTTTAGAGTATGGGAATTTAGGAGTGATTGGAGAAAATGATATAAATGTAAGACTTGATGCATTGGGAATTTCTGATAAAAGTACAGCTGAAGTTAGTATATCTAATGATGGTTTTGTATTTGTAAAAAGCGAAGGTCATAGTTTTTTGGTTGGAAGACTTAGTACTGCTGGATTTAGGAATGAGCAAGGTTTAGAGCCTATGGGTGGGAATTTATATCAAAAATCAAAATATAGTGGAGAGCCTTTTAATGCTGATACTATGAATAAAATTATAGGTGGCTCGCTAGAGCGTGCAAATGTAGATTATGGTACAACTTTAACTCAACTTATGGTTTATCAAAAAGCTTTTGAGGCTAGTTCAAAATCTATTACCACTTCAGATGAGTTTTTGCAAACAGCAATAGAGATGAAGAGATAAACTCTTTAGTATAAACTTAGTGTTTATACTTTTGTATAAAGTTTATATAAAAGTATGAACATTTATGTTCATTTACCTTAACAAAAAGGATTAGTCATGATAGGTGCATTATGGACTGGAATATCAGGATTAGCAGCACATCAAACAGCATTGGATAATGAGTCAAATAATATTGCCAATGTAAATACTGTTGGATACAAAGCAGGAAGAATCTCATTTGCAGATCAAATTTACCAAGGACAAATTGGTAAAGGATCTTTTGTGCAAGATGCAGAAAAAATCTTTGTAACAGGTGGTTCAAAAATCACTGGAGTTGAGTATGATGTAGCTTTACAAGGTGATGGATTTTTCACTGTAATAAATAAAAATACACTAGGAACAGCAGAGACTTTTTATACAAGAGCTGGGAATTTCCGTATGGGTCAAAGTGGAACTTTACAAAACCCAGATGGATATGAGGTACAAGGTTGGGCGATGAGTTCAATTGATCAAAAAAATGATGTAAAAAGTACAAATCAGAATGCTACAAGATTTACAGATGATTATGTAAAAAATATGGGAAATAGTATTATTAGACATGCTGATTTTATTGAAACTATTGCAGCAAAGGCTACAAATTTTGATGAGACTGCAAAATCAGATCCTACATCTGTATTTAGCGGAGCTGGTGGAAAAACAAAGGCTGCAAAACTAAAAGATATTGATTTAGCAACATTAAATTATAATGAATGGCTAAAAAAATACAAAGATGATCCAACTCTTCCCTCAAAAGGTTCAACAGCACAAATTTCTCAATTAAATTTTAAAACAGGAGTTCCACCTACTTCAATTATAGGAAAAGAAGGAGATATGATAGAAGCTGTTATAAATGGGAATAGCTATACTCAAAAGTTTGTAGTTACAAAAACAACTCCAGATTTTAGAGAAAAACTGTGGAATTCTTTACCTACTAGTCCTTTAAATGAGAGAGCTTTATATGATTTAATGGATCCTGCTCAAATTGAACTTATGCCAACAGTAACTGAAGCAGATAGATCAGCAAAAGATATGCAAATAGCAAAGTATGATAAATTAGCAGGAAAAATAAATACATATAAAGCAATGGCTGACCAAATATCAAATAAAGAAGTTGGTATTGTAGCTTATATGGCAAAAGATAGAACAAATCCTACAAGTGATGTTTTAAATCCAGATGGAATGTATGAAGAGAGTACTAATTTAGCAGATATGTTAAGAGGAGTTATTCAAGTAAAATCTTTAGTTCCAGGTCAAGAATTTAAAGTAACTCAAGTAGCTGAATACTCTGGTGAAAATACTAATTTTTCTGTAAAAGGTACATTTCAAACGACTTCTGTAGCAGTTGAGGGAAGTGGAAAACAAGCACTTGAAGATGCAAGAGATGCTCTATCAAGACTAGTAACTGGGAACCAAAGAAGTGTTTATACAACTCAAGATTTATATGGAGCAGCTGATAATAAAACATTTACTTTTAGTATAAATGTTTTTGATAAAGATTTGGGGTATACAATTCCAGTACCAAATGATGGTGCAGTTCCTCCAAAAGCAGTTCCTATTACTATTGGTAATGTACAATCAGGTGATATCGATAGTATAGTAGACGCGATAAATAGTCTAAGAACAGCTTCTGGACCACAATTAGGAGATTATATAGTAGCAAAAAATATAAATGGTAATTTGGTTATTGAGACAAATGATTCTAACTATGATGTAGAATTTGATGCAAAATTAGAGACAGATCCAACGGTTGATTTAAATGCTTTGGTAAATCAAGCAGGATATACTTATGATATAACTGTAGGAAATCAAACAATTTCAACAGTTTTTCCAACAGCAACTCCAATAGATCAAAATGCAATTTATAATGCAATTGCAACAAATATTGCTACATATAATGCAGCAAACCCAGGAAAAGAGTTGAGTATTAGCCCTATGAGTAGTGGAATTTTTACAGTAACATCTGCAAATAAAGAGAGAATAGAAGGAAATTTAAGATTAACTACTCCTCCCACACCACCTACATCAACACCAACAAACAGTCCAGGAACAAATACTGCTCTGGAAAAAGGGACATTTCAAGTAACAAGTGCAACACCTAGTACAACATATGGATTAACAATAGCTGGAGTAACTGTTAGCTATACAACACCTCCTACATTTACAGGAACAACATCTGATATTAGAAATCAACTATTAAGTCAAATTTCAAATGATACAACATTGAAAGATTTAATAAATGTAACTGCTAATGGTGGAGATAGTATTAATATTTCACAAATAAAAGTTGTAGATAAAAATAATACAGCAACTACATTAGGTATAACAGGTGCTACGGGTGGAGCTTATAATCCAACAACAGCTTATGTAGCAGGTGGTGCAGAAGAACAAGAATTTGTAGTAGATTTTCTAAATAGATCAAAATCTAATTTATCTTTAAATATTTTAGGGACAAATCTTACTATACAAACAGCAGAACAAGAAACAGCAGCAGGAGCAGCAGCTAAACTTCAAGCTGAACTTGATAAAAACCCTAATTTAAGAGATAGATACGAGATTGTTGAAAATGCTGGTAATATTGTTGTAAGAGAAAAAGCAGGTGCAACTGGATTTACTGGATTTGGAGCTACTAAACCAACTATTAGCTTTACAGATCTTTCTGTTCCAGTTTGGGATTTGCAAGATGGATTTATTGAGGTAAATGGTGATTACTCTGGAAGAAGAGGTGCTGGTGGAGAGTTTATGGAGATAACAACTAGAGTTGACCAAACTTCAACACAAGCAAGTTTACAATTAAGACTAGATGTTTTAAATATCTCTGATAGCAAATTTGGTCAATTTAAAATAGATGACACTGGACTTGTGACAATAAAAGAGGGTGGAGTTGAATATGCTGTTGGACAAGTATCAATTGCAAGATTTACAAATAATAGAGGACTTGAAGCAGTTGGAAATAATAACTTCCAAAGAACTCAAGAGTCAGGAAATGCAATATATAGTACAAACAACAATAACACTTCAGGTGTAAAAGGACAAGCACTAGAGCTTAGTAAAGCAGATTTAAGTGAAAGCTTAGTAAACTTAATGGTATTTCAAAGAGCCTTTGAAGCGAATGCAAAATCTATCACAACATCAGATGAACTTTTAAGTACACTTATTAACTTAAAAAGATAATATTATAAGTAGAGCGAGATTTTTTCTTGCTCTATTAAAATATATTAAATTATAGGAAGAAAATTGGATTTTTTAATATCAACAGTTTTAGCTATCATTTTGCTATACTTTATCTCAAGTACAAATGCCTACAAATCAATGTACAAAAAGATAAAAGAGGAAAAAGAGATCATTGATGAAGAGGTTACAAAGCTTGAAGCTTTGATACAAAGATATGAAAAACAGGTTAAAATAGGTACTAGTAGTCTTAAAAATAATCAAGAAAATCTTCAAGTAGCAAGGGATGATTTACAATCTTTAAGACTTGAAAACATTACTTTAAAAAATAAAATCAATGATTTACAAAGAAGAAATGAAGAGCTATTTGCTCAAGTAAATGCTATTATTTAGGATAATATTTGAAAAATTTTGTATATAAAATAGCTATTTTTTTTATGCTAAACACTATTTTATATGCAAATATTATAGAATCACAACCACAAGTAATCTTTGAACTAGAAAAGCTAGGAGCTTCAAGTGAAAATTTGGAGATACAAGTTGATTTTAATAAAGCAGTTTTGCATTTTAGAAAAGGTGAATATAAAGAGGCTTTAAGGCTTTTTGAAAAGACTTCAAAAGTTTTTGAAGCACCATCACTGTTGAATATAGGAATAATTCATTATAAGCAAAAAGAGGAAGAAAAAGCAAAAGAGCTTTTTTTGAAAATATACTCAAAAAAGACAAATCTTCTAAACCAACCATACTCTTTTATATCCTCTTGCTACTACCTTTTTGAAATAACTAAAGATGATAAATATATGTTAGATTTAGTAACAATTTTCCAAAATAGTAAAAAATTAGGTGAATATAATGAACTAATAACAGATATAAAAGATGCTATTTTGAAAGAGCTAGCAAACAGATATTTGCTTATAGAAGATTATGAAAATGCACTAGGAGCTCTAAATGCAATGAGTTACTCATTGGATTTGAAAAAAGCTATGATTTTGGTAAAACTAAATAACTTCCAAAAAGCTTCAACAATTTTAAAAAAGTTAAGGGAAGAAGAGAAAAACAGTGATACATTAAATAAGATATTGTGGATTTCAGCATATTCTAGTTTAAAACAAAACAATTTTGAGGATGCCAGAGAGATATTAGATTTAATAAATGATAGAAAAAAAGATTTTAATGTAAATACTAAAATGCCAATAGAGATATTTTTTAATAGAAATTTATATACATATAAAGATTATTATAAACAAGTTATGAAATTTGATGAAGAGAGAATGTATGATTTTATATACTACTTTGCTCCTTTTATTTTTTCTGATTCAAAAGAGATAATTTATGACTCTGTAAAAGGTTTTATATATGGAAAAGTACAGAGTGTAGAAAATCTTGAAAATATGGTCGAATATAACTCGAAATTTATTCATTTGGTAAAACAAGACCCAATAAAAAGGGTAAATGAGTTAAAAAATATTATAAAAACAGATTCCAAAGCATATATTTACTATAACTTAGCACTATCTTATGCTCAAATAAATGATTTCACAAATGCACTTAAATATTTTGAAAAATCATATAAATTAAGTCCAGGAAATAAACTATATTCAGTTATGTATCTAATTACTGCAAATAAAACATTTGCAAATATTCCAGAAAAACAAAGATCTATTTTGGAGAAAAATATAAAGGGTAATGGAGGTTTATATAGTTATTTTGCAAAAGAGCTATATAAACTTTTTGTAAATAGTAGTTACAATGTAGTAGAACAAGCACAATCTTATGAAAAGACAGTTTTTTATAAAGCTATAGATTTTTTAACTAAAATGAATAACAATGAAGATATTAGTAAGCATAAATTATTAGAAGAGTATGAAAAAGACCCATTTATTTATCTTTTAAAATTAGTACAAAAAGATAAAAATGAGGACGAATATAGATATGCAGCGAGAGTACAAGATGCTATAACTTTGAAATATAACAATAATTTTCTAGATAGTTCTCTTATTACTTCAAGATATTATATTGATATTTTAAAGGCATTTGGAGTTTTTACAAGAGTTGATTTTAACATAGATGGAAATAAAAATCCTAGCTATTTAGTAACAAAGGCATATAGTAATTTGTATATAAATAAACCATTTGATACTATTGATACTTTAAAAAGATTAAAAGATGAATTTGACTACGAAAATAGATTTACAATGTACTTATCAACAGCAGCATTTTTAGAGTCATTAAGATTAGAAGAGGCTTCTATCCAAATATCTTTAATCAAAGCATTTTATAAGGATAAAGATACAGATTTTTTAACAGCAATTCAGCTTTTACAAAATATGAACATTTCAAGTGCGAAACAGTTTTTAGTAAATAAGTATAATAATCCATATATAGATTTTAGAATTGTTGGATTTGAAGAGTTTATGCTCTCTTTATAATACTATTTAATTTTTTTTTGTTATAATGTTTTAAAATTCTTGCAAAGGGGTCTATTATGGAAATTGGAAGGGTATCTCAAATTGATAATGCAAAAGAGAACTACGAAATTAAAACAAAACAGATAAGCAATGTAGATGAAAAAATAAAAGTAATAGATGATGAAGAGTATAAAAAAAATATTTCAAAAGATACAAAAGAGCTAAATGAGGTTATGTTAGATAATATTCAATTTGGCTACAATAAAAACTCTAGAGATTTTTTTGTGAAGGTAACTAGAGGAGATATTGAGAGAAAATATCCAACAGAAGATATGATGAAAATAAAAGCTTTTTTACTTGAAGAGCTAGAAAAAACGTTTGAAAATCAATAAAAGGTATAATTTTGGCATCTGATTTATCACAAGTATTTAAAAATGAATTGTCAAATACACTAGAACAACTACTGGGTAAAAAGGCAAAAATATCTGAAACAAAAAAATTAGAAGATGGCTTTGAAGCTTCAAGTTTTATAGAAGCAGATGTAAAGTTTGATATAAAAGGTTTGAGTTCTGGTATAACTTTTTATATCCCTAGTGTTAGTGCTACAAAGTTTGAGTATTTAATGCTAGGAGGAATGGGCGATTTAAAAAATGATATTGATGATGAGACAATAGATGCTGTAAATGAGATAGTTTCAAATATTTGTGGAAGTTTTTGTACTGCTTCAAATGCCCAAGGTATGCCAGATGTTATAGGTATGAAATCAGAAGTTAAAGGTACTAAAAAAGTAGATAAAAATATATTAGATGAAAAAGAGATTTATCTTTTTAGTACTTTTTTAGATGAAGAGGAAACTCCTATTTTGATCTATTTTGATAAAGGGTTTGCTCTATTTTTTTCTACTATAACAGGAACGAAAAATGACACGGTAGTAACTTCACCAGCTATTAGTAAACCAGCGGTACCAACTCCAGTTGCACCAGCCTCTACAGCTATGGTTGGAGTTGCGAATCCTTCAAAAAATCTTGAACTTCTATATAATGTACGATTAAAACTAAGTGTAAGATTAGGAACAAAAATAGTACTTCTAAAAGATATATTAAGATGGGATGTGGGAGAGATTATTGAGCTTGAGCAGATGGTAAATGAACCACTTGAAATTTTGATAAATGGCGTAAAGATAGGAGAGGGTGAAGCTGTAATTGTAGAGGGAAAATTTGGTTTAAAGATTAAAAAAATTATAAATGAAGATTTAAAATTAGATAAAATAGGATTATAAAATGGAAATAAGTAGTAACAATTTATATAATAAAGATATTCTACAAACAAATAAATTTGAAAATCTAAATAGTAGTAATCTTGAAAAAGTAGAAGATAAAGAGTTAAGAGAAGTAAGCAATAGTTTTGAAGCCTTTTTTCTTAACCAAATTTTAGAAACTTCTCTAAAAACAACTAGTGTAGCAGGAGAAGAAGCTGGTAGTGATATTATAAAAGGTATGTATTTACAATCAGTTGCGGATAGCTCTAGTGGTAGCTTTGGAATCAGTGATATGTTATATAATTTTTTATCACAAAATAATAAAAAAGAGTAAGGTTAAGATATGGTTGATAAAATAGTGGATAATATGCAACAATTAATCTTAGAGTTGAAAAATGCGATAAATCAGGATATAGAAGATATCAAAACTTCAAAACATGAAGAGCTTTTTGCAAGAAATGATAAAAAGAATTCAATTATAAATGATATTATGAAAGAAAAAGTTGAATTAAATAGAGAGTTAGCCACATTGATTCAAAATAACTTTGATGTAAATATTTATAGAGATAAAGTAAATGAACTAGAAGATGGTTTAAGAAGTTTATATGAACTAAATAAAAAATTAGCAAATATAGTTTTACCTATAAAACAGATGTATAAAGAACTTTTAGATGAGGTAAGTGAACAATCTGGAGGACAGATTTTTGATATTAAAGCTTAGTTTTTTATCTCTATTTTTATCTTCACACCTATTTGCGATTTCTGTTTTTGTAACAAAAGATGCTATAAAATATGAGGAGAAGATAGATGCTTCTAAACTTATAGAAAAAGACTTTGAGACAGTTCCTAGAACTTGTATTCCTATCTCTTTAGAAGATTTACAAAATGGTGATTTTGTAACAACACACCACATAAATAAAAATAGTATAGTGTGCCAAAAAGATATAAAATCTACTGAAAATAATGAGATAGTTTTCAATTTTGGTGGATTAGAAATTGTAAAAAAAGGGAAGATTATATATGAAAATGAAGAGTTTATAAGGTTTAAAAATCTTGATGGAACAATTGAACAAATATATAAAGATGGGAGAGAAAGATGAATAGACTCTCATTTTTAGGAGAAACACCAACAGAAGCTTTAAGGAATGCACAAATAGAGTGTGGAGAAGATGCAATTGTTATCTCTACAAAGAAAATTGTGAATGCTAATGGTTACAATAAAGATATGTATGAGATAGTTGTTGCCATTGAAGATGAAGAGGTTCAAAAAAATTTAGAGCTTACAAAAACAGCAATTGCAAAAGCAACAATTGAAGTAGAACAAATAAAAGCAGAGCCTATAAAAGCACAAGTTTACGATTATAAAGAGGAGATTTTAAAGATGCAATCTCTTCTTGAACAAGTGCAAAAAACTCTTTGGAAACCAAAAAGCCAACTATATGATTTGTTAATTCCACCAGAATTTATAGATATATATACTATTTTTGAGAAAAATGAATTTGATAGTGAAATGACATATACTATTATGAAAAAGACAATAAAAGAGCTTCCTGTTTCATTAAAATCAAATCAAAAAAAGGTAAATGATTTTTTTAAATTAGTCTTAAGAAGAGTTATTCCTATTAAAATGGAGCAACCTTTAAGAAAAGAGCAGAGAAAGATTATGATGATGGTAGGGCCTACAGGAGTTGGTAAAACTACAACTATTTCTAAGTTGGCTGCTAGATTTGCTTATAAAATGGAGCAAAATCATAAAGTAGGAGTAATTACTTTAGATTCCTTTAGAGTGGGAGCTATAGAACAACTTCAAGCTTATACAAATATTATGAGGCTCCCTTTGGAGATAGTTAAAAAACCTGAAGATTTAACAGAAGCACTTTTAAGGCTTAAAAATTGTAGTTATATTTTTATAGATACAGCAGGTTCTAGTCAATATGATATTGATAAAATAGAGCTTATAAATGAGTATAGAAAACATGTAGAGGAGCTTCCTATTGAAAAGACATTAGTGTTACCTTCAAATGTGAAGCATAGTGATTTGATGGAGATTTACAAAAACTATTCAATACTTGATATTGATAATCTTATTTTTACAAAATTAGATGAGACAAAAAGTTTTGGAAATGTTATATCTTTTTCACATAAAACAAAAAAATCTATTACATATTTCTCTATTGGACAAAATGTACCTGATGATTTAATAGCAGCAGATGCCTCTTTTTTAATAGATTGCTTTATGAATAATGAGTGTAGCAAGGAGATATAATGCTTGATGTTAAACTTTCACAAGCCGAAAAATTAATTAACCTTACTTCCAAAGCAAATGATAATTTGACTATCTCAAAAACGAAACTTTTGACAATAACATCAGGAAAAGGTGGAGTTGGAAAATCTACATTTACTGCAAATTTTGCATATATTTTATCTCAAAAAGGTCTAAAAGTTTTGGTTTTAGATGCAGATATTGGTTTAGCAAATATGCAAGTCCTATTTGATGTGAAACCAGTAGTTACACTTTTTGATTATATAAATGGGCATAAAAAACTAAAAGAGGTTATTGTAGAGACAAAATATCAAAATCTATCTTTAATTGCTGGGAAAAGTGGCTATCAATATGGATCGAATAGTAATAGTTTTATTTTTTCAAGATTAGTAGAAGATATCTTGGAATTAAATTATTATGACATTTTGATTGTTGATACAGGAGCTGGATTAAATGATTATGTAAAAGAGTTTTTAAAGGTTTCAACAAATATTTTGGCAATAACTTCAACAGATCCTAGTGCTTTAACTGATGTTTACTCTTTAATAAAAATGTTAGCAATCGATAAAAAAAGTTTAATGCTCTGTTTTAACCATACAAAAAATGATCTTATTGGAGAGACAATTTCAAACTCTTTAGTAAATTTGGCAAAAAAGAATAGATTAAAAAGCGAATTTGTGATAAAATATATAGGAAGTGTGCCTAGTAGCGAAAATATTACGAGAGCAGCTAGAGCTAGAAAAATATTTGTAAATGAGTTTCGACAAGAGGAAGCAGCTCATAAGCTACAAAATATAGTAGATAGTGTTTTAAAAAATATTTAAAATTGGAGTCTAAGTGGTAGTAGAAAGATTTTCTCAAAATCTAATTAATAGTGGAATATTTAGAGTATATATAGCAATTGGTTTTTTTGCTACAATAATATTTTTTACTTTTAATACAGAACTATTCTCACCACTTCAAATGCTTTTTGGGGCTATTTTAGTAACAGTTGTTTTAAAAGGATTTAGTAATTTAATGCTCTCTTTTATAGTAAATAACTTTAGCCTTGATGAAAAAAGAGCGGCTTTTGATAATAAATATAATGAAGATAAAATAAGTCTATTATTAAATCAACTAATTACAAAAGATATGAGTGAAAATCAAGTAAATAATGATGATGAAACAAACCAAGAGCAAATCCAAGAGACAAAAAATGAAGATGTTGCAAGTTAGAATAGGAGAATAAAATGAGTATTATAGGAGCTATAAACTATTTAAATCCATTACAAGGTATAGATAGTGCAAATGCAAAGCAAACTGAATCTTTAAGCGAGAGCCAATATGCAAATAAATCTTTTAAAGAGTTGTTAAACGGTGCTATAAATGAGGTAAATGATACACAAATAGAGGGATATAATTCAATGAAAGATATAGCAACAGGAAAAGTTACAAATCTTCAAGAAGCAGTTCAAAAAATTGAAGAAGCTGAGCTAAGTCTTAAATTAGGATTGGAAGTAAAAAATAAAGCTATAAATGCTTATAGAGAAATAATGAGAATGCAAATCTAGTAAAAGGAGCAGTTTATGGGTTTTTTTGATGGATATAATGTATCAACTTCAGGAATGAGTGCACAAAGAACAAGAATAAATGTAGTAAGTGCAAATATTGCAAATGCAAAAACTACTCATACTCAAGAGGGTGGGCCGTATAAAAAGCAACAAGTTGTATTTGAAGATGTACTTTTGGCAAATAAAACTAGAAGAACAAATTCAAATGATATAGAGGTAAATAATTCACCGCAGTCTGATTTAGCTCTAAGAGCAGTTGGAGTAAAAAAGATTATTCATACAGATGCAAAACCAGTTTTAAGGTATGACCCAACACATCCAGATGCGAATGAGAAAGGTTATGTAGCATATCCAGATATAAATCCTGTTATTGAAATGGTTGATTTAATAGAAGCTATGAGGTCTTATGAAGCAAATGTTACAGCTTTTAATACTCATAAAGGAATTGATACAAAAACTTTAGATATATTAGCTGGAAACTAAAGGGTAAAAAATGGCAAATTTGGTTGATATTTTTACACAAACAAGTGGTTTAAAAGGTGAAACAACGGTTTTAGGCACGAGTGAAGATTTACCAAAAGACAAGCCATCTTTATTTGATTCTCTTTTAAAAACTTCAATAGAAGAGATTGAAAGTAGTACAATACAAGCTAAAAAGATAGAAATAGTATCTCAAAACAGCAGCACAAGCTTAACAAGTACTAATTTAGAAGATGAAGTTTTAGAACTTGATGAAACATTAATTAAGCAAACTTCTACTTTAGAAGATATGAATATAGATGAAAATATAGATAATGAAAAGATTACAAAAGAGCAAAAAAAAGATAGTATCAAAGATATAAAAAATGATACAAAAGAGCCTATAAAAAATGTTCAAAATAGTTCTACTAGTAAAAACTCTTTTTTGGATAGGTTGATTTTGGAAGTAAAAAATAATAATTTAGAACAAGTCAATCAAAGTGAACAGAGTTTGACTGAACCATCAAAAAATGTAGAAAACAGTGATATTTTAACTGATGAGAAAAGTTTTATAAAATCTTTAGACGAGATTGTAAAAGATATAAAAAAAGAGAATAATATAGAAGAAAAAGTAGATACAAGTAAAGTTGTAATCTCAGAAAATGATATGTTGGTTGAAGTTGTAGAAAAAGAGATAGTTTCTATAGATGGAGATAAAAATACTACTAAAATAGAGAATATAGCTACAAAGGTTGTTGAGGTTTTAACTCCAAAAATAGTTCAAGATTTAGAGAATGGAATAAAAGACACTGTACTTATAGAGGATGCAGTAAGTTCTGAAAATATTTTAATAATTGAAGATGAGAATATAGAAGAAAAAAGTTTAAAAAACGAAGTTGTGAAAATTGAAAATAGTACAAAAGTAGAACAAAAACTATCTCTTATGGATCAATTAATTCAAGCAAATAGCCAAAAAGATGTAACAAAAAAAGTAGAAGATAGTATCAAAGGGAACTCTCAAAATATTGAACAAGTAACTAAAAATAGTAAAGAGATAACTTCAAATATATTTTTAGCTGAACAAAAAAATAGTTTAAATAATCAACTACTATTTAACAAAAACGAAGCAATAAATATTTTAAAAAATGGCTCAAGTGTTGAAGCTATTGAAAAAAGTGCAACTATTTTAGACCTAGAAGCAACTAATTTAGAGCTGGAACAAGATATCTCACAGACTAATTTACAAGATTTAAGTAAGGATGAAAAAGAGCAAATAGATAGAAGAAATATTTTAAATAATATTTTAAATGAAAAAGATATTAGAAGTGTAGATGTTAGAAATCTGATAACAAACTCAATAGAGGCTTCAAAAGCTCTTTTTGAAGATACAATAAAAATTGTAGATGATAAAATTTTAAATATTGAACCAAATTTTGTAAACTCTATTCAATCAAGGATTGTGGGTGCAAAACAGCATTTAGCTAGTATGATGTCAGATGTTGCAAGACAGATGTATGAAAACTACAAACCACCTGTTACTGTTTTTAGAATGAATATAAATCCTGAAAATATGGGAACAATTTCTATTTTAATGAAGCAAGATAGAGCAAGTGGACTTACTATTAATATGAGTGTTTCAAGTTTGGCAACTTTGGAGCTTTTAATGGAAAATCAAAATATGTTAAGAAACTCTTTAATTAAAACTTTTAATGATGGGAGTAATTTTAATCTTGATTTTTCAAGAGGAGAAGATAGTCAAGGTCAAGGAAACTCTTCAAATAATCAAAGTCAAAGAGATAAAAGAGATAAAAGAGATTCAAATACTCAAGAGATACTAAGGGTTAAAAAAGAGAATAAAGATTATGATGAGAAAAACGACTATATGTAATGGAAGCGTTTTTTTCACTTTTAAATGAAGATGTAGTATATATGTTTCTACTTCTCTTCGCAAGAGTTGTAGCTTTTGTCGCATTTATGCCAGTTTTTGGACATACTGCTATTAGTGTTAGTGTTAGAGTTGCTTTTGCTTTTTATTTAGTAATTTTTATTTTTCCATTTATTGAAGAGGTTAAGTATATAAGTGAAACTTCTTTTATAGTCTCTTTAATAACTGAATTGACTTTGGGATTAGTAGCTGCTATGCTAGTAAATATCATATTTTCATCAGTTAAAATTATAGGTGAATTTGTAGAATATTCAACAGCTTTGTCAATGGCCATGATGTTTGATCCTACAACAGGTTCACAAGAAGGGTTAATAGCAAAGCTTCTTTTTTGGGTATCTTTAATGCTATTTTTTCAAACAGGGATGTATGAGATGACTTTAGTTTTATTAGCAAAAAGCTTTTCTATGATACATCTAGGAACTTTTGATATATTTTCTATTAATGGTATAAAACTTGCCATTGATGAGATAAATAGAATGTTTGCTTTTGCATTTACTTTTGCTTTACCTCTATTCTTTATTGGTTTTATACTAGATGTTTATTATGGTTACGGTACAAAGTCTATGCCAGCATTTTCACCATTTATAATAACTTTTCAGTTAAAATTTGCTTTAATCTTTATATTTTTAATATTTGGTTTAGAGATATTTTTTGAAGCTTTCACTGAATATTTTATAAGTAAATTTGAGTAGGAACTTTTATGGCTGATGATGAAGAAAAAACTGAAGAACCCACATCCAAAAAGATAGAAGATGCTAGAAAAGAAGGAAATGTAGGTAAATCTGTTGAAGTAGCTGGTGCAGCAATTTTAACCTTTGGTTCTGTATATCTCATATTTTTATCTGGATTCTCATTTTTAGAGATAAAAAAGCTTATGCTATATATTTATGGATTTATTGGACAAGAATTAGAAGAGAGTACCTATTTTACAATTACAATTGCAGTTGCAACAATACTTATAAAAGCTTTATCTCCTATTTATCTATTAGTATTTGTATTGGCACTTGCTTCTAATTGGATGCAGTTTGGTTTTATTGCAACCCCTTTGAAACTTGATTTACAAAAACTAGACCCAATAAAAGGGTTTAAAAACATTTTTAGCTTAAAAAAACTGTTGGAAGCCCTTAAATTAACATTAAAGTTATCTGTGATAGTTTGGGTTATGTTTTTGCTTTTTTCATTGACATATCAAGATTTTTTAATAATGATGAATAAAGAGCTAAATGCAACTATAGAAGCTATGATTGACTTGATTATAGTGTTTGTATTTACTATTTTGTTTATTATTATTATTTTTGCTATAATAGACTTCTATTTTTCTAAACACTACTATATGAAATCTTTAAAGATGAGTAAGCAAGAGATTAAAGATGAATATAAAAACATGGAGGGAGATCCTCAAGTTAAGGGAAGAATACGAAGAATTCAGATGCAAATGGCACAAAAAAGAATGATGGGAAGTGTTCCTGAAGCAGATGTTGTTATTACAAATCCAACACACTATGCTGTTGCTTTAAAGTATGAAAGTTCAAAAAATCAAGCTCCTTTGCTTGTAGCAAAAGGGATAGATTTTATAGCTTTGAAGATAAAAGAAGTAGCAAAAGAAAATGGTGTAACAATAATAGAAAATCCTACTTTAGCTCGTGCTTTGTATGAGCAAATAGAGTTGGAAAGAGAAGTTCCTCAAGAGTTTTATAAAGCAATTGCAGAGATTTTCTCTTATGTTTATGAACTAAAGAAAAAAAGGTAGAATTTTGAGATTTTTAACTATATTTATACTTCTAATTTCTCTTTTAGATGCAAAAGATAGAGATTTTTATTATAGTTTTATAGACTCAAATGGGAAGCAAATTCCAACAAAAACAAAAGAGACAATAATAAATACTTTAAATGAGTTGGATTATATAAAATCAATAGCACAAGATGGAAAACTTCATGAAGCTTTTAAAAAATTAAAACCTATAAAAGATAATAATAAAGTATCACTTTTAAATTCAGATATTTTGATACTCTACTCAGAATTAGTTTTAAAAACAAACTCAAAGCAGCATATAAATGATAGTGCAAAAGAGCTAGAGAATGCCATTAATACATCACTTATAGACCAAGAGGATTTATTAAAAGCATATTTAATTTTGATAGATTTAAAGATAAATATAAATAAAGTAGAAGATGCGAGGTATTATGCTCAAACTGTAATAGATATTTTTGACGATAAAGAGGCAAATGCGAAAGGGAAAATATCTTTAGCAAAAATTTTTAAGTATCAAAAAGATTATAAAAGAGCTTCAAAAATGCTCTTTGAAGCTTTGAGTTTAACAATAGATAAGACTATCGCCTCAATGGTAGCAAATGAACTTTTTGATATATATTTACTAGAAGGAAAGAAAGAAGAGGCAGATGAACTTATGAAACAGTTATTATTTGCAAACCCATCTTTTTATTCTAACGATTATATTTTAGCAAATCAAAGAGTTGATACACTTTTGAAACTTGATATGACACCACATGCTATTAATATTTTAAAAAATCTGATTATAAGTTCAAAAAAAGATGATGTTTTAGAGCAAACAAAATATAGATTGGCAAATTTATATATGAAGTTATATGATAAAACAGATAACTATTTAAATCTTGCTAAATTTTTATATAAGGATATTAAAGATAACTATCCAAAGAGTGAAAACTATGATAATGCTTCAATGTTTTATGATGAGATAAAGATGAGACAAAAAGCTATTCTACCAAGTGATGTAGCAGATAAATATCAAAATAGTGAAGATATGCAAAATAAAGCACTACTTCAAGAGTTGATTAACAATAATTTTAATAAAAAATATGAAGATGCAATTAAAATGCAAAAAATCTATAAAGATATACCAAAAGATATATTAAAGCGATTTGGTTTTGGAAATATTGATGAACTTTTAGATAAAACATATTTGGGAGTTATAAAAGAGTATATAGAAGAACAAGAGTGTGTTAAATTAAGTCATGTTTTAAAAGATTTAAAAACAGATATTTTTAAAGATATACTTCATGATGATAGCTTAAAAAATGAGTTTATTAGATGTATTAGAGAAGTTCCTTCTATTGAAAATTATAAGCAATTTAAAGAGATATTTAAAGATACAGAAGATTTAGATATCTATTTAGTATTGGAAGCTATGGCTTTAGATCTTGAAGAGATAGATGATGCTTTATATTACTCATCAAAAATAGAAAAATCAAAAGATAATGATATATTACAAGAGGAGTTTTTGTATAAATATCAGGTTTTAAAGATTAATAATAACTCAGTAAAATTGGATAGATTTTTTAGAAATAGCCTAGAAGATAGTAAATTAATAGATAAAAATAGGAGTAATCCAATAATAATAGATTTCTATTATGATTTTTATCTATACTTAATTAAAGAGAATAAAATAAAAGAGGCAAGAGATATCTTAAGGGCTTTATATAATAAGCAGAATGAGTTTAAGGCTTATGTATATTCTCCTTTTGTTGAAAGTGAAGAAGCAAGATTTGCAAAAGAGCAAAATAATCTTCAGGAAGCTGTAAACTATCTTGTTCAAGCTATACAAAATTCTAAAAATATAAAACCTAGTGAGGAGATAAAACTTTACTATGATATTTTGACTTTGTATGATAGCTTAGAACAAAAAGATAAAAAAGAGATATATTTAGAAAAGTGTAGAAATGTAAAAATAGAGGATAATTTTTATAAAAATATGTGTAATGGAATTGATCCATGAATATAGATGATATACTGGAAAAAATAGATTCAAATAGTTTGAATATAGCTTTTGGAAGAGTCGTAAATATATCAGCTGTTACATTAAGCGCTATTGGTTTAGATGTTGCTGTTGGGGATATTGTAAGAATTGAATCAGTACAAAAATTATATACAGTTTTAGGAATGGTTACAGTTTTAAATGATAACTCTTTTGTAATAGTTCCTTTTTCATTTGTAGATGGGTTTAAGATAAATGATAAGGTTTTTTTACAGCGAGATGGACTAACTATTAAGTGTGGAGATGGTCTTTTAGGAAGAGTCGTAAATGCTTTGGGCGAGCCTATTGATGATTTGGGAAAAATAAGGGATTTGGATACAAACTCTCCAATCAATAAAGAGAGTATGTCACCACTTGATAGAGGAATTATTGACCAAAAATTTGCAACCGGTGTAAAAGCAATAGATTCAATGCTTACATGTGGAAAAGGTCAAAAAGTTGGTATTTTTGCTGGAAGTGGTGTTGGAAAATCAACACTTATGGGAATGATAGTAAAGGGTTGTGAAGCAACTATAAAAATAATTGCACTAATAGGTGAAAGAGGAAGAGAAATTCCAGAGTTTATTCACTATAATCTAGACAATGACCTTACAAATACTGTAATTGTAACGGCAACTTCAGATGAGTCCCCTCTTATGCGGAAATATGGTGCCTTTACTGCTATGGCAATAGCTGAATATTTTAGAGATAAAGGGCATGATGTACTTCTTATGATGGATAGTGTTACAAGGTTTGCTATGGCACAAAGAGAAATAGGTCTTAGCACAGGAGAACCACCAGTAAGTCGTGGTTATCCACCTTCTGTTTTTGCACTTTTACCACAACTAATGGAGAGAGCAGGAAATAGTAAAAAAGGTTCGATTACAGCTTTTTTTACAGTTTTGGTTGATGGTGATGATTTGAATGATCCAATAGCCGACCAAAGTAGGTCTATACTTGATGGACATATAGTTCTAACAAGAGATTTAACTGAACAAGGTTTTTATCCACCAATAAATATATTAAAATCAGCCTCAAGGGTAATAGATAAAGTTGTAACAAAAGAGCATTATAATGATTTTTTAAAGTTAAAAAGAGTATTATCACTAATAAAAGAGAACGAAGTTTTAATAAGAGTTGGTGCATATAAAAAAGGTGCAGATTTAGAACTTGACAAAGCTATTGAAAAAAGAGAAAAAACTAGAGAGTTCCTTACTCAAGGAACATTAGAAAAACACTCTTTTGATGAGATTGTCACAAACTTAAGAAAGGTTTTACAATGATTTCATTAGATTCAACAAATTATAGATTGGGGAATATGGATAGATACCAATCAAAGCTAAATTTCCAAATGGGTGGAAGAAAGCTACAGTTTGGTAGTGATGATTCAGTTACTTTTGGAAGATTAGTTCATACAGATGATAAGATAAAAACTCAAACAGGTATAAAAGCACAAATAGAAAGAGCAGATGTTTTAAATAAAACATCTGATACTGCTATGAAAGAGGTTAAAAATCTTTTAGAGAAGATAAAAGCTGAAGAGTTAATAAAGGCAAATACTTCAACTACGAGTATAGAAGGACTTGAAGCCATTGCAAAGGTTATAGAAGGATACAAACAAAATATATTTGATTTAGCAAATACTCAAACAGAAGGTCAGTATGTTTTTGCAGGAAGTGATGCTTCTATTAAACCATTTTCAATGGATGCTTCTGGAAAAGTAACATACAATGGAGATTCAAGTTTAAGAAAAATAGCAATAGATGATGGCTCTTATAGAGAAAGAGGAATAAATGGAATAGATGCTTTTTTTTATGTAGCAAATAGTGGTTTAAAAGGAGATACTCTTAGTTTTAAAGAGAACGATAAAATCATAGATCAAGATGGAAAAGAGTGGATGTTTGATAGCGTAGCAAATACACTTACAAAAACAAATTGGGATGGTTCAACTGAAACATTGACAGTTACTCCACCAGTTGCTCCATCAACTGAATATACAACAACTTTACCAAATGTAGATGGAACAAAATTTGAAGCAAAAAGAAGTACTTTTGATATGCTAGATGATGCAATTAAGAGTTTAAGAGGATTAGATGCTTTAGGTAATCCTACATTAACTTATGAGGAGAGAAGAGCTGGAATTTCAGAAGCTATAGATAATGCAACAAAATCTTATGATAGTGCAATAATCGCACACTCAGATTTAGGAGCAAAAAATAAAACTTTTGAAGTGTCTCAAGAGAGATTAGAGTCTAGGATTACTCAGTTAAAAGCATTGGATATAGAACTAGGTAATTCAAATTTATCAGAGGTAGCTGTAGAGTTAAAATCTCTTGAAATATCATATGCCGCACTATATTCAACAATTAATAGAACATTTGAGTTGTCTTTAGTTAATTTTATGAGATAAATTAACTAAAATTTTTTATATGAAGTTTAATTTTAAGGTTCTTTTCTCTAGGGATTTAATAGCAGTAGCATTGTTCTTATCAATGCTTGCTATTATTATAATCCCTTTAAATCAAGTTGCTATTGACTTTTTTATATCTATCTCTTTGGCACTATCGTTTTTAATTTTATTAATCTCTTTATATATTCAAAAACCGGCAGATTTGACCACTTTCCCAACACTTTTATTGATACTTGTTATCTTTAGGTTAGCCCTTAGTATTGCAACAACAAGGTCTATTCTAGCAGATGGTCACAATGGACCAGAAGCAGTAAGTACTATTATTTCAGCCTTTGGAGAGTTTGTTGTTGGTGGTAATATGGTTATTGGAGTTGTTATTTTTATAATCTTAGTTTTAATCAACTTTATGGTTGTAACAAAGGGTGCTACAAGGGTTGCTGAGGTAACAGCTAGGTTTACACTTGACTCAATGCCTGGGAAACAAATGGCAATTGATGCTGATTTAAATGCTGGATTTATAGATGATAAAGAGGCTCAAGAGAGAAGAAAAGCACTTATAACTGAGGCAAATTTCTATGGAGCAATGGATGGATCTTCAAAATTTGTAAAAGGTGATGCGGTTGCTGGAATTATTATTACAGTTGTAAATATTATAGGTGGACTTTTAGTTGGTATTTTCCAGCATGATTTAGGAGCTAGTGAAGCTGCAAATATATATACAATTTTAACTATTGGGGATGGTTTAGTTGCTCAAATCCCAGCTCTTTTAACATCAACTGCAACTGCTATTATAATAACAAGATCAAATACAGATGATGAGAGATTTGCAACAAGAGCAGTAAATCAACTATTAAAAGATACAAAATCTTTGATTTTGGTTGGAATTGGTCTAATGCTTTTTGCACTAGTTCCAGGTTTCCCAACAGGAATTTTGATGACTATGGGGCTTTTAATGGCAGCTTTAGGTTATATTATTGTTATGATGGAAAAAGGTGAAGATAATATCATTACTAGATTCTTTAAACCACAAGTTATTAAAAAGATTGAAAAACCAGAAGATTTAAAAGAGAAAAAAAGAGCAGCAGCTGTTCCTGATGAGAGCCAAAGTATAGAGACCGTTATGAAACTTGAAGTTTTGGAGTTAAAGTTAGGAATTAGACTTTTACAATTAGTCCAAGGAAACTCTGAACTTCTTGATAAAATAAAAGCGATAAGAAAAAATATAGCAGCAGAGTTAGGGTTTATTATTCCACAAATTAGAATATCAGATGATACAAATTTAGGAGCAAATGAGTATCAGTTTTACTTAAAAAGGATTCCAATAGTAAAAGGAAGAATAGAGGTAGATAAACTTTTGGCAATGGGTGGATTATCAAGTGAAAGTCTTGATGGGATAAAAGTAAAAGAGCCTGTTTTTAATCTTGATGCAATTTGGATAGCAAAAGATTTAAAAGAGGAAGCTTTGATGAAAGGTTTTACAGTTGTAGATGCTCCTACAATTATCTCAACTCATATATCTGAGATTATTAGAAAATTTGCTGAAGATATTATTACAAGACAAGATATAGTTGATATTATAGATAGACTTAAAAAAGATTTCCCAATTGTTGTAGAAGAGGCTATGAAAGTGGCTTCTTATGGAAGTTTATTAAAAGTTTGTAAAGATCTTCTTCATGAGAAAATTCCAATTGTTGATATGCTTACAATCATTGAAGCAATCGCTGATATTGCAGAGTTTACAAAAGCACCAGAGATACTATTAGAGCATGTAAGAGCAAAACTATTTAGACTTATTACTCAAAAATATAAAGATAGTGATGGAGTTTTACATATAGTTACAATAAAACCTGAGCTAGAACAACAGTTTATAGGTAAACTTCAAGAGCAACATGGAGCTAGTCAGTTGATGCTTAGTATTTCAGAGATAAATAACCTTGTAACAAAGACAAAACAGCTTTTAGATGAGATTGAGAAAAAAGGCTTCTCAAAAGTTGCTATGGTTGTAGATCCAGTTTTACGAAAAAGAATATCAGAAATTTATGAGAAATTTGGTTTAGTAATTCCTGTTTTATCTCATGCAGAACTTGATTCAAAAGCTAACTTCGCAATAGAGGGAACATTAGAGTTCTAATATTAAATACTTTTTATACAATTTTTAAGGATTTCTTTGAAACACTATTTTCTATTTTTAAGAGATAATCAAATTATTAGAGGCTTATCTTTGGTTAATTTTATAGCATCATTTGGAGCTTGGTTTTCCACAGTTGCTATTTATACTATGGTTGTAGAGTTTGGTTCGAGCAATTTAGCAATTGCAATAGTTACAGCCATGCACTTTTTACCAGCAATTTTAATAGCCCCTTTTAGTGGAGCAATAATTGATAGAGTTAAGATAAAACCACTTATGGTCTTTTTACTTTTTATTGAGTTATCTATGACAGCTTGTTTTTTGCTAATTTCTAACTCTTCACAGTTGTGGCTACTTTTAATATTTATATTTATTAGAATGAGTGCAGCTTCTATGTTTTTTTCAAGTGAAATGTCACTTTTAGCAAAAATTGCAAGTGGAAAAGAGCTTCAAACTGCAAATGAGATACAATCGATAATTTGGTCATTTACCTATGCAGTTGGAATGGCAACTAGTGGATTTATTGTAAATTTATATGGAGTAAAGAGTGCTATTTTAATAGATGTTGTTATCTTTATCATAGCTTTTTTTGTTTTCATACAAATTAAAATAAATCTTGAGTATAAGAAGGTAGAAGAGAAAATTCTTGAGCTTATGCTTGATGGTTTAAGATATATAAGAAACAATAAAATTATAATTCATCTAATAATTTTACATGCAAGTGTTGGTCTTACTTCTTATGATGCTTTGATTACTATTCTAGCAAAAAATGAGTATAAAGAGCTAATAGCAGTTCCTCTTGCTATTGGCTTATCAAATGCAACTAGAGCAGTTGCCCTTATGATTGGACCACTATTTTTAAATAAGATTATAAATAGAGAAAATCTTCAATATCTTTTAGC
The DNA here is from genome assembly GCF_003355515.1 of Aliarcobacter trophiarum LMG 25534. Classification (NCBI taxonomy): domain Bacteria; kingdom Pseudomonadati; phylum Campylobacterota; class Epsilonproteobacteria; order Campylobacterales; family Arcobacteraceae; genus Aliarcobacter; species Aliarcobacter trophiarum. The sequence goes on along the minus strand of NZ_CP031367.1, from coordinate 1,568,184 downwards.
ATTTCAAGGAGTTACAATAATAGCTTGGGCATTTGTTCAAAAAGATTTTTATCTCTCTTTGGGAGCTCTATTTTTTGTAGGTTTTAGTACAGCTTTTTTATGGTCATATACATATGCTTTTTTACAAAATAGATGTGAAAAGAGATATTTAGGAAGAGTAATATCTTATAATGATATGTTTTTTATGTTAGCAAATGTATTAACAACTTTGTTTATTGGTTTTATGGCAAATATTACAACTACAACTATTATTACAATTTGTTTAGGAGTTGCTTTTTTGATATACTCTTTTTACTATAATAAAATAAAAAGCTATATATAATTAGCAAAAATAATAAAGGATAATTTATGATTTTAGATTACAAAAATGTAAATGATTTAGATAGATATAAGATAATGTCAGGAAGCATAGTTCCACGACCAATTGCTTGGATAGTTACAGAAGATGATGGAGTTTTAAATGCAGCGCCATTTTCATATTTTATCCCAATCTCTACAAATCCAGCTTTGGTAATTGTAGCTATTGGGAAAAAAGAAGATGGAAGTGATAAAGATAGTTTAGCAAATATTTTAAAGACAAAAAAAGCAACTATTTGTTTTCCAAATAAGGATAATGTTGAACAAGTGCAAAAGTGTGCTACCCCTTTATGCAAAAGTGAAAGTGAAGTAGAGAAGTTTCAAATTGATGTAAAAAAAGAGTTGGATGATTATCCACCAATGATAAGTTCTACGCAAACAGCACTTTTTTGTGAATACTACGATACATACAATATTGAAGGTGATACAACACCTGTTATTTTAAAAATAAATTTCCAATATATAGAAGATGATAGAATAAATGAGAGAAACCATACAAAAATTGAGAGTATTGGAAGAGTAGGGGTTACTTTTAAAGCGATGGTTGATTTGTAGATTTTTTTATCTATCATTTTAATATAAAAGTAAAATGATAGATATTTATAAGTTTTAGTAGCTCATAGATCCAGCATTTAAAAGACCAATACAAATTGATAAAAATGCCATTAAAATACCAACAGAAACAACACCTTCATTTATCTTATCATTAAAAGAGTATTTTCCACTGATTCTTGTAACTATAAAAGCATAAGCTAATTGAATAATAATAGCAATAACACCCCAAATAGCAAAATCAAAATATGATACTGAATTCTCTAGTGCACTATAAAGTGGTATAGAAACACCAATTATTGCTCCAGAAAAACCTAAAGCTGCTGCAATATTACTCTCTTTAAAAATAAGACTGTAATCATCGTATGGTGTAACTATAGAGTATAAATACAAGAAAGCAATTACTAAAATAGTTGCCGTAAAGAAAAAGCCTAAAAAGTTTAAAAATAAACTAAATTCCATTAAAAATCCTTTTTTGCGTATTCTATCTAAATCTTATTAGATAAAACTTTTAATAATAAAAATATAATCCTAAAGTTACAGTTAAATTACTGTTTAGTTACAACTTAATTACATCTAAAAAACTCTAAACTCATATTTAAATAATAAAGAATATATTACTAAAAATATTAAAGTAGGAAATAAATAATGAATAGGCTAAGACTTAGAAACAAAATTTTTCTAATTTTGGTTTTGCCACTTATGGCAATTTTTATGTTGTCATCTGTATTGATTTTTGAAAAAGTTGAGAAAGTTTTAAATATGAGTAAAACATCAAGCTATATTAATTTTACAATTGAAATATCTAAACTTCTAGAAAATTTACAAAAAGAGAGAAAGCTATCTATAAATTATATAGATAGTTATGGTAGTAAGAGAAAAGATGATTTGAAAAATCAGATAGAGCTAAGTAAGCTATCTCAAGAGAAGTTAGAAATTTTTATAAATAGTTTTTATTTGATAAAAAAAGATAAAAAACTGTTTGAGAAATATGAGATTTTTAAAACTAATATTTCACTAATAGATAAAAAACGAAAAGAGGTAGAAGATTTATCAAAAAGCAGTAAGGATATAGAGGTTTTTTATAATCAGAGCATATCAAATTTAATATCTTTTTTTGACGAACTTTTAATATATTCAAACAGTAAAGAGTTAATAGCAGCATCTAAAACTTATATTTCAATAATAGACATTATAGAAAAAACATATAAAGAGGCAGATTTAATTAAAAACATTTTTGATAGAAATTTTATATCAAATGCAAATTATAATAACTTTATCTCCTTAATAATTTTTCAAGACGCAAATATAAATGAACTAAGAAAAAACCTAACTATTGAGCAACTTAATTTTTTAAATAATAAATTAGAGAATAAAATATTTTTAGATATAGATGATTTTAGAAGAGCAATATTTTTGAAAAATGAAAAGGATAATATTTTAAATAGCATAAGAGATAATATAGGATATGGTGGAATGATTCATAACTATAAAGACTTTATTTTGACAAATGAAGAAGATATATTAAATAAGATACAACAAAATCATACAAGAATTTTAAGAGCTTTAAAAGATTATGAAAAACTTCACCATACAAAAGAGGAAGAGAGTTTTTTAAAAGATATTCAAACTGTAATAGATATATATATGTCAAAGGCTTTTAGTAATGATTATTTAGAAGATACACAAAATTTAGACAATAAAATTCTAAAAGCACTAAATACTCTTTCTAAAAATATTTATGGAGTAGATAAAGATAGTTGGGAAGAGGTATCAAATAGTAAAATAGAGATTTTTGATGATATAAAAAATAAGATAGTAGAAGATACTCTATCTTATATAAAAATAAGTACAAAAAAACTTGATAGCCAAATTATAATTTTCTTAATATCTTTAGTTTTACTTATGGTTTTGATATTTTTAATAATTTTAATAATGACAAGCAAGGTTACAAAATCTATAAAAAAATTTGAAAACAACTTAAATCAGTTTTTCTCTTACTCTATGAAAGAGAAAGATGAGATAGAGTTAAACCAAATAGAAGGAAAAGATGAGTTTGCTTTAATGACTAAAAATATGAATGTGCAGGTTTCAAAGATAGAAAAAATTATTGAGAATGACAAAAATGTTATACTTGAAATTACAGACATTATGGAAAAAGTAAATAATGGATTTTTTGAATATACAATAAAAACTAAATCCTCTACAAAAGAGTTACAAACATTAGTAGAGATTATAAATAAAATGATAGAGAGAACCAGATTAAAAATTGATAGCTTAAATCTCTTATTAAATAGCTATGCTCAAGGTGATTATATTTTAAAAGAAGATGATAATAATATAAAAGGTATGTATGGAGATTTTGGGATATTATCAAATTCAACTATTATTCTGGGTCAATCTTCTTCACAATTAATTGCTATGATTACAAATGCTGGAGAAAAACTTGAACAAAATACAAAAATCTTGACAAACTTTTCAAATGAACTATCTATTTCATCATCAAATCAGGCACAATCTTTAAAACAATCTTCAGCTGCTTTAGAACAAATAACTCAAAATATTAAACACAATAATGAGAATATGAATCAAATGTTACAAATATCAGATGAGTTAAATCAAGATTCAATAAGAGGAAGTAAATATGCATCACAAACCTTTTTATCAATGGATGAGATTAGCAAAAAAGTAAAAGCAATAAATGAAGCAATTACTGTAATTGACCAAATAGCATTTCAAACAAATATTCTTTCATTAAATGCAGCAGTAGAAGCAGCAACAGCTGGAGAAGCAGGAATTGGTTTTGCAGTAGTTGCTAATGAGGTTAGAAATTTAGCAACAAGAAGTGCAAAAGCAGCAAAAGAGATAAAAGAGTTGGTTGAAAGTGCAAATCTTGTGACAATAGATGGTAAAAATAATGTTGATACTATGATAAAAGGTTATGAAAATCTAGCTTTAAAAATCTCTGAAACAAAAGATATAATCCATAATGTAACAATTTTTAGCAAAGAGCAAGAGTTGGGAATAGTAAAAATAAATGAAACAGTTTCAAAACTTGATTATACAACACAAAAAAATGCAGATACTGCTTTGAATATAGATAGATTATCAAATGAAGTATCAGCTTTATCTAATAAATTACTACAAATTACATCAGCTTCAAAAATAGATAAAAAATATTATGAAATGGTAGAAAATGTAGATTTAATAAAAGAGATATCAACTTATAAAAATGAACATCTAAATTTCAAAAAGCAATACTTTAAGCTTTTAAACAGATATGAGAATTGTAAAGTAGAAGATTGTAAAAGTTGTAATATGGGGAGATGGATACTTTTATGTGAAGACAAAAATGAGATTTTTGTAAAAGATGAAAGGTGGAAAGTTTTAAAAGAAAACCATCAAAAATTACATGAAAAGATGCAAGAGTATATGACACAAAATTCAAAAAGAGTAGAGAATAAAATCTTAAAAAATAGTGCAATAGAGATAGAAGATATAACAATAAAGATTTTTGATAACTTAAATGACATATTGTATTTAAGCTCAAAACTTTAGAAACGCTTTTTTGAAGAATAAAGAAAAGAGTTTTTTGCTCTTCTCTTTTTAATTATTTTTATTGTTTTACTATTTTTACAGCTTCAACAAGATTTTTTAAACTCTCTTTTACTTCTGGCCATTTTCTTGTTTTTAATCCACAATCTGGATTTATCCATAGTTGCTCTTTTGGTAAAACTTCAATTAAAGCTTTTATCTGATTTACCATCTCTTCAACACTTGGAACTCTTGGGCTATGAATATCATAAATTCCAGGAGCAATCTCATTTTTATAGTTTGTCTCTTTAAAAATTTTTAAAAGTCTATTTCCACTTCTTGCTGTTTCAATAGATATAACATCAGCATCCATAGCTTCAATAGTTTTTATAATATCATTGAAATCACTATAACACATATGAGTATGAATTTGAGTATCTACTTTTGCACTACTAACACTTAATTTAAAATTATCAACTGCCCATTTTTCATAAGTTTTAATATTTTCTATTCTAAGTGGATACCCCTCTTTAAATGCAGCCTCATCAACTTGAATCATTTTAATTCCAGCATTTTGTAAATCATCTACCTCTTTATTTATTGCAAGAGCTATCTGTTTTGTAACTTCACTTCTAGCAATATCATCTCTAACAAATGACCAATTTAAAATAGTAACAGGACCTGTAAGCATCCCTTTTACTACCTTTTTAGTTTTACTTTGTGCATATTTAATCCAATCAACAGTCATAGCTTTTGGTCTGCTTACATCACCAAAAATTACAGGTGGTTTTACACATCTACTTCCATAAGATTGAACCCAAGCATTTTTTGTAAATATAAAACCATCTAACTGCTCTCCAAAATACTCAACCATATCATTTCTTTCAGGTTCTCCGTGAACTAAAACATCAAGTCCAATTTCATCTTGAAATACAATACAATCATTAATGTATTTTTTTATCTCATTCTCATATTGCTCTTTTGAAATAGCTTTTGATTTATAGTTTTTTCTATTTTCTCTTATCTCAATAGTTTGCGGAAATGAGCCAATTGTTGTAGTTGTAAGGGCATCATATTTGAAAAACTCTCTTTGAACTTTTATTCTATCTTCAAACTTATCAGCTCTTTCAAATTTTTTGAGATTTTTTACTTCATCTTGTATCTCTTTTTTATGAACTCTTGTTGATTCTTCCCTTTTTTTAATATCATCTTTATTCTTCTTTATAATTGCTTCATCATCTAAAGATAGTTTTTCATTAAAAAATATCTTAGAAATAAGTTTTAATTCAATTAATTTTTCACTTGCAAAAGCGAGAGAGCTTTTTATGTCACTATCTAAACTCTCTTCATATTTTAAACTATATGGAACATGAAGTAAAGAGCAAGAAGTTCCAACTATTAATCTATCTTTTGAAATAGTTTTTGAGATATCTTCAAGTAGAGCAACTTTTTTGTCAAAATTACTTTTCCAAATATTTCTTCCATCAATTACTCCAGCTATTAAAATTTTATTTGATTTTGAAATTAAATCTAAAACTTCTTTGTTTTTTTCTCCATAAATGAAATCAAGAGATAAAGCCCAAATTGGTGTATTTACTAATATTCTTGTAGCTTCATTTGAGTGTTCAAAATATGTACTTACAACAATTTTTATATTTGAAGAGACATTTGAAAGCTCATCATAAAGTGGTTTTAATAAAGATAGTACTTTCACCTCTACATCTTTTGCAAAAAATGGTTCTGCAAACTCCACAACAACTTCATCATCTAGTTTTGAAATCTCTTCTAATAACTCTTTATAAACAGAAGTAACTCTATTTATATGTAAAAAATTATCACTATTATCAACACTATTTGAAAGCGCTAAATATGTAATTGCACCTATTAAATTTATTTTTGTTTTAATTCCAAGCTCTTTTGCCTCTTTATATTCACTTATTACTTTTTTAGAATTTAAAGAAAACTTTGTATCTTTTTCAAGCTCAGGAACTATATAGTGGTAGTTTGTATTAAACCACTTAGTCATTTGCATAGCAACTCTTGTATCATCTCCTCTTGCCATTGTAAAGTATAATTCACTCTCTTTTAGTCCTTGAAATCTTTTAGGAATTGCTCCTAAAAGAACTGTCGTATCAAGCATATTATCATAAAGTGAAAAATCATTTGATGAGATAAAATCTATTTTTGCCTCTTTTTGGTAAGTCCAGTGCCTTTGTCTTAAATTTTTTGAAATAAATTCAACTTCATTAAAATCAACCTTTTTTGCCCAAAACTCTTCTAAAACTCTTTTAAGTTCTCTTTTTTCTCCAATTCTTGGAAATCCTAATACATATTTTTTTGACATTATTAATCCTTTTTACAAAGGTTCCTTCTAAAAAAAGAAACCATAAATATTTGAATACTTTTTATAGTGTGAATTAAAATTCACTATAAAGTATCAAAAGCCTAAAGGGCTTCGAGAATGAAGCCTAAAATAGAAATAAAGGTATCAGTAGTTGATACTAAAATGATATTAAAGGAGGATGAACGCCAGTTCTTCTAAAAGCAAAAAATGTACAATAAAATGGACATCTAGGAATATATTTAAAAAGTCTTACTGCAAGAGCACTCTTTCTTTTAAAAAAACAGTTACAATGACAAGGTTTATTTACAATAGATGAACAAGATAGAAGTAGTTCCAACTCTTTAGGTGGTTCATCTTCCTCTTTTTCTTTAGAGAGTTTAAGTTTTTTATCTAAATGGTTTTTGAAAGCTATAGAGATATTTTGCAATGTTGAATTAGTTGAGTATGCTTGAATTGAAGCAAGTGTAAAATACTTTTTCCCAAAACCTTTAACTTTCAAAACTTTTCCTTATATAAATTATAAGTGAAACTTTAAGGAAACTAAACTTAATAAGATATAAAACAGTTTTTTGCTACTCTTTTATCTTTTAATTGAGGAGAAAAAAGCTTTGAAATTTACATTTGTAACACTTTTTCCAAACCTTATTGAACCATATTTCCAAGATTCAATCTTAAAAAAGGCTGTTGAAGCAAATTTTCTCTCTTATGAGTTTTATAATCCTAGAGATTTTACATTAAATAAACATAAAAAAGTTGATAGTGCAATGATAGGTGGAGGAGCTGGAATGCTTCTTTTTTGTCAGCCACTTTTTGATTGTCTTAATGAGATAAAAATAAAAAATCCTGAAGCTTATATAGTTTTTCCGTTGGCCGCAGCTAAACCTTTTCGTCAAAATGATGCAAAAAGACTTTCTAATAAAAAACATATTGTATTTGTAAGTGGAAGATATGAGGGAATTGATGAGAGGGTTATAGAAAAATATGCAAATGAAGTTTTTAGTATTGGAGAGTATGTTTTAACAGGTGGGGAGTTACCATCTTTGGTTATGGCAGATGCAATTGCAAGAAATGTTGATGAGGTATTAGGAAATGAAGCTTCTCTTGAAGTTGAAAGTTATGAAAATAACCTTTTAGAAGCTCCATCTTTTGCAAAACCAGAAAATTTTGAAAATTTGTTAGTGGTTAAAGAATATTTAAAGGGAAACCATAGTAGAATTTGCGACTTAAAATTTCAGATGTCCGTTTATAGGACGAAATACTATAGACCTAATAAGGAAAAACGATGAAAAACAGATATATAGCAAGTTTTGAAGCAGCTCAAATAGCTTCAATAGAAGTTCCAGCATTTAGAGCAGGAGATACACTAAGATTGGGTGTTGAGATTAAAGAGGGTGAGAAAAAAAGAGTTCAAACTTTCGAAGGTGTGGTAATTGGAAGAAGTGGAAACGGTGTTGATGCTACATTTACTATTAGAAAATTAGGAGCAAATAATATTGGTGTTGAGAGAATTTTCCCACTATATTGTGAGTCTTTAAAAGCTATTGAAGTATTAAGAAGAGGTGATGTAAGAAGAGCTAAACTTAACTACTTAAGAGCATTAAAAGGTAAAGCTGCAAAAATTAGAGAGCTAAAAAGATAATTAAGGCACTCGCCTTAATATCTTTTATTAAAAAAACTCTCTAAAAACTTCATAAAAAAATTCTATTTTTATTTTTAAATATCTACAAAAAGGAAAATTTTGCTTTCTGAAATTATAAATTTTATAGTTGAAACTGTTGGTCAGTTAGGATATGCTGGTATTTTTATAATGATGTTTTTAGAGAGTTCTTTTTTTCCATTTCCATCAGAAGTTGTAATAATTCCAGCAGGTTATTTAGCCTATAAAGGTGAGATGAATATGTATCTAGTAATTCTTTTTGGAATTTTAGGTTCACTTGCAGGAGCAATATTTAATTACTATTTTGCTTTAAAAGTTGGAAGAAGATTTTTAATGAAATATGGAAAATATATCTTAATTAGTGAAGATACAGTATTAAAAATGGAAGATTTTTTTAATAAACATGGTCATATCTCTACTTTATTTGGAAGATTAATTCCAGTTGTAAGACAATATATCTCTTTGCCAGCTGGACTTGCTAGAATGAATCTTTATATATTCTCAGTTTTCACAAGCTTAGGTGCTGGAATTTGGGTTATAATTCTAGCCTTTCTTGGATATTTTTTAGGTGGAAATGAAGAGTTAATAAAAGAGTATTTACATCAAATCATTATTCTACTTTTAGTTTTAATAGTAGTATTTAGTTATATATATTATAAATTTACAAAAAGAAGAAGAGATAAAAGAAAAATTTAAGTTGTCTATTTTTATAGACAACTCTTTATTATTTTAAGACCTTTTTCAATCTGTTCAAAACTTGAGTGAGTATAGTTGAATCTTATCTCACTATTTGGCACTTTATCTATATAAAACTGATTCCCAGGAACATAAACTACCTTTTTCTTTAAACACTCTTGAACAAGAGCAAATGTGTCAATCTTATTTTTAAAACCACCATATAAAAACATTCCACCTTTTGGTGTTTGATGTATAAATTCTGGTATTATACTTTTTAAAGATTTTGAAAAAAACTCTGCTTTCTCTTTATAATCATCTCTTATTTTTTGCAGATGATTTTCATACTTTTGCTCATCTTTTAAATATTCACTTAAAATATATTGAGAAAGACCACAAGAGTGTAAATCAATACTCTCTTTTATAATCATAAGTGATTTAATTTTATCTTCATTTGCTCTAATCCAACCAATTCTTAAACTTGGAACTAAAGTTTTACTAAAACTACCTAATAAAAAAGAGTTATTTGTTAAACTTTTACTAATATATGGCATCTTTTTATCAAAAAACAGTTCACTGTATGGACTATCTTCTATTAAAATTCCATCATATTTTTTTATAATATTTGCTACTTCTTCTCTTTTAGTATCACTATAAGTTGTAGCACTTGGATTTTGAAAATCAGGAATTAGGTATGTTAATTTTGTATTTTTAAAACTCTCTTCAAATTTATTTATATCTACTCCATCATTTTCAAGTTTTACACCTTCCATTTTTAGACCATTTAATCTAAAAATATTCATAGCACCCAAATATGATGGCTCTTCAATAGTAATATTTTTGTTTTCAAAAAACTTTGCTAAAATATACATAGCTTGTTGGCTTCCAGTTGTGATTAAAATATTCTCTTTTGTTGTAGCAAAGCCCTCTTTTGTATATCTTAAAGCAATTTGCTCTCTTAATTCATCTATTCCATTACTAATTGTGTATTGATAAGTTTTTGGGTTTTCTATAACTTTTAAAGTCGCTATTTTTAACTCTTCCATTGGAAATAGTTTCTCATTTGGTAAACCACCAGCAAAAGAGATTGTTTTTTCATCTATTGCTTCAAGAATTTCCCTAATAAATGACCTTTTCATTTCTAGCCTTTTTTATTGAAAGTTTACAGCAAAAAAAATCCTTATACTTTACATAAAATGCTTTTATTATTATCAATTATTGCTAAATATATATACATTTATTGATATAATAGATTTATGAAAAAATCTACTTATGAAAAAAGAGCAAAAATTGCAAATGATGTAATGAACTATGTCTATAAATATATAGATACAAATATAAATATAGATGAGCTAAGTTTGGAGCTAAAAATTAGTAAATTTCATCTTCATAGAGTATTTAAAGAAGAGTTTGGTAAAAATATCTATGAGAGTATAAAATCAATAAGGCTTGAAAAAGCTGCGAACTTACTTATTACAAATAAGTTTTCAACTATTACAGAGATTTCAAAAATGACTGGATATAGTTCACAAACATCTTTTTTGCGAGCATTTAAACAAAGGTTTTCTATGACACCAAAAGAGTGGAAACAGGGTGGATATAAAGAGTATTCAAATAAAATTGTTGAAAAGATATCAACAAATAATCAAGTAATAGATTTTTCAAGTATCGAACCAGTGATTGTAAAAATGCCAGAAATAAAAGGGTATTATATAAGACACAAAGGGTATGATAAAAGTATTAAAAAGAGTTGGCAAAAACTTCAAACTTGGATTTATACAAATGAGATTAAATCTTATAAACAAATGGCTTTACATCATGATAATCCTATTATTACTCCACTTGAAGAGTGTCAGTATATAGCAATAGTTGTTTTAGAAGAAGAAAAAGTTTTGGAAGATTTATCTCTTCCAACTTTGGATGTTCCAAAGGGAATTTATGCAAAATTCTCTTTGAACGGAAAATATGGTGATGTTATAAAACTAATTCAGTGGGTTTATCATGTTTGGCTAATAAATAGCGGATATGAAACAACCACAAATCCATCATATACTATTTATCATAAAAACCATTTTTTAAGTGAAGATAAAGAGTTTATTTTGGATTTTTATCTGCCAATTAGATATGTTTAAAAAGGATTTTTGATGATTAATACAAGTATCGAATTTATATCGGGGTTTAAAACAAGCCTTGATCCATACAATGGGATTACAATAAAAAGTCAAGATTTAGGAAGTTTTGAAGAGTTTCAACAAAATATTGAAAATTTAATAGATGAAACAAAATCAAATAAAAATCTAATTTGGATCTATATAGATATAAGAAAATCGCACTTTATTCCTATTGCTACAAGTTTTGGATTTACTTTTCACTCTTGTAATATAGATTATATTTTACTTGTAAAAGTGCTAAAAGAAAATGCAATAGTTCCTACTTTAGCAAATCACACTTTGGGAGTTGGAGCTGTTGTAATAAATAGTAAAAATGAGATTTTACTAATCAAAGAGAAGATAAGAAATGAGTATTATAAACTTCCTGGTGGACATATTGATGATGCTGAGATGATTTCACAAGCTTTAAGTAGGGAAGTTTTTGAAGAGACAGGAGTTGTGGCTGATTTTAAAAAAATAGTATCTATTGGACATTTTTATCCACATCAATTTCATAAATCAAATCTGTATGTATTATGTTTAGCAGAAGCAAAAAGTTATAAAATAGATATAAAAGATAAAGAGGAGATAAGTGAGGCTATTTGGTTAAATGTTGATGAGATGTTTAAAAGAGATGATATTCATCTATATACAAAGACAATTGTAAAGGCTTCTATGAGTGATAATGGACTTTTTAAAAGCGAAACTCCAATTTTATCTCATCTGAAAAATCAGTTTGAGCTATTTTTTGTAAAAGAAAGCAAAAACTAAATATAATAAATTTTTTAAAAATCAAAGGATATAAAATGAAAAAAATAATAAGTACAATAAAAGCTCCTAGTGCAATAGGACCATATAACCAAGCTACAAGCTTTGAAAAGTTAATTTTTACTTCTGGGCAAATTGCATTAGATCCAAAAACTATGGAAGTAGTAAGTGGAGGTGTAAAAGAGCAGACAAAACAAGTTATGGAGAATTTAAAAGCTGTTTTAGAAGAGGCAAACTCTTCTTTTGAAAATGTATTGAAAACAACTTGTTACTTAGCTTCTATGGAAGATTTTGTAGCTTTCAATGAAGTTTATGCAGAATATTTTAAAAGTGAAGTAGCACCAGCAAGAAGCACGGTTGCAGTTAAGACTTTGCCAAAAAATGTTTTAGTAGAAGTTGATTTAATAGCTTTTAAAAATTAATATCAAAATGAGAGAAACTAGTGAATATTTCGCAAGAAAAGGTATTCTTTTTAAAGAGTTAAAAGAGATTTTACCAAAAGAGTTAAATAGTAAAAAAAAGATAAAAATATTTGTTGGTTCAAGTATTGATTTGAAATTTTATGCAATATTTGTATTATCGAGTAAAAGTAGATTTATAAAAAAAAGCTTTGAAGAGTTAGAAAATCTCTATAATCTTTTGGTAAATCATCAAGGACATAATTTTAAAGTAAAAACACTATTTATACAAAGTGAGATTTGTAGCAAAACAAAACAATATTTAAAAGATAGTAACTGGACTATAGTAGAGCAAAAAAAGCTTTAATCTATGAATTTGGGAACTTAAATCTATATCTTTCAATCATAGATATATTTCCCAAAACTCCGCCTTGATGAATGTATAAAAAAATATAGTCATCTTTGTTTTCTAAATTTTTTACAAAATTCTCAAAAATAATCCAGCCTAGACTATCATAAAGCAAATCAAACTCTATCTTTGTTTGCTCTTTTAACTCCAAATGTTTAGTGTAAAACTCTTTGTATAGTTTTCCAAAGTGATATTTTTTCTCTTTTTTTAAGATTTTTGGATGATTTTCCTTTTCTAAAGCCATAAATTGCTTTTTTAAATACTCATCATCTCCGACACAAGAGCAAGTAAGAACTTCAAAAGGTAAATAGTGTTTCAAATATAAAGCTGTTGTTCCTGTACCACTTGGAAGAAAAATTTTTAGTTTACTATTTTCAATATTTTGCTCTTTTGCCCAAGATTTTATCTCATTAGCTAAAATCTCTATTCCATATTTTGCCTCTTTTACAGCTCCACCTTCACTTATAAAAAGCTCATCTTCTTTAAAACTATTTGGTACTTCTCCTATAATTAAATTCATTCCATTTTTAATGGCTTCTTTGTAGTTTCCATTTGGATTTTCTTTTAGAAAAGATGGAAGATGTGATACATAATAATCAAATTTTAGCTTTTTTAGTTTACATAAAACAGATAAAGAGTACATTGCATTTGATTGGTTTGAGCCATAAGAGATAATTTTTTTTACACCTTTTAACTCATTTTGTAAAAAGTAGTAAAATTTTCTAGCTTTATTTCCACTAAAATCACTATGAAGTAAGTCATCTCTTTTTATAAAATATTTTTGGTTATTTAAAAAAATTTCAGATGTTTTTGAGTTTAAAAATTGCATAAATACCTATTTGTAAATAATTTTTCAATATAATATCTAAAAATTTCAAAAAGGCTTTATATGAACTTATTAGAATTTATAGACAAGGGTGGAATTATTGTCTATATTTTGATTTTCTTAAATATTATTGGATTTACAATAATTATTTGGAAATTTACAACTCTTCCTCAAGTAAACAAAACAATAGCAAAAATAGCTACGAGATTAGATTATAATCACTCTATAAATGCACAAATTGAGTATGAGATAAAAAAACTAGAAACTGGTCTTGTGATTATTAAAAATATTGCAATAATCTCTCCACTTCTGGGACTTTTGGGAACTGTTGTTGGAATTTATAGCTCTTTTGAAGAGATAACTATAAAAGGCTTAGGAGATCCAACAATATTCTCAGGTGGAATTGCAGTTGCTCTTATTACAACAATTGCTGGAATTATTGTATCAATTCCACATCAAATAGCTTATAATCATTTTATAAGCCTTGTTGATAAAATTGAGATAAAAGCAAAAAAAGAGCTAGTAAGAGAAGAGTGTAGATGAAAAGAAGAGAGCATTTAGGACTTGATTTAACTCCTATAATAGATGTTGTTTTTATCCTATTAATTTTTTTTATAGTTACAAGTGTTTTTAAAAAAGAAGAATTAGCTTTAATGCTAGATCTTCCAAGCTCAAATGCAAAAAGTATGCAAGTAAAACAAGAGCAAGTTTTTATAGAGTTAAGTGTAGATAAACTAGCTATTAGAGGTATTGAAGTCTCTTTTTCATCTTTGGAAGATAATCTAAAAGAGATTAAGAATAAAGATGAGCCTGTAATTGTACGAATTGATAAAAAAGTTCCTTATGAAAAAGTTGTAAAAGTTCTTGATTTGCTTCAAAAATATAGTTTGAATAATTTGGCACTTGTTACAAATGAAGAGAAGAAAAATTAGTTTAAATTATTTGAATATTTTTATTAGAAGTAGAGCTATTAGGCTCTACTTTTTTAATTTAAAAAAATCCTAAAGCTTTTGTATTAAATGAAGTTAAAATATTTTTTGTATGTCTATAATTATTTAACATCATCATATGAGTCTCTCTTCCTATTCCAGATTTTTTATATCCACCAAAAGAGGCATGAGCTGGATAGAGGTGATAACAATTCACCCAAATTCTTCCAGCTTGGATAGCACGACTAACTCTATGAATTTGGTGAGCATCTCTTGACCAAACTCCAGCACCCAATCCATAAATAGTATCATTTGCTATTTGTATAGCCTCTTTTTCATCTTTAAATGTTGTTACAGATAACACTGGTCCAAAAATCTCCTCTTGGAAGATTCTCATCTTATTATGACCTTTGAAAATTGTTGGCTCTATATAAAATCCATCTGGGTTTATAGTTGATTGATAAATTTCTCCACCAATTAAACATTCAGCTGCTTCTTCTTTTGCAATTTTTAAATATTTTGCAATTTTCTCTTTTTGATTAAAAGAGTTTTGAGCACCCATTGTATTTTCTGTATCAAGAGGGTTACCTAATTTTATAGCTTTTACTCTTTGTATAACCCTTTTCATAAATGGTTCATAAATTGACTCTTCAATAAGAGCTCTTGATGGGCAAGTACAAACTTCTCCACTATTAAATGCAAATAGTACAAGCCCCTCTATTGCTTTATCAAAAAACTCATCATCTGTATCCATAATCGATTTAAAGAAAACATTTGGTGATTTTCCGCCAAGCTCTAGTGTTGAGGGAATGATATTTTCTGTTGCATATCTCATAATCTCTTGACCTGTGCTTGTCTCTCCTGTAAATGCTACTTTTTTAATATCAGGGTGAGTTACAAGATATTTTCCTATTTTACCACCAGCACCATTTATTACATTTATCACACCTTTTGGAAGCACATCTTTAATTAAATCCAAAAATAGTAAAATTGATAGTGGAGTTGAACTAGCTGGTTTTAAAATCACACAATTTCCAGCAGCTATTGCAGGAGCTAGTTTCCAAGCAGCCATTAGAAGTGGAAAATTCCAAGGAATAATTTGTGCAACAACTCCATAAGGTTCAAAAATTTCTTGGGAGATTGTATTTTCATCCAAATCAGCAACAGTTCCAGCTTCTGCTCTTATAACTGAAGCAAAGTATCTAAAATGGTCTATAAATAGAGGTAAATCAGCATTTAAAGTCTCTCTTACAGCTTTTCCATTATCTAGTGTTTCAGCAACTGCTAAAGTCTCTAAATTTGCTTCGACAATATTGGCAATTTTATTTAGCAAAGCACTTTTTTGTGCAACACTAAAGTGTCTATATTCTTCAAAACCCTTTTTAGCAGTAGCAATTGCTAAATCAATATCTTTCTCATTTGATCTAGGTATTTTTGTAAGAAATTTGCCATCTACTGGAGATATATTTTCAAAATACTCACCGCTTGTTGGAGCAACCCACTCTCCACCTATAAAGTTCTCATACTGATCTTTGTATTTCGGTCTTTCATAAATCATAATAACTCCTTTTTTATATTTGTATTAAAACATTAACATATAGAAATAGCATTAAAGTTACAGTAGTAAAAAAGCTTTATTTTTACTATTTTAGTTATAATTTTGGCTTTATATTTTAAAAAAGGGAGTATATGTTAGAAGTTTTTGTGTTGGCATTTGCTTTAAGTATGGATGCATTTGCAGTTTCTATTGGGCTTGGAATAAAAAATAAGCTAGAGGTAAAAACTATGGCTTTAAAAGCTGGATTATTTTTTGGTATATTTCAAGCTTTAATGCCTTTTTTAGGTTTTTTAGGTGGAATTGGTTTAAGAGAGTATATTCAAGGATATGATAAAGTTGTAGCATTTATTTTACTTTTACTTATAGGTGGAAAGATGTTATATGAAGCTTTTAATGAAAATGTAGAAGAAGAGATAACTCAAGTAACAAATAAAATATTATTAACTCTTGCTATTGCTACAAGCTTAGATGCTATGGCTGCTGGGTATAGTTTACATCTGTTTCCTATAAATATCTATCTCTCTTTATTTATCATTGGATTTATTACTTTTATTATTAGCTATATTGGAGTTTATGTAGGAAGTCGTGGTGGTGAAAAGTATGAGAGTAAAGCTGAAATTTTAGGTGGAGTGGTTTTAATTTTAATTGGATTTAAAATTTTACTTTATTAAATAATTTATAAGTTTTAGCTAGTTTTGATATAATCCAAACAAAAAAAGATAGGAGAATTTGGTTTTGAGAATTTTATCAGGTATTCAACCATCAGGAACAATTCACATAGGAAACTATTTTGGTATGGTAAAAAAGATGATAGAGTCGCAAAATGATGGAGAATTATTTGCCTTTATAGCTTCATACCATGCCTTGACAAGTGTAAAAGATAAAGAGTTTTTAGAAAAAAACTCTTATGAAGCAGCTATAAATTTTTTGGCTTTAGGAATGGATATTGAGAAATCAACTTTTTGGATACAACATGATGTAAAAGAGGTTTTGGAACTTTATTGGATACTATCAAATCATACTTCTATGGGTTTATTAGAACGAGCTCATTCATACAAAGATAAGACTTCAAAAGGAATAAGTGCAAACCATGGACTATTCTCATACCCAGTTTTGATGGCTGCTGATATTTTACTATTTGATTCAAATATTGTTCCAGTAGGACGCGACCAGATTCAACACGTAGAGATGACAAGAGATATAGCAATATCATTTAATCATGCTTATAATCAAGAGATTTTTACTCTTCCTCTTGCAAAAGTAGATGATAATGTGGCAACTGTTCTTGGAACTGATGGAGCAAAAATGAGTAAATCATATAACAACACAATTGATATGTTTACAAGCAAAAAAGAGCGAAAAAAACAAGTTATGAAAATAGTAACAGATTCAAAAGAGCTAGATGAACCAAAAGAGTGGAAAAATTGTAATATCTATGCTATTTCAAAACTATTTATGAATGAAGATGAATTGAAAGATTTACAAAAAAGATATGAAACTGCTGGTGAGGGATATGGTCACTTTAAGCTTACACTTCTTGAAAAGATTGAAGAGTACTTTAAACCTTACGAAGAGAAAAGAGTAGAACTTTTAGAAAATCCAAAAAAAGTAAGAGAGATATTGGAGTTTGGAGCTTCTAAAGCTAGAAAAATTGCTGCTGAAAAAATGAGAGAAATAAGAGATATAGTAGGTTTAATTTAAACCTACTTATTAAAATACTTTTTTATTAACATCTTCTATTATTAACTTTGCTATATTGTTAGTAGAGATAGCTATCTCTTTTGTAGCAAAGGTTACATCCGTATTGTGTTGAGTTTTTTGATCAATTAAACTAATAGCACTATTTATATGCTCAATACCAGATAGTTGCTCTTTACTTGAACTTTCAAAATCTTTGATTAAATCTATAGTATTTTTAATATCACTATTTAGTTCGCTATATCCATTTATCATCTCATGTGCAACATCTTTTCCATCATGTGCTTTTACTGTTGCTCTTTCAACTATATCTTTTATCTCTTTTGCAGCTTCTGCACTTCTTGTTGCTAGATTTCTTACTTCCTGTGCAACAACTGCAAACCCTTTTCCTGCTTCTCCTGCTGTTGCTGCTTCTACGGCTGCATTTAGTGAAAGAATATTTGTTTGGAAAGCAATTTGGTCGATTACCTCAATAGCTTCATTTATAGAGCTTACCTCTTTATTTATCTCATCCATTGCATTTACAGTTTGTTTTGCCAAAAATTCTCCGCTACTAGCTTTTGATGTAACACTCATAGCAATATTTGACATAGTTTGTACATTTTTTGTACTATTTCTTAAGTTTACAGTGATCTCTTCAATACTAGCAGCAGTCTCTTCTAAATTTGAAGCAGTCTCTGTAGAACTACTATTTAGAGTCTCTACATTTTTTAAAAGTCTATTTGAACTATCTTCTAATATCTCTCCATTGTTTTTATTATCTTGTAACATTTTTGTAATAGAATCACCTAAGTTATTTACACCATTTGCAAGTTGTAGAATATGATTTTCAAACTTTGTTGTATCTATTTTATTTAGATAGTTATAACTACTATATTCATCAACTATTTTTAAAATATTAACTATGTTTTGTTCTAACTCTTCTGCCATTTTATTCATAACAGATTTTAATTTCACTAAATTTGGGCTTTGCACCTCAATATTTAATCTTTGAGATAAATCACCATTTTGGAATTTAGCCAAAATCTCAATTGTATTTTGAATAAAAATATTATTGTCATCAATATCTTTTCTAGTTTTTTCAATATTCATATCAACTATTTTAGACATTTGACCTATCTCATCTTTTGAATAGTTCTTTATTCGGTGAATCTCTTGTGTTTCTCCTGCTAAGTATTTGAAAAACTCACTTAGTGTATCTTGAAGTGCTTTTAAAGGTCTATTAATAATTTTACTTATAGCTAGCACTATAATAATTATCATAGCAATAGATATAAGAATTGTTATTGATAAAGCTATAGTAAGCAAAGAAGAGATATCTTTATTCATCTTATTGGAATGACCCCAAGTTAGTAGACACTTTTTTAATCAGTTAACACCTTGGGTTGAGTAACACTATCATTGTATCTTTTCTCAAATTCATTTGGACTTATAAAATCTAAAAAACTATGTCGTCTTTTTGCGTTATAAAACATTTCTATATATTCAAATATTTTATCTCTAGCTTCTGCTCTTGTATGAAATATAGTTTTTCTAACTAATTCTTTTTTTAATGTCTTAAAAAAACTCTCTGCTACTGCATTATCATAACAATTACCTCTACGGCTCATACTTGGGATAATATTATGATGCTTTAAAAATGTTTGGTATTCATAAGAACTATATTGGCTACCTTGATCTGAATGAAGAATTACTTTATGATTTTTAATTCTGTGAGTTGTTTTTTTCAAAGCTTTAATAATTAAAGATGTTGATTGTCTATGTCCTGTTGCCCAACCAATTATTTTTCTTGAATAAAGATCTATAACTGTAGCTAAATATAACCATCCTTCATAAGTTCTGATATATGTGATATCACTAACCCAAGATTCATTTGGTTTATATGTTAAAAAACATTGTTTTAAATGATTTGGATGTGCTTTATGAATTGAACCAGCCTTATGCTTTGGTTTTCTTTTATAATTTCCTATTCCACAAAGTTTTGCTTCTTTCATTAATCTTGCAACTCTTTTCTTATTTACATGTATATTTGAAGCCTTTAAATCTTTATGAATATTTCTATATCCATATATCCCATTTGACTCTCTATATGCTTTTTTTATCTCTTGTAAAATTTGTTGATTTTCAATCTCTAAATTTGAAATAGGTTGTTTTAACCATTTATAATACCCACTAGGATGAACTTTCAATACAGTACACATTCTTCTGATTGTGTACTGTATTTGATACTCCTTTATAAATGCGTACTTTAATTTGGGTTGTTTGCAAAGTACGCTGCGGCCTTTTTTAAAATATCCCTCTCTTCTGTAACTCTCTTTAATTCTTTTTGCAATCTTTTTATTTCAGCTGTTGTATCTTGAGTTTTTTTTATTTCTACTTCAGCTTCTGGTGATTTGTATTTTTTTATCCAGTTTCTCAAAGAATCATAATGGACACCTAACCTCTCAGCTGTTTCAACAACCCCATATCCATTTTCTATAACTTGTTTTACAGCATCTCTTCTAAACTCTTCACTATATTCTCTTCTTGCCATTTTTAATTCCTTCAATTGTTTACAATTTTCTCTAAATTGTTATTTTAATTAACTGAATAAATTTCTGTCTACTTTTTTGGGGTCATTCCAAATTCATGCTTTATAAGAGCCTCTTTTTGAACAATGATTGAGCTTTCAAAATCCTTCAAAGCAGTATTTAAACTAGATTCTGTTCTGTTGAAGTTTGTACCAGAAAGAATAAGAATTGCCAAAATAAAAGGCAAAATAGTAATGAGCAATAGTTTTATTTTTAAAGATTTAATATTCATAAAGAATGTCCCCCCCCACTTATTTATAATAAATCTAAAACTATCATAAATAGTATTGATAACTGGTGAAATATATATTTATATAAATTAATAATAAACTATTGTAGCAAAGCTACACAATTTATACATAAGTTATATCTGTTTGTAAATATTATCTTTTCTTTATAGATAGAAAATGGTTTGGTTCTCCAACTATATAGATGTTTCCATCTTTATCCTTTGTGATACCTTCTGGGTGTTTCATCTGTGAATATATTTCATTCTCTTCTAAATCTAAGTATTTACTAAAATTTTTATTATTATCAACTCTTCCTAGAAGACGACTCTCATCACTTAAGATATATATATTTTCATTTTCATTGTCAAAATAAATAGCAGAAAAATCTCCTAAATAATCATTATCTTCTATAATATCAAACTTTTCATCCATAACTATTGGATTATCAAGCATAAATCCTTTTATAGTAATGATTTTTTTTGGATTTCTCTCGTTTGCTAGGTAAAAGATATCATTTTTTTGATCATAGCTTATTCCTTCTAAGCCAAAATTTTCAGTAGTTCTTACATCTATTATAAAGCTTTTCAGGCTATCTTCTTTATATATTTTTGAAGTGTTACTTGTTATTTTTATAATATAAAAACCACTTAACTCTTCATCTACAATAGCAAATAAATCATCTTTTATATATGTAATATCTTCTGTGTCTCTAAACCCTTTAAGTTTTATAACTCTTAAAATATTTCCATTTATATCTAATTCATAAATATCTCTAGGGGCATTTGTTATTGCAAAAAGAGTATTTGATTTTGGATTATAAGTAATCCCAGATAAATTTTTTCTAATCTCCTTAATCTCTTTAAAATAGATGTTATTCTCTTTTTTCAAAAACATAGTTTGACTCTTTGTAGAAAATATATCAAACAGTAGTTTATCATCTAAGTCAAAGATATGAAGAAGAGTAAATATAGATAAAAACCCTATAGAAAAAATAGTTGTTTTTCTCAAACGGCTTTTTTACAAATAAATATTAGTTTATCTGCACTCTCATTAGTGTGAAGAAAAAACTCTTTTATCTCCAAAATTTTAAAACCAGAATTTTCTAATATTTTTTCTAGAAACTCTTTTTTGTGGTACTCTTGTATTATACTATCTTGTTCTTTTGTATATTTTTCACCTTTTTCTTTTTCAAAAAGTGTGATATTTGTTTGAAGTTTATTGTTTTCAAAAAAAGCATCAATTGCTATAAACTTATCTTCAATATCGATATTTATAGTTCCTTGAGCTACTTCATCAAAGCCAAAATATGTGTTTACATCAAAGATAAAATAAGCATTTGAATTTAAAACTTTAGCAACTTGTAGAATAAATTTTTCTAATTCAAGTTTAGGAATATAGTTTAAAACATCAAAGATAGCAGTTGCACAATCAAACCTCTCTTCTAATTTTTCAAGATCTTCAAGAGATATTGCCTTTGCATTTAATCCTTTTTCTTGACAAATTTTTATCTGCTCAAGACTCAAATCTATTCCAAAGGCTCTTTTTTTATTTATCTCTAAATTATTTAAAAAGTAGCCTTGTCCGCAACCAATATCTATAATATTATCAAGTTCATTTACCATAATAAACTTCAAAAACTCTTTGTGAAGCGAGTAAATTTCCTCTTCAAAATCTAAATAAGGCTCTATTTTTGCATATAAATCAAGTCCCATTATAAATATTTCTCTAGTTTATCTTTTAAATCAAAAATCAAATCTTTTTTTGCATAAAATGAGTTCTTATTTGCTATTAAGTGGGCTGTTGTTTCCATTATTGTTGGACCTACCTCAAGACCATTTTGTTTCATAGTTTCACCAGTTTCTACAATATCAACAATACAATCACAAAGTCCAACTAAAGGAGCTAATTCTATAGAGCCATAGAGTTTTATGATTTCTACTGCCATAGCTTTTTGTTCAAAATATTTTTTGGCTATTTTTTCATGTTTTGTTGCAATTGTGATTTTACTTTTATCAAAATTTAGTTTCTCGCCAGCTCTAAGGCCAAAAGCGACTTTGCAACGACCAAGTTTCAAGTCCAAAAGTTTGATTAAGTCATACTCTTTCTCTTCTAAAACATCAAGTCCTACAACTCCTAAATCAGCAGCTCCATGCATAACATAAGTTGGTACATCTTGATTTCTTACATTTAAAAACTTAAAACCACTTTTTTCTAAGATTAGTTTTCTATCTTCAAATACAAACTTCTCTCCAAAAGCTTTCTCAAATCTATCAAGAGTTTCATCTGCAATTCTTCCTTTAGGAAGGGCTATTGTTAGCATCTATTATCCTTTTCATATTTTCAAATATTAAATCTTTTTTATATATACTATTTTCAAAAAATTGGCTTAAAAACTCTCCATCTCCACCTGTAAATATTATATTTTTATCTTTACAAATCTCAATTATAGGTAAAATGATAGATTTTATTAAGGCATACAAAATAGCATCTTTTGTGAAAAGAGGTATTTTATCCAAATTTATATTTTTTTCAAAATCACTTTTTGATATTTTTAGCCTTTTTGAGATATTTTCATAACTTTTTAGAAAACTATTTAATCCCAAAAGTATAAATCCACCTATATGTTTTGAATTTTCCATAATATCAACAGTTATTGCACTTCCTGCATCAATTATAATTACATTCTCTTGAAAACTACAAGCTACAACTCTATCTACTCCTAAGCCTATATAAGAAGTTTCAAAATTTATAAAATTAGCTAGATTTATTGCATGAGGGTTTTTTTTAAGAAGTTTTTTTGTAGCTTTCTCATTTACACTTATGTAAAAAATATCATCTTTTAATTTTGGGATTTTATCTTTTTTGTAGTAATTTTTTATATTTTTATCTATTAAAAACTTTGTAGCTGTATTTCCAATATCACATAAAATCAAAATTTGCCTTTATACTATTTTTAGAATTTGGATTTTATTATATCGAATTAAGAAGAAAAAAGGCAAAAAAAAAGCTTGGGCAAAACCCAAGCTTTTAAGGAAACAAGTTTCAACTTCTAAAAAAATTAGAATGTATAAGCAACTTGTAATCTTCCCATATTTTGATCTACAGTTTTTTCACCGTCATCATAACCTTCGCTAGTCATGTTACCATATCTTAGGTAAGTAGAAAGGTTTTTAGACATTTTATATGTTAATTGTCCATAAATTTCTTCTTGTTTTAGGTCTGTTGTATTAGCCACACCTAGTGGATTTTCACCTTTCGCTCTTAAGTTACCATAGTGTAGAGTAAAGTTAAGGTTATCTAAAATATCTACTCCAACTGCTGCTTGCCAATAATCAGCATCAGCTTTTCCTAAAGAAGTTACATTCCATCCAAGAGATGTATTTTTAGCATCGTTATCTGTAGCTGTTAATCCACCATGTTTACCAGTTTTTGTATATGCAAGTCTAGCATTAACGATAGAGAATTTACCATCAACTGCAAGTCTAAACATATCATTCTTTTTCGCGTCACTAGATGCATTAGGAGCAAGGTCACTATCTAGTTTTAAATTTACATATCTAGCTTCTAAACCGATTTTTGCATTTTCTGCTAAATCAATATTTGAAGTAGCTGCTACAGTATAAGAGTTAAGAGAATCTTGTACACCTAAATACCAAGCTTCAAGTTTAACATAATCTAAATCAGCTTGAGCAGTAGCAACATAAACATCTGAACCACCATCAAGAACAGTATTAGTAATATTTCCAGACTCATTTAAGTTAGTGTTATTAAAATATCCAGCACCTAAAGTTACAACACTGAAGTTTGTAAGAGCTAAGATACCTGTTCCAGTTTGCTCATTTCCATTTATATCAAGAGCAACTGTATATGGTGTAGCTAAACCTTGTTTACCAACATTTACTACAGTATTTGGAATAGCTGTAAATCCAAAATATGCTTGAGATAAAGAAACATCAGCTCCACCATCTCCTCCACCTTTTCTATTATCTAATCCTTTACCATCATTAGCCCATCCAAAATCAGATTTACTTCCTACAATAAATCTTGAGTTAAATTTAACATAGTCATTTACTTTTGAAGATAGATTTAATCCAATTTTATATCTATTTAAATCAGTTCTTCCATCTCTTCCCGCAACTTTATCATTATCAAAATTGTCATATCTATATACAACAGATCCAGATACTTCTACATCTTTGATTGCTTGCTCTAAAGGTTGTGCATTAGCAGTACTAAAACCAGCAACTGCAACAGCTGCTACTAAACTAAGTTTTGAGATTTTTCTCATGTTTTTCTCCTAAAATTTCGAAATTAAAGTCGATTTACAAGTAAATAATTTATTTCCTTGCTTACCGTGGCAAACATTTTATATGATTAATTTTTAAACTTTTCTTAAATTCGTTAATTATTTGTTTATTTATCGTTGATTTATTTCAAAGAGTAAGCATTCATTTTCTTATGGTTATGATTTTTTACCAATATTTTGATATAATCACATCTTATGAAAAAGAATAATATTATACTAATTGGTTTTATGGGTGTTGGAAAAGGAACAGTTGCTAGAGCTTTGGTAAAAGCATCAAATATGTATGCAATAGATACAGATGATTTAATAGAGAGTTTGGAAAACAGAGCTATTAAAAAAATTTTTGCTACTGATGGAGAAGCCTATTTTAGAAACTTAGAAAAAAAGAGTGCTCTTTGGCTTGAAAATAGTGTAGAAAACACAATTATCTCAACTGGTGGTGGATTTTATAAACAAGAAAATATCCAAAACATTGGAACTATTATATATCTGAAATCATCATTTGAAGGAATTTTAAAAAGAATAAAGAAAGCTTCTAATGCAAAGAATAAGCTCAAGAAAAGACCACTTTTACAAAATAAAAAAGAGGCTTTGAAACTTTATAATACAAGAGTTTTAGAGTATGAAAGAGTTGCTAATATTGTGGTGGATGTAGAAAATAGAAATTTGGAACTAATAGTAAAAGAGATTTTAGGAAAAGTAAATGAGAATAATTAATACAAAAGAAAAAGAGTTTAAAAAAGAGTTTGAGAATATTTTGCAAAGAGCAAAAAGTGATATAAAAGGTGTTTCAAAAATAGTTGAAAATATCATAGATGAGATTGTTGAAGATGGTAATCTTGCACTAAAAAAACATATAGAAAAGTTTGATAAGTGGATTGTAAAGAGTGATGATGAACTTTTAATATCTCAAGATAGTATGAAAAAAGCTTATGATAATTTAGATGAAGATTTAAAAAAATCACTTCATACTGCATACGATAGAATAAAAGCATATCATGAGAAACAACTTCCAAAGTCTTGGTTGGATTTTGAAGAAAATGGAACAATTTTAGGACAAAAAGTAACTGCTGTTGATAGAGCAGGACTTTATATTCCAGGTGGAAAAGCGGCATATCCTAGCTCACTACTTATGAATGCAATTCCTGCAATGGTTGCTGGAGTTAAAGAGATAATAGTATGTACACCAACACCAAATAATGAAGTAAATGAGCTTTTACTTGCAGCTTGTTATCTTTGTAAAGTTTCAAAGGTTTATAAAGTTGGAGGGGCAAGTGCAATTGCTGCTATGGCTTATGGAACACAAACTATAAAAAAAGTAGATGTGATAACTGGGCCTGGAAACATATTTGTAGCAACAGCCAAAAAGTTGGTTTTTGGTGAGGTAAATATAGATATGATTGCTGGACCTTCAGAAATTGGAGTTTTAGCAGATAGTAGTGCAAAAGCAAACTATATAGCAATAGATTTACTATCTCAAGCAGAACATGATGAGATGGCTAGCTCAATTTTAATTACAACAGATGAAAATTTGGCAAAGAATACAAGCCTAGAAGTAGATAGGTATTTGGAAAATTTAAGTAGAAAAGAGATTGCAAAAAAATCAATAGATGAAAGAGGGGTTATTATTGTTGCTTCAAATATGGAAGAAGCAATAGAACTTATGAATGAGATAGCACCTGAACACCTTGAAGTTTTGACACAAAATCCTTTTGAACTTTTACCATATATAAAACATGCTGGTGCGATATTTTTGGGAGAGAATACTCCTGAACCAATTGGAGACTATATAGCTGGACCAAATCATACTTTGCCTACAGGTGGAACTGCTAAATTTTATAGTCCTTTAAATGTAGAAAATTTCCTTAAAAAAAGCTCAATTATAAGTTTTTCAAAAAAAGCTATAGAAGAGCTAGGTGAACCTTGTGCATTACTAGCAGATACAGAAGGACTTACAGCTCATGCTAAAAGTGTGAGAATAAGATTGGAAGATAAATAATGAGTAAGTATAAAGATTGGTTTACAGAAGATGATGATGATATATTTTTTGGAAGTCCAAAATCAAAGTTTTTTGATATTGTAGAGCAAACTCATAGAGATTTAGTAGAAGAAGAGATAGATAAAGTTTTTGAAAAACTTGCCATCTTGGAGCTTATTGTTAGTCAAGGAAAAGATGAAAATTTTGATATAAACTCACAACTAGAAGAGTTTAAAGATAAAAATCAAGAAGAGGTAAACTCGATGAAAAAGGGGCTTTATATGGAAATTTCTGGAGAGATTATTAGTAGGCTGGATAGTTAAGTGGAAGTTTTGGAAGAAGTTAAGAGTAAAATAGAAGAGTTTATTAGAGTTTGTGACTATCCAAAAGTAAATATACTTTTAAAAGAGCTATCAAGTGGAAAGATGCTAAGAAGTAAATTGATACTTAAAATTGCAGGTGTAAGTGAAGAGAGTATTAAACTTTGTGCAGTTGTTGAGATGATTCATGCAGCTTCATTACTTCATGATGATGTGATAGATGAAGCAAGTACTAGAAGAGGAAAACCATCTATAAATGCACTATATGACAATAAAACATCTATTATGTTTGGTGATATACTATATTCAAGAGCATTTACAGAGTTATCTCAAATGGATAAAAGAGTTGCCTATCATATATCAAATGCAGTTACAAAACTTAGTATTGGAGAGATGATGGATGTCGATTTGACAGTATCTTTTAACTCCTCTTATGAGCTATATTTAGATATGATTTATAAAAAAACGGCATCTTTAATAGAAGCTAGTGCTAAAGCTGCTGCTATTTTGGTAGGGCTTGATGATAAAAAATATGCAGTATATGGAAAAAATTTAGGACTTGCTTTTCAGATGGTTGATGATATTTTGGACATTACACAAGATGAAGAGACTCTTGGAAAACCATCAATGCATGATTTTGTAGAGGGAAAAGTTACTATTCCATATCTTTATTTATATGATAGAGTTGAAGATAATGAGTATTTGAAGAGTTTATATAAAAAAGAGCTAAACAAAGATGAGCTAGATTGGTTAAAAGTTCAACTAAAAGAGACAAAAGCTCTAGAAGATGCTATAAAAGAGGCAAAAAATATAGGGCTTTTAGCTATAAACTCTATAAAAGATGAAAAAAATAGTGAAGATTTGATAAAGATTATGAAAGCTATGATAGAAAGAGATTTTTAATATGAGTTATTTGGTAATTAGTTTTTCGCATAAAAATTTGGATATAAAACAGAGAGAAAAATTGGCTTTTAATAGTGAAGAAGAGAAAGCAAGATTTATAAGAAAACTTTTGGAAGATAGAGATACAGTTGAGTTGGTATTGCTTTCAACTTGTAATAGAGTTGAGATTATTTCAAAAAGCTCAAATATAAAACAAAGTAGTAAAAATATTATTGAAAATTTGTCTAGTTATTCATCTTTAGATTTTAATTTTTTATATGATAGAGCTGATATTTATGATGGAGATGTTGCTGTGCATCATCTTTTTTCTGTGGCTTCAGCTTTAGATAGTTTAGTTATTGGTGAGACACAAATTGTTGGACAATTAAAAGATGCCTTTAGATTTTCTCAAAGTTTTGGTTTTTGTGGAGAGGCTATTAGCAAAGTTATGCACTATGCTTTTAAGTGTGCTGCACAAGTACGAACTGCTACAAGTTTAGGAACTGGTTCTGTTTCAGTTGCTAGTACGGCTGTTGCAAAAGCAAAAGAGCTTGTAGTTAATAGTAAAGGGGTTAAAGCTTTGGTAATTGGGGCTGGAGCTATGAGTGAACTTGCTGTTAAACATCTTCTTAATGCTGAATTTGAAGTTACTATTATAAGCCGTGATATAAAAAAGGCTCAAAATCTTGCAAATAGTTTCGAAAAAGAGATAGAAGTAGAGCCTTACGCTAAACTTGAAGAGTTACTTGAAATTATGCCTGTAATGATAACTGCAACATCTGCACCATATCCAATAATCACTCAGGAGAATACTCCTAGTTCAAGTATAAATAGATATTGGTTTGATATTGCAGTTCCTAGAGATATTGATGAAAATATAGCAATGTTTGATTTAGATATCTATTCAGTAGATGATTTACAAGAGATTGTAAACTCAAATATGACACAAAGATCTGCTCAAGCAAAAGAGGCTTATACTATTGTTGGTCGTGCTACTTTAGAGTTTTTTGATTGGTTAAAAAGTCTTGATATTGAACCAATTATCAAAAATTTGTACTTAAAAGGTGATAGCATAATAGAGAAAAAACTTCAAAATGCTATAAAAAAAGGTTTTGTACCAAAAGAGCATGAAGAGAATATAAAAAAGCTTTGTCAAACAATAATTAGTGAATATCTTCATAATCCATCAAAACAACTTAAAACTATTTCAAGAAATATGGAGTGTGATTTGGTTGTGAGCTCTGTTCAAAGTATGTTTACAAAGCATAATAGTGATACAAACTTTAAGTGTGAACATCTGTCAAAAAATTAGCAAAATTTAGAGAATTCAAAAAAATATTTTAAAATATAGGAAAAATATATGAAATTTAGTAAGCTTTTTATTCCAACAACAAAAGAGACACCAAGTGATGCCACTTTACCATCTCATCAGTTTTTAGTTCGTGGTGGATTTATTTCTCAAACTGGAGCTGGAATTTATGATTTTATGCCTTTAGGCAAAATTGTTTTAGACAAAATTAGAGCTATTGTAAAAAAAGAGATGGATGAAACTCTTGCAAATGAGGTTCAATTTGGTTTTGTTACTCCTTTGAGTCTTTGGCAAGAGTCTGGAAGAGCTTCAACTATGGGAAATGAGCTTTTAAGATTTAAAGATAGAAAAAATGGTGAGTTTGTATTAAGTCCTACAAATGAAGAAGCTGTTGTAAATATGGTAAAAAATAGAGTTACATCTTATAAAGATTTACCGCTTCATTTATATCAAATAAATACAAAATTTAGAGATGAAGCAAGACCTAGATTTGGACTTATGAGAGGAAGAGAGTTTTTAATGAAAGATGGCTACTCTTTCCACTCTAGTCAAGAGGATTTAGTAAGAGAGTTTAATCTTATGGAAGAAACTTATAAAAAAATATATACAAAACTAGGGCTTGATTTTAGAGTTGTTGAAGCTGATAGTGGTGCTATTGGTGGAAGTGGGAGTAAAGAGTTTCATGTTTTAGCAAATAGTGGAGAAGATACTATTGTAGTTTGTAATAAATGCGATTATGCTGCAAACATTGAGGCTGCAAAAAGAGAAAAAAAGCTTTATAATTTTGAATCTCTTGAGTTGAAAAAAGTTGAAACTCCAAATTGTAAAACAATAGAAGAAGTTGCAAGTTTCTTACATATAGAAAAAGAACAAACAATAAAAGCAGTTATAAAAAAAGCAATTTTTGAGAATTCTTCTAAAGTTGTACTATTTTTTGTAAGAGGAAGTGACGAACTTGAAGAGACAAAGGCTTTAAACTCTATAGGTGCTTTAGAGATTATTGATGCAAATGAAGATGAGATAAAAAGTGCAGGATTAGTTGCTGGATATTGTGGAATAAAAGATTTACCAAAAGATATTTTAGTAGTTGTTGATAGTGAACTAGAAAACTCAAAAGGATTAGTTTGTGGAGCAAATGAGGAGAATTTTCATTTAGTAAATGTTGATTTAAAAACTTTAGAAAATATCAAATATTTTGATTTAATTGCTGTAAAAGAGGGTGATATTTGCTCTTGTTGTGGTGGGAAACTATCTTATACAAAAGGAATTGAAGCTGGACATATTTTTCAATTAGGTGATAAATATTCAAAAGCTATGAATGCTACATTTTTAGATGAAAATGGAAAAGCTAAACCTTTTATCATGGGTTGCTATGGCATTGGAGTTTCAAGACTTGTTGCTGCTGTTATTGAACAAAATCATGATGAAAAAGGGTGTATTTGGACAAAAAATACAACTCCTTTTATGGTTGATATTATTGTTTCAAACTCAAAAAATGAGGAAGAGGCAAAGTTTGGTGAGAAAATATATAATGAATTAAAATCTTCAAATATAGATGCTATTTTAGATGATAGAGTAAATGCTAGATTTGGGTTTAAAATTGGAGATTTTGAGCTTTTAGGTTTCCCTTATGCTATTATTATTGGGAAAAAACTATTAGATGGAATAGTTGAAATAGTAGATAGAAAAACTCTTCTAAAAACAGAAGTAAAAGTAGAGGATGTTGTTTCTGAAATTTTTAATTTAATTAAATAAAGGGGTTTTTATGAGTATTGAAGAAAATATTGTTGAACAAAATGTAGAACAATTAACAAGAGATTTTAAATCTTTTATTCCTGATAATGTTATGGAGTTACTTATAAGTTATTCTATATCATTTGTTGTTGCAGTTCTAATATTTTTTATTGGGAAATGGATTTCAAAAAGTTTAGTAAAGCTTTTAGGAAGAGCTTTGAGAAAAGTTGGCGGTGTTGATGAGACTTTGGTTAAGTTTTTGGAAAATATTGTTTATTACGCATTATTAACTGTTGTAATTATTGCCGCTTTAAATAAGTTGGGAGTTGAAACTACTTCATTTTTAGCTATTTTGGGAGCTGCTGGTTTGGCTGTTGGTTTGGCACTAAAAGACTCTTTGGGGAATTTTGCTTCAGGTGTTATGATAGTTCTATTTAAACCATTTAAAGCTGGAGATAGTGTACTTGCTGGTGGAGTTAGTGGAACTGTTACAGAAGTAACTATATTTAATACTATATTTTTAACTGCTGACAATCAAAAAATAATTGTACCAAATTCAAAAATTACAAGTGGAAGCATCACAAATGTAAATGCAAATGATACAAGAAGGGTTGATATTGTTGTTGCTATTTCGTATGAAAATAGTATAAAACAGGTAAAAGAAGTTTTAGCAAATATTATAGAGTCAAATTCAAAAGTTTTAAAAGATAAAGGAGTTGGTATTTCTGTATCTGATTTGGCACTTGATAGTATAAAAATAAGTGTTAGTGTTTGGGCAAAATCTTCTGATTTTGGTTCTTTAAGAAGCGAACTTCTAGAAGAGATTAAAACAAAATTTGATGAAGTTGGAATTATTATTGCTTATCCAAAAAATATCTCTTTACAAACAAACATTTAATATACCAAATTTTTTAATTGGTATTTTAGAAGATTTAAAAAATAGTTCATATAAGCCTTATTTTGTAGGTGGTTGTGTGAGAGATTTTCTTTTGAACAAAGAGATTAAAGATTTTGATATTGAAGTTTTTGGTTTAAATAGTTTGGAAGAGTTAAGAACTATTTTAGAAAAACATACAAAAGTTATTGAAGTTGGAAAAACTTTTGGTGTTTTAAAAATAGAAGAAAATGGTATAGAGTGTGATTTTTCTATACCTAGAGTAGAGAAAAAAGTAGGTAAAACACATAAAAGTTTTGAAGTAAAGCTTTTTTCAGATTTAAGTATAAAAAAAGCTGCAAAGAGGCGTGACTTTACTATAAATGCTATATATTATGACTACTTTAAAAATAGTTTTATAGACCCTTTCTTAGGTTTAAAAGATTTAAAAAAAAGAAAAATAAGATATATAGATAAAAAGAGTTTTGTAGAGGATAGTTTACGAGTTTTTAGAGCAATTGGTTTTGCTTCAAGATTTAATTTTAAAATAACAAAAAAGACAAAACATCTTTTAAAAGATATTGTGAAAAGTGATGAACTTGATAATTTATCAAGGGAGAGAGTTTTTGAAGAGTTAAAAAAACTATTTTTGAAATCAAAAAAACCCAGTATTGGGCTTAAGCTTTTAGATGAGCTTAAAATATTTAAAATCTCTTTTTTTGGAAAATATAGGGCTATAAATAGATTATCAAAGATCTTAGAAAATAGAGAGTTTGAAGAAAAAAGAGCATTAGTTTTATTTTTTACTATATTGTTAAGAGGTGAAAAAGAGGATGAAGTTTTGGAGTTTTTATCAAAAATAAGTTGTGATAAAAAATTTTTAAGCTCAATAAACTCTTTACTTAAAGAGAGTTTGGAAGATGATTATATAAGTTTAAAAAAACAATCTTTAAGAGTAGTTTTGGAAGATTTGATTTTGATTGAGCTTGCATTTAAGAATAAGAATCTATCTAGTATTATAAAAAAATGTGAAGAGTTTGATATTTTAAATAGGGCACTAAAACCGCATATTATGGGGGTTGATTTACTAGAGTTAGGTTTTTCTCCAAGTTGTGATTTTAGAAATATGTTAAATTTTGCACTTGATTTACAAATAAGAGAAAATATTTCAAAAGAGGAGATAAAATCCTCTATTTTGAAGAATTTTGTAAAATAGTTTGATTATCATCATTTAAGGTCTATATATTCTATTTTTGCTTCCATTTGCTACATGAAAAATAGTAACTCCATATTTTTTGGAGTAATATTTTAAAAGAAGATGCTGTAGGGTTGGCTCTATAGATGGAGTAAACCAAGCATTGTTTGAAATCATAATCATATATTTTGTGTCATTTAACTCTTCAAATATTTTATCAGTAGTCCCTTCATAGCATATTGCATTTCTATATTTTTCTCCTTTAATTATAAAATCAGTAGGAGTTGTAGCCTTTGAGTAGTCACTAGCACCATTATAAAAAGTATTATTTATTAAATCAACAAAAAATTTAGGAAGGGGTATCTCTTCTCCAAATGGTACAAGAACAACTTTCTTTGCAACTTGAACACTATTTTTACTATAAAAGTATGAAGCATTAAAAATTTGATTATCTTCTACATATAATGCTCCTGTTACAATATCTATCTCATTTGATAACTCTAAAAGCATATTGTTTAAGCTAGGGTATTTATTTAGTGCAACTGAAAATGCTGTTTCTGGCAAAACAACTAAAGTGTAACCTTTATCTATTGCATCAAAGATTTGTTTAAAATTCTCATTATTTAGGGTATTTAAGTAATCTTTATTCCATTTTAAAGATTGTTCTATATACATTTGTGGCATATAAATTTTTGCTTTTGGAGTATCTATGAATTCACCATTTTCACTATGTATAGTAAAAAGAAGCGGTAAAATAGCTATAATTTTTGCTCTTTTTAGTTTAATTAGTAGATAAAATGATAGAAGAATTAGGAAAAATGAGAGTTTTGTTGTACTTATGTAAGAGTTTATAAAAATAAGTTCCAGCTTTAGCCAGTTAAAACCAAATGGAGAGATAAATAAAAATCCAAAAATCATTAAAATTCTAAAAGAGAGCTTATCAATAGCTGCAAAAAGAGCAAATATTGTTCCAAAAACAAGACCAATTCCAAAAAGTAAAAAAGGAGCTATATAGCTAATATCATAGTATTGTAAGCTAATACCCATCCAGTAACACCAAAAAAGTCCTGTAAAGAAACCTGTATAAAAAAGTGAAACTCTAGGAATTGTCAATAAAAGATATACTCCAGCAAGTCCAAATATAGTATCAATTAGTTTACTTTCGAAACTCAAATATGATAAATATATAAAAGAGCTAAGTAAACAAGCTGTAATCAAGCCTTTTATTATTAAATTTTTGTTAAAATATTGGGTTTTTAATAAAAACATACTAAACCTCCCAAAAAAGGAAATTCGATGCAAAACGATTTATTGACTTCATTACTACCTCTGGTTGCACTTTTTGCAATATTCTATTTTTTAATAATTAGACCACAACAAAAACAAGCAAAGGCTCATAAAGAGATGATCACTAACTTAAAAAAAGGTGATAAGATTGTAACAAATGGTGGCTTAATGGTAGAAGTAGTAAAAGCAGAAGAGACATTTTTCGTAGTAAAAAATAGTGATAATTCTGAAATGAAACTTGCTAAAGAGTTCGTTGCTAGACTTATTACTGAATAATTTATGATTTAAGATATGATTTTCATATCTTAAATTCCCTATAGATAAGGACTTATATTGAAAATTTTTAATTTTAAACTCACAATTTTTCTAATTAGTATTATATTTGGTGTTGTTTTCTCATTTCCCTCTTTAATGCAAACAGATTATGGAAAAAAAGTAAATCTAGGACTTGACCTTCAAGGTGGACTTCATATGCTTTTAGGTGTAAATACTGAAGAAGCAGTGGCTTCAAAACTAAAATCAATAGCAACAGCTATTAAATATTTTAGTGATGATGAAGAGTTACTAATAGATGGATTAACTGTAAATGATAACTCTATTTATTTTTCTATTTTAGATAGTGATGAAATTGCTAAAATGGATAAGATGCTTAAAGAGATAAAAGGTTTAGATATAGCTAAAGAGGATTTAGAGTATAAAGTCTCTCTTTCAAGCGAAGAGATAGTAAAAACAAAAGAGTACTCTGTAGTTCAAGCAGTTGAGACTATTAGAAATAGACTTGACCAATTTGGACTTAGTGAGCCAACTGTTATAAGACAAGGAGATAGTGATATAGTTGTTCAACTTCCTGGGATTAAAACAGCACAAGATGAAAAAGCAGCAAGAGATTTAATATCTAAGGCTGCAAAACTAGAGCTTATGGCAGTTGATGAAGATAGAATGGATAGAGTTTATCAAATGACAAGCAAAGAGGCAACAGCTTTTGGTGATGTTATTTTAGAAGATACAAATGATAGTAATAAAAAGTATCTTGTAAAAGAGATACCAATTTTAGATGGTAGCCAAATAGTTGATGCACAAGTTGCTTTTAGCCAATCAAATCAACCAATTATTAACTTTACTTTAAATAGTGCAGGAGCTAGAATTTTTGGTGATTTTACGGCTAAGAGTGTAGGAAAAAGACTTGCAATTGTACTTGATGGAAAAGTTTATTCTGCACCAAATATAAATGAGAGAATTGGTGGAGGAAGTGGACAAATAAGTGGTGGATTTACAGTACAAGAAGCTGGAAACGTTGCTATTGCACTTAGAAGTGGGGCATTATTAGCTAGTGTGAATTTGCTAGAAAAAAGAAGTGTAGGACCATCTTTGGGTGCTGATAGTATAAAAGCCTCAATGATAGCTTTAGTTTCTGGTACTATTTTGATTTTTTTATTTATGATATTTTATTATAGAAGAGCTGGGATTATTGCAAATATCGCTTTACTTGCAAATGTATTTATTCTTTTAGCAGTAATTGCTCTTTTTGGTGCTACTTTAACACTTCCTGGGATGGCTGGAATTATTCTTACATTGGGTATGGCAATTGATGCAAATGTTATTATAAATGAGAGAATTAGAGAAGTTTTAAGAACAGGAGCTAGTGTTCATAAGGCAATTGAAGATGGATACTCAAATGCTATTAGAGCTATTATGGATGGAAATATTACAACTTTTTTAGTTGCTATTGTTTTATATGCTTATGGAAGTGGAGCTATAAAAGGTTTTGCAGTTACTATCTCTATTGGAATTTTGACTTCAATGCTTACATCTATTCTGGGAACACATGGTATTTATCAAGCAATTATGTCAAAGATTGCAAAAGATAAAAATAATAAAAAATGGTTTGGAGTAGCATAATGGAAATTTTTAATAACAATAAAACATATGATTTTATGGGTAAAAAAATCGCCTTTTTGTCAATTTCTGGAATTTTAATTGTTGCTTCAATATTTTTACTTCTTACAAGAGGTTTAAATTATGGAATTGATTTTGTGGGTGGAACTATTGTTCAAGTAAAATATGACAAGGCTGCACCTTTGGATAAAATAAGAGAAGTTCTGGAAAATAGTAAATATGCTGGTTCAAATGTGACAGAGTTTGGAACAAAAGAAGAGATAACTATAAGATTTACAGGAAGTTCAAGTAGTGTTACAAATGATATTAGTGATGAGATGAATAAGATTTTGGTACCAACAGGAAATTTTGAAATTAGAAAAATAGATATGGTTGGAGCAAAAGTTGGAGCAGAGCTTAGAGAAAAAGGTATTATGGCTTTATCTATGGCTTTATTAGCAATGCTTATTTATATTGCGGCACGATTTGAGTGGAGATTTGCTATTGCTTCGATTATTGGACTTATTCATGATGTTATTATTACTTTGGGGCTTATTAGTCTATTTAAAATTGATGTAAATCTTGATATGATTGCTGCTATTTTAACTTTAGTAGGATATACAATAAATGATACAATAATTGTAAATGATAGGATTAGAGAGAGCTTACAAATTACAAAAGAGCGAGATTTAGATGCTTTAATTAATGATTCAGTAAGTAGAACTCTATCAAGAACAGTTCTTACTTCTTCTACAACACAATTAGCAGTTCTTACTATGCTTATATTTGGTGGAGAGATTATATATGCCTTTTCATTTACACTATTTGTTGGAATTATAATAGGTACTTACTCATCTATTTTTGTGGTTTCTCCATTTATTAAATTCTTAGGATTTAATACAGATAGTTATAGAAGTAAACAAGCTATAAAAGCGGCAAATAGAAAAGAGAAAGAGAAATTAAGAGCTATGTATGAACAAGGAAGAGTTTAAGAACTTATGGATAATTATATTAAAGGTTTACTTTTAATTATAGTTGTTTTATTTATTGCTGTATATATACTATTTAATGTAGTTTTAGATGATAGTCCAAAAGAAGATAGCCAGATAAATAAAAATCCAAGCTCTATTCAAGATAGAAGAGATGCTTTGAAAAACTTATTTAAATAATTTCATCTTTTTTTAAAAGTAAAAAGATGAAATATGCACCAAAAAGATTTATTGGTGCATATATGTAAGAGTAAATAGAGTTATCAACAAAAAGATAAAGAAAAGAGTTTAAAATATATATGAATATTAAGAACTGTAAAGAGCTTTTTATATAAATATTTAAAAAGTTTATTTTTATCATCTCTAATTTTTGTAAAATAATTAATAGAAAAAATAGATTAAAAAATAGTGAAAAAATACTTAATATCGAGTTTTTATTTTGAATTATATTTGAAGATTGAATAAAAATAGATAGTAATATTATAGAGATTGAACCATATTTAACAATTGGTTCAAAGTCTATAAACTTTAAAAAACAGCATTTTTTTTTAGATTCAGGAAGAAGAGTTTGAAACCTTTTTTTATTTTGCATTACTCTTTCATTTTCTTAAAAATTGATTCTAGATTTAAATCCTCTTCACTTTGAACATCACCATTTGTATGAAGTTCAAATACAACAACACTTTTATCTTTTAGAGTTGAAGTTTTATTACTACCAAAACCACTTGAATAAAGCCTTGAAGCTTTTACATTATGTTTTATTAACTCTCTTATCACATTATTTGCTCTAGCAGTTGAAAGCTCTAATGCATCTTTAAATCTTGAACTTCTAATCTCGCTATCTTGAGCAAAACCTTTTACATTTATCTCTGTATCTTCAGGCATAGCATTTATAAGCTCTGCTAGGTTAGTTAAGAAATCATTTGCAAAAACAGATGTTATTTCTGCTTTCCCATTTTCAAAAACTAAATGTGCTGGAACACTCATTAAAGAGCCATCTGGTAGCTCAATTAAGTTTGCACCCTTCTCTTTTATCTGTTCTTGATCTTGAGGATTTTCTAAAGTATGAACTATAACTTTTTTACCCTCTTGT
This sequence comes from Aliarcobacter trophiarum LMG 25534, assembly GCF_003355515.1. NCBI lineage: Bacteria > Pseudomonadati > Campylobacterota > Epsilonproteobacteria > Campylobacterales > Arcobacteraceae > Aliarcobacter > Aliarcobacter trophiarum. The sequence continues at coordinate 1,529,687 of NZ_CP031367.1, read as the reverse complement.
GTATCATCAGATGGATTGTCAGTCATAGCTTTTTCTTGTTTAGATTGCTCCTCAACTATATTTGCACTAGGAAACTTATAAATTTTTATAAACTCCTCTTTTAAAGCTTTTTGTTTCTCTATATTCACAGATGCCAAAGCATATAAAGCTATAAAAAGTGCTAAAAGAAGACTCAAAAAGTCTGCATATGGAACAGCCCATTTCTCTCCAGCTGGGCATTCACACTTTTTCTTTTTTGACATTAAAAAAACCTATAAAGGCATAGGAGTTACCATTTTTGATAACTTCAATTTTAATTCACCAGGGGCATCGCCTCTTGCCATTCCTTTACAAGCAGCAAGAATTAAGTATTGCTCTTTTACTACTATATGCCCTTTTGCTTTTAATTTAACTCCCCAAGGTCCTAAAAAAATATATGAACCAGCAATTCCCATAACCGTTGCTGTAAATGCACCAGCAATTCCAGCTGCCATAGCAGGAGGATCGTCTAGTTTTTGTAGAGCTAAAATTAGACCAAAAACAGCACCAACAAGACCAATAGTAGGAGATGTTTCACCAGCATGTAGCCAAAAGTGACTAGCTCCATGATAATACTCTTCTGTTGCTTCGATTACTGGTTCTAATTGCTCTTCTATTTGCTCCTCTTTGCTACCATCAACAACCATACTTAAGGCCTCTTTTAAGAATTGATGATCTAAACCTTGAACATCTTTTTCTAAAGCTAAAACCCCTTGTTTCTTTACTGTAATTGCATATTCAACAAGTTCATCAATTCTTGCTTCAAAATTTACAGGTGATTTTTTGAAGATATTTTTAAACTCTTTAAATGCTGCTTTTACATATTTTGAATCTGTTGCAACAACTGCTGCTAGCATAGCAGTTGGAATAACAATAATAAATGAAGAGATGTGAAGAACTCCAGCTGGATTCCCACCTTCAAGGATAACTCCTACAGAAATAGATGTTATAGCACCTATTAACCCCAACAGTACAGATAAATCCATTTGTTTTCCTAAAAAAAAATTAGTCAATATTATCTAAAGTTAATTAAAAAAGTGCTGTAATGTTAAAATTAATATTGAAATAGAGGTAAAAATTAGTTTTTTATGCAATTTTAGATAACATACTTACTTTATATTAAACAGTTAAAAGGAAAAAAATGGACTGGGGCAAGGTAACCTATATTTTTTTGACAATGATGTCTTTAACAACAACTGCTGGGTTTTTATATGAACCAAATGTTATAGCTCTTTTTGTAGCAGCTGGAGTTAATGTTATCTCTACAATTTTAAAAATTGGTGTAAAAAATCTTTTAGCTGCTGAGCTTTTGGCTAGTTCTTTAGTTGCCGATTTACACTTAATTCCTGCATTTTTGGTATTTGTTTTTACAGGGAATATGAAGTTGGTAATTGGACTTGCTATTGGTGCAGTTATTGCAAATATAGTTTCAATGATACTTTCTATGATTGAAAGTGCAAAAAATAGAGAGAAGGATGAGTATTAATGGAGTATTTGGCAAAAGATATTGAAAAAAAGTGGCAAAAATTTTGGATAGACAATAGCTCTTTTGAACCAAGTTATGATTTTTCAAAACCAAAGAAATATATTTTAAGTATGTTCCCATATCCTAGTGGAAGAATTCATATGGGACATGTAAGAAACTACTGTTTAGGCGACGCCTTTGCTAGGCATTTTAGAAAAAATGGTTTCAATGTTCTTCATCCTATTGGGTGGGATAGTTTTGGAATGCCTGCTGAAAATGCAGCAATTAAAAATAAGCTTCACCCAAAAAAGTGGACTTATGAAAATATTGATTATATGAGAGAAGAGTTAAGAAGTTTAGGACTATCTTTTAGTAAAAATCAAGAGTTTGCAACTAGTGATGAACTCTATACAAAATTTGAGCAAGAGTTTATTATTAAAATGTATGAAGCTGGAATTTTGTATAGAAAAAATGCAGCTCTTAACTGGTGTAATGATTGTCAAACTGTTTTGGCAAATGAGCAAGTTGTTGAGGGCTGTTGTTGGAGATGTGATAATGAAGTTGTTCAAAGAGAGATGCCTGGATATTATATTGCAATTACAAAATATGCGCAAACTTTACTTGATGATTTAAAACTACTTGAAAACTCATGGCCTTCACAAGTTTTAACTATGCAAGAGAACTGGATTGGAAGAAGCGAGGGCTTAGAGTTTAAATTTGATGTTACAAAAGAGACAAGGGCAAAACTTGATAAAATGTTTGCAAGTTTTAGTGTATTTACAACAAGACCTGATACTATTTATGGCGTATCATATACTGCTTTAGCTCCTGAGCATCCTATAGTAAAATATTTAGTGGAAAAAGAGCTATTACCAAAAAATAAGTTAAATGCTATTAGAAATATGCAAAAAATTGCACAAAAAGATAGAGCTATGCAAGAGAAAGAGGGGGTGGATTTAGAAATTGAGGCAATTCATCCACTAACTGGACAAACTATTCCAATTTGGGTTGCAAATTTTGTATTAAGTTCTTATGGTGATGGCGCAGTTATGGCAGTTCCAGCTCATGACCAAAGAGATTTTGAGTTTGCTTTAAAATATGATTTACCAATAAAACAAGTTATCGTTGGAGAAAATGGCTTTATAGAGAAACAAAAAGAGGCATATGTAGAAGATGGAGTTTTGATAAATAGTGAAGCTTTCTCAAATCTAAAAAGCCAAGATGCAAAACAGGCTATTATTTATCATTTTGAGCAAAACTCTTTTGGAAATAGAAAAATAAATTATAAATTGAGAGATTGGGGAGTTTCAAGACAGAGATATTGGGGAGCTCCTATTCCTTTTGTACATTGTAAAGCTTGTGGTTTAGTGCCTGAAAAAATAGAAAATCTTCCTGTCTCTCTTCCTGATGATGTAGAAATTACAGGTGAAGGAAATCCATTAGATTCACATCCTACTTGGAAAAATTGTATTTGTCCTAAATGTGGAGAAAAAGCTACAAGAGAAACAGATACTTTAGATACTTTTGTGCAATCATCATGGTATTTTTTAAGATATGCTACAAATTATAAAAAGTGGCAAGAAGAGGGAATTTCTAAAGAAGATAGTGATTATTGGATGGATATTGATCAATATATTGGAGGAATAGAACATGCTATTTTACACCTTTTATATGCAAGATTTTTCACAAAAGTTTTAAAAGATTTAGGATATACAAACTCAAGTGAGCCATTTAAAAATCTACTTACTCAAGGAATGGTTTTAAAAGATGGTGCAAAAATGAGTAAAAGCAAGGGAAATGTTGTAGATCCAGATATGCTTGTTGAGAAGTATGGAGCTGATACAGCAAGAATGTTTATCCTTTTTGCAGCACCTCCTACAAAAGAGCTAGAGTGGAATGATAGTGCTGTTGAAGGGGCTTATAAATTTATAAAAAGATTTTATGAAAGAGCTAGCAATATAACACAAACAGGTCTTGAAAATTTTAAGAGTATAGATCAAAACTCTTTAAACAAAGAGGAGAAAGAGGCTAGAAAGAAAGTTTATGAGGCTTTACAAAAATCAAATGAGGTTTTAAATAAGACTTATGCTTTTAATACTCTAATAGCTTCTTGTATGGAAGCTATGAACTCTTTACAAGCTCAAAAAAATGAGGCTATTTGGGCAGAAGCTTACTATATTTTGACAAATATATTGGAGCCAATTATTCCACATACTAGTTGGGAGTTATCAAATAGATACTTTAATTTAGAGAATTTTTCAAAACCTTTAGAGATAAAAAATGAAGTGTTTGTACAAGATAGTATAGTTTTAGCAGTTACAATAAATGGTAAAAAAAGAGCTGAAATTGAAGTTAGTATAAATGCTACAAATGAAGAGGTTTTAGATATTGCAAAAAGTGAAGCTAAAAAGTGGCTTGAAGGTGCAACTATTTTAAAAGAGATTGTTGTTCCAAAAAAATTAGTAAATATAGTAATCAAGGTATAAAATGAGAGTTACAAAATCACTATTTGTCATATTTGTGGCTCTATTTTTTGTAGCTTGTGGATATAGACCATCTACATATTATGCAAAACAAGAGCTAGGAAAAGATTTATATGTAAGATTGGATGTAAGTCCAGCAGATCCAAAAAACTCTGTTTTAGTAAAAGATGCTGTTACAAAAATTCTAATTCAAAGAGTTGGTTCAAATATGGTTGATAGTGAAGTAGAAGCTGATATTATAATGGACTTAAGAATTTCAAGTGTTAGTTTCTCTACTTTACAGTATGACAAAGATGGATATAATAAACTATATAAAGCAAAAGTTGTATTGGGAGTTAAATATTTAGATAAATCGACATCAAAAACAAAGAGTTTTACAGTTGATGGAGAATATGATTTTGCTATAGATATTGGAACTACTATAAATGATACACAAAGATTTGAAGCTATAAGTAAAGCTAGTGATATGGCAGTTACTGACTTGCTTTCAAGAGTTGCAGTTGGTTCTTTTCAATAAAAATGAGTTTAAAAACAAAATCTTTAAGTGGTTTTTTAGAACATAAAACTATGTATTATGACAAAATAGATTTTAGCTTTGTAAATAAAGCTTTCTCTATTTTGGAAAAAGAGATAAAAATTCCATTTGTTATTCATATTGTTGGAACAAATGGAAAAGGAAGCACAGGAAGATTTCTATCTCATTATTTATATAAAACTGGATTTAAAACCCTACATTATAGCTCTCCACATATAAAAAAGTTTAATGAACGGATTTGGATAAATGGAGCTGATGTTAGTGATAATTTACTACAAAATGCTCATAATTTCTTAATTAATATTTATGATGAAGGTTTACTTCAAAAGCTTACATATTTTGAATATACAACACTTTTAGCTCTTTATTTAAGTAAAGATTGTGACTATTTGGTACTTGAAGCTGGACTAGGTGGTGAGTTTGATGCTACAAATGTTGTAAAAAATGATATAAGTTTAATTACAACTATTGGACTAGATCATATCTCTTTTTTGGGAGATAGTATAGAAAAAATTGCAAAAACAAAAATGAGAGCAACAAATGCAAAGATGATAATAGGTTATCAAGAGTTTAAAGAGGTTTTTAAAGTTGCAGAAAAAGTAAAAGATGAGTTAAAACAAGAGTTTAATAGAGATATTGAAATTCTAAAAGTTGAAAATTTTGATATAGATTATGATTTTGTTTTTGCTTCATATCTAAAAAGAAATTTGGCACTTTGTATTAGATGTTTAGAAGAGTTGCCATTTTTTAGGAATAATCCTATAAATCTTGAGATTTTTAACACAACTCCACTTTTTGGAAGATGTCAAAAAATTGCAAAAAACTTATATATTGATGTTGGACATAACTCTTTGGCAGCAAAAGTTATAAAAGAGGAGTTTAAAAATAGACAAATAACTCTAATTTATAACTCTTACGAAGATAAAGATTATGAAGAAGTTTTAAAAGTATTAAAACCAATTGTAAAAGAGATTTTTATTTTAGATTTAGATGATAAACGAATTGTAAAAAAAGATATTTTACAAAAGTGTATAAAAAAGTTGCAAATTGTTGAGATTGAAAAGCTATCAATGGATTTGGAAAACGAGTATTTAGTTTTTGGCTCTTTTTTGGTTGTTGAGAGATTTTTGGAGCTAATATCTTATGAGAAGTGTTGAGAAAGAGTTAGAAGAGCTATATTTTCAGAAACAACAACTAGAAACAAAGATAAAAGAGCTAGAAGAGCATATAAAAAATCAAAAAGTATTAGATAGAAAAAGGTTTACAAAAGATGAAAAAATAGATCTATTTAGAGAAACTTTTGTAAATAGAGCTGATATATATGCAAAAAAGTGGAAGAGTAAAGATGGAAGTAAAGAGGGCTTCTCTGCTGTTACTAAAACATTTATGGGTGATGACTTTTTGCCTCTTACAAATAAAGATTTAGAAGAACATTTAAGAGGAAATATCTTTTTAGCTTCATATTTAATAGATAGAAATCAAGAGTGCTCTTATGTTGTTTTGGAGTTAAATAGTGAAGATGTTTTTAAACTTCAAAGGGCTTTAAGTGAGTTAAATATTCCAGCTTCATACTCTTTAAGTTCATATAAGTCAATTTTTGCTTGGATATTTTTTGAAGAAAAGATAAGTTCAAAAATCTCATATAGCTTTGTATATTTTTTACAAAAAAAAGCAAACATTAGTGCAAAACTCTATCCAAATAGTGAGTTTTCAACAAAAGAAAAATTAGGTTCATATATAGAACTACCTTTGCAGTTAAAGTATAGAGATAAAAATAGTACAGTTTTTTTAGATATTAATAAGAAAAAGATTTTTCATGATCAGTGGAACTATCTTGCAAATATAAATAAAGCATCTAAAGAGCAGATTTATAGTTTTGCACAAGTTTTAAAGCCACAAAATATTGAAAAAGATTTAAAAACTGTAGATTTTCCACAAAATAGTTTTCAAATAGTTTTAGATAGTGGAATAAAATTTCCAATACAAAGCTTGTCAAAGAGTTTTATAAGTAAATTAAAATCATTTGCAAGTTTTGAAAATCCTCAAATAAAACTTCTACTTAGCCTTAGAAAACCACTATATAATACTCCAAAATATTTAAAAGGTTATGAAGAGAGTGGAGATTTTTTAACACTTCCTAGAGGTTTAAAGGAGAAACTTTTTTTGTATTTAAACTATAATTTAGTTAAATATGAGATTAAAGATTATAGAGTTTATGAAAAAATAGATACAAAAAAAGTTCAGTTTACTCTAAGACCAGAGCAAGAGGATGCCATAAAAGAGATTTTGAAATATGATAGTTCAATTTGTGTGGCACCTCCTGGATTTGGAAAGACTTTAATTGGTGCAAAAATATTTGAGAAAAGAGCTGTAAAAACCCTTATAATTGTAAATAAAAATATGTTACTTGACCAGTGGATTAGCCGTTTTGTTGACTATTTTGGATACAAAAAGAGCGATATTGGTTTTTTAGGAAAAAGCAAAAATAGTCTTAATGGGAATATAGATATAGCTACAATGCAAAGCTTAAATAATAGCCCTGAATTAGTAAAAAATTATACACAAGTGATTGTTGATGAGTGTCATCATATTCCAGCTCTTACCTTTGAACAGATTGTTAAAAATTTTTGTGGAAAGTTTATTTTAGGACTTAGTGCAACACCAAATAGAAAAGATGAGCTTGATCCTATTTTATACCAGCAATTAGGAAGTATCTCTTATGAGTATAAAAAACCAAAAACTCACACAAATAAACTTCTTGTAATAAAGACAGAGTTTACAAGTAGTGCTGATAATTATGCAGCAATTATAAATGAGCTAGTTTCAAATGAAGATAGAAATAGACAAATAGTAGAAACGATAAAAGAGCATCAAAATAGAAAAATATTGCTTTTAAGTGATAGAATAGAGCACTTAAACCTTTTGGAAAATATATTAAAAGAGCAAAATATAGATTTTGTGAGTGTTCATGGAAGCCAAAATAAAAAAGAGCAAGTAGAAAATATGCAAAAAGTAAAAACTAGCTCACTAATATTAGCAACTAGCTCCTTTTTTGGAGAGGGGATAGATTTTCCTCATTTAAACACTATAATATTTGCAACACCTATATCTTTTTATGGAAGATTAATTCAATATTTAGGAAGAATTGGGCGTGGAAATCAAGAGTGTTTGGCTATTGATTTTTTAGATTTTAGAAATCCTATGCTTAACTCTACTTATAGAAAAAGGCTAGAAGGCTACAAAAATATGCATTATAAATAAGCATATTTTATAATAAAAATAAAACTATTAAGTATAATTTTTTATAATAGTTTAATGCACTTTCTTATACACTAAACAACATTTTATTTTAGGAGTTAAATATGAAATTTGGAAAAATTATAGTTGCTGGGTCTTTGATTTTTAGTTCACTATTTGCTAGTGATTTTATAGATTATGATACTTTAAGTAAAAATTTAAAGGAAGAGGCAAAAAAAGATGGAAATTTGGCAACTACTGATGATGTTAAAAAAGCACTATCTTCAAAAGATTGGGCAGTTGTAGATGTAAGAACAATGGAAGAGTGGGCAGCTGGTGCTATTGCTGGAAGTATGAGAGTAGGACGTGAAGCTCCTGAAAAAGCTCTTGAAAATATAGTTTTAGATGATGATGATAAGTTTGTAAAACGAAAGCTTATAGTGGTTTGTAATACAGCTAGTAGGGCTGTTATAAATGCTCAAACATTTAGACAAATGGGCTTTGATGAGGTTAAGGTTTATGGGATTAATCAATGGATTGATGAGTGTAATCCAGTTGTGACAAAGTATAGTGCTTCTGAAAATAAAGAGGGCAAAAAGACTAAATTTGGTGGATATTACGCTGAACACTGTAAAAAGTAGTTTAAAATAAAAGAGTAAAAATATTTTTTTACTCTTTTTTGTTTAACTATGAGTAAAACTCAACTGATTTTGGTATATTTTTGGCTCTTATTTCCTCTTTATTTCTTATAAGCTCTCCATCTTCATTTACTCTTATTTTCTCTCTTTGCGAGAATTTTTCTTCTTTTTCTTGATTTTGAATTGATATCTTCTCTTCTAGTTTCTTTACTCTATTTTCAAGTATTATAATCTCATCTAAAAGTAGATTTTTCTCAATAACCAAACCATTTAGCTCATTTTTTATCTGACCAATTCTCTCTTTATAGGCATTCTTTTCTTTTTCAATAATAGAATTAAACTCTTTTAGGTTTTTATTTTCTTGCTCAAGAAGAACAATTTTTTTTACCAAAATAAGATTTTCACTCTTTAGCCTTTCTGAATCTTGCATAGCAAGGCGACTTAGAAGTTCATAGTTCATCAAAAATCCTTTAATAAAGATTAAAATTATATAATAATATATAATAATAGCAAAAAAATAGGTAATTTTGCATAAATCTACTTTATGTTAAAATCCATGAATTTTTTTTGAGGGTTTTTGATGGTTACAATAGATGTTTTGGTTTTGTTAGATGTTGTTGGAATAGTTGATAAAGATAGATTTGAAAAACATGTGAAGAAAGAGGGTTTTATAAGAGTTGAGAATGAGGAGTTTACATATACAGGAAACTCGACAACTACAACTTTTGCTACAAAAGCTTATATTTTGGAAGTTTTCAAGAAAGGTTTACAAAAAGCTGGTTTTGATAGTGCAAATTTAGTTTTTTTATTAAATGAGACTCCATATCCAGCATACTATTATGATAAAACTACAAATGATTTTGAGTTAAGCAAAGAGAAATAGTGAAAAATATATATGAATTTTTAAAAAGTTTAAAAGATGAAAAAAATCTAAAAAAATGCCAACTTCTAATAGTAAATGATGATAAACAAGCTATAGAAGCTTCACATATTGTCTCATTTTTAGGCTTTAAGCCATTTGTTTTATCAGATTTTAGAGCAAATTTCAAAGATGATTTACACTCTTTTAGTGATGAATTACAAGATATTACAAAAGCTCTACAAGATTTTTATAGATATAAAAAAGAGGATAAGATACTTATTTCACCTCTTAGGACTATTAGCTTTCCTATGCCAAAAAAAGAGTGTTTTGATGAGTTTATAATAAATTTTGGTGATAAACTTGATTTAAACTCTTTTAAGCAAAAACTCTATAGTTGGGGATACTATTTTGTAGATATTGTTACTAGTTTAGGAGAGGTCTCTTTTCGAGGAGATATTTTTGATATTGCACCTTTGGGGAGTGATTTTGGGTATCGTGTTAGCTTATTTGATGATGAAGTTGAAAGTATTAGAAAATTTGATATTGAAGATCAAAAATCACAAAAAGATGAGCTTGAGAGTTTTAATATAACTCCTGCTTTTTTAGCTTTAAATGAAGATAGTTTTGAAGAGATAAACTCTAAAATAGAGCTTTCAACAAGTGATGCTTTTGTAAAAGATATTCACTCTTTAGGTTTTTGGTATTTAGATAATCTTGCACACTATTTGCCACAAAATATGAACTCATTTATTACACAAGAAGCTCTAAGTGAGTTAGATGAGGCTTATATTTTTGAGGAAAAAAGGTTAAATAAAGATAAGTTTTTAACTCTTCCTCAAATATATTCAAGTAAGGATTATAAAGAGGTAAGCCCTTCAAATATAAAAGAGTTTATCTCTTTTCATAAAGACAAAAAAATCACTATTATAACTACTAGTGAGGCAAGAGTAAAAGCTCTTGAACTTTCACTTGATGATAAGCTAATAAAATATCACTTTAGTGAAGAGATAATAAATCTATTAAGTAGTAAGGAACTTATAATCTCTTTAAATAAAGAGATAAATAAGAAGAGAAAAAAAAGAGTAAAACTAGTTGTTGATGAGTTAGTTTTAAATGATTTTGTGGTTCATGAAAAGCATGGAATTGGTGTATATAAAGGGATAGAACCAGTTTCAATAATGGGAGCAAAAAGAGATTTTGTTGTAATCAACTATCAAGGAGAAGATAGACTTTTAATTCCTGTTGAGAATATTGATACAATTGATAGATATGTTGCAGATGGTGAGAGTTATGCGATAGTTGATAAACTTGGTCGTGGAAGTTTTACAAAACTTAAAGAAAAAGTAAAAGATAGGCTTTTTGAAATCGCAAATGATATTATAAAATTAGCAGCTGCAAGGGAGCTTGTAAATGGGATTAAAATATTTATAGATGAATATGTGATAAAAGATTTTCAAGCAAAGGCAGGATTTGCTTATACAAAAGATCAAACTAGAAGTATAAATGAGATATTAGCTGATTTAAGTAGTGGAAAAGTTATGGATAGACTTTTAAGTGGAGATGTTGGTTTTGGAAAAACTGAAGTTGCTATGAATGCTTTACTTGCTGTTATAAATAGTGGATATCAAACAGTTTTTGTATGTCCAACTACACTTTTAGCAACACAACACTACCACTCAATTTCAAAAAGATTTAAAGATTTTGGAATTGATGTTTATAAATTAGATGGAAAAACAACAACAAAAGAGAAAAACTCTATTAAAAAAGGTTTAGAAGATGGCTCTATTAAACTAGTAATTGGAACACACTCTTTGCTTGATATTAAAACAAATAATCTTGCACTTGTAATAATTGATGAAGAGCATAAATTTGGAGTAAAACAAAAAGAGAAACTAAAAGCTCTAAGAGAAGATGTGCATATTTTCTCTATGAGTGCAACACCAATTCCAAGGACTTTAAATTTAGCTTTATCAAAACTAAAAGGAATGAGTAGCCTTTTAACACCTCCAAGTGAGAGATTAGGAGTGAGAACTTTTGTAAAAGAGTATAGTGATTCTTTAATAAAAGAGGTTATTTTAAGGGAGAAAAGAAGAGGAGGACAACTTTTCTATGTTCATAATAACATAGCTTCTATTGAAGCTAAGAAAAAAGATTTACTTGAAATAGTGCCAAATATAAAAGTAGAGATTATTCACTCTCAAATAAAAGCAGATACTACTGAAAAGATAATTGAAGCTTTTGAAAATAAAGAGTTTGATATTTTACTTGCAACTTCTATAGTTGAAAGTGGAATTCACTTACCAAACGCAAACTCAATAATAATTGATGGAGCAGATAGGTTTGGGATTGCTGATTTACATCAATTAAGAGGAAGAGTTGGACGAAGTAATAAAGAGGGATTTTGTTACTATGTAGTTGAAGATAAGAGCAAAATAACACCTGAAGCTATAAAAAGGCTTGTTGCTTTAGAATCAAACTCATATTTAGGAAGTGGAACAGCTTTAGCTCACCAAGATTTAGAAATAAGGGGTGGTGGAAACATTATTGGAGCTGAGCAAAGTGGACATATAAAACAGATTGGTTATGGTTTGTATCTTAAAATGCTTGAAGATACTTTGGCAATTTTAAGTGGAGAAATAAAAACAAATGAGAAAAATATAGATATAAAATTAGCAATTTCTGCATATATTAGTGAAGATTATATAAGTGAAGATAGAATAAGACTTGAACTTTATAGAAGGCTAAGTCGTGCTGTAAGTAAAGAGACTTTATATGAAATTGAAGAAGAGATGGAGGATAGATTTGGAAAACTTGATACTCCTACAAAACAATTTATGGATCTGATTTTAATAAAAATATTAGCAATATCAAAAAATATAGAGCAGATAAGCTCTTATGAGATGAATATTACTTTTATAAAAAATAGTGTAAAAGAGAGTATAAAATCAAGAAGCAAAGATGATGACGATATTATAAGTGCTACTTTAGAGTATTTGAGAAAATAGTTAAAAATAGAAAAGGGAGAATATATTATGAATTTAGAATTTTTTGAGTTAAAGTTAGAAAATACAAAAGATAAAGAAGAGGTTGTAAAGATAATAAATGAGGCATATAGAGGGGAGTTAAAAGGAAATGCTTGGACAGGTGAAGCACATCTTTTAAGCGGAATTAGAATTGATATAGATATGCTAAATGAGTATTTAAAAGAGAAAAATACAAAAACTTTTATAGCAAAAAATAATAATCAAGTTGTGGCTACTATACAGGCAAAACTTGAAGATAATACTATTTATATAGGACTTTTTGCAGTTGATCCAAATATTCAAGCAAGTGGAGTTGGAAGAAGACTTTTGGAGTTTACAGAGCTTGAAACTTCAAAGATTTGGAAGATTAAAAGTTTTGTTATGGAGGTAATTTCAAGTAGAACAGAGTTAAGAGACTATTATATTAGAAGAGGTTATCAAAATACAAATAGTTATATTGAGTTTCCAAGATCAGAAAAATGGAGCTCAAATAAGCAAGAAGAGTTAAAACTTTTAGTTTTAAAAAAAGAGATTTAAAATTTTAAGAGATTAATTTGAAAGTTTTTCTATTTTTTTTATTTTTAACTATAAATTGTTTTGCAAATGAGATAAAAAAAATAGAGTATATCGGAGATATAGATTTAGTTCTAGGGGATTTTTCTAAATCAAATCTTGATACTATTTGTGGCTTTTCATATGATGAGTTTTATAAGATTTGGAAAAAGAATCCAACTTTTATAAAAAAAGATATAGAAAATTGTAGTGAGCAACTAAAAGAGTATTTAGATAGTTTAGGTTTTTATAAAGCTACTGTAAATTATGAGATAAAAGATAATAATGCAAAGATAGAGATTATAAAAAATGAACCAATAAAGGTAAACTCTATAGAGGTAGAAGATGAGTATAAAAGATTTGTAAGTTTTAAAAAAGATGAGGTTTTTATCTCATCAAAATTTACAGAATCAAAAAAAGATATAAGAAAACATTTAAATGAAAATGGTTATTCAAAAGCAGATATAAATGCAAAAGCTTATATAAATTTAGATGAGTATAGAGTTGATCTAATCTATAAAATAACAAAAAATAAACTTCAATATTTTGGAGATATAAATATTAAAAATAGTGCAAATATTAGCCAAGAGCTTTTACAAAAGCATATTGAGTTTAAAAAAGGGCAGATATATAACTCAAAACTTCTTGATAAAACTTATGAAAATCTATATAACTTTGGTATTTATAAAACTATAATAGTTGAACCAGATTTTGAATCAAATAGTGAATTTATTCCTATAAATATAAATTTAGAAGAGGGCTTTTTCAAAGAGAATATGTTTGGTTTTGGATACGATACTGATAAAAAGTTTAGATTTAAAGCTCAACACAAAAATGATAACTTTTTAGGAGATTTAAAACAATTTACTTTAGGAACAAAGGTAAATAGTGAAGGTTTTGAACTATATAATAATATTTTTGACCCATATTTTATCAAAGGAAATATCTCTTTAAACAATGATGTCTCTTATGAAGATATGGATTATACAAGCTATTCACAAAAAAAACTACAAGATAGATTGACTCTTTCAAAAGAGATTTATAACTTACCAAATAGTGTTGGATTTTTGGCTGAACACTCTACAATTAAATCAGATTTAAAAGAGTATGAAAGTGGAACCTATCTTTTAAACTCTTTGTTTTATGAGATTAAATTAGATAGAAGAGATGATAGTTTAAACCCAAAGGATGGATATTTTTTATCTTTTTATATAGAAGATGGTTCAAAATTTTTAGGAAGTGAGTATGACTACTTAAAAACTGTTACTGATTTAAGATATATTAAAACCTTCGATAAACTCACTGCATCTTTGAAAACAAAAATAGGAACATTAGATCGAGATTTGCCTATTTTTAAACACTTTTTTGCTGGAGGAGCATATAGTAATAGAGGATATGCATATGAAAAAGTTGGACTAAAAGATAGTGATGATAATCCATACGGTGGGCTTAGTATGATAGATAGTAGTTTGGAGTTTGAGTATAATATTTATAAAAATGTAGGTCTTGTGACTTTCTTTGACTCTACAATGCTAAGTATGGAGACAAATAAATTTAATGATAAATTCTATAACTCTTTTGGTTTTGGTGCTAGATATTATACTCCTATTGGTCCCTTTAGAGTTGATTTTGGTTTCCCACAAGATGATGGTGGATTTGTATTTCATATAGGAATAGGGCAAGTGTTTTGAGAAGTTTAAGAGTTTTGAAATATCTATTTTTTACAATAGTAGCTCTATTTTTAGTAATATTCTTATATCTTATTACATCAAAAGATGTGACAAAAAAGATATTTGATTATATTAGTGTTGAGTTTCCCACTTTTAAATATAGTAAAGTTGATGGAACTATATTTGATGGTTTTAAGATTTATGATCTAAATTATGATGATATGGTAAGAGCAAAAAGCTTATATATAAAACCTACTATTATTCCTCTTTTATTAAAAGAGATAAATATTTATGATTTAAAGACAGAAGAGATAGTTTTTGAAGATAAGTTAATATCTTATATAAAAGATAGTAATCAAAGCCAAAGTGAAGAAAGTAGTAGTTTTGAGATACCATTCTCTTTATTTATAAAAAATTTTGAGATTTCAATTTCTGATTTTTCTTACGAAAACCAAAAGATAGATGAGATAGTTTTAAATGCTAAAAATATCAGTTCTAATCTAAAAGATAATATAAGTGCAGAGATATTTACAACAATAAAATCAAATATCGCAAATCTTGAAACAGAAATAAAGATAAAAAACAATGAGTATAAACTTAGTTCAAATATTGATTTAAAAGAGTATGCAAAAGCAAAATTTGAGTTAAATGCAAGTGGTGATTTAGAAAAAATGGGGTTTACTATAAAGAGTGATGATTTAAAGATTATTGATTTGAAAGAGAAAATCGATATAAGAGATATAAAGCTTGTAGGAAACTATGATATTAAAAACTCTAATCTTGAGATTTCAAGTTTAAACTCTATTTTAAATTATGAGCAAATTTTTACAAGACTAGATGCAAAAGCTAAAATATTAAATAATGATTTAGAGAGTTTAAATTTTGAAGCAGAGTTAAATACAACTGTAAAAAAGAGTATTTATCAATCTTTAGATAAAGATTTAGAGATAAAATCAAGTTTAATAGGTAAGCAAAAAGAGATAGTATTTAAGAATATTTTGGAAGAGAACTTAGTAAAAATAGATGATTTTATTTTAAAAATAGATAGTTTAATTTTTGATGGAGTTGCAAAAATAGATAATAAGAGTATAGATATTACTTCCAAACTTGATGTTTTTACTAATTATGCAGATAAAAAATCGATATTGGATTTAAAATTAAATTTAGATGATTTAGAAAATTTAATTTTAAATTCAAAATCGATTGTTGAAAATCTAAAATATAAAGACTTAAATATAAAAGAGTTGGGAAACTTTAGTATAGATACAAGTTACAAAAAGAACTTTTTGAATATGGATTTAAACTCAAAATATATAAAAATGAATTTAAATACAAAAAATCTTAAAAAAATTATATTTGATTTAAATATAAAAAATCTAAATCCAAACACTATTTATAAATTGGATAAAAATATAAAAGTTTCAAAGATAAATTCAAATATAAAAGGGGAGTTTGAAGATAATCTTATTTTAAAATCAAGTACTATTTTAAATGATAACTTTGATATGAATTTTGAGCTAAAAAGTAAAAAAGATAGTATTGAAGCTAAATTTCAAAATATCTCTTTTAGATCAGACTTAAAGAGAAGTGGCGATATTTTAGAGTTAAAAACAGATATAAAAGAGCTTAGTATTTTTGAAAAAGAGTTAAAGAAAATCTTAGAAATTTCTGATTTAAATCTTTTTGGTTTGTTAAATATTGATTTAAAACTATTAAAAGATAGAGTTTATTTTGAGATTGTAAGTCCTAAAATCTCTTTTGAGGATAATAGTATTGAGAAGATAGATATAAAAGGAGAATTTGAAAAAGAGAAAATTACTCTTGATAAAACAGATTTTTATATAAAAAAAGTTTATGATATAAATTTCAATAAAAAATTCACACTTTTAAAAAAAGCTTATTTAAATATATCAAATTTTTCTGGGAATTTTGAATTTGAGAATCTATCTTTGAATAGTTCAAAAAGTGGTGAAGATTTGATTTTAAATATAATTACAAAAGATTTATTTGTTGAACATCTTGTATATGGAAAAGGAGCTATAACTTCTAGTCTTGATATAAACTTTAAAGAAAATAGTAAAATCTATATATCGGGAGTTATAAACCCAAATAAAATAGAGAGTTTTTATAATATTCCAGCTTTAAATATTAGTAAAGATAGAGATATAATCATTGTAAGTAGTGGAAACAATGAGATAAAAAAAGATTTTTTTACTAAAAATATTGGATTGAATTTGAGACTTATTTCAAATGATATTAAATATATTACAAAAAATATAGAGTTAAAACTAGAAGCCAATTTACAGATAAAAAAAGAGTTTGAAAATGATTTGAGAATTTTTGGAAGAGTTTCAAATATTAATGGAACTTTTAGTGAACTTGGTAAGACATATAAGATAGAAGATTCAAATCTACAATTTAGAGGTCTAGAAAATATAAATCCAATTTTGGATATAAAAGCAAATACAAAAATTGATAATGTAGAGATATTTATTGATATTACTGGTTCTATGGAAAATCCTAGAGTAAATTTAAGATCAAACCCAGCAATGAACTCAAAAGATATTTTATCTTACTTGATTTTTGGAACAAAATTTTCAAATAGTTCAGTAAGTGAACAAAATAGAGAGGCACAAGCTTCTCTTTTTATATTAAATGAGTTATCAAAAGATTATGTCAAAGAGATAGGAATTGATGTATTACACTTTGATTATGACCCAAAAACTCAATATATTGAGACAACAGTTGGTAAAAAAATAGGTGATAAAAATCAAATTATGATTAAAGATAAAGCTACAAATGGAGAGTTGATTTTCTTAAGAGAACTTACAAAGCTTTGGAATTTGGAATTGGGTCTTATGGAAAAGACCCAAAGTATAGATTTAATATATAAAAAGAGATATTAAAACTCCATACTATTTCCATCTTGTGAAGATTGGTCTATAATTATTTGAGAATCTATATCAGGAAGAGGAGAAGTATCTGTATAAAGCTCTTCTTTTCCCATAAACTCACTACTATAAACACCATTTGGTTTTGTGAAAGTTCTTGGTATTTCAGGATGAATTTCAAGATATTTCTTGAAAAAATGTGCAAAAGCTGGTGCTGCTATTGTACTTCCTGTTTCTGATCTTCTCATTGGTTTATTATTGTCATTTCCAAACCAAACTATTGTTTGAATAGATGGAGAGTAGCCACAAAACCAAGCATCTATATTATCATTTGTTGTTCCTGTTTTTCCAGCTAGCTCTATACCTTCAACTGCTGCTCTTCTTCCTGTTCCCTTTGTTACAACATCTCTTAAAATAGAGGTAATTAAATATGATTGTTCTGGAGAATTAAGCTCTTTTCTTTGTGGTTCAAAATTTACACTTTTACCATCTTTGTTTACAATTTGTTCCACAATATATGGTTTTACTTGTACACCATTATTTGAAAAGATTGTATAAGCTTGACTAAACTCTATTAAATTTACACTCATTGAACCTAAGGTTACAGATAAGTTTTCAACAATATCTTTAAAACCATATCTTCTTAAATCATCTGTTGCAATATTTATCCCAACATCTGTTACTAAATTCAAAGTAGAAAGGTTTCTTGATTGTACAAGGGAGTCTCTAAAGCTTACAAGACCTTGAAAGTTTCCACCATAATTTTTTGGTTGCCATTTTTTTTGTTGACCATTTACTGTATATGTATAAGTTCTTCCAATATCAAAAAGTTGTGAAGCTGGATTATATCCCTCATTTAATGCAGTTTGATATAAAAATGGTTTTATTGCACTTCCTGCTTGTCTTTTTGATTGGAATGCTCTATTAAACACTGATTGATTGTAATCAACTCCACCAACCATTGCCAAAATTCTTCCACTATTACTCTCTAAAGTTAACATAGCAGCATTTAGTTCTTTTGTAAATGCATCATTATCTGGGTTTTTTGAGCCACTTCTTATATTTTTATCTCTTTGCATAGCTTCATCATATGCTTTTTTTATAGAAGCATTTGCAATATCTTGAGTCTCTAAATCTATTGTTAAATATACTTTATACCCACCATATAATATATCTGGAATATCATTTATAAGTTCACTAACAGCATAATCTATAGCATATGGAGCTATATTTTGAGTTAAAGTTTGGTTATAAATAGTTGGAGTTTCATTTATTGACTCTTCAAACTGTTCACTATTTATCCATCCTAAAGTATTCATTCTTGTGATTACCTGATTAGCACGTGCAAGCGAGACTTGAAGATTTTTTGTTGGATCATAAAAGCTAGGAGCTCTTGGAAGTCCTACAAGGATAGCTATCTCTTTTAAAGTTAATTCATATAAATTCTTTTTAAAGTATCCTTTTGCTGCAGTTTTTATACCATAATAACCATGTCCAAAATATACATGGTTTAAATATCTCTCCAAAATCTCCTCTTTTGTAAGAATTGATTCAAGTCTTACAGCTAATAAAGCCTCTTTTACCTTTCTTATAATCTTTTTTTCTCTAGTGAGAAGTAGAACTTTGATTAATTGTTGAGTAAGAGTACTAGCCCCCTCACCATATCCACCTGATTGAATATTTTTTATAACAGCTCTACTAATAGCATCTGGATTAACTCCGAAATGTTCAAAAAACTGTGTATCTTCAATGGCAACAAGTCCTTCAATTACACGGGCAGGAATATCATCATAGTCAACATACTCTCTATTTTCATCTTTAAACGTATTTGCTAAAAGTTTCCCATTTTTATCAAAAAATTGTGTACTTTGTTTTGGATTGTAGTTTACAACACTATCTATATCATCTTTTATCTCTTGATATAAATCGTATAGATATACAAATGTAATAGCTCCAAGAACTACTCCTAAAAATATTATCGCTTTTGTTAAAAATTTTAACATCTTATTTCCTAAATTGTTTGTTTTTAAAGCTTGAGTTAAAAAGCTTTTTCGTATATTCATGTTGTGGCTTATTTAAAACTTCTTGAGTCTTTCCAAACTCAACAATATGCCCATCTTTTATAATTACAATATCATCACAAATATCTTTTATTGATTCAATATCGTGAGTTACAAAAAGTATTTTAATATTTAGTTTATCTTTTAAGTTTTTTACAATATTTATAATATTTGTTTTATTTTCAAGATCAAGTGCGGTTGTTGGCTCATCAAGTAAAAGAAGTTTTATATCACGGCTTAAAGCTATTGCAATTACAACTCTTTGAGTTTGTCCTCCACTAATTTGTGAAGGGTATTTTTCTAAAATTTCTAAAGGTAAATCTAAAAGATTAAAAACCTCTTCTTTTTTTTCATCGCTACAAAAAATCTGGTTTTTAATCTTTGTCATAGATGATAGAGATGTAAAAGGGTTTTGTGGAATAAATCCAATAGTATTAAAGTTCAATTCAAAATTGCTATTTATCTCTTTTTTTAAATCTAATGAGCTAGAAAGTAGGTTTAAAATAGCTTTTAATGTAAGTGATTTTCCACTTCCACTCTCTCCTATTAAAGCTGTTGAGCTTTTTATAGTAAAAGAAATATCAACTAATTTCTTACTATTTGAACTAATTTTTAACTCTTTTATATCTATCAAATTAGTGGTTCATCCATCTCTTTTGGAATAGGAAGTTGCATTAATTTTAAAACAGTTGGTGCAATATTGTTTAGACTTCCCTCTTTTACTTTTTTTACATTTGGAGATATTACAAAACAGTAAACATCTCCAACTGTATGATTTGTAAGAGTATTACCATCTTCATCTTTCATCATCTCACAATTTCCGTGGTCTGAAGTTAAAACAATATTATAGTTCTCTTTTTTTGCCTCTTCCAAAATTAATCCAAGTTCATAATCAACAGCCTCAACAGCTTTTACTGCTGCTTCATAAACACCTGTATGTCCTACCATATCACCATTTGCAAAGTTCACAACAATAAAATCAGTTTGATTTTTCATAGCAGTTCTAACAGCCTCTCCCACTTTTGGAGCTGACATTTCTGGTTGTAAATCATAAGTTGCTACATTTGGAGATGGAACTAAAACTCTAGTCTCATTTAAAAAAGGTTCTTCAACTCCACCATTAAAAAAGAAAGTAACATGAGCATATTTCTCAGTTTCTGCTGTATGAAGTTGAGATAAACCGGCATCTGAAATAACTTGCGCCAAAGTATTTGTTGGATTGTCTTTTGGAAAAATTACAGGGATTGGAATATTCTTATCATATTGAGTCATACTTGCTAATTGAAGTTTTAACTCTTTTCTTTCAAACTCTTTGAAATCATCTTTTGCAAAAGCACTTGAAAGTTCTCTTGCTCTATCGCTTCTAAAATTACAAAAAATAATTCCATCTTTATCATTAATTCCATCAAAGGCATCAAAAGCTGTAGGAATAATAAACTCATCAAAAATCTCATTTTTATATGAACTATCAACTAAATCTAATATATTTTGTGAACTCTTAGGAGTTGCAAATACCATAGAGTTATAAGCAAGTTCGACTCTTTCCCATCTATTGTCTCTATCCATAGAGTAATATCTTCCACTAATTGTTGCAATTTTTATATTTTCGTTGCAAATATTCAATACCTGATTTATATAGTTTTTTGCACAATTTGGAGCCACATCTCTTCCATCTGTTATTAAATGAAGCCAAACTTTTTTACCATAGTTTTCAGATATTTTTGCAAGAGCAATAATATGGTCTATATGAGAGTGAACTCCACCATCACTTAAAAGTCCCACTAAATGAATATCTTTTGAGTTTGATATTGTATTTTTTACGACATCATTGTCTTTTAAACTGTTATTTTTTATAGCTAAATGTATTTTTACCAAATCTTGATATAAAACTCTTCCACTTCCAATAGTCATATGTCCAACTTCACTATTTCCCATCTGATTTTCTGGTAATCCTACAAACTCGCCATATGTATGAATAAGGCTATGTGGAACATTTTCAAACAAATAGTCATATGTTGGTTTTTTTGCATTACAAAAAGCATTAAAATTTGAAGAGCTATTGTGTCCTATCCCATCTGTTATAATTAAGACTGTTTTTTTACTCATTTTATTTAAACCTTTTAAAATATTTATTATAATATAATCCTGAATATTTTATCAAATTTAAGGTTTAATTTTGTTTTACTGGCTCTATAGACATTTAGAAATCAATATTTTTCAATATATTTCAGTTCGTGCAGGAATTAGCTTCTTTTTAGCTTTTGTTTTAACTATGTATTTAATGCCAAAATTTATAGTATGGGCAAAGAGTAAAAAAGCTTCTCAACCAATATATGAATTAGCACCACAGGCTCACCAAGCAAAAGCGGGAACTCCTACTATGGGAGGAGTTGTTTTTATATTTTCTACAATTATTGCCACAATTTTAACAGCAAAATTAAACAATTTTTATATTGTTGGTGGACTTTTAACTTTAGCTTTTTTTTCATTAATTGGAATAAAAGATGATTTATCAAAAATTTTAAAAGCAAAAAATAGTGCAGGACTTAGTGCAAGAATGAAACTTTTTTTACAGTTTTTGAGTGCAGGATTTGTTGTTGCATTGCTATTTTATTTTGGGCATACAAGCGATTTATATGTACCATTTTATAAATTTCCTATTTTTGAAATGGGAGTTTTTGCTATTGTTTTTTGGATGTTTATAATTGTGGGATCTTCAAATGCAGTAAATCTTACAGATGGACTAGATGGTTTAGCAACAGTTCCATCAATTTTAGCATTTTCAACTTTATCAATTTTAGTTTATGTTGTTGGACATATTGGTTTTGCAAACTATTTATTAATGCCAAGTATTAGTATAGCTGGAGAGTTAGCAATTATGGGAGCTGCAATTATTGGTGCTTTGATTGGATTTTTATGGTTTAATGCTTATCCTGCTGAAGTTTTTATGGGAGATAGTGGTTCTTTACCTTTAGGTGCATTTATGGGTTATTTAGCAATTGTTGCAAAATCTGAAATTTTACTTATAGCTATTGGCTTTATTTTTGTCTTAGAGACAGTTTCAGTTATGTTACAAGTTGGTTCGTATAAATTAAGACAAAAAAGAGTTTTTTTAATGGCACCTATTCATCACCATTTTGAGCAAAAAGGCTGGAAAGAGAATAAAATAATTGTGCGATTTTGGATAATATCTTTTATGGCAAATCTTGTTGCATTATTAAGCTTAAAGTTGAGATAAGAATGGAAAATTTAAGAATTTTAGGAAAAGGGAAAACAGCACTTGCTTTGAAAAAAAGATTCCCAAATGCTGATTTATATGATGACAATGATTTTGAATCTTTTGATAAAAATTCAGACGATTTAACAGTTGTAAGTCCTGGAATACCACCTTATAATAAGTTGGTACTTGCTTCAAAAAATATTATTAGTGATTATGATCTATTTTATGATGAAATGCCTTTTACTATTTGGATTAGTGGAACTAATGGTAAAACAACAACAACACAAATGTGTCAATATCTACTAGAGAAATTTGATTCATGTTATGGTGGGAATATAGGCGTTCCTCTTAGTGGTTTAAATAAAGATAAGAAGATTTGGATACTTGAAACATCCTCTTTTACACTTCATTATACAAAAAAAGCAAAACCAAATATCTATATTCTTTTACCAATAACAGAAGATCATATAACTTGGCATGGAACTTTTGATGAATATAAAAAAGCAAAATTAAAACCTTTAGAGTTAATGTGTGAAACTGATATTGCAATTATTCCAGAAATATATAAAGGTATTAAAACTTCTGCTTATGTAATATATTATAATTCAAGTGATGATTTATGTAAGCATTTCAAAATTGATAAAAGTAAAATAAAATTCAATGAGCCATTTTTATTAGATGCAATAATGGCAATGGTTTCAAGAAAAATAATATTTGATGATGTTGATTATGATTTAATAAACTCTTATACAATAGATAAGCATAAAGTTGAAGAGTTTAAAGATGCTAAAAATAGATTATGGATTGATGATAGCAAAGCTACAAACTATGATGCAACAATAAATGCATTAGTTCCATATAAGGATAAAAATATACATATTATTCTTGGAGGAGATGATAAAGGTGCAAGCTTAAAACCACTTTTTGAAAATATAAAAGAGTTAGATATTGTAGTTTATGCAATAGGGAGCAATACAAAAAGAGTTTTAAATTATTGTAAAGAATTTAATATAGCTTGTGTAGAGTGTGAGTATTTAGAAGTTGCAGTTGAAAATATTGATAAAAATTTGAAAAAAAATAGTATAGGAATACTTTCACCAGCAGCAGCATCACTTGACCAATTCAAATCTTATGCGCACAGGGGCGAAGAATTTAAGAAATTTGTAAAAAATTTAAGTTGAAATTAATAAACTACTCTGTATAATCTCACTCCAATTTATAGTGGTTCGATAGCTCAGTCGGTAGAGCAAAGGATTGAAAATCCTTGTGTCGACAGTTCGATTCTGTCTCGAACCACCATTTATTTTATGGTGCTGGTGTAGCTCAGTTGGCTAGAGCAGCTGATTTGTAATCAGCAGGTCGGGGGTTCAACTCCCTTCACCAGCTCCATTTTTTAGTCGTGCGTAAGTTTTAAAAAACAGCGCTTGACCAGAGCAATAATTTTTATGGTGAGGTTGGAGAGTGGTCAAATCCTGCGGACTGTAAATCCGCCGCCTACGGCTTCGAAGGTTCAAATCCTTCTCTCACCACCACGTAAATGTTGCGGGAGTAGCTCAGTTGGCTAGAGCTTCTGCCTTCCAAGCAGACTGTCGCGAGTTCGAGTCTCGTCTCCCGCTCCATTGTTATTGATTACTGGGAGCTGAGTTATAATTGCACATTATTTTTATAACTCTACAATTTATACTCCCAATTAATTTAAGTTTTAGTATTTTATTAATATAATACACATCACAATTTGTGAAAACAAATCCCCTCTGAATAGAGAAGCCCATTTGGCTTATCTACTCAGAGGGCAATTAAGCAAAATAAAAATAAATTTAGAAGGGGAAATTCCTATGGCAAAAGAAAAGTTTTCAAGAAATAAACCGCACGTAAATATCGGTACAATCGGTCACGTTGACCACGGTAAAACTACTACTACAGCAGCAATATCTGCAGTATTAGCTGTAAAATATGGTGGAGAGATGAGAGATTATGATCAAATCGATAATGCTCCAGAAGAGAGAGAAAGAGGAATTACTATTGCTACTTCTCATATTGAGTATGAAACTGACAAAAGACACTATGCACACGTAGATTGTCCAGGTCACGCCGATTATGTTAAAAATATGATTACAGGTGCTGCTCAAATGGATGGAGCTATCTTAGTTATCGCTTCAACAGATGGTCCTATGGCACAAACTAGAGAGCATATCTTACTTTCTAAACAAGTTGGAGTTCCATATATAGTTGTATTCTTAAATAAAGAAGATCAATTAGATCCAGCTGATAAAGATGAGATGCTAGAATTAGTTGAAATGGAGATTAGAGAGTTACTTTCAACTTATGATTTCCCAGGTGATGATACTCCAATCGTTGCTGGATCTGCATTCCAAGCTTTAGAAGAGGCAAAAAAAGGTGTTGTTGGTGAGTGGGGAGAAAAAATCGTTGCATTAATGAATGCAGTTGATGAATATATTCCAACACCAGAAAGAGATACTGAAAAACCATTCTTAATGCCTGTAGAAGATGTATTCTCAATCTCAGGAAGAGGAACTGTTGTTACTGGAAGAATTGAACTTGGAACTATTAAAGTTGGTGAAGAGATCGAAATCGTTGGATTTGGAGATACTAGAAAAACTACGGTTACTGGTGTTGAAATGTTTAGAAAAGAGATGGATCAAGGTCAAGCTGGAGACAACTGTGGTATTCTTTTAAGAGGTGTTAAAAAAGAAGAGGTTGAAAGAGGACAAGTTCTTTGTAAGCCAGGTACAATTAAACCTCATACAGAATTTAAATGTGAAGTTTATATTCTTTCAAAAGAAGAGGGTGGAAGACATACTCCATTCTTTAGTGGATATAGACCACAATTCTATGTTAGAACAACAGACGTTACAGGTTCTTGTGTACTAAATGAAGGTACTGAGATGGTTATGCCAGGTGATAATGTTGAGATGACTGTTACTTTAGTTGCTCCAATTGCTCTTGAAAAAGGAACTAAGTTCGCTATTAGAGAAGGTGGAAGAACTGTTGGTGCTGGAGTTGTTTCAGAAATTATTAAATAAGGAAATTCTATGGCAGCAATTAGAATTAAAATTGGATTAAAATGTCAAGAGAGTGGAGATATTAACTACACTACTTGGAAAAATCCAAAAACTCATACTGAAAAGTTTGAGGTTAGAAAATATTGTCCAAGATTGAAAAAACATACTACTCATAAAGAAGTAAAGTTAAAATCTTAACAATTCAATAGTTTTGAGAGAGTTACTCTCTCAATCTATTTTAGGCTAGTAGCTCCAATGGTAGAGCATCGGATTCCAAATCCGAGTGCTGGGGGTTCGAGTCCCTCCTGGCCTGCCACAATTAAATTTTTTTAAGAGATTTTATGAAAATTTCTTTAAAAAATTTGACTTAAAATTTAAAATGGAGAGAAATGTGAGTAAAACTAGTAGCTATTTAAACAATGTAAAATCAGAATTATCTAAGGTTATTTTTCCAATAAAAACACAAATAAGAACTGCTTATATATCTGTATTTATTGTTGTTACTGTTATAGCTCTATATCTTGCAATGATTGATGGAGCAATGTCTTTTACTCTGTCTTCTGTAATTAAATAAGGAATAAAAATGGCACATAAATGGTATGCAATTCAGACATATTCAGGAAGTGAATTATCTGTAAAAAAAGCTATATTAAAATTAAAAGATGAGATGGCTGATGATAGAATTGCTGAAGTATTAGTACCAACTGAAGATTTAATAGAAGTAAAAAAAGGTAAAAAAACAATTATAGAAAGACCTTTATACCCAGCTTATGCCTTTGCTAAAATCGATTTAGATACAGCTTTATGGCATAGAATTCAATCAATGCCAAAAGTTGGAAGATTTATTGGTGAATCAAAAAAACCAACAGCTTTAAGTGAAAAAGATATTAATCTTATTTTAGAAAAAGCAAAAAATAAAGCTGCTGCTAAGCCAAAAATCTCTTTTGATGAGGGAGAAATGGTTAGAATTAATGAAGGACCATTTGCAAACTTTAATGGAATAGTAGAGGATTTTGATTTGGTTTCTGGTGTTTTAAAACTGAATGTATCAATATTTGGAAGAAATACACCAGTTGAAATCTCTTATACGCAAGTAGAGAGAATAGTTTAAGGTTTAATTTAGGCATTAGGCAAAGAAACTAGCTTCTTTTTAGTTTTTTTGCCTAATGTCTAATCATTAAAATCATTATAATTTTTAAAGGAATAGCAAAATGGCTAAGAAAGTTCAAGGATATTTAAAACTGCAAATACCAGCAGGAGCAGCAAATCCATCACCACCAGTAGGACCAGCTTTAGGTCAAAGAGGTGTTAATATTATGGAATTTTGTAAAGCATTTAATGAAAAAACTAAAGATAAAGCTGGATATAGATTACCAGTTATTCTTACAATTTATACAGATAAAAGCTTTACATTTGAAGTAAAACAACCACCAATGACAGAACTTATTAAAAAAGTTTCAGGAGTTAAAAAAGGAAGTAGCAATCCACTTAAACAAAAAATTGGAAAGTTATCAAAAGAACAAATTATGGAAATCGTTGATATGAAAATCAAAGATTTAAATACTACAGATAGAGAAGTTGCTGCAAAAATTGTTGCAGGAAGTGCAAGATCTATAGGAATTGATACAGAGTTATAATTCTGTTTTGTATAAGGTATAACCACTAACCTTTATAATATTAGTGGAAGCAAAAAAAAATAAAATTGCGGAGAATAAAATGGCAAAAGTTTCAAAAAGATATAAAGCGTTAAATGCAAAAGTTGAAGATAGAAAATACTCTTTAGCTGATGCTTGTAGTTTAGTAAAAGATTTAAAATCTGCTAAATTTGATGAGAGTGTAGAAATTGCACTTAATCTAAATGTAGATCCAAGACATGCGGATCAGATGATTAGAGGAGCAGTTGTTCTTCCAAATGGTACAGGAAAAACTGTAAGAGTTGCTGTTTTTGCAAAAGGTGTAAAAATGGATGAAGCAAAAGCTGCTGGTGCTGATATTGTTGGAAACGATGATTTAGCTGAGGCTATTCAAGCTGGAAACATTGATTTTGATGTATTAGTTGCAACTCCTGATTGTATGGGAATTGTAGGAAAAGTTGGAAGAATTTTAGGGCCAAAAGGTTTAATGCCAAATCCAAAAACTGGAACAGTTACAATGGATGTTACAAAAGCAGTAAACGATGCAAAAGGTGGTCAAGTTACATATAGAGTTGATAAAAAAGGTAATATGCAAGCTGCTATTGGAAAAGTTTCTTTTAGTGCAGAAGCTATCAAAGAGAATGCAGAAGCATTTATTGGAGCTATCAACAAAGCTAAACCTTCAACTGCAAAAGGAAGATATATTGCTAATGCAGCAATTAGTTTAACGATGAGCCCATCTATTGTTTTAGATAATATGGAATTATTAGAGATTAGATAAGGTTATCCTTATCTAATTTTTTGCATTCAAGAATATTGAAGGTGTTCGATATTCTTGAGTGTTCAAAGCACTGAAATAAAACTGAAGACAGCTGGTAAGAGAGTTTCCTATTCTCTTGTAAGTCCCGCCTAGGATGATGTTTTGAAAGGAGGAATATAATATGACTAGACAAGAAAAATCAGAAATTATAGACTTTTTATCTCTTGAGTTTAAAAACTCTTTAGCTGTTGTTGTTTGTGACTATAAAGGACTTACTCATAAAGAGTTAGAAAGTTTAAGAAGAGAAGCAAAAGCAAATAATACAAAAGTTCAAGTTATTAAAAATACTTTAGTGGCTAAAGCTGTTGCTAAAGCAGATTTAGGAGATATTGATTTATGTGGAACAAATATCTATTTATGGTCAGAAGATCAAATTTCAGCTTGTAAAGTAGCTGATAAATTTGTAACTTCTATGAAAGATAAATTCTCTATTAAATCAGGAATTATTGAAGGTCAAATTTGCGATGCTGCTAGAGTTAATGCATTTGCTAAATTACCATCAAGAGAAGAACTTCTTGGAATGCTTGCATCTGTATGGATGGCACCTGTTAGAAACTTTACTATTGGTCTGGATGCACTTAGAAGAAAGAAAGAAGAAGAGGCTGCTTAATTTTAAGCTAAAAATATATTAAATTAAAAAATAAAAAGGATAGAAAATGGCAATTTCTAAAGAAGACGTTTTAGAATTTATTTCTGGTTTATCTGTATTAGAGTTATCAGAATTAGTAAAAGAGTTTGAAGAAAAATTTGGAGTATCTGCACAACCTGTAGCAGTTGCTGGTGGAGCAGTTGCTGCTGTTGAAGCTGCTGAAGAGAAAACTGAATTCGATGTAATTATAGTTGATTCAGGAGATAAAAAAATCAATGTAATTAAAGAGATTAGAGCAATTACTGGTTTAGGATTAAAAGAAGCTAAAGATGCTGCTGAGCAAACTCCTTCAACAATTAAAGAAGGAATCTCTAAAGCTGATGCTGATGCAATTAAAGCTCAACTTGAAGCTGCTGGTGCAAAAGTAGAAGTTAAATAAGTTTATTGACTTATCCGTATATAGGGATTTTTCCCTATATAAGTTTGGCATCTTTGAGGGCTAAGGTTAAGATTTTTTTATAAATTTTAACCTTATCCTTTATGGATGCTTTTGTGCTTTATAAGAAAATAAAGCAAAATAACCAAATTTTATAACAAGGTGTAAGATGTTAAACTCTTTAAAATCTGGTAATAGACTAAGAATAGATTTCGCAAAAAACCCACAAAAAATTGAAATTCCAAATTTATTACAACTGCAACAAACTTCGTATGATACTTTCTTGATGATTGATCAAAAAGATAGATCTGGTGCTGGTATAGAAAAAGTATTTAAAGCAATTTTTCCAATTCATGATGCTCAAAATAGGGTAACTCTTGATTATTTAGGAAGTGAAGTTGGAAAACCTAGATACGATGTTAGAGAATCAATGGTTAGAGGATTAACTTATTCAATACCTCTTAAAATAAATGTTAGACTTACTCTTTGGGATTTAGATGAAAAAACTGGAGAGAAAATAGGTGTTAAAGATATAAAAGAGCAATCTTTATTTATTAGAGAAATACCACTTATGACTGATAGAACATCATTTATTGTAAATGGTGTTGAAAGAGTTGTAGTAAACCAATTACATAGAAGTCCAGGTGTTATCTTTAAAGAAGATGAGTCAAATACTA
Source organism: Aliarcobacter trophiarum LMG 25534 (assembly GCF_003355515.1). Lineage (NCBI taxonomy): Bacteria > Pseudomonadati > Campylobacterota > Epsilonproteobacteria > Campylobacterales > Arcobacteraceae > Aliarcobacter > Aliarcobacter trophiarum. The sequence continues at coordinate 1,499,854 of NZ_CP031367.1, read as the reverse complement.
CAAATAATAAACTATTATATACTGGACAAATTATTCCAGATCGTGGTTCTTGGCTATATTTTGAGTATGATGCAAAAGATATTTTATATGTAAGAATTAATAAAAGAAGAAAAGTTCCTATTACAATTCTATTTAGAGCTTTAGGATACTCAAAAGAGGATATAGTTAAATTATTCTATCCAGTTATTAGTATCAAAATTAAAAACAATAAGTTTTTAACAGAGTTCAATCCTGATGACTTTATGGGAAGAATTGACTATGATATAAAAGATGACAAAGGAAATTTAGTTATTCAAGCTGGTAAGAGATTAACTGTAAGAAAAGCTAAAGCTTTAATTGAAGGTGGTCTTAAACTTATAGAGTATCCACTTGAACTTTTAATGGATAGACATACAGCTAGTTCAATCTATGACCCACAATCTGGGGAAGTTTTATTTGATGCTTTAACAAATCTTGATGAATTAAAACTTAAAAAACTTTTGGATTTAGGATTTGAAACATTCGATATTGCAAATGATTTATCAAGTGGAGCAGATGCTTCAATTATTAATGCATTTAAAGCAGATGCTGAGAGTTTAAAATTATTAAAACAGACAGAGCAATTAGATGATGAAAATGATTTAGCTGCAATTAGAATTTATAAAGTAATGCGTCCTGGTGAACCTGTAACAAAAGAGGCTGCAAAAGAGTTTATTAAAAAACTATTCTTTGATCCTGAAAGATACGACCTAACAAAAGTTGGAAGAATGAAGATGAACCATAAGTTAGGAGTTAATGTTCCTGAATATGTTACAACTTTAACTTATGAAGATGTTATTAAAACAGTTCAGTATTTAATAAAAGTTAAAGCAGGGCAAGGTCATATTGATGATAGAGATCATCTAGGAAATAGAAGAATTAGAGCTATTGGTGAGTTACTTGCAAATGAGCTTCATGCTGGACTTATTAAGATGCAAAAAACTATCAGAGACAAAATGACTACACTTTCTGGTACGCTTGAAGATATCATGCCTCATGATTTAATTAATTCAAAGATGATTACTTCAACAATTACAGAGTTCTTTACAAGTGGACAACTTTCACAGTTTATGGACCAAACAAATCCATTATCTGAAGTTACACATAAAAGAAGATTATCAGCTTTAGGAGAAGGTGGTCTTGTTAAGGAAAGAGCTGGATTTGAAGTAAGAGATGTTCACCCAACTCACTATGGAAGAATCTGTCCTGTTGAAACTCCAGAGGGGCAAAACATCGGTCTTATAAACACTCTTTCAACTTATTCAAAAGTAAATGAGCTAGGATTTATTGAAGCTCCTTATAAAAAAGTTGTTGATGGTATTGTTACAAATGAGATCTCATATTATACAGCAACTCAAGAGGAAGGTCTTGTAATCGCTCCTGGAAGTACAAAACTTGATGAAAATGGGAAAATCATTGAACCGCTTGTTGAAGTAAGATTAAATGGAGAAATCCTTTTAATGGATAAAAACAAGGTTGATTTAATAGATATTTCATCTCAAATGGTTATGGGAGTTGCTGCTTCTCTTATTCCTTTCTTAGAACATAACGATGCAAATAGAGCATTAATGGGTTCAAATATGATGAGACAAGCTGTTCCATTGATTAAACCAACAGCACCAATTGTTGGAACTGGTTTAGAAAAAACAGTTGCACGTGATGCTTGGGAAGCTATAAAAGCCACTAGAGGTGGAGTAGTAGAAAAAGCTGATTCAAAAAATATTTATATTAGTGGTGAAGATGAAAATGGACCATTTATTGACTATTACGATGTAAACAAAAATGTAAAAACAAACAATAATACATCTTTTGGACAAAGAGTAGCTATAAAAGCTGGTGATATCATAGAAAAAGGACAAGTAATTGCAGATGGTCCATCTATGGATAAAGGTGAACTTGCGGTTGGAATTAATGCTATGGTTGCATTTATGCCATGGAATGGATACAACTATGAAGATGCTATTATCTTAAGTGAAAGACTTATAAAAAAAGATGCATTTACATCTGTACACATTTATGAAAAAGAGATTGAATGTAGAGAGTTAAAACATGGTAATGAAGAGATAACTAGAGATTTACCTGGGGTTAAAGAGGAAAATTTAGCTCATCTTGATAGCTCTGGAATTGTAAAAATTGGTACACATGTAACTCCTGGAATGATTTTGGTTGGAAAAGTAACTCCAAAAGGTGAGATAAAACCAACTCCAGAAGAGAGACTATTAAGAGCAATTTTTGGTGATAAAGCAGGACATGTTATAAATAAATCTTTATATTGCCCAACTTCTATGGAAGGAACAGTTGTAGATGTTAAAGTATTTACAAAAAAAGGTTACGAGAAGTGTGAAAGAGCAAAAGCTGAGATTGAATTAGAAAAAAATGAGTTAAATCAAAAACATCTTGATAAGCTTTTAATGTTAGATAGAGAAGAGGCTTTAAAAATAAACAATCTTCTTACAAAATCTAAATTAGAAAAAGAGCTAGAGTTAGATGGAAAAGTGTTCAAAAAAGGTGATACTTTAACATTAGATACTCTTTTAAATGTAAATAGATTTGCTATGAAAAAAGTGGTATCTTCTTATGCAAAAGAGATTGAGAAAACTTATAATGATACAAAAGAGTATTTTATAAGACAAAAAGCTGAATTAAGAAGAGATCATGAAGAGAAATTAAATATATTAGAGCATGATGATATTTTATCAAGTGGTGTTATTAAACAAGTAAAAGTTTATATTGCTACAAAAAGAAAGATAAAAGTTGGAGATAAGATGGCTGGGCGACATGGAAACAAAGGTATTGTTTCGAATATCGTTCCAAGAGTAGATATGCCATATTTAGAAGATGGAACAACAGTTGACATTATTTTAAATCCACTAGGAGTTCCTTCTAGGATGAATATTGGTCAAATTATGGAAGTTCACTTAGGTCTTGTAGGAAGAAGATTAGGAAAACAAATTCAACATATATATGAAGCAAAAAAAGGTGAGTACATCGCTGATTTAAGAGCAAAAATGGTTGAAGTTGCAGGAGTTGCAAAACTTATGAATGCTAAGTCATTTGTAGAAAAACTAACTGATGATGAACTTTTAGATTATGCTAGAGATTGGTCAAAAGGTGTAAAATTTGCAACTCAAATCTTTGATGGAGTTGAAGCTTATGACTTTGAGAAACTGTTTGAAATGGCAAAAATAGATAGTGATGGAAAATCTATTTTATACGATGGAAAAACAGGTGAGAGAATGAAAGAGAGAGTAAATGTTGGTTATATGTATATGCTAAAACTTCACCACTTAGTTGATGAAAAAGTTCATGCTAGAAGTACAGGTCCATACTCTTTAGTAACTCAACAACCAGTTGGTGGAAAAGCTCTATTTGGTGGACAAAGATTTGGAGAGATGGAGGTTTGGGCATTAGAAGCTTATGGTGCAACAAATGTACTAAAAGAGATGCTTACAACAAAATCTGATGATGTTGAAGGAAGAACAAGAGCATATAGAGCTATTGCAAATGGTGAAAATGTTCCAGCTTCAGGTGTTCCAGAGACATTCTTTGTTTTAACAAAAGAGTTAAAAGCCTTAGCTTTAGATGTAGAGATTTTTGAAGAGGTAGAAAACAATGAGTAATAATGAAAAAGTACTATCACCAATTGATATAAAAGAGCTTGAAAGACCACAAGATTTTGCTGCTTTTCAATTAAAATTAGCGAGTCCTGAAAAAATTCTTTCTTGGTCTTGTGGAGAGGTTAAAAAACCTGAAACTATAAACTATAGAACATTAAAACCAGAGAGAGATGGGCTATTTTGTGCAAAAATCTTTGGACCAGTAAAAGATTATGAGTGTCTTTGTGGTAAATATAAAAAGATGAGATACAAAGGTGTAGTTTGTGAAAAATGTGGAGTTGAAGTAACTTCATCAAAAGTAAGAAGACATAGAATGGGGCATATTGAACTTGTTTCTCCTGTTGCTCATATTTGGATGGTATCTTCTTTACCATCAAGAATAGGAACTATTTTAGGTGTTAAACTAAAAGATTTAGAGAGAGTTCTTTACTATGAAGCATATATAGTAGTGAATTCAGGAGAAGCTTTTTATGATGGTGAGAGAACTAAAAAAATTGAGAAATATGATATTTTAAATGAAGAGCAGTATAGAACAGTTGCTGATTTGTTTGAACACACTGGGTTTGAAGCTAAAATGGGTGGAGAGACTATTAGAGAACTATTAGAAAAACTTGATTTATTTGAGCTTTTAACACTTTTAAAAGATGAGATGCAAACAACTAAAAGTGAAGCAAAAAGAAAAACTATAATTAAAAGATTAAAGGTTGTTGAGAACTTTATAAATAGTGGAAATAGACCTGAGTGGATGATGCTTACTCAACTTCCAGTTCTTCCACCTGATTTAAGACCTCTTGTAAGTCTTGATGGTGGAAAGTTTGCTGTTTCAGATGTAAATGACCTTTATAGAAGAGTTATAAATAGAAATAACAGATTAAAAAGATTAACAGAACTTGATGCTCCAGAGATTATTATTAGAAATGAAAAAAGAATGCTTCAAGAAGCAGTTGATGCTCTATTTGATAATGGAAAAACTGCAAATGCTGTTAAAGGGGCAAATAAAAGACCTCTTAAATCTTTAAGTGAGATAATTAAAGGAAAACAAGGACGATTCAGACAAAACTTACTTGGAAAAAGAGTTGACTTTTCTGGAAGATCTGTAATTGTTGTTGGTCCAAACTTAAATATGGATCAATGTGGTATTCCTAAGAAAATGGCACTTGAACTATTTAAACCACACTTAATGGCAAAATTAGAAGAGAAAGGTTATGCAACTACATTAAAAGCTGCGAAAAGATTGATTGAATCTGAGACAAATGAGGTTTGGGAGTGCTTAAATGAGATTGTTGATGAGTATCCTATTTTATTAAATAGAGCTCCAACTCTACATAAGTTATCTATTCAAGCATTTCACCCTGTACTAATTGATGGAAAAGCAATAAGACTTCATCCTCTTGTTTGTGCTGCATTTAATGCCGATTTCGATGGAGATCAAATGGCTGTGCATGTACCACTTTCTCAAGAAGCAGTTGCTGAGGCGAAAGTTTTAATGATGAGTTCAATGAATATCTTACTTCCAGCAAGTGGTAGAGCAATTGCTGTTCCTTCTCAAGATATGATTTTAGGAATTTACTATTTATCTCTTGTTAAAGATGGTGTAAAAGGTGAGCATAAACTATTTACTGATGTAAATGAGGTAAAAATAGCTCTTGATATGGGAAAAATTGATTTACATGCAAAAATTAGAACAAAACTTGAAGGAAGAGTTATATCTACAACTGTTGGAAGATTAATTATGCATGAAATTTTGCCTAGTTTTGTACCAATGAATTTATGGAATAAAGTTCTTAAAAAGAAAGATATTGGAGCTTTAGTTGATTATATCTACAAAGAAGCAGGTTATGAAGTAACTCCTAGATTTTTAGATAATCTTAAAAACTTAGGTTTTAAATATGCAACTGCTGCTGGAATGTCTATATCTATTGATGATATTATTGTTCCAGAGAGCAAAGTAGGGCATATAACAAAATCTAAGAAAGATGTTATTGAAGTTCAAAAACAGTTCTCTCAAGGTCTTTTAACTGAGCAAGAGAGATACAATAAAACAATTGATATTTGGACAGAAACAAATAATAAGCTTGGGCTTGAGATGATGGATATTGTAAAAGCAGATAAAAATGGGTTTAACTCTATTTTTATGATGGCTGACTCAGGTGCAAGAGGAAGTGCTACTCAAATTAGACAATTATCTGGTATGAGAGGTCTTATGGCAAAACCTGATGGAAGTATTATTGAAACACCAATTATTTCTAACTTTAAAGAGGGATTAAATGTTTTAGAGTACTTTATTTCTACTCACGGAGCTAGAAAAGGACTTGCGGATACTGCATTAAAAACAGCTAATGCTGGTTATTTAACTAGAAAACTAATAGATGTTTCTCAAAATGTAAGAATTACAGATGAAGATTGTGGAACTCATGAAGGAATAGAGATAACTGATATTACATCTGGAAATGAGTTAATTGAAAGCTTAGAAGAGAGAATTACAGGAAGAGTAATCGCTGAAGATATAATTGACCCTATTTCAAATGAGATATTGTTTGCAGAGGGTACTTTAATAACTGAAGAGTTTGCAAGAGTTGTAAAAGATAGTGAAGTTAAATCGGTAATTATTAGAACACCACTTACTTGTAAAACTGAAAATGGACTTTGTTCAAAATGTTATGGTTTAAATCTAGGTGAGCAAAGAAAAGCAAAACCAGGTGAAGCTGTTGGAGTTGTTGCTGCACAATCTATTGGAGAACCTGGAACTCAGCTAACGCTAAGAACTTTCCACGTTGGAGGAACTGCAAGTGCTACTCAAACAGAAAGAGAGTTAAGAGCAGATAAAGAAGGGTTTATTAGATATTATAACATCAAAAAATATGATACAAAAGATGGAAAATCTATTGTAGCAAATAGAAGAAATGCAGGTATTTTACTTGTTGAACCAAAAATTAATGCACCATTTAAGGGAAAAGTTACAATTGAAACTATTCACGAAGAGGTTGTTTTAACTATTGCAAATTCAAAAGAGAAAAAACAGTATTTCTTAAGAAAAAGTGATGTTGCAAAAGTAAATGAACTTGCTGGAATTTCTGGAAAAATAGAGGGAAAACTTTATATTCCACATAAAGATGGTGAAGAAGTTGAAAATAATGACTCTATTGTTGAAATAATCAAAGATGGATGGAATGTACCAAATAGAATTCCTTATGCATCTGAATTAAAAGTTTCAGATGGTGCTCCTGTTACTTCTCAAGTATTATCAGGGGCAAAAGGGATAGTTAAATACTATAAACTAACTGGTGATTATTTAGAAAGAAGACATGATATTAAAGCTGGTGATAAAGTTGTAGAGAAAGGTCTTTTTGCTGTTATTGCTGATTCAGATGATAGAGAAGCTATGAGACACTATATCTCAAGAGGTTCTTCAATAATTTTAAATGACAATAGTGAAGTTGAAAAAGGTGCTCAAATCTCAGCTCCTACAACAAAAGAGCAAATTGTTATTGCAGAGTGGGATCCTTATGCAAATCCAATAATTGCAGAACAATCAGGAACTATAACATTTGAAGATATTATCCCTGGAGTTACAGTTTCAGAACAGTTTGATGAGTTAACAGGAACTTCAAAACTTGTTGTTAATGAGTATATCCCAGCTGGATATAAACCAACAGTTCTTTTAGCAACAGATAGTAGTGAGATAGTAAGATATACACTAGACCCGAAAGCATCTTTAAATATACAAGAGGGTAAAAGAGTTGAAATCGCAGATATCATTGCTAAAACACCGAAAGCTACTCAAAAATCAAAAGATATTACAGGAGGACTTCCTAGAGTATCTGAACTTTTTGAAGCAAGAAGACCAAAAAATATAGCTATATTAGCTTCATTTGATGGAACTGTAAGTTTTGGAAAACCACTTAGAAATAAACAAAAGCTTATTATTACAGATATTACAGGAAACCAAACTGAGTATTTAGTAGAAAAAGGTAAACAAATATTAGTTCATGAAGGTGAATTTGTTCATGCTGGAGAGTCTTTAACAGATGGACAAGTATCTCCTCATGATGTTTTAAAAATCTTAGGTGAAAAAGCTTTACATTACTTTATTGTATCTGAAGTACAACAAGTTTATAGATCTCAAGGGGTAAATATTGCAGATAAACATATTGAGGTAATTACATCTCAAATGTTACGACAAGTATCTATTCTTGATGGTGGAGATACTAAATTTATAGTTGGAGATATGGTTTCTAAAAAGAGATTTAAGATTGAAAATGAAAAAATCTTAAGAATGTGTGGAAAACCAGCTATTGCTGAACCTGTACTTTTAGGAATTACAAGAGCTGCAGTTACTAGTGATAGTATTATTTCAGCTGCATCTTTCCAAGAGACTACAAAAGTATTAACAGAAGCTGCAATTAGTGCAAAAATGGATATGCTTGAAGATTTAAAAGAGAATGTTGTAATAGGAAGAACAATTCCAGTTGGAACAGGTCTTTATAAAGATCAAAAGATTATTTTTTCTGAAGAGAACTAAATAGAGGCTAGGCCTCTATTTATAAAAATGGAAATATTTTCTCTTTTTTTTATTTTTATTGCTATTGAGATTTTTGAGTCAAATTGGCAAAAATCTAATACTCTTTATGGAATGTTGGAGTTAAATTATATAGTTTTTAAAAAAAATATATTTCTATATTTTATTTTGCATATGTCATTTTTTTTCTCAATTTATTTAAGTATTACTCAAAATAACTTTGGCTTTTTGATGAGTTCAATTCTAGCTTTGAAGTTTTTTGATATTGTTTTTAAACTATCTATTATGAAGAAGCTCTCAAATGGAGTATCTTTGTCCGAAATAATTCCTTTTAATGTAAATATTACACCACTTTTTAGATATTTAAATGTATTAATCTATCCTCTATTATTCATTTTTGCAACTACTTTATAAATTTTGTGATAAAATAAAATATTTTAAAATAAAAAGGAAATAAATGCAATTTTTAATAATAGCTTATGATTATGATGATGCTTATGAGAGAAGAGTAGAAGTAAGAGAAGAACATATAAAAAATGTAAAAAGATTAATGGAAGATGGGAAAATAGTTTCAGCAGGAGCTTTAATTGAGGATGATAAAATGGTTGGTTCCTCACTATTTGTAGATTTTCCTACAGATGAAGAGCTTGATCTTTGGCTTGAAGATGAACCTTATGTTGTAAATAATGTTTGGAATATGGATGAGATACAGATAGTTCCAATTGCAATACTTAAAAAAAGTTAATTATCTAAATCATAAAATCTTTGTACCAATTTAATTTTTTATTAATTTGGTATATCTTTTAGTTTAAATTAGGATTTCTAAAAATATTTTATGGAGGATAATTTGTTTCAAGATAAGGTTATGGAATATTTAAATACCATTTAAAAATAAAGTTGACCTATTTTCTTTAAAAAATTATAATTTTCATATACTAATTTGCATTAATTTATTTATTCAGATACAATGATTTCGTTAAAGATGATTTAGAGTTTTTACACATCTTTAGTTTGCTTTTATTGATACTCACAAAGTTAATACGAACATCTATTAAAATATAACTCCTCATTACACTTTATATACAATACATACTTCGATAAGAAGTAATTTAAGGAATTACAATGGCACAAAATATTGGAACAGTAAAATGGTTCAACACAGAAAAAGGTTTTGGATTTATCCAATTAGAAGATTCAAATGATGAGTTTTTTGTTCATCATAGTGAAATTAACTCTTCAGATTATGGAAGAGTTAACTTGCTTGAAGGACAAAAGGTATCTTTTGAAATTGGTAGAAATGAAAAAGGTCCTCAAGCAAAGAATGTTGCTTCTATCTAGTGTAATATGGTTTAGTTATAAACCATATTCACAAAATATAAATATTACAAAGGAGAAAAATGTCAATAACAAATGTTAGTATGCAAATAAAACAGTTAGTACTTCTAAGACTTATAAGCAATGGTGAAAGTCTGATAGATGCAAGTTCAAAATCTGGTTTATGTATTAAAATTGCAAAAGAGTATCTACAAAATAAATAGATTTATTTATTAAATAAAATTCAGTGTTAAATAATTTTAAAGTTTCACTTAAGATCCTTTAACTCTGTTATAAAATATCCTAACTTCACAAAATATATTTTCAAGTTTTCTAACATTAGCTATTTAACAATAAGATTTAATTGTATAATTTAGCATATAAAACTTAACAAAGCTAAGTTATACTTTAATCGATTTTTAGATAAAATCGACTTCAAATTTAAAAAATCAGCAAAATAAGGTTACAAATATGATACTACTAGATGGAAAAGCACTATCAGCTAAGATTAAAGAAGAAGTAAAAGCAGAAGTTGCACAAATTGTTAAAGAAAAAGAGATAACTCCTGGACTTGCAGTAATTCTTGTAGGAAATGATGCAGCAAGTGCAACTTACGTAGCAAGTAAAGCAAAAGCTTGTAAAGATGCTGGAATATACTCTGTTGTTCATGAAATGCCAGATACTATTACTCAAGAGGAACTATTACAAACTATAAATCTTATGAATAATAATCCAAAACTTGATGGTATCTTAGTTCAGCTTCCACTACCAAAACATATAGACACAACTACAATTTTAGAAGCTATTAATCCATTAAAAGATGTAGATGGATTTCATCCATACAATGTAGGAAGAATGGTTTCAAACCTTGATTCATTTTTAAGTGCAACTCCTTTTGGTGTTATGAGAATGTTTGAAGAACACAATATTGAGTTAAGTGGTAAGAATGTTGTAGTTATTGGAAGTAGTGATATAGTGGGAAAGCCTATGGCTTCACTTCTAATAAATGCAAAAGCAACTGTAACAGTATGCAATAGTAGAACTAAAGATTTAAAATCTCACACTTTAAAAGCTGATATTGTAATAATTGCTGTAGGTGTTCCTTATTTATTAAAAGAAGATATGGTAAAAGATGGGGCAATTGTTATTGATGTGGGAATAAATAGACTTGAAAATGGGAAACTTGTAGGTGATGCTGATTTTGAAAATCTTAAAAATAAATGTTCTCATTTAACGCCAGTTCCAGGTGGAGTGGGACCTATGACAATAGCAATGTTATTAAAAAATACAATAAAAGCATCAAATTTAAGAGAAAAAAGAGAATCAAAATAGATGTTAAAAAATATTTATAACTGGTCAAGTTCTTGGACAGGGACAATTGTTATTGTTCTTACAATTATATTTTTTATAGCCCAAGCTTTTGTAATTCCTAGCGGAAGTATGAAAAATACACTTTTAATAGGTGATATGCTCTTTGTAAAAAAATTTTCTTATGGAGTACCAACTCCAACAATTCCTTGGTTAGAATTAAAGATTTTACCAGATTTTAAAGGAAATGGACACTTAATTGAGGGTGATAGACCAAAAAGAGGGGATATTGTAGTATTTAGATATCCACACAATCCTGATATTCACTATGTAAAAAGAGCAGTTGCTATTGGTGGAGATACTATATTCTTAAAAGATAAAGTACTATATCTTCATCCAAAAGAGGGAAATGAGTATGTAAATGAGAAGTTCAAAGATTATGAAACAATAGAGATAAATGGTAAACTTTTTGTTGTAAATCCTTATGCAAAAGAGCATAAAGGAATTCATAATGACCCAAATGTAACAAGAGATTTCTCTAATCCAAAAGAGCTTTTTGATATGCAAGAACTTATTATTGCTGAAGATGAAACTTTTATGATGGGAGATAATAGAGATCACTCAAATGATTCAAGATTTTGGGGAAGTGTGCCTTATAAATATATAGTAGGAACTCCTTGGTTTATATACTTCTCTTGGGACGATAATTATAAAGTAAGATGGGATAGAGTTTTAAGTACAGTTGAAAGTCTAGAAAAAAATATAGATACAACAAAAGAGTTAAAACATGAAGAGGGGATTTACTAATGAGATACTATATAGGTGCTGATCATGCTGGAATTGATATAAAAGCCTTTGTAAAAGAGTTGTTTGAAGAAAGGGGACATGAGGTTGTTGATTTGGGTCCTTTTTCAAAAGATAGAGTTGACTACCCAGATTTTGCACAAAAAGTTTGTAAAAAGGTTTTGGAAGATACTGGCTCATTTGGAATTTTAATTTGTGGAAGTGGCTTAGGAATGAGTATGGCTGCAAATAAATTTGAAGGAATAAGAGCAGCCCTTTGTCACAATGAATATAGTGCAAGAATGGCTAGAAAACATAACGATGCAAATGTTTTGTGCTTAGGAGAAAGAGTGAGTGGACAAGGTATGATTGAATCAATAATCAAAGCTTGGGATAAAGCAGAGTTTGAAGGTGGAAGACATACTCAAAGAGTCGAAAAAATCAATGCTTTAGGTAAAATGGGAAGTTGTAGAGTATAGCTTTTTATATTAAACTTTATTTTCTCCTTTTAAAAGCTATCTAAATTATCAGTTAGTAGTTAATTTAGGTTGCTTTTAACTCTTAGAAACTCTTTTTTTATCTCATTTATATCTTCAACTCCTACTGAAATTCGTATTAGATTTATAGGGAGTTCTATTTTTTCTAAAAACTCTCTTCCCTTTTTACTATTTATTAAATCATAGTGAGCTAAATATGTATATGGCATAAGTAGTGTAAACTCTGTACCCAAACTAGGACCCTTTGCAAAATTTAGAGCATTATATATTTTTTCAAAATCATTTTCTATATATATTGAGATTATTCCACAAAGGCTATTTTCATCAAACATAAGATTTTTGTAGTTTTCAAAATTCTCTTTATCTAAAGATGAATAAATTTTTGAAATATATGGTAAAGTTGGTAAAAAATCTATAAGCTCTTTTGTATTTTGTGAGATTTTTTTTACTCTTTTTTTATAATCTTTAATCTCTAAAGCCATTCTTTGCATATCTTTTATGTATGGAGTATCACAATGTTTAAAAAACTCATTTTTTATATGTGAAATATTAAACTTACTATTTAAAATAATTGCACCCATCAAAACATCAGCATTCCCACATGCGAATTTTGTCAAACTCTCCACAAAAATATCTGCATAAGGTTTTAAATCTAAATTGTATGGAGTTGCAAAGGTTGAATCAATTACTAAAACAATATTATAAGTATCGCAAAGTTCTCGAAGTCTCTTTAAATTTGCAGTTTTTACAAGAGGATTTGTAGGAACCTCTGTGATTATTGCTAAAGTTCTATTTTGATTGTTTTTTAAAAACTCTTCTAAAATATCTAAATTTGTAACATCATAAAAAACTTTACTCTCTTCAAAATAGTTACTTACAATATTTGTAGTATCTAAATATAACCAACCAAACTGTATTAAAATAGATTTTCCATTTCTTGCTTGAATATTTTTAAGAGCTTTTAATATACTGTAAATTGCATTCATTCCAGAAGGTGCTAAACAGATGTTCTCTTTTTGTTCTTTGTAGGCATTTGCTAGTGTTGATATTATAATATCTTGTGCATACTTTTTTTTCTCTAGCTCTTCATCTTGAAGATTTTCTATAAGTCCAATTTTATATAGATAATCCTCTGCTAATCTCGAAGATAGGTTGTAACCAACATATTGAATAAACTTTAAAACTTTTTGATATTGTCGCCCTTTTAGAACTTTTATAACCCCAAAATCCTCTTTAAATTGAAAGGCATTGTGAATATAGTAAAAATTACTAACAACATCTACTGCTTTTTTTGAGCTTAAAAGTATAAGTTCATAATCATTTGAAACTTTGTATTTCTTTTTTAAATAGTTTGATAGCTCTTTTAAATATGGATGAATTATAAATCTTGGATAAGCAACAGTGATTTTTTTTAAAATCTCCTCTTTTTGTTCTTCATAATCTATTACATCTTTTAAAGTTGGCATAGAGCATGAAACAGCATGAATATTATTTTGTGGCAAGGTTTCACCACAATTTATTGGATAAAAAATATAGTCTCTCTTCATCTTATTGCTTGTAATAAATCCTCTTTTAAATCTTCAAAACTCTCAAATCCAATAGCAAATCTTACAGTACAATCAGATATTCCAATAGCTTTTAACTCCTCTTTAGAAAAAGAGGCATGAGAGATTTTTGATGGAATTTCAACTCTACTATCAGGACTTCCAAAAGAGCATTTTTCCCCAAATATTTTACTATTTGCTATAAATTTTTCTGCTACTTCAACACTTTTAAAATCAGCACAAAAAAGACCAGGTATTATTTTCATCTGTCTTTTTGCTAAATTTCTATTTTTGTGAGATTTTAAAGCAGGATGAGTTACTTTTTCTATAAAATCTTGTTTCTCCAAAAATTTCGCCAGTTTAATAGAGTTTTTACTACTAACTTTTGCTCTTATTTTAAGACTAGGAACTCCTAAAGATATAAGATGAACATCAAGAGGGTTTTGATTATGGCCATGTGCATTAGAGTAGTAGTGAAGTTTGTCTGAATTCTCTTTTGTCTTTGCAACAATAGCTCCAGCAATTACACTTCCGTGACCACTAATATATTTAGTAGTTGAAAATAGTGAAAAATCAGCCCCTAAATCTAAAGGTTTTTGGCTAATAAATGTAGCAAGAGAGTTATCAACAGCAAAGAGAGAGTTGTACTTTTTACAAAGTTTTGCAACTTTTTCTAAATCAATAATTTTTAATCCAGGATTTGTAGGACTTTCACAAAGTGTTAAATCTACATTTGAAGTTTTTAAAATATGCTCTAGCATTTGAAAATCGCTAAAATCTGTAAAAATCACTTCAATATTATATTTTTCTTTAAAAATTTTCAAAAGTCTAAAAGTTCCACCATAGCAATCAGCTTCAACCAAAATTGTAGAGTTTGCTTTTAAAGTTGTCTCAAAAAGTAGTGCTACACTAGCTATTCCTGTATGAGTACAAACAGTTCCAGCACCATTTTCTGCAAAAGAAAAGAAGTTTTCTAAAGCTTCTCTTGTAGGATTGTCACTTCTTGTGTAGTCATAGATTTTATCACCACTTTGATTTTTTAAATCAAAGGTTGCAGTGTTATATATTGGAAAATGTGAAGAGTTTGTAGGATCTTTAAAAGGTGCAAAATCTTTTAGATGACAAAGAGCCGTATTGATATTTTTATACATAAATTTCCTTAGATAGTAGTAATTCTTGGCAAATTGTATCGAAATAAATTTAATCTTATTTGATAGAAATATTTGGTATAAATTTAAGTATGAAAATATAGATTTAAAAGGATAAGTAGTGCTTAAAGTAATATTATTAGTAACAATTATAATTTTATTTCAAGGGTGTGCAACTTGGTCTGGTGTCAAACAAGATAGTAAACAAGCATGGCAAGCTACAAAAGATACAACATCAGAAGCTTATGATGGAGTTAAAAAGTCAATACATAATGCTACAGAATAGCTGTTTTTTAGAAAAACCAAAATTCATCATAAGTTTTAAACTATAACATAATTTAATTTTAGCTAGAATATTGGCATTTTCAAATGAAGGGAAATATTGTGAGTAAAGAGATTTTAACACAAAAAGAGAGAGATACGCTTTTAAACTCAATTAGAACAGTAGAAGATTTTCCAAAACCTGGAATTCATTTTAAAGATATTACAACACTTTTAAACAATCATGAAGCCTTTGAACTTTTAATGCAACACTTAGAAGATAGATATAAAAAAGAGAACTTAGATTTTATTGCAGGAATTGAAGCTAGAGGTTTTTTATTTGGAACAGCACTTGCTACTAGGCTTAAGATAGGGTTTGTACCAATTAGAAAAAAAGGAAAACTTCCTAGTACCACTTTGTGTGAGAAATATGAGCTAGAATATGGTTTTGATGAAGTTGAGATTCATTTTGATGCCTTTGGAGATATTAAAAATCCTAGGGTTTTATTAATAGATGATTTAATTGTAAGTGGAGGAACAGCTTATGCAGCTTCAAACTTAATAGAGAAATTAAATGCTACTTTGGTTGAGGCATGTTTTATTTTAAATTTCTCTATTTTATCTGGAAAAGCAAAGCTACAAGAGAAAACTTCTGTATATTCGGTATTAGAAATATGAGTAACTATATTCCAAAAAAGAGCATTTTTGACCCAAATGAAAATGGAGAGTTTGGAGAAATTTTTGGTGGTCAATATGTACCTGAAACATTAATGCCAATTTTAAAAGAACTTCAAAATGAGTATAATAAATATAGATTTGATAATGAGTTTTGGGATGAGGTTAATGCTTTATTAAAAGATTATGTTGGAAGAGAGAATCCTCTTTATTTTGCAAAAAATATAAGTGAAGAGATTGGTGCAAAAGTATATTTAAAAAGAGAAGATTTAAATCATACAGGAGCACATAAAGTAAATAATGTTATTGCCCAAGGATTATTAGCAAAAAAAATGGGTAAAACTAAAGTAATAGCAGAAACAGGAGCAGGACAACACGGAGTTGCAACTGCTACTATAGCTGCACTTATGGGATTAGAGTGTACTGTTTTCATGGGAGCAAAAGACGTAATTAGACAAGAGTTAAATGTATTTAGAATGAAGCTTTTAGGTGCAAAGGTAGTTGCAGTTGAAAGTGGAAGTAAAACTTTAAAAGATGCTATGAATGATGCAATACGATATTGGGTTACAAATGCAAGAGATACTTTTTATATAATAGGAACAGTTGCAGGTCCTCACCCATATCCTATGATGGTACGAGATTTTCAAGCAATTATTGGTTATGAAGCTAGAAAACAGATTTTAGAAAAAGAGAAAAAGCTTCCAGATTTTGTTGTAGCTTGTATTGGTGGTGGTTCAAATGCTATTGGAATGTTTTCTCATTTCTTAGAAGATAAAGAGGTAAAATGTATTGGAATAGAAGCTGGTGGTTTGGGAATTGAAACTTCAAAACATGGATCTTGCTTGGCAAAAGGAGCACCAGGAATACTTCATGGTCAATGTTCATATCTTCTACAAGATGAGGAGGGACAAGTTCTTGAAGCTCATAGTATTAGTGCAGGACTTGATTACCCAGGAATTGGACCTGAACACTCTTTTCATAAAGATAATAAAACAGTTGAATATGACAATATAACAGATAAAGAGGCTTTAGAAGCTTTTGTTTGGTTAAGTCAAAAAGAGGGAATAATTCCTGCTTTTGAAAGCTCTCATGCAATAGCATATTTAAAAAAAGAGAAAGAGAGACTAAAAGGAAAAACGGTAATTGTTTGTTTATCGGGGCGTGGTGACAAAGATATGGTTCAAGCAAAGAGCCTACTAAATTTTGATTAAGGATAAAAATGAGAGAAATATTTAGAAAAATACAACCATATTCAGGGAAAATTTTTGCGGTTTTCCTTGTACTATTTGTCTCTTTTTTGGCATATAGTCTTTATTTGGCTCCTGTTAGTGGAATTGAAGAAAAATTTGTATATCTTTTAAAACAGCATGGTTATATAATACTTTTTGTATGGGGTATGTTAGAAGGTGAAGCTGGACTTATTATGGCTGGGCTTCTATCTCATTCTGGAGATATGAACCTGTTTTTAGCAATTTTTGTAGCTGGTCTTGGTGGTTTTGCTGGAGATCAAGTCTATTTTTATATTGGAAGATTCAATAAAGAAGGAGTTTTAAAAAGATTAAGAGGGCAAAGAAGAAAGTTTGCTTTTGCTCATTTACTTTTAAAAAAACATGGATGGCCAATAATCTTTACTCAAAGATATATGTATGGAATGAGAACAATTATTCCTATTTCAATAGGTCTTACAAGATATGATGCTAGAAAGTTTGCTTTTATAAATCTAATTTCTGCTTGGTGCTGGGCGTCTATTACAATTGTTCCTGTTTGGTATTTTGGAAATGAGATTATGGTTGTTCTTCATTGGGCAAAAGAGCATTGGTATCTAGCAATTCCCGTAGCTGTTGTTTTTGGCGGAGGAATTATATACTATTTTAGTAAAGCAACAAAAAAAATTGAAAAAAGGATAATGAATGAAAGTTAATATTATAGATATATCAAAAAATAAAGAGTTTGATTTAGAGATAATACTTGTAAAAGATTTAAAAGCTGTAGAAAATTTAGATAGTGAGCTTTTATCAAATCTTGACTTTAAAGTAAAAGATGAGACAGTTGCCCTTTTAGTTGAAAGAAAAAGAATCTATGTTGGATTTGAAGAGTTTAGTTATGATAGTTTAGCTATAGCCATTTCAGCTGGAGTTAAAAGATTTTTATCTACAAAGTTTAAAAGTGCAAAACTTGTAATAAATAGTGAATTAAAAACTCATTTTAAAGCTTTAGTTGAAGGGGCGATTTTAGGTTCATACTCTTTTGTGAATTATAAAAGTGAAAAAGAGAATAAAAAACAAGAGCTATCTTTTGTGCTTGAAGAGAGAGAACAAGAGTTAAATACTATTTTAAAAGAGTCATTAATTATTGCAAATGCAGTAAATTGTGCTAGAGATATGGTAAATACTACTCCACAGGATTTTACTCCAAAAACTTTTGTAAAAGAGGCACAAAAAATTGCAAAAGATTTAGATCTTGAGTGTGATATTTTGGGAGAAAAAGAGTTAGAAAAACAAAAAATGATGTCAATGTATAGTGTTGGAAAAGCTAGTATTCATGAGTCACAGCTAATTCACCTAAAATATAAGCCAAAAAAAGCAAAAACAAAAGTTGTATTGGTTGGAAAAGGATTAACATATGATAGTGGTGGTTTATCTTTAAAACCAGCTGATTTTATGGTTACTATGAAAGCAGATAAAAGCGGAGGAGTTGCTGTTTTAAATGCTATTAAAACTATTGCAGAGCTTAAACTTCCTATAGAGGTTCATGCAATTATTGGGGCAGTTGAAAATATGATTGGAGGCAATGCTTATAAGCCAGATGATATTTTAAAAGCTAAAAATGGAAAAACTATAGAAGTAAGAAATACTGATGCTGAAGGAAGATTAGTTTTAGCAGATTGTCTATGCTATGCTCAAGATGAGATAAAAGGGATTGATTATATTTTTGATTTTGCAACATTAACAGGAGCTTGTGTAGTTGGTCTAGGAGAATATACAACTGGAATTATGGGGAATAGTGAAAGCTTAAAACAAAAAGCTCTTGAAGCTTGTCAATATAGTGGAGAGTATGCAACAAAACTTGATTTTAATAGATATTTAAAAAAGTGTATAAAATCTGAAATTGCGGATGTTTGCAATATTTCAAATACAAGATATGGAGGAGCAATAACTGCTGGAATGTTTTTAGATAACTTTATTTATGAAGAGAATAAAGATAAATGGATACATTTTGATATTGCAGGACCTGCATTTGTAGAGAAAGCTTGGGGATATAATCCTTATGGTGCAAGTGGAACAGGTGTTAGAATGGCTATTCAATTTATAAAAGATTTAACAAAATAATAGTTTAATATAGGTATATATTATTAAGTTAAAGTTGGTATATTTTATACCAACTTTTATATAGTAAAATTTATTTAGTATCTTTAATGTTGGATATTTAATTGTAGCAATTCTTCTATTGTTTATTTTTTAGATTACTCTTTTATATAGAAATAGATAAAAAATATTCATAAACTAAATTTCAATAAAATCAATAAAAGAAAATTATTCTAGTGGATGGGGTAGAAGGATTCGAACCTTCGAGTGACGGTACCAAAAACCGTTGCCTTACCGCTTGGCGATACCCCAGAAGGATTATAAATAAAAGTGGAGCTGGTGAAGGGAGTCGAACCCCCGACCTGCTGATTACAAATCAGCTGCTCTAGCCAACTGAGCTACACCAGCACTTTTACTTTATGGTGTCAAAAGAGAGACTTGAACTCTCGACCTCCGGCTTATGAGACCAGCGCTCTAGCCAGCTGAGCTACTTTGACACACTATTGAAACTAAGCTTTTTATGACTTTTTCTTTGTTTCAAGGTCGAGATTATAACGGGATAAAACTTAAGAAAAGCTAAAAAACTATTACAAAACTATTACAAAAAAATCAAATAGAAAAGATTTCAATTTTTTAATCTATTAAAAAAAAGAAATAAAAACAACAACATTTTTAATACTAATAAAAAAGTAGGAAATAGGGGCAAATATACTAAGTTGCAAATAACCAATTTTACAACTATTCCTTTGATTTTTGTAGCAAAAGAGTTGAATGTTTCAAGACAAATATTGATATATTATATAAAGGCAAATTTTAAACTAGAAGTTGATTTTTATATTAAAGATAATAAAACACTTTAGAAAGGGTATTTTGCAAATATTAAGGAGCATTACAATGCTTAGGAAAATAAATCAGGTTCCACAGTTAGAGATGGTATTATCTATGTTCAAAGTAGTATCAATGGAAAATTAAAAGATATTCAACAGGTAAAAAAGATACTAAATTAAATTTGGCATGGATAAAGAGAAATGCTAATTTTGAATTATAAAGAATTTATCAAGAGAAAAATAAAAAACTAGAAATTAGTACAAATTTTGTTGAAAAAGCTTTTAAAGAATTAAAGGTTCATTTATATATGAAAAATAGGTTTATATTTTTAGATAGTGACAACAATTTTTTTATGATAGTTCATATATTAAAGAAGGTGTTTGAAGAAGAGCTTTAAAAACTTCAAAACTAGATTATAGAGCTTTATATCAAGCTAGACATACATTTGCATCGTTGATGATTAGCAAATGAGAAGATATTTTGTGGGTTTTAAAAATTTTATGACAT
This sequence comes from Aliarcobacter trophiarum LMG 25534, assembly GCF_003355515.1. Taxonomy (NCBI): domain Bacteria; kingdom Pseudomonadati; phylum Campylobacterota; class Epsilonproteobacteria; order Campylobacterales; family Arcobacteraceae; genus Aliarcobacter; species Aliarcobacter trophiarum. The sequence continues at coordinate 1,479,530 of NZ_CP031367.1, read as the reverse complement.
AGTACAGTTCAAATTACACTTACAAAATATGCTAAATTTATTAAATCAGATAAAACCAAAAGGGCAACTTTTTTAGATTCAGTTTAAATTAATGAAAAAAATTGCACAAATACTGCACAGTTAAAAAAAGATCTAAAAGTATGTGCTTAAAAAATATTTATCAAAGGATTGTTTTTAGGGATTTATGATTGGTTGCGGAAATAGGATTTGAACCTATGACCTTCGGGTTATGAGCCCGACGAGCTACCTAGCTGCTCTATTCCGCGATAAAAAAATAAAAAACACACTTTTAAAAGTGGAGCGGGAGACGAGACTCGAACTCGCGACAGTCTGCTTGGAAGGCAGAAGCTCTAGCCAACTGAGCTACTCCCGCATAAATCCTAACTGAAAAAGGACTGGAATTATACTTTAAAATAATTAAAACAAACTTAATAGTCTAATTTCTTATTTAAAGTTATAAACTTCTTTTTAAATTGGAGTGGAAGTATAGTTGATTAAATATTAATTAAAACTTAATTTAAAGTAAAATATCTAAGTTTTTTAAAGAGGCTTCATGATAATTTAAATAAATAGAGTTGTTCTTACCAATATATTTATAAAATTCAACCCCTCTTATATTTAAAATTTTTAGAAACTCTTCTTTTTTTAACCCTTTAAACTCAAAATGTGTATCTATATATTTTTTTGAATAGTTTTCAAAAATATTAAGAGTTAAATCTAGACTATTTTTTCCTTTGAAAATTTCTGGACAAGAGCTATCTATATAGATGTTATCATCTATATTTGGGCTTAGTGGATATGTTTTACAAACATTTGGTCTATCTTTATATATACTACAACTACTATTTTTAAGATAAGGGCAACTATCTATTCCATTTGATAACATAACTACGGGTTTTATAAAATCTAAAGAGCCAAATATAAATAAGATTGGAAAGTTTTTATAAAGAGAAGCAAACTCCTCTTTTAAAATTTGTGAAAATATCGAACCATATGAGCCTTTACAACAAAATGCTTGACAATTTTTACAATCACCAAAAAAGATATTTTTATCTTCTATTTTTATAAAATTTTTCATAAATCGAATTTTACATAGATTTTAAAAATATTAGATAAAATTGCTAGAAATATTGAAAGTTTGGGAGAAAATAAATGCAAAAAGAGTTAATAAAAATTATAAAAAAAGCAGGAAAAATTTTAGAAAAAGGGTTTTATAGTAAAAAAGAGGTAAATTTTAAAGCAAAAAAAGATTTAGTAACTAAATATGATTTAGCAGTTGAAGAGTTTTTGAAAAAAGAGTTTAGCAAAAAATTTAAAGAGTTTAACATTATTGCAGAAGAGTCAAATAATAGTGATGTAGAGTTTAATAACTCAATCATAATTGATCCAATAGATGGTACTACAAATTTTGTAAATGGTTTACCTCACACAGCTATTAGTGTAGGAGTTTATAGAGATAAAAAACCATATATTGGAGTTGTTTATAATCCTATTTTGGATGAGTTATATTTTGCTAAGGTTAAAAAAGGCTCTTTTTTAAATGGTAAAAGGATTAAAGTAAGTAGTGAAGATAGTTTACAAAAATCACTTCTAGCAACAGGCTTTCCATATAGTAGTGGTGAAAATACAAAAGATTTAAAAGATGTCGTAAAAAAAATAGAGAATATTTTGCCAAATTGTCAAGATTTGAGAAGATTAGGAAGTGCATCTATTGATTTATGTTTAGTAGCTCGTGGTGTTTTTGAAGGTTACTATGAGATGAACTTAAAACCTTGGGATGTTAGTGCTGGAATAATTATTTTAAGAGAAGCTGGTGGGAAAATCACAAATATAGGTGGTACTAGTTTTGATATGTTTAAAGATAAGTATATAGTTGCTACAAATGGTAAAATTCATAAAGAGCTTTTAGATATTCTTGATATTTAGTAAGAATTAAATATAATCATAGATTTTAAAATTAAATATTATATAAAAATAAGGGAAAATCATGTGTGGAATAGTTGGATATATTGGCAAATATGATACTTGTAAGATTTTATTAGATGGTTTAAAAGAGTTAGAGTATAGAGGTTATGATAGTGCTGGAATTGCTGTTTTAAATGAGAAAAATATTGATGTTTTTAAAGCAGTTGGAAAACTTGTAAATCTTGAAGAGAAAGTAAATGAGTCTAAAAGTGGTGAATATAATTTAGGAATTGGACATACAAGATGGGCAACACACGGAAAACCAACTGAAGTAAATGCACATCCACATTTAGGAGAGTACTCTTATGTAGTTCATAATGGAATTATAGAAAATTATAAAGAGTTAAAAGATGAGCTTTTGGCTTTGGGACATAAATTTGTATCACAAACAGATACAGAAGTTATTGTACATCTTTTTGAACACTATAATAATAAACTAAAGGATGCAACAAAGTCTTTTAAAGAGACTATTAAAAGGTTAGAAGGTGCATATGCAATTTTACTAATAACAAAAGATGAGCCAGAAAAAATCTTTTTTTATAAATTAGGAAGTCCTATGATTGTCGGGAAAGGAATAGAAAAAGATGAGGTTTTATTCGCATCTTCAGACTCAGCTTTAATAGGATTAGCAAGTGATGTTGTATATCTTGATGATAGAGTTGGTGGAGTTGCAAGTAAAGAAAATATAGAGTTTTTTTCACAAAATATTGTTTGGTCAAAACTTCCAACATCAAAACAGTCTGCTCAAAAAGATGGTTTTAGATACTTTATGGAAAAAGAGATTTATGAACAAAGTGTTGTTGTAAGCGATTGTATGCTAGGAAGAATAAAAGATAGTGAAATTAATTTTGATGAGATTGAAGCTTCTATTTTAGATGGAATAAATGAGATAAAAATATGTGCTTGTGGAACTTCATATCATGCTGGAATTACAGCTTCATATCTATTTGAAAGATTAAGTAAAATAAAGTGTAGTGTAGAAGTTGCAAGCGAATTTAGATATAAAGAGCCACTTTTAACTACTGATACACTTTTTGTTGTAATATCTCAAAGTGGAGAAACAGCCGATACTTTAGAGGCTCTGAAAATGGCAAAAGCAGCTGGACTTAAGACTTTAGTTATTTGTAATGTTGATAACTCTTCAATGACAAGAGTTGCAGATGCTACAATTTTAACAAGAGCTGGAATTGAAAAAGGTGTTGCCTCAACAAAAGCTTTCTCTACTCAAACAGTTGTTTTATGGATGTTAAGTCTATATTTTGCAAAAATTAGAAATACAATAGATAATCAAAAACTACAAAATGAGATAAATACACTAAGAGAAGTTCCAAAGTCTTTAAAAGTTTATGAAAATATCCATGAAAAAGCAAAAAGATTATCAAAAAGATATCTACATGGTCATGGATTTTTCTTTATTGGAAGAGATGTTTTCTATCCATTAGCTCTTGAAGGTGCTTTAAAATTAAAAGAGATTTCATATTTACATGCAGAGGGTTATCCAGCTGGTGAGATGAAACATGGACCAATTGCATTAGCTGATCCAGAACTTTTTACAATAGCCTTAATGCCAAAAAATATGTTATATGACAAAATTAAATCAAATGTAGAAGAGTTAAGTGCAAGGGATAGTACAATTTGTGCAATATCTCCACTTGATTTTCCTTTGGCTGATGATTTTATAAAAATAAATGATTGTGAACACTATATGCTAGAATTCTTTGAGATATTAATAGCTCTCCAGCTTCTATCTATGGAGATTTCAATTAGGCTTAAAAACGATGTTGATATGCCAAGAAATTTAGCGAAATCTGTAACTGTTGAGTAGTACTTAAAAAAAAACTAATAAAACTTAGGTTAAACTTCTAAACTTTTTCCCTTTTTTGGGGAAATGATTTCTTTATATTTTATTTAAATTCTTTTTAGAAAAAATGGAAAACAAAGAATGGAAAACAACTCAAGCATAGCTTGTGGAAAACAAAGGATGGAAAACAAAATGGAAAAAAAATCACAATATCTATTTACAAGCGAAGTTGTAAGCCCTGGACACCCAGATAAGTGTGCAGATATAATTGCAGATTCGATAGTTGATAGACTAATAATAGAAGATAGCAATAGTAGAGTTGCTAGTGAGGTTTTTGTTGCTGGAAAGCATGTTGTTATTGGTGGAGAGGTAAAATCAAAAGCTAATTTAAGCCAAAAAGATTATGAAAAAATTGTAAAAGATGCATTGGCAAAAATTGGATATGATGGAAAAAGTGCTTTTACAAAAGAACAAGCCCTTCATCCTGATGATGTACAAGTTCAAGTTTTATTAAATCAACAAAGTCCAGATATAAGTCAAGGTGTTGATCAAACAACAGGAGAGATTGGAGCTGGAGATCAAGGAATTATGTTTGGATTTGCTTCAAATGAAGCAGCTGAATATATGCCAGCAGCTATTGTTTATGCAAGAAGATTAAGTGATACAGTTTATAATTTTGCACTAAAAAATAGGGATAAATTTGGAGTTGATATTAAAACTCAAGTTACAGTTGATTATGGAACTAAAGAAAATTTTGAAAATGGAAGCCCACAAAGAATTCATACTATTGTAGTATCTGCTCCTAGTGTTGAGGGTTTAAAAATTGAAGAGGTAAGAACTATAATTCAAGATTTAATAGATAACTCAGGGCTTCCAGATAAATTATATGATAGAGAAAATACTATAATACATATAAATCCAACAGGAAGATATGTAAATCATAGTTCACTACATGATAGTGGATTAACTGGAAGAAAATTAATAGTTGATAGTTTTGGTGGATATGCACCAATTGGTGGAGGAGCTCAAAGTAGCAAAGATTACACAAAAGTTGATAGAAGTGGACTTTATGCAGCACGTTGGATAGCAAAACATATAGTGGCTTCAGGATTAGCAAAAAAAGCGATTGTACAAATCTCTTATGCTATTGGAGTTGCACGTCCGACATCTGTAGCTGTTGATACTATGGGAACATATACAAAACACAATGATGATATTTTATCAAGCTTTGTAATGGATAATTTTCCATTAACTCCAAAATGGATTACAGATAAGTTTAAATTGGATAAACCTAGTATTGATACATTTTTATATGCAGATGTAGCAGCAAGAGGACAAGTTGGACAACCTGATTATCCATGGGAAAAACTAGATGAATTGGAAAAATTTAAAAACATTTAGTAAATTTTATATATAATGATAGCTTTATTAAAAAAGGAGAAGAGGTAGTGGATTTAAAAAACCTATTTAGCAAAATTTCATTTGATAGCAAAAAAGAGCAGGCAACAAAAAAAGATGCACCAAGTCACTGGATTAAGTGCCCTAGCTGTAGTGCTTTAATGTTTTTTAAAGAGGTAGAAAACCAAGAGAATGTTTGCCCAAAATGTGAATTTCACATGAGAATAGGAGCAAAAAGAAGAGTTGAAATCCTTGCAGATGAGAGTAGTTTTGTTGAGTTTGATACAAATCTAAAACCAAATGATCCTTTAAAATTTGTAGATAAGCTATCTTATAAAAAAAGAGTAGAAGAGGGTCTAGAAAAAACTGGAAGAGTATCAAGTGTAATTAGTGGAGAGTGTACTATAAATGGTATTCCTGTGCAACTTGTAGTTTTTGATTTTGCCTTCATGGGTGGAAGCTTAGGAAGTGTAGAAGGAGAGAAAATAGTTCGTGCAGTTAATCGTGCAATTGAAAAAAAAGAGGCTGTGATTATTGTATCTGCTTCAGGTGGTGCTAGAATGCAAGAATCTACTTACTCTTTAATGCAAATGGCAAAAACATCAGCAGCTTTAAAAAAACTTGATAGTTATAAGTTACCATATATCTCTATTTTAACCGATCCAACAATGGGAGGAGTATCTGCTTCATTTGCTTTTCTAGGTGATATTATTATGGCTGAACCAGGTGCTTTAATTGGTTTTGCTGGACAAAGAGTAATTAAACAAACTATTGGTGCTGATTTACCAGAAGGTTTCCAAAGGGCCGAGTTTTTACTTGAAAAAGGCTCAATTGATATGGTTGTAAATAGAAAAGAGATGAAAAAGACTCTTACAGATTTATTAACAATATTTGGACAAGAAAAAATTAGCTAATGCTCCTTAATTTAGAAAAGTCTTTGGGATTTACTCTCAAAGATTTTAACTACTTATATGTTTTGTGTGATTATGAATCTCTTTTAAAAAGAGATTTAACACTACATGATTTCTTAAAAATCATAAAAAAATATGATATAAAACTTTTACAATATAGAGATAAAGTATCTAGCTTAGAGACTCAAAAAGAGAATCTTTTACTTTTAAAACAAAATTTAAATATTCCTATTATTATAAATGATAAACTAGAGTTAATTGATTATGCAGATGGGCTTCATTTAGGGCAAGAAGACTTTTTGAAAATAAATAAAGATAAAAAAATAGCTACTAAACTTCTAAGAGCAAAATTAAAAGATAAGCTTTTAGGGCTTTCAACTCATAATGAATTTGAAATTCTTGAAGCAAACTCTTTAGAGCTTGATATGATTGGTTTAGGAGCATATAAATCTACAAATACAAAAGATATCTCAAATATTTTAGGAGATAAATTAAGTTATCTAGCAAAAATATCCAAACATCCTGTATGTGCAATTGGTGGAGTAAAACCTCAAGATATTATAGAAAATGTAAAGTTTAACTGTGTAGGAAGTGCTATATTAGATGAAAATTAATATCTATTCAATTGTGAAACCTACAAATGATGATTTTGATAAATTAATAAAAGAGTTTATTAAAATGTCAAGTAAATATGCTACTGTGAAAACTCACTACATCTTTAATAATGAAATAGCAAAAGCCCAAAATATAGGCGAAATTGAAGCAAAAAAGATTTATACAAAAACTTACTTACCATATTTAAAGGGATATAATATTGCTCTTGATGTTTTAGGAAACAGTGTAGATAGCTTCTCTTTTTCAAAGCTTCTTGAAGATAAAAATGAGATAAATTTTTTTATAGGTGGAGCTTATGGTTTTGAAAAAGAGTTTTTAACTCTTTGTAATAGTGTAATTAGTTTAAGTAATCTTACATTTGCTCATAAAGTAGCTACTTTAGTCTTAAGTGAACAAGTTTTTAGAAGCCTATCTATTTTAAATAATCATCCATATCATAAGTAATTTATAAACTTTTAAGTATAATAAAGCGATATTTTAACTCTTAGAAAAAAAGGAAAAAGAGGATGGGTCTTAAAAGTTATATAGTTTCTACAATATTATTAACAATAATATTATTTGGTTTCGTGCATAGTTTGGAGTTGGGTGATTATACTCTTAGTCTATTTGGTTTTGAAGAGACTTTTTCAGTATCAGTATGGTTTATTTTACCTGTAGTTTTTTTAACTCTATTAACATATATTCATATAATGTTTTATGGTGTTGTGAACTATTTTAAATTTAGACTAATAGATAGTGATTTGGATAATATGATTGATTTAATTAAAGCAAAACTTTTGAATAAAGAGCATAAGGTTGCTTTTAGAACAAAAAAACAAAAAGAGTTAGCAAATATTTTAGAGCAACTAAATATTGATGTAAAAAAAGAGAGTTTTAGCTCTTCTTTTGAAGATTTAAATAAAACTGTAGCTGCTGTACAAAATGTAAACAATGGGCTTTATGTTGAAAAAAATCTTAAAGTTGATGAAAAATCACTTTTAGGAAAACAAAATCTAATAAATAAGATAAATTCACAAGTTGATTTTGCTGTTGACATTGTAAAAAAAGCTGAAAAATATGATAGTGATATAGTAGATATAGCATTCGTAAAAGCCTTAGAAGAAAAGAGTATGACAACAATTAAAAAGATTTATAAGAATATAAATCTTAATAAAGAGCTTACTATTAAGCTTTTAGAAAAAAATGCACAAAATAGTGAGTTTGGTTTAGATATTGTTGAAATTACTGAGCTTATTAAAAATAAAAACTTTACAAAAGATGACTATTTAGAGTTAGCAAAAACTTATAAGAGTAGTTTTAATCCAGATGAGTTAATAGAACTTTTTGAAAAAATCTCAAACGAGTATGAAGAAGCTACACCAGCATATCTATATATTTTAGTTGAGTTTGAGATGAAAGATAAGATAAGAGAGTATTTATCAAATACCCAAGATAGTGATTACTCAGCTTTTAAAGCATTAGTAGATTTAAGAGATGCAGGAAAACACTATAGTTTGGAAAGTTTATCGTACAAATAAAAATGAAGAAAGAATTAGATTTTAGCAAGCCATTAATTGTGCTTGCACCCCTTGCTGGATATACAGATTTACCTTTTAGAAGTGTAGTAAAAAAGTTTGGTGCAGATTTAACAATATCTGAGATGATAAGTTCAAATGCTCTTGTTTATAAAAGTGCAAGAACTCTTAAAATGGTTGAAAAATCTCCTAGTGAAAACCCATATTTTGTACAAATTGCAGGTAATAACAAAGATTTAGTAAAAGAAGCAGTTTTAATCTTAAATGATGTAGAAGGAATTGATGGTATAGATTTAAACTGTGGTTGCCCAGCTCCAAAAGTTTTTAGCCATGGAAGTGGTGCAAATTTATTGGGAGATTTAAATAAACTCGAAGAGATTTTAGGCACTATAAAACTTTATTCAAAAAAGCAATACACTAGTGCAAAAGTAAGACTTGGAGTAAATGAAAAAATCCCTGTTGAAATAGGAAAAGCGGTTGAAGCTTGTGGAGTTGATTTTGTATCAGTTCATGGTCGTACACGAGCTGGAAAATATAAGGCACCTGTTGATTATGATGCAATAAAGCAGATGAAAGAGTCTATTAGCGTACCTGTTATTGCAAATGGAGATATAAAAGATTATAAAAAAGCTAAAGAGGTTTTAGATTATACAAAAGCCAATGGTGTTATGATTGGAAGAGGTGCTATAGGAAAACCTTGGGTATTTTATCAACTTAAAAATGAGCTTGAGGATATTGATAACTCTATTAAAAAAGAGATTATTTTAGAGCATTATGACAAAATGTTGGAATTTTATGGAGATTATGGAGCAATAATTTTCAGAAAATTACTTCATGCTTATTCAAAAGGTTATACAGGAGCAAATGAGTTTAGAGACCTGGTAAATGGTATTAGTGATACCAAAATAATGAGAGATTTGATAGAAAACTTTTTTTAGAATTAAACTAAATAAAAACTTATTTAGATAGAATATTGAGTTTTTTAAAATAATAAAGGAAAATTATTTGTCGAAAGAGTATTTTGAACTTAAAATAAAACCAAAAGATAACTATGAGCTATTTTTAAATCTAATTTTATCACTCACAGATGATGCAATTGAAGAGAATAATGGTGAGATAATTGTTAGAAGTGAAGAGAGTCTTCTTGATTTCTTGGAGCCTCTTGAAAAATTTGCTTCTGCAATAAATACAAAGTGTGAGATAAGTTGTGAAAAAAAAGAGAGTATTGATTGGATAAAAAAATATCAAGACTCAATACAAGCTGTTGAAGTTGGAAATTTCTATATAAGACCATCTTGGCTTGAGCCAAAAGAAGATAAAATAGATATTTTAATAGATCCAGCTTTAGCCTTTGGTTCTGGTCATCATGAGACAACATCATCTTGTATTTTAGCAATAGATGAGTTTGTAAAAAGGGGTGATGAACTTTTAGATGTTGGAACTGGAAGCGGTATTTTAGCAATAGCAGCCGCTAAAAAAGGAGCAGTAGTTGATGTTTGTGATACAGATGAGATTTGTATTGAAAGCACACTATCAAATTTTGAACTAAATGAACAAAAAATAAATAACTCTTGGGTTGGTTCTGTAGGGTTTGCTAAAAAGAAATATAGTGTAGTTTTGGCAAATATTATAGCAGATGTTCTTGTAATGATTTCAGATGATTTAATTAGTTCTACAAAGGATGGTGGAATTATAATAGTTTCTGGTATTTTGGATAAGCACGAAAAGAGAGTGTTAAATAGATTTTCTAAATTAGAAGAGCTTAAGATTATTCACAAAAATGAGTGGGTAACAATGGTATTTAAAAAATAAAGAGGAAGATATGATAAATAAACAACAAAATAATAACCCAAACAATAATAATCAAAACAACAACAATAATAATAACAATTTCTTTAACAATAATCCACTTTTGATTTTTGTTGCATTTTCACTTATAACTATTTTTGCTTTTAAAGCGATGTTTCCTGATAGTGAATCAAATGCTACAAACTCAAATATTCAAGCTTATGGAAGTAGTGTAAATAAGACAGTTACATATTCAGAGCTTAAGAAATTAATAAGTAGTGGAAAAATAGAGTATGTTGGTATTGGGAATACACAAATTAGAGCTGTTAGCAAAAATGATGGTATGCAAAGAGTTACATATAATGCAAGAAGAGTTGTTCCTGATGAGACTTTGATTAGTGAATTGGAAAAAAGTGGTATCTCTTATGGTGGAATTAGTGAAGAGAATGTTTTATCTGATATGCTTTTTGGTTGGATAATTCCAATTTTTCTATTTTTTGCAATTTGGATGTTTTTGGTTAAAAGAATGCAAAAATCTATGGGTGGAAGTGGAGGAATCCTTGGGATTGGTTCTTCTAAAAAAATGATAAATTCTGAAAAACCAAATGTAAAATTTGCTGATATGGCTGGGAATAAAGAAGCTAAAGAGGAAGTTCAAGAAGTTGTTGATTTCCTTAAATCACCAGATAGATATGTAAGATTAGGTGCTCAAATTCCAAAAGGTGTATTACTTGTAGGACCTCCAGGTACAGGAAAAACACTTTTAGCAAAAGCAGTAGCTGGTGAAGCTGATGTTCCATTTTTAAGTGTATCAGGTTCTGCATTTATTGAGATGTTTGTTGGAGTTGGAGCTTCAAGAGTTAGAGATTTATTTGAACAAGCAAAAAAAGTTGCACCTGCAATTATCTTTATAGATGAGATAGATGCAATTGGTAAAAGTAGGGCAAGTGGTGGTCCTATGGGTGGAAATGATGAAAGAGAACAGACTTTAAATCAACTTTTAGCTGAAATGGATGGATTCTCAACTGAAATGGCTCCTGTAATAGTTCTAGCTGCTACAAATAGACCAGAAGTCTTAGATCCAGCACTGCTTAGACCAGGTAGATTTGATAGGCAAGTATTAGTAGATAAACCTGATTATGAGGGAAGAATTGAGATTTTAAATGTACACATAAAAGATGTAAAAGTTGCTAAAAATGTAGATTTAAAAGAGGTTGCAAAGATGACTGCTGGTTTAGCAGGAGCTGATTTAGCAAATATTATAAATGAAGCTGCACTTTTAGCTGGGCGTGCAAGTAAAGATGAAGTACAAGCTAGTGATTTTAAAGAGGCTGTTGAGAGACAAATAGCTGGACTTGAAAAGAAAAGTAGAAGAATATCTCCAAAAGAGAGAAAAATAGTAGCTTATCATGAAAGTGGACATGCTTTAATAGCTGAAATTACAAAAGGTGCAAAAAAAGTAAATAAGGTATCAATAGTTCCAAGAGGTCTTGCAGCTTTAGGATATACTTTAAATACACCTGAAGAGAATAAATATTTAATGCAAAAACATGAATTAATAGCTGAAGTTGATGTACTTTTAGGAGGTCGTGCTGCTGAAGAGGTATTTATTGGTGAGATAAGTACAGGTGCAGGAAATGACTTAGAAAGAGCTACAAATATTATAAAATCTATGGCAACTATTTATGGGATGAGTGATATCGCAGGGCTTATGGTTTTAGAGCGAAGAACAAACCAATTTTTGGGAGGTCAAACTCAAAAAGATTTCTCAGATGCTATGGCAAAAGAGCTTGATAATCATGTAAAAGATACTCTAAATCAAAGATACCAAGTTGTTTTACAATCTTTAAGAGATAATAGTGTTGCAATAGAGCAAATGACAGCTGAACTTCTTGAAATAGAAGTAATTACAGGTGAAAGAGTAAGAGAGATTATCAAAGAAAATGGTGGAACTATTTTTGAAGATGAAGATTTACATACAGAAGCTTTGGTAAAAGACAGTGAAGATGGTAAAAAAGAAGACAAAACTTCAACACAAGAAGTAAAAGATTCTGAAATAGAAGAAAAAAAAGATACTGAAAACTAAAATTAGTAAGAGATTATATAAATATTAAAATCAAAATTATATTTATATTTTAATCTCTTACCTTATACTATAATTTATAAGATAAACCTAAAAAATTCTAAATAATAAAAATTATCCTTGACAAATTAAAAAAAATAAAATATACTTCTACCCTAATTAAAAAAAGGAGAGTAATATGAAAATATTTGATATTTTTAAAAACAATTTCATTAAAAGTGTAAACTCTCTACTCCTTCTTAACTACTCACTCTAAATTATAAATATTATAGTTTAAGTTTCAAAAAAATCTGTTTTTCTTTTTTTATTTAAAAAAAGATATAATCAAATGTTAAATTAAAAGGTAAATATTATGGATAAAAATAAAATTATTGTATTTGATACTACTTTAAGAGATGGAGAACAAAGTCCAGGTTGTTCTATGAATACTGAAGAGAAATTAAGAGTTGCTTTACAGTTAGAAAAATTAGGAGTTGATGTTATCGAAGCTGGATTTGCAGCTGCAAGTCCAGGAGATTTTGATGCAGTTAGTCAAATTGCAAAAACTATAAAAAACTCAAGTATTTGTTCATTAAGCCGTGCTATTGAAAACGATATAAAACAAGCAGGACTTGCAGTTTCTCATGCTCCAAAGCATAGAATTCATACATTTATAGCAACAAGTCCTATTCATATGCAGTATAAATTAAAAATGACTCCAGATGAAGTTATAAAAAGAGCTATTCATGCGGTGCAATATGCTAGAACTTTTGTAGATGATGTAGAGTTTTCTTTAGAAGATGCAGGAAGAAGTGAAATCCCTTTTATGAAAGAGGTTATGGATGCTGTTATTAGTGCTGGAGCAACAACTATTAACTTACCTGATACTGTAGGATATAGATTACCAAATGAGTTAGGTGCCATGGTTAAGGAGTTAAGCGAATTTGCAAACAATAGAGCAATAATATCTGTTCATAATCACAATGATTTAGGACTTGCAACAGCAAATACATTAGCAGCTGTTTTAAATGGTGCTAGACAAATCGAAGTTACAATAAATGGATTAGGTGAAAGAGCTGGAAACTCTGCTTTAGAAGAGTCTGTAATGGCTATAAAAGTTAGAAAAGATGTATTTGGTGATTTATATACATCTATAAATACACCTGAAATTTATGCAACTTCAAGATTAGTTGCTACAATTACTGGTGTTGAGCCACAACAAAATAAAGCAATAGTTGGGAAAAATGCTTTTGCTCATGAAAGTGGAATTCATCAAGATGGAGTTTTAAAACATCAAGAAACTTATGAAATTATGAGACCTGAAGATGTTGGAGTTATTAAAGATAGTACTTTGATTTTAGGAAAACATAGTGGAAGAGCAGCATTTAAAGATAAAATTATACAATTAGGTTTTGATACAGTTAGTGATGAAGAGTTAAATATTGTATTTGAGAGATTTAAAAATTTAGCTGATAAGAAAAAAGATATAACTGATGATGATGTTAGAATGTTAATAACAGATGAAGCTTTAAATCACGATAAAATATATGAGTTAGTTGGTTTACAAATAAGTGATTGCTCAAGTGGAATGCCAATGGCTGCAGTCTCTATAAAATATGAAGATAAAATTATTAAAGATGCAGGTTTAGGTGATGGAACTATGGATGCTATTTTTAAAACGATAGATAGAATTACTGGATTTGCTGGAGAGTTAAAAGATTATAAAGTTATCTCTGTTAGTGAAGGAAAAGATGCATTAGCAAAAGTTACAACAAGAGTTAGCTTTGAAGATGGAAGCCAATCTTTTGTAGGACATGGTTTGAGTCTTGATACTATGCAAGCGACTGCAAATGCATATTTAGGTGCTTTAAACTCATATTTATCTCAAAAAAATAGACTTACAAAAAATTGTGGTCATCAGGTATAAAAAGATAGGATTTTTCCTATCTTTTTAAATTTATGATAGAAATAGATAATAAAGAAGAAATTTTAGAGATTTTAGAAAAATCAAAATGTGTATTGCTCTATTTTGGAGCAATAAATTGTGGTGTTTGTGAAGTTTTAAAAATAAAAATAGAAAAAAAGATTTCTAAAAATTTTTCAAAGATGAAGCAATATTATATAAATAGTAATCAGAATTTTGATATAGCTTCATACTTTAATGTCTTTTCAAGTCCAACTATTTTGGTGTTTTTTGAGGGGAAAGAGTTTAAAAGATATAGTAGAAATATGAGTTTAGATATTTTTAATAGCGAAATAAAAAGATTATATGAGATGGTATTTTAAAATGAATAGAGCTTTGATAATTTGTTTGATAGTTTTTGTAGTAATGCAGTTTATAAGACCTGATAAAGTTGAATATAGTGATGACCAAACATACGAAATAGTTGTTCCTGAAGATATAAAAGAGATATTTGTAAGAGCTTGTTATGATTGTCATTCAAATAAGATTAACTATCCTTGGTATTCACATATTGCCCCTTTTTCTTGGGTTGTTACAAATCATACAAATGAAGGTGTAAACGCTTTAAATTTTTCAAACTGGGAGAAATATAGTAAAACACAAAAAAATGAAAAATTAAAAGCTATTTATAGAACAGCTCACTCATCAATGCCTCTTCCTGCATATACATGGGCTCATATAGAAGCAGAACTTTCAAAAGAAGAGAGAGAAAAAATAAGAGATTGGACGGGAGTTAGAAAATAGTGAGAGAAGAAGTAACTGCTCTTTTACAAAATAGAAATGAACTTCTAACTACTACATATTTTAAGATACAAGAGTTATTTGATAAAAAATATGGAGAAAATGCACTTGTTCTTATGGAAATAGGAACTTTTTTTGAAGTTTATGAAGTAAACAATGAAAAAGAGAAGATAGGAAAAGCAAAGGAAATAGCAGAACTTCTAAATATTCAATTAACAAGAAAAAATAAATCAATACTTGAAAACTCAAAAGAAAACCCAATAATGGCAGGAGTTCCAGCGATTTCATTTGAGAAACATTTAGCAAGAATAATAGCTGAACAAAAATATACTATAGCAATTATAAAACAAAAAGGAACTCCTCCAAAGGTAAGTCGTTATTTAGATGTAGTTGTAAGTCCTGGAACAAATTTCGATTTTGTAGTAGAACAAGATGATAACTTTATCACTTCAATAGTAATTGACCAAATAAGAGGGAATTATCTAATAGGTTATAGTGCAATAGATGTAACAACAGCAAAGTGTTATTACAACGAAGTTTTTGGAAGTGCTGAGGATAAGTTTTTTGCACTTGATGAAGTATTTAACTATATGAATATGCATAAAACAAGTGAAATAATAGTAACTCTTGTAGATAAAAATATTAATCAAAAAGAGATAATAGACTATTTAGAATTAAATCTAAAAAGTTTTCATTTGCGAAATTTTAGACCAAAAATTACATATCAAAATGAGCTTTTCAAAAATGTTTTTAGTATAGAGTCTCTTTTAACTCCAATAGAGCATCTAGATATGGAGAGATGCCCACTTTCAAGTGAAGCACTAGCAATTTTAATAGATTTTGTAATAGCTCATGATAGTTCAATTATTCAAAAACTTTCACACCCTATAAAATTAGATATTAGTAGATATGTATATATTGGAAATAATGCATTAGAGCAGTTAAATATTATAGATACTTCACATAATCCAAGCCTAATTAGACTTATAAATAACACTTCAACAGCTATGGGAAAAAGACTCTTAAAAGAGAGAATTACAAATCCAATAAAAGAGTCTAAAGAGCTTTTACGAAGATATAATCTCTCAAAAGAGTTATATGATTTTCACTCTCCTATTGAAAATGAATTAGCAAGTATTTATGATATAGAAAGGCTTACAAGAAGAATAAAGTTATCAAGACTTCATCCTTTTGAGCTAAATTATCTCTATGACTCTTTACTTAGTATAAAAGAGATTGTGAAATTTATGGAGAGTTATAAATTTATAACTCCTCCTTGTAGTAGTGAAGAGATAAACTCTTTTTTAATATCTATTAACTCTACTTTTGATTTAAGTGTAAGTGGAAGATTTATGCTTAAAGATGTAGATGAAAATATGATAACAAATGGTGTAAATCTTCAAATTGATGAACTAAATAGAGAGAATAGACTACTTTTAGATAAATTGGAAATTCTAAAAAACCATATTTTATCCTTTTTTAAATCAGATGAAAAAAGCTTTGTAACTATAAATAGGCTTGATAAAGAGGGATTTTATATCTCTATTACAAAAAATAGATATAACTTAATAAAAGAGGAACTTCTAAAATCTCATCTTATAATTGATAATAAACTACTACTTTTTAAAGATTTTTCTATAAAAACTCAAACAAATAGTGTAAAAATATCTTGCTCTTTAACTGACGATATTTCTGATAAATATGTTCATAATCTTAAAAAAATAGTTGAGATAAATAAGCTTGTATTTAAAGAGAAGCTTCTTGAGTTTGAGAATAAATTTTCAACACTCCTATCTGAATTAGTGCTATTTATAGCTGAAGTTGATTTAACTGTTTCAAATATAAAAATGAGTAAAAAATATAACTACAGTTGCCCAAAAATTGTAAAAACAAAAGAAGATGAAAATTTTTTAGAACTTATAGATTTACGACATCCAATAATTGAAGCAAATGAGGATAGAGGAGTTTATGTTACAAATGATATTGTATTAGGAGAACTAAACTTAGTTAGTAAAGAGTATGAAGAGAATATTATAGTAAAAAACTCAAATCCAATAAGTCTTGAAAGTAACAAAATGCATGGAGTATTACTTTTTGGAATAAACTCTTCTGGAAAATCTTCGCTTATGAAAGCCATTGGAATAAGTGTTGTTTTAGCTCAAGCAGGATTTTTTGTGCCTTGTAAATCTATGAGATTTTCAATATTCGACTCAATTTTTACAAGAATTAGTGGAGCTGATAATATTGCAAAAGGATTATCAAGTTTTGCTGTTGAGATGATGGATTTAAAAAATATTTTTAATCGAGCTAGTAAAAAATCTCTTATTTTAGGAGATGAAATAAGTCATAGTACGGAGACTTTAAGTGGTCTTAGTATTGTGGCAAGTGCTATTTTAAAACTAGCACGGCTTGAAGCCATTTTTGTTTTTGCTACACATTTGCATCAATTACCACAAATTACTGAGATTGAAAAATTAAAAAATATTATCTGCCTTCATCTGTCTGTTATGTATTCAAGTGATGAAGATAAACTAATTTTTGATAGAAAATTGGCTTTTGGAAGTGGTTCATCTATATATGGTTTGGAGTTTGCAAAATCTCTTCATATTGATAAAGAGTTCTTAAATGTTGCAAATGATATAAGAAAAAGATTAGCAGATGATTACACAAAGATTGAGAGAATTTCACAAAGAAATAGTTCAAAATATAATAGCAATTTATATACAAGCACTTGTATAATCTGTGGTAGAGCTTGTGATGAGGTTCATCATATCAAAGAGCAGAAAAAAGCTAATAAAGATGGATTTATAGGGCATATAAATGCAAATCATAAGTATAATTTAATTCCACTTTGTAAACTCCACCATAAAATGGTTCATGATGGAAAAATCAATATAAATGGCTTTGTAGCGACTTCAAAAGGTTTAGAACTTCATTATACTATGATAGAAGATAATGAAGTTATTTCGTAAACTTTAAAGTTAGATCTTTGTAATTTCTTAAAGTATTTTCTAGATTTTCTAAAAAAATCTCAGGAGCATAAACTAACAAATCAATTATTTTATTAAATCTATATTTATCAATATGGAATGACCCAAAAAAAGTAGACAGAAATTTATTCAGTTAATTAAAATAACAATTTAGAGAAAATTGTAAACAATTGAAGGAATTAAAAATGGCAAGAAGAGAATATAGTGAAGAGTTTAGAAGAGATGCTGTAAAACAAGTTATAGAAAATGGATATGGGGTTGTTGAAACAGCTGAGAGGTTAGGTGTCCATTATGATTCTTTGAGAAACTGGATAAAAAAATACAAATCACCAGAAGCTGAAGTAGAAATAAAAAAAACTCAAGATACAACAGCTGAAATAAAAAGATTGCAAAAAGAATTAAAGAGAGTTACAGAAGAGAGGGATATTTTAAAAAAGGCCGCAGCGTACTTTGCAAACAACCCAAATTAAAGTACGCATTTATAAAGGAGTATCAAATACAGTACACAATCAGAAGAATGTGTACTGTATTGAAAGTTCATCCTAGTGGGTATTATAAATGGTTAAAACAACCTATTTCAAATTTAGAGATTGAAAATCAACAAATTTTACAAGAGATAAAAAAAGCATATAGAGAGTCAAATGGGATATATGGATATAGAAATATTCATAAAGATTTAAAGGCTTCAAATATACATGTAAATAAGAAAAGAGTTGCAAGATTAATGAAAGAAGCAAAACTTTGTGGAATAGGAAATTATAAAAGAAAACCAAAGCATAAGGCTGGTTCAATTCATAAAGCACATCCAAATCATTTAAAACAATGTTTTTTAACATATAAACCAAATGAATCTTGGGTTAGTGATATCACATATATCAGAACTTATGAAGGATGGTTATATTTAGCTACAGTTATAGATCTTTATTCAAGAAAAATAATTGGTTGGGCAACAGGACATAGACAATCAACATCTTTAATTATTAAAGCTTTGAAAAAAACAACTCACAGAATTAAAAATCATAAAGTAATTCTTCATTCAGATCAAGGTAGCCAATATAGTTCTTATGAATACCAAACATTTTTAAAGCATCATAATATTATCCCAAGTATGAGCCGTAGAGGTAATTGTTATGATAATGCAGTAGCAGAGAGTTTTTTTAAGACATTAAAAAAAGAATTAGTTAGAAAAACTATATTTCATACAAGAGCAGAAGCTAGAGATAAAATATTTGAATATATAGAAATGTTTTATAACGCAAAAAGACGACATAGTTTTTTAGATTTTATAAGTCCAAATGAATTTGAGAAAAGATACAATGATAGTGTTACTCAACCCAAGGTGTTAACTGATTAAAAAAGTGTCTACTAACTTGGGGTCATTCCAGATATAGGTGTTGGTTACTATGCAAGAATGAATGATTTTTTTGCTAGAGCACAAATGGCATGGACAGCAAATTCTGATGAGATAAGTGATAGTAATATATCTCATAAAAACTCTAAACTTCTTCTTCAAGCTGGATGGGTATTTTAAATTTTTCGAGTTAAAATACAATAAATATAAACTATTTCTAAAAACTTTAGAAATAGTTTTATCACAATAAAAGCAAAAGCCAAATTTTTTTTAGATATAATCTTTCTAAAATATTCAAAAATTAGGAGACCTAAGTGGTATTTATTGATAATGTTTATGCTGACGAAGTTATGGATAGTAGAGGAAATCCAACTGTAAGAGCAACAGTAGTTTTAAGTGATGGAAACAAAGCTAGTGCTATTGTTCCAAGTGGTGCAAGTACTGGAAAAAGAGAAGCTTTAGAGTTAAGAGATGGAGATAGTAGATTCTTAGGAAAAGGTGTTTTAAAAGCAGTTGAAAATGTAAATACACAAATTGCAGATGAGTTAATTGGACAAAGCCCTTTTAATCAAGCAGAAGTTGATGCAATTATGAAAGAGTTAGATGGAACAAATAACTACTCAAATTTAGGTGCAAATGCAGTTTTAGGTGTGTCTATGGCCGTTGCAAGAGCTGCTGCTGCTTCACTAAATATGCCACTTTATAGATATTTAGGTGGAGCAAATGCTATGACTATGCCTGTTCCTATGTTTAATATTATAAATGGTGGAGAACATGCAAATAACTCTGTTGATTTCCAAGAGTTTATGATTATGCCAACTGGAATTGAAAACTTCAATGAAGGTTTAAGAGCAGTTGCTGAAATTTATCAACATCTTAAAAAAATTATAGATGGTATGAAAGAGAGTACAGCTGTTGGAGATGAGGGTGGTTTCGCACCAAATCTAAAATCAAATGAAGAACCAATCCAAGTTATTATGACTGCTATTGAAAAAGCTGGATATAAAGCTGGAGAGCAAATCTCTATTGCACTTGATGTAGCTGCAAGTGAGCTTATAAATGATGCTGGGAAATATGTTTTAAAGAGTGAAAATAGAGAATTAACAAGTGCAGAACTTGTAGCTTACTATGAAAATCTATGTTCAAAATATCCTATTGTTTCAATTGAAGATGGATTAAGTGAAGATGATTGGGATGGATGGAAAATATTAACTGAAAAATTAGGAGATAAAGTTCAACTTGTTGGAGATGATTTATTTGTAACAAATGCTTCAATTCTAGCTGAGGGTATAAATAAAGGTATTGCAAACTCAATTTTAATTAAGCCAAATCAAATTGGAAGTGTAAGTGAAACTATGCAGACAATTAGACTTGCTCAAAGAAACAACTACAACTGTGTAATGAGTCACAGAAGTGGAGAGAGTGAAGATGCATTTATTGCTGACTTTGCTGTTGCACTAAATTGTGGACAAATCAAAACAGGAAGTACTGCAAGAAGTGATAGAATTGCAAAATATAATAGACTTCTTGAAATTGGTGCAGAGATTGGGTATGCTGAGTATTTAGGAAAAGAGCCTTTTTCTAAAAAATAATGACAAATAAAGCAAGTAATATTTTAGGATTTATGCTAATAGTGATTTTTTCTCTGTTAGCAACTATCTATTTTGCTTATCATTGGGTTAATCTTCTTTTTGGAGATAACTCAATACAAGTGTATAGCTCTTTAAAACATAAAAAAGAGTATTTAGAATATGAAATTTCAAGATTACAAAGAGAAAATGCCTATTTACAAAAAGAGTATTTTGAACTAAAAAATTTGGAGCCAGAAGAATGAAAAAATTACTATTAATATCTATTTTATTTTGTTTAGCTTTGGAAGCTAGAGATAATCCATTTGCAAAATATGAAGAAGAGACGGGGAAAATGTATGAGTTAAATGAGACTCCAAAAACTATTGAAGAGATTCAAGAAGCACAATATATTAAAAAAGTGCAAGAGGAGATGAATGCTCAAAAAGAAACAGCTTCAACTACTCAAAAAGCTCCTGTACAAAAAGCACCAGAAAAGACATATAGTAAAAAAGAGCTAGATGCGATTATTCAAAAAACAAATAAGCAAAATGAACAAAAAACTAAAGAGATAGTAAAAAAAGAGCTTCAAAATGTAAAAAAAGAGCCAGAACAAGTGATTTTTGTAAAACCTAGAGCTGATATTGATAGTGAGAAAGCACAAACTTCTGTAGCTTCTACTTCAAATGCAACAAAACAAAAAAATATTTTACCATTCTTAAAAATAGAGAGTAGTGATACTGAGTTGATTATAAGAAGTGAACATAAGATGTTCAAGAAATTTTCAATAGAAAAAGAGAATAAATTAGCATTTGATTATAAAGCAAAAGTAAATTTTAATACAAAAAAAGAGCAATTAGCTGGAAGTAATTTTAAAAATATTACAGTTGGAAATCATAAAAGCGGTGGTTTTTATAGAGTTGCTGTAGAGTTAGGTTCTAAAGTATCTAAATATAGTATTGATGTAAAAGATGACGAGCTTGTGATTAAGTTAAAATAACTTAAATAAATAATTTTAGAAATAGTATTAAAAATAAGCTAGAAACTATTGTTTGAAGTGTGATTATACTTGTGATTAGTGGAACATCACCATTTAGTTGTCTAGCTAGTATAAATGAACTTGGAGCTGTTGGCATTATTGCAAATAGAACCAAAATAGAGATAACTAGAGTATCAAGATTAAATATCTTTGCCAAAAAATAGATAAAAACTGGCAAAACAATAAATTTAGCAAACATAGTGATTGTTAAATCTTTTTTATTACTTCCCAACTCTTTTAAAACTAAAGTATAACCAATAGAGATTAATCCCATAGGAAGAGCTGCACTACTTAAAATCTTTAAAAGGTTTTCAAAACTAAGAGGGATATTTATAGCAAAAAGGTTTAAAAACCCACCTATTAAACAAGAGATAATCAAAGGATTTTTAAAAATAGATTTTAGAAGATATATAAAATTTATTTTGAGATTTTCTTCATATAAGGCAAAAATAGAAATAGATAAAATATTCAAAAAAGGAATTGCAAAGGTTATAATAATTGCAGCAATAACCAAGCCATCTGCACCAAATATAGAGCCACTAAGAGCCAAAAACACATAGGTATTAAATCTTATTCCACCTTGAACTATTGATGTAAAAGAGCTATTTTGTGTTGGACTTAGTTTATTAAAAACTATTAAAAATATTAGAGTTAAAGATATAGCCAAAAGTGAAGATAAAACTAGATTTATACTAGAAATATCAAATTTTGCCTTTGATAAAGTCAAAATTAAAAGTGCTGGCATAAGAATATAGTAAGTTAATTTATCAGCCATTGGCCAAAAATCTTGTGATGGAAAACTTATTTTTTTAAATAAGTATCCAATCACAATTAGTGAAAAAATGGGGATTAAACTAGAAAATATATGCTCCATCTTCTAGTTTTTACTTTTTAACATCTCTTTTAAAATAATCTTCCCACCTTCAACCCCTGGTTGGTCATAAGTATTTATTTGTAAGAATTTCCCAACAATTGAAGTTAGAAGTTCATAATAAAATAGGAGTTTACCTATTTCATATTCGCTTATCTCTTCTATTTCTATTAAATCAATAGGAATATCTTTTTTATACTCTTTAACTGATGCAATTGTTGCATCTGCTTGAAGATTTATAAGCTCTTTAAAATCCAAATTATTTATATAATCAAGCTCTTCTAAGCCTTGTAAAGTTGTAGGAGCAATTTTTGTATCATCTTTAAAATCTTTGATTTTTATAAAAGTTACCGTTTTATCTCTTTTACCTTCAACAATTAACTGTAAAAATGAGTGTTGATCAACTGGACCTGTTAGTCCAATAGGAGTTAAACCTTGATTTGTATTATTCGCATCTATTTTTCCTAAGCTTTCACCCCAAAGTTGGATATACCACTTATTAAAGCCTTCAAGAAGCTGAGAATATGAGAAAACTGCATTTATATTATAAATATCTTTAAACTCAAAATAGGTTCTTGCTTTTTTTATTAGGTGAGCATATAGTTCATACTGTTCAAAAAATGAAGTAGAGATATATCTAGCACCTTTTAAAAGTTCATCAATATCAAAACCAGCTAAATATAGAGGAACTAATCCAACATTTGATAAAACTGAAAATCTTCCACCAACATTTTTTGGGATATCAAATGTGTTTATACTATTTGCTTTTGCAAATGTATTTAATTTACTATCATCTTCAGTAATAACTAGAAGATTCTCTTTGTCTATCTTAGTAATAGAGATAAGGTATTTAAAAATAGAGATAGTTTCAATAGTTGTTCCTGATTTTGAGATAACTATAAAAAGTGTATCTTCTAAATCAAATTGAGAGATTGTTCCATTTAAGTTTACTGGGTCTGTACTTTCAAAAAAGAATATCTCTTTTTTTAAAGTTTTATTTTTTTGTTTATGATATTTTAAAAAGTTATATATAGCAAATGTACCTAAAGTACTTCCACCAATTCCAATTATTGCAATATTTTTTTGCTTAAAATTAAGATTATCTAACTCTTTTTTTAGGTTTGTTATATCTACATGAGGTAAAGAGTAGTAACCTATCTCTTCTCGCTCTTTTTTTATCTCTAAAAAAATATCCTCATCACTTAGAGAAACTTTTGGATAGTAAAGATTGTTTTTCACTATTTTTCCTTGTTATCTTTTTTTTGCTTTTTCTCTTCTTCTAGAGATTTATTATAGAAATGATTAGTTGCTTTTACAAATCCATCAATACTTCCACAATCAAATCTTTGACCTTCAAATTTATATGCTAAAACCATACCTTTTTTTGCTTGTGTAAGGAGAGCATCTGTTATTTGAATCTCTCCACCTTTTCCTGGTTTTGTCTCTCTTATAATATCGAAAATATCAGGAGTTAAAATATATCTTCCGATTATTGCCAAATTTGAAGGAGCATCTTTTGGCTCTGGTTTCTCAACCATATCTTTTATCATAAAAATCCCTGGTTCTATCTCATTTCCAGCGATTACTCCATACTTATTTGTGTCCTCTTTTGGAATCTCTTCAATTGCTACTATAGAGCAGTGGTATTTTTTATATAGTTCAACCATTTGAGATAGAACTCCTTTTGAACTTGAATCACATAAATCATCTGCTAAAAGTACAGCAAAAGGTTGTTCACCAATTAGATTCTCTCCACATAAAATTGCATGTCCCAAACCTTTCATCTCAATTTGTCTTGTATAAGAGAAAGTACATTTTGTAATAACACTTCTAATCTCTGTTAAATAGTGCTCTTTACTAGTTCCTTTTATTTGATGCTCAAGTTCATATGAAATATCAAAGTGATCTTCAATAGCTCTTTTCCCTCTACCTGTTACTATTGCCATATTTTCTATACCAGCTGCTAAAGCTTCTTCAACTCCATATTGGATAAGTGGTTTTGTTAAGACTGGTAACATCTCTTTTGGAGTTGCTTTTGTTGCTGGTAAAAATCTTGTTCCATATCCAGCTGCTGGAAATAGGCATTTTTTTATTGGGTTTTTATTCATTTTATCTTCCTTTTAAAGTATTAAATAAGTTTATTAGTGCATCCTCATACAGTTTTGCATTATCTTTTGTATCTGCTTCAAATCTAGTTACTAGTTTTGGAGTTGTATTACTAGCTCGTACAAGACCCCAACCTTTATCAAAAATAACTCTCACTCCATCAACAGTGATAATATCTTTTATTTTTGGAAAATCTGCTGGTGGGTTTTTTAAAGCCCCTTTTAAATCTTCTATTAATTTAAATTTTGTCTCTTCAGTTACTGTTATATTTATTTCAGGAGTTGAATATACTTGTGGCAAAGATTCAAACTCTTTATCAAAATCAAAACCTTGGTCTAGTAACTCTAAAGCTCTAAAAGTTGCATAAATAGCATCATCATAACCAAAGTATCTATCATTAAAAAATAGATGTCCAGATACTTCAGCTGCAAAAGAGGCATTTGTCTCTTTTATTTTAACTTTTAGGTTTGAATGACCTGTTTTATACATAATAGCTTTACCGTAAGAGTTAATAATATCATACATAACTTGTGAGCATTTAACTTCACCAATAACTGTTGGATTTTCTATATGTTTTGAGAAAAATATTGCTAAAATATCACCTTTGAAATTATATTTTCTTGATAATAGAGCAATTCTATCTGCATCACCATCATATGCAAAACCAAAATCAAATTCACCACTATTTAACTCTTTTTTAATATCTTCCAAAGTATGTTCATCGCTAGGATCTGGATGATGATTTGGGAAATTTCCATCTGGTTCTTCAAATAAAATTTTATGTTTAATATTTAATCTATCTAAAATTTCTCTTAAAACAACACCAGCAACGCCATTTCCACAATCAAAAACAAATTTTTTGTTTTCAAGTCTTAAATGCTTAAAATTTTCAACTATATAGTCAATATATCTATCTTTTGAGTTTATTTTTATTGCAGTTTCATTGTCTTCTATTTTTAAACCACTCTTTAAAATCTCATCTCCTAAAGCATAAATCTCATCTCCAAAAAATGGGTCTTTATCTAAAGTAATTTTAAATCCGTTGTATTCAGGAGGATTATGTGAGCCTGTTATCATAATAGAGCCATCACATCTATATCCATCTATTTCATTGAAATTTGTAAAATAGTTTGCTGGAGTTGGTACTAATCCCATATCTAAAACCTTTAATCCAGCTTTGTTTATTCCAGAGCTAAGCCAATTTTTTAAAGTTGGTGAATGAAGTCTTGCATCATAACCAACAGCCATATAAACAGCATTTGGAACTCTTTTTAAAAGAGACTTTGCCAAATAAAACCCAATCTTTTTTACAATATCTTCGTTTAACTCTTTTTGATAAATTCCTCTGATATCGTATTCTCTAAATATAGATGCACTCATATTTTGCTCTACTCCTAATCATAAATAAAAAATTGTGAAATTTTATCTTAAAATCGTTAAAGAATTGTATAAGAGGAGTTAATTTTCTTAGAGTAAATATAACTATAAAAAATATAGATAAATAAGTAGAAAAAGTATCATATATATAAATAGGTTAAAAACTAAAATAAATGATAGAAAGTTTCAAATTTGGTTGATATTAAAAAAGGAGTGAATAAAATTCACTCCTTAAAATTAAATAGTCTATATATAGAATTATTATTTAGACATTACAGCATGAACTCTTCTGTTCTCTGCTTTTCCTTCAGCTGTATCATTAGAAGCAATTGGTCTAGATTTTCCATAACCAACAGAATTTAATCTTCCTTTCTCAACACCTAAATTTTCTAAAGCTTTAACAACAGAAGCTGCTCTTCTTTCTGATAATTTTTGATTATATGGAACACTTCCAACAGAGTCAGTATGTCCTTCAATGCTTGCTTTTAATTTTTTATCAGCATTCATAACTTTTGCAAATTCATGAATTCTTGTTCCATAAATATCTTTAATATCAGATTTAGCAGTATCAAAGTTTACATTTAGATTAACTAATGTCATACATCCAACACTATCAACTTTTGCACCTTTCATAGTATCTGGACATTGATCTAACTCATCAATAACTCCATCTCCATCGCTATCAATTGGTGCAATTACTGGAGCAACAGGTGCAACAGCAACAGGTGCAACTTTTGCAGCTTTTTCACCAAATGGAATAGCTAAACCGAAGTTATATAATAAAGTATTATCTCCATTTTGTGCAGATATTAAATGTCTTAAATCAAATTTTAAAGCTAAAGCATCTGTTAATTGATATTTTAAACCAACCCCATAGTTTCCAAATATACCATCTTTTTGGTGTTTTGTTAATTCATTATCAAAAAACTCAACTCCAAGTCCTGCTAATGCATATAATGATAAATCATTTGTTAAACCATAATCTTTAACAAAGTTACCAAATACTCTAGTGATAGAAGTATCTTGATTTCTTACAGAATTTTTTCCATCAACATCTTGAATTGTTCTTAAAAAACCTAATTCAAATTGATCAATTAATGAACCTTCAGATTGATTAAAACCTAATGCTAATCCAGCATTTGCATAATTTCTATCAATACTATGGTTACCTTCCCCTAATCCTCCACCAATTAGTGGAGTGATTTCATATTTGTAATCACTATTTGCAGCAAGTACTAAAGTAGCACAAGCTAATGAAGATAGTAAAATTTTTTTCATTTTTTTTCCTTAATTTTATAGAATATAATTCTAGAATTATATCATTATTTTATTAATTTTTTATTAACTTTTATTTAACCTAATTAAAAATAGAGTTTACAGATTCATTATTGTGAATTCTTCTTATTGCTTCTCCTATTATAGTTGAAGCTGTTAATACAGTTATTTTTTTAGCAGATGCTTTTGTTGGGATTGTATCAGAGATAACTAATTCATCTAAAACACCATTTGCAACTCTTTCATAAGCTGGTCCACTTAAAACTCCATGAGTACAACAAGCCATTACTGAAGTTGCCCCTTTTTCTTTTAAAACTTCAGCAGCTTTTACTAAAGTTCCAGCAGTATCAACCATATCATCTACTAAAATGACATCTTTTCCTTTTACATCTCCGATTATATTCATAACTTGAGACTCATTTGCTTTCTCTCTTTTTTTATCAACAATTACTAAGTCATATCCTAATTTATCAGCATATTGTCTAGCACGTGCAACTCCACCAATATCTGGACTTGCAATAATTGGATTTTTTAGATTTTTACTCTTTATATAGTTTACAAATAAAATTGAACCAAAAAGATTATCAGCAGGGATATTGAAAAATCCTTGAATTTGAGCAGCATGTAAATCTATAGTTACAATTCTATCTATCCCAGCAGCTTCAAGTAAATCAGCTACAAGTTTCGCACTAATTGGTACTCTAGGGGCTGCTTTTCTATCTTGTCTTGCATAACCGTAGTATGGAACTACCGCATTTATAGATTTAGCACTTGACCTTTTTAGTGCATCAATCATTATTAATAGTTCCATCAAATTGTCATTTGCAGGTGCACAAGTTGGTTGTATTATATAAACATCTTGTCCTCTTACACTTTGAGTTATTTGTACAGAAATTTCTCCATCACTAAATTTGTTTAATTTTGCATCTGATACACACATTCCTAAATAGTCACCAACTTTTTTTGCAAATTCTGGATTTGCACTTCCACTAAAGAGTTTAAAAGTAGACATATAATATTCCTCTAATTTTAGTTTTTAATCTAAAATATTATCAAAAAACTTCTTAATAAGTTTTTTTGAAGAATTAACTAAAAATTTATCAAATTTTAATAAATAAAATAATAAAGTTCCAAAAATTAAAAATAATGATAATAGGTATCATTTATTATTCAAGGGGTTAATTATGAAAAAGTTAAGTTTAGTTGTTTCAACTATTATGTTATCAAGTACACTATTTGCAGCTTCATCGTTTGAAGAAGAGACAAAAATAGCTCTAAATGAAGGAAGTACAAAAAAATCAACAGATGTAACTTCTATAGATGAAGCATTTAAAGAGGGAACAGTATCAGGAAGTGTAGCACTTTATGGGCAAAAAATAAAATATAATAACCATAATATTGCAAGAAATTCAACTTTTGGAAATGGGCATTTGGGTTTAGCTTACGAAACAGCATCAATTTATGGTTTTAATGCAAAAGTTGAAGCAAAAGGAAATTTAAAACTAGGTGAACAACACAAAAACGATTGGAAAGATAATGCACCTTTTGAAAATAGTGCATTAATAACTCAAGCATATTTACAATATGAGCTTGAAAATATTCTTTCAGTTAAAGCTGGAAGATATGATGGTGAGTATGAGTGGCTTACAGATTATCAGCAAGGTGGAGTTATAGAGATTTTACCAATTCCTGACACTGTTATAGCCTTAGGTTATTCAAATAAAAAAGCAGAATCAGGAATAGATTTAAGTGAAGATTTTCACAAGCCAGAGCTTACAAATAAAGGTGTTTATTTCTTAGATATTCAAAATAAGAGTCTAGATAATGTAACTATTAATCCATATTTCTATGAAATGCCTGATTTTGGAAATTTCTATGGATTGAAAGCCTCTTTAGATACAGATTTCTTTGGAGTTAATGCTCAATACGCAAAAAGTAATGCAAAGAGTACCATATATCTAGATGAAAAAGGAGATAGTTTTAAGCTAGAAGATGGGTATATTACTAACTTTGAGTTAATTGGTAAAATATCAGATTTTGAAGCTACTTTGGGATATGCAAAGAGTAGTGATAAAGGTGGCGCAAATATGATAGCTGCTTTTGGAGATAATATGTCACCATTTGAAGATGGAAACTACTTCTATGATTTAGATGCAAAAACTCACTATTTAAATCTAACTTACTCTATTTATGGAGTTGATTTATGTGCATTATATGGTATTACAAAATATAGTGATGGTACAGATAAATTCAAAGAGAAAGAGCTTAACTTAAGTGCTACTTATGGGTTTACTGATAATTTAAGTGCGGGATTAATGTGGGTAAATGTTGATACAAATAACAATAATGATACAAAATACAATAAATATTTAGCTTCAGTTGAATATAGTTTTTAAATAAAAGAGAGTTGACTCTCTTTTATTAATTGGCACTTTGTATAAAAGCACTTCCAATTACTTTTCCATCATCATAAAAAACAGCCAATTGCCCACTTGCTACTCCAAATGCTGGAGCTTCAAGCATTATAAATGCTTTATCGTTTTCAATTCTAACTTTACAAGGAGTTGTTGTACTTCTGTATCTTAGTTTTACTCCGCAAGAGAACTCTTTTTTATCAATATACATATTTATATTTTCACCTAAAACTTCATTTATCTCTAAGGCAGGTTTTTTACCAACTGTTATTGTGTTGTCTTTTGGATTTAGTTTTATTACAAAATGAGGGTCATGAGCTCCTTTTACAGTGAAGCCTTTTCTCTTTCCAATAGTATAATGTGCATAGCCTTTATGTTTTCCTACTACATTTCCATCTTCATCAAGTACATCACCTTCTACATCTATATTTGCATGTTTTTTTATAACATCTGTATAAACAGTCTCTACAAAGCAAATCTCTTGAGACTCATTTTTTTCTGTTATTTTCTTGTAAGCAACATCTAAAGAGGCACCTAATTTTATAATATCCTCTTTTTTATAATTACTCAAAGGAAACATCATATATGGTAAAGCTTCTTTTCTTATTTGTGATAGAAAGTAGCTTTGATCTTTTGATTTATCCTCAGCTTCATAGAAAAACTCTCCATCTGTTGCAGCATAGTGACCAGTTGCTAAAAATGAAGCTCCATGCTCTTTTGCAAAATCAAGCATTGCACCAAATTTTATATTTCTATTACATTTTACACAAGGATTTGGAGTAGTCCCTTCTAAATAAGAGTTTACAAAGTAATCATAAACCTCTTCATTGAACTTATTAGCTAAATCCAAAATATGGTATTTTATACCAAGATATTTTGCAACACCTTCTATATAAAAAAGATTGTTTTCGTGATAACCATCTGTTCTATTGTGAAGTTTTAGATAAACACCTTCAACTTCATATCCTTGTTGTTGTAGCATATAAGCAGTAACTGAAGAGTCAATTCCTCCACTCATACCCACCATTACTTTCTGTTTTTTTTCGCTCATTTTTTATCCTTTTTAAAGGAATAATCACTGACTCTCTATTTGCCCAATTTTTATGAGGGATAGTTAATTTTTTTGTATCTATTTTTTTATTATCAAAAAATATTATATCAATATCCAAGGTTCTAGGCGCATCTTGAAAGGATCGCTTTCTTCCAAATTTTTTTTCATATCTTTGCATGGCTTTTAAGAAGTCATTTGGACAAAGATCTGTTTTGAGCAAAATTATACCATTTAAAAACCATCTTTGTTCCAAAAATCCAAATGGAGGGTTTTGTAAAAGGGGTGAGGTCATAAGAATAGTAAATCTTAAATCTTTTTTTAGACATAAGAGAAAGTTATCAAATATTTTTTTTGTATCTCCAATGTTTCCCCCAATTCCAATAGTTACACTATATCTTTTTTTTGATGTAGTATTAAACTTTTTTGGAAAATTTGGAAAGTAAAAAAGTGTTAAATCTTCTGTTAATTTTTTTTTCAAATTTCTCTCTTTTTCTCTATAAAAAATCTGAACTTATTTAATAAGTTTAGATTTATTTTGTTTTTTTCATATTAAAGTACAGTAGCTCTACCATTTTGTATAGATATACAATCTTCAATTCTAACTCCAAAAAGATTTGGAATATAAATACCAGGTTCAACTGTAAATACCATATTTTCTTCTATAATCATCTCATTTTTACTATTTATATTTGGGAATTCATGAATATCAAGTCCAACACCATGTCCTGTACTATGTACAAAGTATTTTCCATAACCAGCTTTATCAATATAATCTCTAGCTATTTTATCAACATCTTTTGCCATCATACCACTTTTTGTATTTTTAATTGTAAGTTCTTGAGCTTTTAAAACTATATTATACACTTTTTGCTGTTTTTTATTTTTGAATTTTTGTTCTCTTTCAAAAGTAAAATTTGAGAAATCTGCAACGCTAGTACAGGTTCTATCAGAACAGTATCTTTTATATTTTATTCCAGCATCAACTAAGATTAAGTCATCTTTTTTTAGCTTTTTGGATGTTGGAAGGGCATGTGGTTTTGCTGCATTTTCATTTATAGCTATAATTGCACTAAAAGATATATCGTATTTTGCTTTTTTGCTAAGAGATTTGTAATTTTGAAAAAATAGTTCTTTTTCACTCTTATTCAAACCTTTTTCTCTTATATATTTTGCAAATTCTGAAAATCCAGAACGACCCAAAACACTAGCTTTTTTTAAAAGTTTTATTTCACTATCGCTTTTTATCAATCTTTTTAGTTTTGAAAAATTCAACTCTTCTTTAAAAACTATATCTAAATCTTTTTTTAAACTATTGTAAAAATAAGTTGTAAAATCATTTGGGTCAAATATTATCTCTTTTATATTCTGTTTTTTTAAAATATTTTTTGCCTCTTGTACTATATCGCTACTTTCAATAACTTCGCAGTTTTTTGATAGCTCTTTAGCTTCAATAGTATATCTAGCATCTGTAATAAAAAATTTCTCACTTCCTAAAGATAGAAAAATTACATTATCACAAGAGAAACCACACTCATAATATATTGCATTTTCATTTTTTAAAATAAAGTTATCCACTAAAATTGCCTTTTTTTAGGTTTTTTAACAAAAAATTAACTATAATCTTACCTAAATTTTATAAAAGGAATATAATAATGAAAATAGCAGTAATTCAAGGACCAAACTTAAATATGTTGGGAGTTAGAGAACAACATATCTATGGTGGTATGACTTTAGAGCAAATTCATGAGCAACTTTCAAATGCAGCAGCTCAAAATGGTGTTGAAATAGAGTTTTTCCAATCAAATTTTGAGGGAGAGATAGTTGATAGAGTTCAAGAGTGTTTAGGAACAGTCGATGGAATTATGATAAATCCAGCTGCATATTCTCATACTTCAATTGCTATTAGAGATGCTTTGGCTGCTGTTAATATGCCTGTTGTTGAGGTGCATATTTCAAATATCTATAAAAGAGAAGAGTTTAGACAAAAATCTATAACAGCAGCTTCAACTACAGGAGTTATTACTGGTTTTGGTGGTTTTGGTTATCATTTAGGTTTAATAGCTTTAATTCAAATGTTAAATGAAATAAAAGCTTTAAATGATGCAAGAAATGCTCAGATACAAGCACAAGAAGAGAATAAATAATCTTTTATGAAGATTTTAACTGCTTCTTATATTGTTACATTTGATGAAGATTTTACTATCTTAAAAGATGGAGCTATAGTTTTTGATGAAAAAATTATAGAAGTAGGGAGTTTTGATTATATTAAAAATAGGTATCCAAAGTTTGAGATAATAAGCCCAAAAATAAACTCTGTTTTAATGCCAGGGCTTATAAATTCACATATCCATCTTGAGTTTAGTGCAAATAAAACAAGTTTAAAATATGGTAATTTTTATTTGTGGTTAAACTCTGTAATAAGACATAGAGAAAAACTTATAGAAAAAGCAAAAACTTCTTTGATAAGTCAAGAGCTAAAAAAACTCTTAAAAACTGGAACTACAACTATTGGAGCAATATCTTCTTACTCTTTTGATTTAGAAGCTTGTTTGAAATCTCCTATAAATAAACTCTTTTTCTGTGAAGTAATAGGCTCAAAAGCTGATATGATAGATACACTATTTGCTGATTTCAAAGCAAGATTAAAAGATGCACAAAAGCATAATAGTAAAAATTTTCAAACAGGAATTGCAATACATTCACCATACTCAGTTCATCCCTTTTTGGTTCGTGAGGTTTTAAATATTGCAAAGGAGGAGAAGTTAGCAGTTACTTCTCATTTTTTAGAGTCAAAAGATGAAAAAGAGTGGTTAAACAAAGATGATGGAAGTTTCTTGGAGTTTTTTAAAAACTTTTTAAATCAAGAAAAAGCTACAACAAAACCACTAGAGTTTCTAAACCTTTTTAAAGGAGTAAAAAATCTATCTTTTACGCATTGTGTAGAAGCAGATTTTAAAGAGCTAACTAAGATAAAAGAGTTAAATGCAACTATAAATCACTGTGTGACTTCAAATAGATTTTTAAATAATAGTAGATTAAATATCTCAGATTTGGAAGAGATTCCTTTTAGTATTGGTACAGATGGACTTAGTTCAAATAACTCTTTATCTATGTTTGATGAGTTAAGAGCATGTTTGAATATTCACTATGAAAAAAATATAGTAAAGTTTTCTAAAACTTTGTTAAATAGTGCAACTGTAAATGGTGCAAAAGCTTTGGGCTTAAAAAAAGGAAGATTGGAAAAAGATTTTGATGCTGATATTATAGGTTTTTCTTTACCTGATAAAATAGAGGATATAGAAGATATTTATATGCAGATTATATTACACACAAAATATGTTGATGATATTATTATAGGAGGAGAATTTGTTTGAGTTTTTTAAAAAACTATTTTCACCAGTTATTTGGTTTTTAGATTTTATTACAAAATATTTCAAAAGTATAGTTTTTTTAACTATAGTTTATCTACTTTTTTTTAGTGGAAGTGAAGATGAAACTGTTGCAAAATATAGTGCAAATTTACAAAAAATTGATTTAATTGGACAGATAATTGATCCAGCTAAAGTATTAGAAGATATTGAAAAAGCATCAAATGATAGTAGTATAAAGGGTGTATTATTTGTAATAGATAGTCCAGGAGGTGCAGTTGCTCCTTCAGTTGAGATTGCTTATGCAATAAAAGAGTTAAGTTCTAAAAAGCCAGTTATTGCATATGCTAGCGGAACAATAGCTAGTGGAAGTTATTATGCCTCTATATGGGCAGATAAAATTATTGCAAATCCTGGGAGTATTGTTGGATCTATTGGTGTTATTATGCAAGGTTTTGAAGCTAGTAAACTTTTAGAAAATATTGGAATAACTTCTCAAACTATAAAAGCTGGAAAATATAAAGAGAGTGGAACCTTTGCTAGAAAATGGACAAAAGATGAAGAAGAAGAGCTGCAAAGTGTTATAAATAGTACATATAATATGTTTATAAGTGATGTAGCAAATGCTAGAAAACTTGATGTTAAAAAGCATACTAGTTTTGCAGATGCAAAAATATTTACTGCTCATCAGGCTAAAGAGGTAGGATTGGTTGATGAGGTTGCAACATTGAATTATGCAAAACATAGTTTAATTTTGTTGTCAAAAGTTGAAAAACCTATTTGGAAAAAAGAGGATAAATTTGAGAAATTTATGGATAAACTTATGAGTCAAGCTATATCAAAAGCAGTTATGAGTTTTTCTAGTAGTTTAAAAGCATATTAAACTTAGTCTTAAAAGGCGAAATTCGCCTTTTAAATTTGAAGATTATTTTCTTCTAGTTCCACCTGAAACTATATTGTATGTATCATTTGCTATTACATACTCTTCTTGAGTAGGAATTACAAAAATTCTAGCTGGTGATGCATTTGTAGATATATCTCTAGCTTCACTTGATCTTTTATTATTTTTTGTTGGGTCAATTACAAGTCCCATAGCATCAAGTCCTGCACAAACTTTTTCTCTAATTAATGCAGCATTTTCACCAATTCCACCTGTAAAACATAGTGCATCAATACCATTTAAAGCTGCAACATAAGAACCTACATAAGCTTTAATTTTATATGCAACCATATCAACTGCAAGCCTACATCTATCATCACCTTGGTTCATTCCTTCTAAAACCTCTCTTAAATCAGATGATTTTCCTGAAATCCCTAAAATACCAGATTTTTTATTCATAAGATCAAGTGCTTCATCAATAGTTATATCATCTTGTTTCATCATATATTGAATAGCTCCAGCTCCAATATCTCCAACTCTTGTTCCCATCATAAGACCTTGAACAGGAGTTAATCCCATAGATGTATCAATACATTTTCCATCAAAAACTGCACTTACAGATGAACCATTTCCTAAGTGGCAAACAATAATTCTAGTATTGTGTTTTTTCTCAAGCATTGCTCTTGCTTCATTTGATACAAAGTAGTGACTAGTTCCGTGGAAACCATATTTTCTAATTCCATGTTTTACATATTGGTCATAAGGAAGAGCATACATATAAGCATAATCAGGCATTGTTTGGTGGAATGCAGTATCAAATACACCAACATTTGGTTTACCTGGCATTAATCTTTGACAAATCTCAATTCCCAAAATATTTGCAGGATTGTGTAAAGGTGCAAGAGGAGATAACCTTTTCATAGCATCTATAACTTCAGGAGTTATTAAAACTGAACTTGCAAACTCTTCACCACCATGAACAGTTCTATGACCTATTGCTTCAATATCATTAATTGAATCAATAACTTTTCCTTCTCCACTAGTAAGAGTAGTTAAAACTGCTTCAATAGCTTCTGTGTGTGTTGGCATTGATATATTCATAACAAGTTTTTTACCATCACTATATTCATGTTTTAGAATACCATCTATACCAATTCTTTCACAAATACCACTTGCAAAAACTTTTTTAATAACTGGGTTCATTAGTTGATACTTAACTGAAGAACTTCCTGCATTTAATACGAAAACTAACATATTTTTCCTTTTTTTGAAATTTAATTTTTATTTTATTTGAGTTGCTGTAATAGCTACAAGATTTGAAATATCTTCAACTGAACAACCTCTTGAAAGGTCATTTACAGGTTTATTTAAACCTTGAATAATTGGTCCATGAGCTTCTGCATTTGAAAATCTCTGAACTAATTTATAACCAATGTTTCCAGCTTGTAAATCAGGGAATACTAAGATATTTGCACGTCCAGCAACTTTTGAATTAGGAGCTTTTTTTATTCCAACACTCTCAACTATAGCTGCATCAGCTTGAAGCTCTCCGTCAAAAGCAAAATCAACTTTTCTATCTTCTAAAATTTGACAAGCTTTTGTAACTTTATCTACAAGTGGATGAGATGCACTCCCTTTTGTAGAGAAACTAAGCATTGCAACTCTAGGCTCAAGTCCAACAACACTTGCAGCTGTTGCAGCTGTTGCACTTGCAATATCTGCTAGTTGCTCTGAATTTGGTTCTGGAATAACTGCACAATCTGCAAATAAAATAAGACCGTTATCTCCAAATTTTCCATCAGCTGTTTCCATAATAAATGCAGATGAAACTGTATTTATTCCAGGTGCTGTTTTGATTACTTGAATAGCTGCTCTTAAAACATCAGATGTTGGTGAATTTGATCCAGCAACTAAACCATCAGCATCTCCAAGTCTAACCATCATACAACCAAAAAATCTAGGTTCTGTAAGCATTAGATTTTTTGCTTCATCTCTTGAAAGGTTTTTGCTTTTTCTAAGTTCAACCAATTCATCAATATATTTATCAATATTTGCAAATTTTGAAGGATCAACAATCGTTGCTCCATCGATATTTACACTATATTTTGAAGCATCAGCTTTGATTTTTTCTTCATTTCCAATTAGAACTATTTTTGCAGTTTTATCTTTTAAAACTATTTGTGTAGCTTTAAGAACTCTCTCATCTTCACTCTCTGGAAGAACAATAGTTCTTAAATTTTGTTTAGCTTTTTCTTTGATTTTATCAATTAAACCCATAATGTAACCAATCCTTTCTTTTTTCAAATGTGAGAAAAATTATAATGAAAAAAAATAGCATTAAAGTAGCAAAGAAAGCTACTTTTTAGGGCTTTAATAAGTAATTAAAAGATTAAAAAAATAATAAAAAGAGCATTTTTGGGTAATTTCTACAATATTGCTCTTTTTATTTTGATGATTTTTTATTTTTTTATTAGATTATAAGTATCTGTTGCAATTACAAACTCTTCATTTGTAGGAATTATAAATATTTTAGTATTAGAATTTTTAGTATTTACCTCTCTATTTCCTTTATCTCTTTTTGAGTTTTTCTCTTTATCTATCTCAATCCCCATAAACTCTAATCCTTCACAAACTTTTTCTCTAATTAAGTCAGAGTTTTCTCCAATTCCAGCTGTAAAACAAATAGCATCAACTCCATGCATAAGCCCAGCATAAGAGCATAGATATTTTTTTATTCTATCACAAAGCATTGTGATTGCTATTTTAGATCTATTATCTCCATCATTTGCAGATTTTATAACTTCTCTTAAGTCTGAGCTAACTCCAGAAATACCTAATATTCCAGATTTTTTATTTAAATAATCAAGAATTTGAGTATGGTTTAAACCTTTTTTCTCCATTAAATATGGAATAACACCAGCATCTATATCTCCGCTTCTTGTACCCATTACTAAACCTTCAAGAGGTGTTAATCCCATAGATGTACTAATAGATTTTCCATCTCTAACGGCACATACAGATGAACCATTTCCAAGATGGCAAACTATGATTTTGCTATCTTTTTTATTCAAAAGTTTTATAGCTTCGTTTGAAACATAGTAGTGACTTGTTCCATGAAATCCATATTTTCTTAAGTGGTGTTCTGTATAGTCAGCATAAGGTACAGCATATAAGAAGTTTTCTATAGGCATAGTTTGGTGAAATGCTGTATCAAATGTTACAACATTTGGTACTTTTGGCATTAACTCTTTACAAATTTTTACTCCTAAAATATTTGCTGGGTTATGCAGTGGAGCTAGAGGAATAAGCTCTTCAATTTTTCTGATAACATCATCATCAACTAATACAGACTCTTTAAAATGCTCTCCACCATGAACAACTCTATGTCCAATAGCCTTTATCTCTTCTATTTTGTTTATGACCTTTGTCTCGTCATTTGTAAGAATTCTTAAAACTAACTCAATAGCCTCTTTATGTGTTGGAATTGATGTTTCAAAAGTTAATTTTTTATTTTCACCAATTTCATGTTTTAAAATACCATCTATTCCTATTCTCTCTACTAACCCACTAGCTTTTAGCTCTTTAGATTTTATATCAATTAGTTGATATTTTAGTGAAGAAGACCCAGCATTTAACACAAATATTAACATTAACACTCCTAATATCTTGGTTTAAACTTAAATAAAGTTTAAAAATTTAATTTAATTTTTTGAAATAATATCTTATTAAAACTTAATATTTTAGACATAATATAGTTTAAAATGATTTTCCAACTTCTTTTTTAATCTATTTACTATTTTAAATGAATCTTTTAGCAAATCTTTCTCCATAGTTGAAAGATTATTTGGATTCACATAATTATCTATTTTTTCGCCTTTATCAAGTTTATCAAGGCTAGATTTTAATTTTAAATTTGTCAAAAAATTAAAAGCCATTATTAACTCTTTTGCACTCTCATCATCAAATATATTTTTTTCTTTTAGAGCATTTATACGTTTTACTGTATTAGTATTTAAAATTTTGTTTTGAATACTTAATGATCTAACTCCTTGCACAATGATAAAAATTCCACCTCTTTTTATATCTAACTCATTTTTATTTTTCTCTTCCTTGCTATTAAATACAAAGCCATCAAAAAATCCTAGAGGAACATCAAAACTATTTATCACCTTTGCAAAATTTGTATAAAAACTTTGAGAATTTGAAGAGATTTTAAATAGATAACTTTTAAGTTCTCTAATCATCTCAATATTACCAGATACACAAAGAGCATCATAAAATATTGCAATATTCATAAAGTTATCACCACTAGGTTCATTTACCCATTTATAAATAAGCTCCTTAAAGCTACTCATGTTTCTGCACCAATAAGGATTTGAAACCATAATATTTCCTTCGCATCTAGGGAATCCAAAATCAACTAGTATTTCAGTAAAGTTATGAGTAAACTCTCTTAACTCTTCTTCTTTAATAGTACAATCATCAGAAATAATCAAAGCATTATCTTGATCAGTTCTTAATATTTGCTCGGCTCTTCCTTCACTTCCCATTACAACTAAACAAGATTTATCAATAAGCTCTTTAGGAGCCATTAATTTATAGAGTTTGTCCAATAATTTCTTATTTAATTGATTTATTAATTTTGATACAAACTCTATTTTTACACCTTTTGCATTCAATGATTTGATGATTTTAATAAATGATAGTGAAGCCTCTTTTAACTCCTCTAAAGTTTGGGCATTAATAATTTGGTTTGATACAGCAAAAGTGTTTGTTGCAAAAAATGAAGATAGAGAGATTTGGTCAAGAATGCCAACTATTTTATCTTGGTCATTTACAACAACAACTCTCTTTAAGCCATATTTTGCCATTTGAAGTTGAGCATTAAATAAGAAATCATCTTCATTTATATAGATTAAACCTTTACTTGCAATTTTTACAACTAAATCATCAAAATCCATACGATTTAATATAACTTTTTGTCTAAAATCAGAGTCTGTAACAATATACATCTCTTTATTTTCATCTTTTAGTAAAAGTGTAGGAATTTTTTCTTTTTTTATTATTGTTGCAGCCTCAAAAATTGTCTTTTTTGTATCAGTAATTACAGCTTTATGAATTTTTGCATCTTTTACTTTTGCAATCATAATATTTGCTAAATCTCTATTTTTTTCATCTAAAACATTGTTGTTTAATTTTTCTGAGATTGATTGGAAAAAATAGTTTTCTAGTATAGAGTTTGAGCTTAATATCTGCATGAAATCATCTCTTCTTATAGAGTAGCAAATACTATCTTTTATAGCAACAAAACTATTTTTGCTAAAATTTTTTATAAGTGAAATAGAGTCAAATATTTCACCTTTTGAGTAAACATTTAAAACTTCATCATCATTTATCTCTTGAATAAGACCATCAAAAACAAAGTATAAAAATTCTGGATTACTCTCTTGAGCTTGTACTAAACTATTCTCTTTAAAATATACTGTAGATAAAGATTTAGTTAAATCATCTAGTTCATATGAAACCAAATTATTAAATGGATAAATTGTTGAAATAAATTTCTTTTGTTCTTGCATACCTTGTAATCTCCCCTTTTTTATTTAAAAGTATTGCAAAATCAAAAAGAGTAAAAACTCTTTTTGATTAAATTAGTGTGAAACTGCTCCAGCAGACCCAATTCCTGTATTTGCTCTTATATTTTGAGCTCTAAATTTTGCTCTATCTTCATTTGCTCTTTTAGAATTATCTGTTATAGAGAAAAACCATATTCCTATAAACGCAACAGTAACAGAGAATAGTGCAGGATGAGCATAAGGGAAAATAGCTTCTTTATTTCCTAAAATTTGTACCCAAACATTAGGTCCTAAAATTACTAGCATAACAGCAGTAATTAATCCCATAAAACCACCTATAAATGCACCTCTTGTTGTTAACTTTGACCAATAAATTGATAAAAAGAGTATTGGGAAATTTGCACTTGCTGCTATTCCAAAAGCAAGTCCAACCATATATGCAATATTTTGTGATTCAAATGCAATTCCTAGAGTAACTCCAATAATCCCTACAATTATAACAGTTATTTTTGAAATTTTTACAACTTTTTCATCACTTGCATTTGGATTTATAACATTTGCATAGATATCGTGAGATATTGCACTAGCACCTGCAAGTGTAAGACCAGATACAACAGCCAAAATTGTAGCAAAAGCAACAGCACTTATAAATCCTAAAAATGCATTTCCACCAAGCATATGAGATAGGTGAACTGATGCCATATTAGAGCCACCAAAAAGTTTACCACCATCAAGATATGCTTTTGCTCCTTCCATGTATTGAGCACCATCTGGAGAGTTTAAGAATGCAATTGCTCCTAGACCAACTATAGAGATAATTATCCAAAAATATGCTACAAATCCAGTTGCATAAACTACAGATTTTCTAGCCTCTTTTGCATTTCCAACTGTAAAAAATCTCATTAAAACATGTGGAAGACCAGCTGTTCCAAGCATTAAAGCCATTCCTAATGAAATTGCACTTATTGGGTCACTTAAAAAGCCACCTGGTTTTAATATCTCTTCACCTTTTATGTGATTATTTACAGCAGTTTGTGCTAAAGATTCAAAGTTAAAGCCAAAGTGCCATAAAACCATAAGTGCCATAAATGAAACACCAGATAGGAGTAAAACAGCTTTAATAATTTGTACCCAAGTTGTTGCAAGCATCCCACCAAAAGTTACATAAATAATCATTAAAGCTCCAACCATAAAGACAGCATACTCATAATCCATTCCAAAAAGAATTTGGATTAGTTTTCCAGCTCCAACCATTTGAGCAATAAGATATAAAATAACAACACTTAAAGAACCAAATGCAGCTAAAGTTCTTATCTCTTTTTGACCTAATCTATAAGCTGCAATATCTGCAAATGTAAATTTTCCAAGATTTCTTAACTTTTCAGCCATAAAAAATAGAATTACAGGCCATCCAACTAAAAATGAAACAGCATAAATAACTCCATCATAACCATTCATATAGATTAAACCAGAAACTCCTAAGAATGCTGCTGCACTCATGTAATCTCCAGCAATTGCTAAACCATTTTGAAATCCAGTTATTCCACCACCAGCAGTATAAAAATCACTAGCAGATTTTGTTCTTTTTGCTGCCCAATATGTAATTCCTAATGTTCCAAGAATAAATACTAAAAACATAGCAATAGCAGAAATATTTAAATCTCTTTTCCCCTCAAAAGTAGCATCACCAGCAGCAAAACTCCATATAGCAAAAATAGATATAATTGATAATATTCTTAACATTATATATAATCCTTTACATCTTTTTTTATCTCATTTGTTAAGTCATCAAACTCACCATTTGCACGTCTTACATAAATTAAAGTTGTTATAAAGCTAATAACTAAAATTGCTAAAGCAATAGGAAATGCAATTGTAGTAACTCCATCTTCCCAAACTTTTGTAGCAAACAACTCTTTGTTAAATGCTATTATTGTAATGTAAGAGTAAAACATTACTAAAACAAATATTCCCAACTTTAATGCCAAAGAGTCTCTTTTTTTTAATAACTCTTGATATTTTGGATTTGCTTCTATTCTCTCAACCAAATTTTCTTTCATACCTTATCCTCCGACCTTTTATTTTTATCTAAAAAAGATAAATTAGCTGATTATACAAATTTATTTATGGTTTGTGAAAATAGAGTAGTTAAATAGAGTTTAATTTAAAGATATTATGTAGAATTGTAACAAAAATTTATATATTAATTATTAAATATAATTATAATTTTTAAGCTATTACTTAGCTTATAAG
This sequence comes from Aliarcobacter trophiarum LMG 25534, assembly GCF_003355515.1. Taxonomy (NCBI): domain Bacteria; kingdom Pseudomonadati; phylum Campylobacterota; class Epsilonproteobacteria; order Campylobacterales; family Arcobacteraceae; genus Aliarcobacter; species Aliarcobacter trophiarum. The sequence goes on along the minus strand of NZ_CP031367.1, from coordinate 1,436,656 downwards.
AATTACTAAAGAGATAAATCTCTTTAGTAAATAAGATTAGTGAGAAACTGCTCCTTCTGCACCAATTCCTGTTTGAGCTCTAATATTTTGTGCTTCAAACCCAGCTTTATCTTCTTCTGCTCTAGCTGATTTATCAGTTATAGAGAAGAACCAAATTGCAACAAATGCTGCAGTTACTGAGAATAATGCAGGGTGAACATAAGGGAAAATTGCTTTTTCGAAATGGAAAATATCAACCCATATTGTTTTACTTAAAACAACTAGAGTAATAGCTGTAATTAATCCTACAAAACCACCAATAAATGCACCTCTTGTTGTTAATTTTTTCCAGTAGATAGAAAGAATTAAAATAGGGAAGTTAGCTGATGCTGCAATAGCAAATGCTAGACCAACCATAAATGCAACATTCATATTTTCAAATGCAAATCCTAAAAGAACAGCAATAAAACCAATTACAAGAACAGTTCTTTTTGAAACTTTCATCTCTTCTGCATCAGTAATATTTCCTTTTCTAATAACAATTGCATATAAATCGTGAGCAATTGAGTTAGAAGCTGCAAGTGTAAGTCCTGAAACAACTGCTAAAATTGTAGCAAATGAAACAGCTGCAATAAATCCTAGGAATATGTCTCCACCAACAGCCTGAGATAAGTGTACAGCAACCATATTTACTCCACCAATAACACTACCTTCAGCAGAAAGATATAATTCCTTTCCAATATCACTATTAAGGAATACAATAGAACCTAAACCAACGATACCAATTAGTAGGTAGAAATAACCAATAAATCCAGTTGCATAAACAACAGATTTTCTAGCTTCCTTAGCATTTCCAACTGTAAAGAATCTCATAAGAATATGAGGTAATCCAGCAGTTCCTAACATCAATGCTAATCCTAAAGATATAGCAGAAACAGGATCAGATACGAATGGACCTGGTTTTAAAATATCAACACCAGATTTATGTAAACTTGTAGCCTCTGTTACTAATGCAGTAAGAGAGAAACCAGAATGAGCCATAACCATAAGCGCTATAAAAGTAACTCCAGCTAAAATTAAACAAGCTTTAATAATTTGTACCCAAGTAGTTGCAAGCATACCACCAAAAGTTACATAAATAATCATTAATGCTCCAACTAAAGCAACAGCCCAACCATAAGGAATATGGAATAGAACTTCAATTAGTTTACCAGCTCCAACCATTTGAGCAATTAAATAAAATGTAACAACAGTTAAAGAACCAAATGCAGCTAAAATTCTAATTTTTTGCTCATCAAGTCTATATGCAGCGATATCTGTAAAGTTAAATTTTCCTAAGTTTCTTAGTCTTTCAGCCATTAAAAATAGAATAATTGGCCATCCAACTAAAAATCCAATAGCATAGATAATACCATCATAACCTTGGAGATAAATCATACCTGAAATACCAAGGAATGAAGCAGCAGAAATATAATCTCCAGCAATTGCTAAACCATTTTGGAATCCTGTGATTCCCCCACCAGCTGTATAGAAATCTGAAGCAGATTTTGTTTTACTAGCTGCCCATTTTGTGATACCCATAGTTCCAGCAATAAATACGAAGAACATAATAACGGCATTTATATTTACACCGCTTCCATCTTCTGCTAATAGTGCTAAAGATGATAATCCTAATAAAGTAGCAATTCTTAACATTATAAAATATCCTTTACATCATTTTTAATAGACATTTCTAAGTCTTCAAACTCTCCATTTGCTCTTATAACATAAATAACAGTTGTTATAAAGGCTAATACAATAATTGTAGCACCAATAGGAATAGCAATTGTTATAATACTATCACCAATAGTATTTGCAAAAACTTCTTTATTAAATGCAATAGTTAAAATAAAACTATAATAAACTACTAGCATAAAAACAGCTAGTTTAATAGCAAAAGAGCTTCTTTTAGTAATTAACTCTTGATACTTTGGATTATTTTTAATCCGTTCTACTAATTTTTGATCCATTTTTTCTCCTAAAATAAGATTAGTTGAAATAGTAAAATATTTTAGTTGCAAAAGCATAGCATTTAAAAAAAGATTAAAGAAAATTGTTAAAAAAGCTTAGAAATACGGTTTTAACGTATTCCTAAAAGTGATTTTTTTTCTCTTTTGAGAGATTTTTTAGTTTTAAAAATATCATAGATGTCATGATGGCATCATTTAAAGCATCATGTTTACCAAGAGTTGGAATATTTAGATTATTCATAATAGTGTCAAATTTAAGATCTATAAATCCATAATTCTCTCTAGTTTTTTTAATATCATAATAGATAGATGATACTTCAACTCTCCTATTTGGAAGTTTTATCCCTATTAATTTTTTTGTATATTTTGAAATCATCTCCATATCAAAGTCTATATAGTAGCCAACTATTGGTCTTGAGCCAATAAATTCAAGTAGTTTATAAATTGCCTCATCAGGTTCAACTGCATTTTGTAAATCTATCTCTCTTAGATGATGAATTTTTATTGATTCAGGATTTATATTTTTTGATGGTTTTACAAAAATATTAAATGTTTTTCTCATCAAAATCTTATTCTCTTTTATAATTACTGCACCAATTGATAAAATTTCATCTTTTTTGGGATTTAAACCAGTAGTTTCACAATCTAAACTTACCCACTCATCTTTAGTTGATTCATTAAACAAGAAATCAAATTTTTTATCAAAAAGCTTTTTCTTTTGCCATTGTTTTAAAATATTTTTAAACATTTTAGTAAATCTTATCTAGTTTAAATATATAAGAGATGATTTTTTTAAAATCATTTACTATTTTAAAAGACTCTTTTAGTAAGTCTCTCTCTATCTTTCCTAGATTATTGGCATCTATCTCGTTTGAAAGAGGTTTATTTTTTTGTAGTAATTCTATTTGATTTCTTAACCTTAAAGTGTTTGCTATTTCAAAAGCTTCTATTAATTCAGCAGCCTTATCTTTGTCTAAAACCTTTCTTTGTTCTAAAATTTGAATTCTTTTTATTGTTGTTGTCTCTTTTATTTTCTCTTTTAAAGCTAAACTTCTAACTCCTTGAACTATTGGAAAAATTGCAGCTTTTTTAATATTTATTAAGTTCTCTTTGCCTATAAAACTTGATATTGTTGTTGGAGTTTCAAAGGCTGTTGTTGATTTTGCAAAATATGCCATAAAGATATCATTTTGAATTTTCGAGTATAAAAACTCTTTTAAATCAATTAGCATCTCTTTATCTCCAGCAACTGAGAAAGAGTCTACAAATATGGCTAAATCTAAAAAGTTTTTCATATTTTGAGTATCATTTACCCATCTTGCTATATCATTTTTAAAATCGCTATATGATTTACACCAATCTTTATTTGAAACCATGATATTTCCTTCGCAAGGAGGATAACCTAAGAATATTAAAGAATCTGTAATTTGTTGCATATATGGTCTATATTGTTCTATATCTACTCCATCTCTTACAATCAAAGCGTTATCTTGGTCTGTTTTTATAATCTGTTCATTTCTTCCTTCGCTTCCCATCACAAATAGACAAGCATCTTTTTGTAGCTCTAAAGGTAAAAGTAAAGAGAATATTTTTTGATAAACCTTAGTATTTAGTTGTCCAATAAGATTTGAAATATGGTGAATTTTTACACCTTTTGTATGAAGACTTGTGATAATATCTATAAAATCTTTACTAGCGTCTTTTAAATCTTCAATACTTTTTGCATTTTTTATTTTTGATTCAATAACATAAGTGTGATTAGCAAAATGTGATAAAATATCGATCTGCTCCAAAATTCCAACCATTTTTCCACTGTTATCAACAACTCCAACTCTTTTTATATTTTTTTTAACCAAAATTGTAAGAGCTTCAAACAAATAATCATCTTGTTTTATTGTTAAAAGAGGAAATATTGCAATACTACTTACGGGAATTGATAAATCCCGTCCTTCTAAAAGGACTTTTACTTTAAGTAAAGAGTCTGTAATAATTCCATATTCATGGTTTTCACTTTCAACTATAATTGTAGAAGTTTTATACTTCATTGATTTATCTATTGCATCAATTAATTTTGTATCTTTACTTACTATACAAGCTTCATGAATTAAAGTATCTTCAACTCTTGCAATCATAAAAGATGATAGCTGAGAAGTGTTCTCTTTATCTTTTAGTGTTCTTATTTTATTTACTAAATCTTTTAGAAAAAAATCTTTAAAAGTTTGATTTTTATCAATTAATTCCAAAAAAGTTGTTTTCTCTATCTCATAGCAAATAAGCTCTTCATTTACAATGAAACTATTTTTACACTCCCCATAAATTAGTGAATTTGAATCAAAAGTATCTTCACTTTGATAATCCATAATTACAATATTTTCTGGTGAATACTCATAAACAGAACCTTTTATAATAATAAAGAAGTAATTTGGTATTTTTTCAGGACTAATTAGAACAGTATCTTTTGGATAATATGCAATATCCATATGTTCTATACATGTTGCCATTTGGCTTGGTGTTAAAACCTCAAAGGGGTGTGTTTTTGATAAAAAACTCTCTTGATCTTGAATACTCATTTTTTCTCCTTGTGATGTATTAAACTAACTTATTTTGAAACCCTTGTAAAATCAATAGATTCATCTATATTTTTTTGTGATTTTGATGTTATTTTTGAAATAACAACATTAGTAATAATATTTAAAATAGCACCAATAGTTCCTATTCCTTCACTACTAATACCAAAAAATAAGTTATTTGAATTATCTAAATATAAAAAATAAATAATATATGTTATGGTAAAAAATAGTCCAACTAACATACCTAAAATAGCTCCTAGCTTATTTGTTTTATTATAAAAAATTCCTAAAATCAAAGTTGGAAATAGTGTAGCAGCACATATTGTAAAGGATATAGCAACTGTTTGTAAAATTGTGTAGTTTGGAATATAAAATAGAGTTGCTAAAACTATAATTAAAACTATTAATAGTTTTGAAAATATAACTTTTTTAATACTGTTTTGTATAAAGTTTTCTTTAAGTAATTCATATGAGATTGTTGTTTTTATTAATAAAATCAAACCAGTTATTGTTGATAAGGTTGCAGATAGTGCACCAGCCAAAACTAATGAAATAACCCAATTTGGTAAATTTGCAATCTCTGGAGTCAGTAGAGATAGTGCATCTGGATTTATAGATAGCTCGCTTAAATTGCTATCATTTATTAAATCTATTTTTCTATTATTGTTTAAATCATCAAATTTTACTAAACCTGTTTTTTCCCAAGTTTTTAACCATTTACCCTCATTATTCTCTATTTCATTGTTAATAAAAGCATCATATTCTACATCATTTGTATGTTTTACTAAATTCAAAGTAGAAAGGATAAATAAAGATGAGATAGAAGTATATATAATAGATACAAAAATTAGTGCCCAGAGTGAAGATTTTCTAGCATCAATTGTACTAGGACTTGAGAAAAATTTGATTAAAATATGTGGTAAAGAGGCAACACCTAAGCTTAGAGATATTACAATAGCTAGGCTATTTAAAATACTAAAATCAGAAAATGACTTAAAACCAAAATCAGTTAGAGTTTGTTCAAAAACTTCAATTAAATATCTATCTTCAAATATTGTTGATTTTGAAAAAATTGCCATCTGTGGGATATATGAATTTGTAAATTCGATTGTTAAGAAAAAAATAGGTGTCATAAATGAAAAAAGGATAATAATATATTGAGCAATTTGAGTATATGCTATATTTTTCATACCACCAATAAAAGTGTATAAAAGAGTTATACCCATACCTATTAAAATTGCAGTTGATAAATCAATTTGAAAAATTCTTGAAAATATTATTCCAACACCTTTTAGTTGGGCTGAAATATATATAAAAGAGACCAAAACAACAATAATTATTGTAAAGAGTTTAATAGATTTTGAGTTATATCTTTTTTCAAAAAAAAGTGGAATAGATAAGCACTCCATTTTTTTTAAATAAGGAACTACCAAAAATGTAAGAAGCACAAAACCAGAGGTAATACCAATAATATAGGCAAAACTTTCATATCCAGAATTTAAAAAAGCACCACATAAAGAGATAAAGGTCGCTGCACTAATAAAGTCTACAGCAATAGAAATTCCACTAAAAACTGGATTAAATGAGTTGTTTTCTATATAAAAATCTTTTGTAGAACTAGCCTTTGTCCAAAGAGCTAAACCAAAATATATTGTAAAAGATACACCTACAAAAAGGTATATTAATGATTGAAGTTCCATCTAAAAGATATTCTTATGTTTTTTTACTAATTTTAAAATTAGGTTTTTATAGATAAATATTAATAAAATAGATAGATAAATTATTACTTGAACTAAAAATAGGTATGATAATTTTTCTCTAAAAATATCAAAATTATTGAAATATGTATAAATAACTATTCCAACAATAAAAGAGAAAATAAATAATAAAAAAATATGAGCATAAATAAGAGTTGTTTTTTCTTTAAAAAAGCTGTTCTTAAATTGATTGATTTGCATAATTCTCCTTATAAACGGGCGTATTATAATCATAAATAGTTGCAAAAAAGTAGCATATTTAAATATTTTATGCAGAGTAATATCTATCTATTTTATATCCAAGACCTCTAATATTTTTAATAAAATCCTCTTTTAGGCTCTTTTTTAGCCGAGATATTTCAGCTCTTATTGTAGGGTTATCAATATTTTCTGCATCCCAAACATCTACTCTAAACCTTTCAAAATCAACTATCATATTAATATTTAAGGCCAAAATGTGGATAATCTCTAACTGTTTTTTTGTAATATTTTGTGGTTCACCATTAAAATACAGTGTCTGTTTATCTTTTGAATAAGAGTAGTTTTCTGAAAATCTAATATGAGTGGTATTATTTTGCTCTTTTTTTAATATCTGATTTATTTTAATTCCTAATTCACCCAAATGAAAAGGTTTTTTTAAATACTCTCTTGCACCTAAGTTATAAGCTTTTGTAATGTCTTCAATATCAATTTGAGCAGATATAAATATTGTAGGAATATGAATTTTTTTTCTATTTAGTTCCTCTAAAATTGAGAAACCATCAATATTTGGAACATTTACATCTAAAATCAGTAAATCATAACCATTTTCAATATTTTTAAAAACATCTAAACCATCCATAAAACTCTCAACCATATGCCCAATCCCTTTGAGATATTCACAAACAGCATTATTTAACATTAATTCATCTTCAAGTAGTAGTATTTTCATTTATTTTAAACCTATATATAAATTTTGTCTCTTTTTTATCTGATAATATTTTGATTATAACTAAGTTTTTATCACAAATCTCTTTTACAATTTTTAAACCTAAGCCAAAACCACCTCTTACACTATTCTCTCTATAAAAGTCATCAAATATTTTATCTATATCATCTATCTGTTTTGAAGTAGTTGTAACACTAAATTCTAGCTCATCATCATCCAAATAGTAGAGTTTTACAAAAATAGGGGAGCTACTAAAAGAGTATTTTACTGCATTTGAAAGATTATTGTCTATTACTCTTTGTAGTTCTATTTGATTGAATTTTATATAGACATCTTCTTCAATATTTTTTATAAAATATAAGCTATTAGATTTTACAATCTCATCAAAGAACTCTAATCTTTTTTCCAAAATAGAACTAAAATTGATATACTCTTTTTCATAAATAACTCTATCTTTTTTAATTAAATAAGATAAATCATCATAAATATATTGAATAGTTTTTGAACCAGATTCAATATTTGTAATATAATTATTATTTGGTATTTTCATTTTAAGTAGATCAATATTAGTTCTTATAATTGCTAAAGGAGTGTTTATTTCATGAACAGAGTTTTTTAAGAACTGTTTTTGACTTTCAACTAAAGTTGATAACTCTTTTGTTTTATCATTTACTTTAGTCTCTAGATTTTTATTTAATTCTTCAAGCATTGAACTTTTTAACTTCATATTGGTCATGGCATCATTTGCATAGTTTGCAATAATTTTAAACTCCCCTAAAGCAATTCTATTTTGGTTTATAGGTTCATTTTTCTCTTCACTCTCTTTAAAATATCTACCTATCTCCTTTACATCATTTACAATTAAAATAGTTGCATTTTTATATATAAAAATTGAGTATAAAATAAGTAAAATAGTTAAAGATGTAATTTGTAGAGTATAGTTTGATATTTTACTATTATACTCTTCTTCTTTTTGTTTTATTAATCTATCAATCTCATCTAAATAAACACCTTTTCCGATTGTCCAATTCCATCTATTGTAAGATTTGACATAAGATAGCTTATTTGTCTCTTTTGTTAAACTAGGTTTTGACCAAAAATAGTTAACAAAACCTCCATTTACATTTTTAGAGACACTAATGAGCTCTTCAACAACATTTTTTCCTTTAAAATCTTTATGTTTTAAGAAATTAGTACCAATCTCATTCTTATCGTTTGAGTTATCAATTAGTACACCATCAAAATCGAAAATAAAGACATATTCGTTTGGGTTTGAGCTTAAATTTAGCTGGTCTAGTGCAGTTATAAGATTTTTTCTAATATTTTTATCATCTAATTTATCTTTATTTTCTAAGTAGTAGTAATCAATAAATTTTATTACATAGTTAATGTGATTTTTAAGAAGCTCTTTTTGATTATTTGTATAATCCTCTTTTAGAGTATTTATTTTTTCTTGAAGCTCATCATGAGCATTATTTATGATAATAAAAGTAAAAAAGGATATAAGGATGATGATAAAAAAGATACTGTAAACAATTAAGTGGTATAGACTTTTAGCTTTTAACAATTTTTGCAACCTTGAAATATAAAGGTCAATATTATCTAGATTTAAATTAAGAGATTGTTAAAAATAAAATGGCGCGGCCAACGAGACTCGAACTCGCGACCTCCTGCGTGACAGGCAGGCATTCTAACCAACTAAACTATGGCCGCACCTTTTAAAAATGGTGGTCGATAAAAGACTCGAACTTTTGACATCTACCTTGTAAGGGTAGCGCTCTACCAACTGAGCTAATCGACCAAATAAAGGGGGAGTTGTTATATAATTAATCTTGGTGACCCCTAGGGGATTCGAACCCCTGTGGCATGGATGAAAACCATGAATCCTAACCGTTAGATGAAGGGGCCAAGATATATAACAAAAACAATGGTGACCTGTGATGGATTCGAACCATCGGCCTCCTCATTAAAAGTGAGATGCTCTACCGACTGAGCTAACAAGTCAAAAATAAAATGGCGCGGCCAACGAGACTCGAACTCGCGACCTCCTGCGTGACAGGCAGGCATTCTAACCAACTAAACTATGGCCGCACCTTTTAAAAATGGTGGTCGATAAAAGACTCGAACTTTTGACATCTACCTTGTAAGGGTAGCGCTCTACCAACTGAGCTAATCGACCTTTTGTATATAAATCTTGGTGACCCCTAGGGGATTCGAACCCCTGTGGCATGGATGAAAACCATGAATCCTAACCGTTAGATGAAGGGGCCAAGATATATAACAAAAACAATGGTGACCTGTGATGGATTCGAACCATCGGCCTCCTCATTAAAAGTGAGATGCTCTACCGACTGAGCTAACAAGTCATTTGCCGTTTTAAGTCTTTTACTTAAAATGGACTGGAATTATAGTGCAAATTAAATTAATTGTCAATAGTTTTTGAGACAAATTTCAAAATTTTTTTAAGAGATATTTTTGCTGATTGTTTTTGGATTGAAATTCTACTACCTTTTAGATGAAATATTTTGATTTTCTTAAATTTATTTTTTGAGGCAATACCGATTACAACACTTCCTACAGGTTTACTTTTTGTACCACCATTTGGTCCAGCAACTCCAGATATTGCTATTGCAAAATCAGCTTGAAATTTTTTCAAAACACCATCTAGCATCTCTGAAACCACCTCTTTGCTAACAGCACCAAAACTTTCTAGTGTTTGATTTAATACACCTAATTCTTGATTTTTTATTGCATTTGAATAAGTAACAATGCTTCCGTTGAAAATATCACTACTTCCACTTATCTTTGTAATCATACTTGCTACTAATCCACCTGTACAAGATTCAGCAGTAGTGATTGTTTTTTTTGATTTTCTTAAAATATTTTGTAGATTTATCATATCTTTTTTTGAGAATATTTTTGCCATAAAAAGCCTTTTAGTAAAAAAGGGCAGGGAACCCCTTTTTAATTATTGATTGTCTGTAAAATCAGCTAAAAACTGCTCTTCATTGAATTTTTTACCTAAATATTCACAAACTATTTTGATATCTCTTTCTGCATTCCCTAAACAAGAAGTTGCTCCAGGAGATGGTGTCATATTATATATAATCCCTTTTTCTTCAGTAATTGAAGCCTCTCCTAGCATTAGTTTTTTCTCAGTTTTATTTAAAACTTGAGGTCTTACACCTCCAAAACCTTTTGCATACTCAATATCATCTACACTTAGTGATGGAACGATTTTTTGTGCATCTTGAACAAAAAGTTTTTTATTAATTCCAGGAACTTCAAATAAGAAGTTTCTAAATACATAGTTTCTAATATCGCTATCTTTTAGTAAATCCCAGAAGATTTTTACGATACTTCCATCAAAATTCATAGTTTTTAAGCATTGGAAGAAAGATTTTCCACCTTTATATCTTTCTAAAACTAAAAGAGCAAGTGCTGTTGGTCCAAATCTTGTTTTCCCATCACATAAAATATCAGGGTCTCCGTGAAGTGCTGCAAATGGAAGTTTGTCATTTTGTACCATATAAACTTTACCATTTAGGTATGTACCATTTGTAATGTAAAATGAACCAGCCATAGATAATGAACCCATATGTTTCCCATGACCCATTTTATGAGCTAAATATAGTGAGTGTGCTCCAGCGTTTACAACTACAAAATCTGCTGTATAAACAGTACCATTTGTAGTAGTTACTTTAAATTTCTTATCAATTTTTTCTATTTCATCAACTTCTGAGTTAAAAAATACATCTGTAATTTTTGAGTTATCTGCTTCAGTTGCTGCTTTTACAAGCTCTTTTGTCATAGCTCCAAAATCAACTGTTGTATATTGATCACTAGCTCCCATAGCAACTATTGGTTCTGGTCTATCTTTTGTTCTCTCTTTGTCTGCATAAACTAAAAGTGGCTCTTTCTCTCTTAAAGTTTCTTTATCCCAAAGCTCTAAATATGGGAAGATTTCTTTAAATTTATTATATCTATCAGTAATAAATTGAACTTCTTTTTCACCAACTCCTAGAGCCATTTTTTGATGTTTGAACATAATTTTATCTTGTAAATTATACATAAGATTAAATTTTTCAATCATTTTTGCAGTTCTTTTTGTGATTTTTGCTTTATCAAAAGTATAGTTTGTCTCAATATCACCAACATGGATTGTTTGAGAGTTACTTGTTCCTTTTGAGTTTAGTGTTGCTAAATCCTCATATTTTTCTAAAAGACACATACTATTTACATCTGAATATTTTGCTAATTCAAAAAATAAAGCAGCCCCAGAAATTCCACCACCTACAACGATTACTTCATAATGTTTTGCACTCATTTTCCTATCCTATAATTAAAAGTCGAAATTTGACAAAGATTTTAACATATAAACTTTTAAATAATAGATTGATTTTTCCATATATATGAAAAAGTATAGGATTAAATTAATAATTTAACTAAAAATTAGATACAATCATAGCTTTAAATAAAACTAGAAACAATAAATTAAGGTAAGAATATGGATTATAAAGATAGTTTGCTACTTCCAAAAACAGATTTCCCAATGAGAGGTTCTTTACCTCAAAATGAGCCACTAAGATATAAAAAATGGGATGAAGAGAATGTTTATGAAAAGATGAAAGAAAATAGAGTTGGGTGTGAAAGTTTTACTCTTCATGATGGACCACCTTATGCAAATGGAAATATTCATATAGGACATGCTTTAAATAAAATTTTAAAAGATATTATAAATAAGTTTCACTATTTTGATGGGAAATCGATAAGATATACTCCAGGTTGGGATTGTCATGGGCTTCCAATAGAACAAAAAGTTGAAGAGAAAATAGGGAGTGAAAAGAAAAAAACTATAGCAAAATCAAAGTTAAGAGAACTTTGTAGAGAACATGCGACAAAATTTGTAGATATTCAAAAAGCTGAGTTTAAATCTTTAGGAGTAATTGCTGATTGGGAAAATCCTTATTTAACAATGGATTTTAGATTTGAAGCTAATATCTATAGAGAACTTTGTGCAATTGCTAAACAAGGATTACTTGTACAAAGGAGTAAACCAGTTTATTGGTCTTGGGCAGCACAAACAGCATTAGCTGAAGCAGAAGTAGAATATGAAGATAAAACTTCTCCATCTATATATGTGGCATTTAAGCTTCAAAATATGGATGCAAGTGTGATTATTTGGACTACAACTCCTTGGACATTACCAGCAAATCAAGCTATTGCTTTAAATAAAGATGAAGAGTATGTATTAACAAGTGATAAGTTTATAGTGGCACGTAAACTTTATAACTCTTTAATAGAACAAGAGGTTATAAAAGGAGAAGTTGTTGAAACAATAGATGTATTAAAACTAGAAAATACAAATGCTACAAATCCTTTAAATGGTAGAGATTCAAGAGTAATTTTTGGAGAACATGTATTAATGGATAGTGGTTCAGGTGCAGTTCATACAGCTCCAGGTCATGGAGAGGATGATTACAAAGTGTCTCTTAAATATGGGATTGAAGTAATTATGCCAGTAGATGCATACGGAAAATATGATGAGACAATTGTAAGAGAAAAGCTTTTTAAAGATAGTGATAAATATTTAGGATTAAATGTATTTAAAGCAAATGATTTAATTCTTGAAGAGTTAGGAGAAGCACTTCTTAAGAAGCAAGATATAAGACACTCATATCCACACTGTTGGCGAACACATACTCCAATTATTTTTAGAGCAACAAAACAGTGGTTTATCTCTATAGATGATAAATATGGAGAGAAAAACCAAACTCTAAGAGAAAATGCAATGAAAGTTGTAGAAAATCTTAAATTCTATCCAGAATGGGGTAGAAATAGATTAAAAGCGATGCTTGAGGGACGACCTGATTGGTGTATCTCAAGACAAAGAGACTGGGGAGTTCCAATTGCATTTTTTAGAAATAAAAAAACAGATGAGATAGTTTTTGATGAAAAAGTTTTAAACTATACAGCTATGATTTTTGAAAAATTTGGTTGTGATGCTTGGTATGATATGGAGATTAAAGATTTATTAAATCCAGCAAGTGGCTTAAATCCTGATGATTTAGAGAAAACTTTAGATATTTTAGATGTTTGGTTTGATAGTGGGAGTACTCAAAATGCAGTTTTAAGAAGTGGAAACTATGATGCTGGAACATTCCCAGCTGATATGTATCTTGAAGGAAGTGACCAACATAGAGGTTGGTTCCAATCTTCTCTTTTAACAACACTTGCTTCAAGTGAAGTTGCACCATATAAATCTATATTAACTCATGGATTCACTGTTGATGAAAAAGGTGAAAAAATGAGTAAATCTAAAGGAAATGTTGTAGCTCCTGATAAAGTTTTAAAAGAGTATGGAAGTGAGATTTTAAGAGTTTGGGTTGCTATGAGTGATTATCAAAGTGATCTTAAGATTTCTGATAATATCTTAAAACAAAATGCAGAACTTTATAGAAAAATAAGAAATACTGCAAGATTTTTATTAGCAAATATAGATGGTCTTGAAAAGATAGTTGAAGTTGAAAAAATGGGTGTTTTAGATAAATGGATTTTATCAAAAGCTAAAAGAGTTTTTGATGATATTGAGTCTAGTTTTAAAGTTTATGAATTTTCAAAAGGTTTAAATAGATTAAATAACTTCCTAGTAGCTGATTTATCTGGAATATATTTAGATGTTTGTAAAGATAGATTGTATTGTGATAGTAAAGATGATATTCATAGAGTTGCAAGTCAAAGTGCAATGGCTATTATTACAAAAAAACTAATAGGTACATTAGCTTGCATCTTAACTTATACTATGGATGAGCTATTGGAGTTTGCACCAAGTATTATAAAAGAAGATGCAAAAAATATTTTTGATTTCAAAAAGTTTGAACTTCCTAAAATTGAACTTACTGTTGACGAAGAGCTATTTATAGAAGCAAAAGAGAAATTCTCTGAAATTAAAGATAGTTTAAGCAAAGAAAAGATAATTAAATCTACACTAGAGTTAGAAATTAGTACAAATAGTGAAGAGTTTTTGGCTTTAGATGAGGTTGAATCAAGTGATTGGTTCTTGGTTAGTAAAATAAGTAATGTTTCAAGTACTACTTCAAATAGTGAAATATTAGGAAGTTTTAAAATAGATGAAAAAGAGTTTAAAATATTTAAATCTAGTGGATATAAATGTCCTAGATGTTGGAAATTTACTTCAAAAAATGAAGAGTCTCTTTGTTCTAGATGTGAAGAAGTAGTAAAATAATGTTTGAAAATGAAGTTACTCTTACATTTATATTTCAAACAATAGCGGTAATTTTAATATTTATTGCTATTGGAATATTTCTTGTAAAGAGGTTTGAGAAAAAAAAGGATTAAAATATGTTTCCATTTACAGATGAAGATTTACAAGAGCCTGTAAGCAATATTATAAAAATAAAAATAGCTCCAATGATAGCAAGAGATGGTGGAGCAATAGAACTATTGGCTATAAAAAATGCAAAAATTTATATACAACTAAAAGGTGCATGTGTTGGATGTAGTGCTAGTGGAAGCACTTTAAAGTATGTGGTAGAAAAAAATCTAAAAGAAGCTATTCATCCAGATTTAAAAATAGTAAATGTTCCTATTGGGAAAAGTGATTATTTAGAGGATTAAATTGATAAATAAAAAAAAGAGATTAGAAGAGGCAAATTCACTATTTTTTCAAAAAAGATTTAGTGAAGCACTTTTTATATATTCACAACTATATAGTAGTTTTCCAGATAATAAAGAGTACAAAATATATATTCTTTTATGTGATATTGCTTTTGAAGATATACAAAAAGCTATGGCACTATATGACTATTTTTCTATTTTAAAAGATGAAAATCTGCAAGATGCTATAAAATATATGGAAGATACAATAGAGGCTTATGATGGAAATATAGAAAAGATGATGAGTATTCTAAAAGATATAAATAGGCAAACAGTAGAAGATTTAAATGCTATAAAGTATGAAGAGTTTAAAGCTTTAATAGAAAAAAGAGGTTCTTTTAAAGTAGCTTTTGAAGATATCATGTTCTCTACAAAAGTTGCTATTGAAAAAAAAGAGGATTTTTATGATTTTATTAATAGATTAATAGAGAATGGTTTTAACTCAACAGCTTACAATTATCTAGAGGGATTTAATGAGTATTTTATCTATGATAAAGAGATAGTGAAACTATATGAAAAACTACAAGAGAGACAAAATGATACTAGAAATAGAGAATAAAATATTTACAGACAATACAAAAGAGCTAAAAAGTGGCTCTACTTTTGTAGTTTCAAAACAGAATGAGATTTTTGAAGAGATGGCAAAGAGTAGTGGTTATGAAACTATCTCTTCTGAAAATTTAAAGAATTATTTAGATATGAGTAGCATAAAAATTATAGGAATTACAGGGACAAATGGTAAAACTACTACTGCTACAACAATTTATACTCTTCTTTTAAATCTGGGTTATAAAGTTGCTCTTCAAGGAACTAGAGGATTCTTTATTAATGGTGTTCAAGTAGAGGAGTATTCTCTTACGACTCCAGTACAATTAGGAAACTTTGCAAATATACAAAAAGCTATGAAAAACTCTTGTTCTTTTTTTATTATGGAAGTAAGCTCTCATGCAATTTCTCAAAATAGGGTAGAAGGCTTAGAGTTTTTTTTAAAGATTCATACAAATATTACTAGAGATCATTTAGATTTTCATAACTCTATAGAAGAGTATATTGATGTGAAAAATTCATTTTTAAGTGATGAAAGTTTAAAGCTTGTAAATATAGATGATAAGGTTCTAAAATACAATCAGAAAAATTCTTTTACATATTCATTAGAAAAACTATCAAATTTCAAGGTTTTAAACTATAAAATAGATAAAAAACTTAGTGTAGAGTTCAGTTTTTTAGATAAAAACTATAGTTTTTCTTCAAATCTTTTGGGAGTTTTTAATATATATAATCAAATAGCAAGTATAGCAGCTGTTTATTTAGCGACAAAAAAACCAATAGATGATATTTGTGAAGCATTGAAAGATTTTAAAGGTGTTAGTGGAAGAGTAGAAGTTGTTTCTACAGAACCTTTGGTAATAGTTGATTTTGCTCATACTCCTGATGGAATGGAAGAGGTTTTAAAAAGTTTTCTAAATAAGGATATAGTTTGTGTTTTTGGAGCTGGTGGTAACCGTGATAGTGCAAAACGACCACTTATGGGTCAAATTGCAAAGAAATACTCAAAATATGTAGTGGTAACTAGTGATAATCCACGATTTGAAAACCCAAATGAGATTATAAAAGATATTTTAAGTGGAATAGAAGATATGTCAAATGTTTTTGTGGAAGCTGATAGAAAAGAGGCTATAAAAAAGGCTTTAAATTTAACAAATAAAAATAGTGTAGTCTTGGTACTTGGAAAGGGTGATGAGGCAACTCAAATAATAGAAGATAAAAAAATAGCTTTTAGCGATAAGAAAGAGATATTAAATCTTCTTAAATAGTTAAAAATCTCTACAGCTTTAATATATAAAATAGTAGATAAACTTTATATCTTATTTAGATCTATATATTAAAGTTAAACTTTTATAAGTAATATATCTTAAACAACTTTTAATATTTTTTAGATATAATCGCAGTTCTATTTTCCAAATTTTTGGAAGTAGTACCTCACATGTATCAATCCTTGCTCGGGTTGTGTTAAGTTTAAATCTTAGCATTAAGGGATACAGAGGCTAAACCCTAGAAAAAAATAAAAACAAACATAATTCAAGGAGAATTAACATGGTTACAATGAAAGACCTATTAGAGTGTGGTGTACACTTCGGACACCAAACAAGAAGATGGAATCCAAAAATGAAAAAATTCATTTTCGGTGTTAGAAAAAATATCTATATTATAGATTTACAAAAAACATTAAGATATTTCAGATATACATATAATGTTGTAAGAGATAGAGCGGCTGAAGGTCAAACAATGATTTTTGTTGGTACTAAAAAACAAGCTAGTGAAACTATCAAAAAAGCTGCTGAATCTTGTGGAATGCCATATGTAAACCACAGATGGTTAGGTGGAATGCTTACAAACTTTGGAACAATCAAAAAATCAATTAGAAAATTAGAGATTATTAAAAAAATGAGAGAAGAGGGACAGTTAGATCTTCTTACAAAAAAAGAGGCTTTAATGCTTACAAGAAAAGAGGAGAAATTAGAGCTTTATCTTGGTGGAATTAAAGAGATGCACAAACTTCCAGATATGATGTTTGTACTTGATGCAGTTAAAGAAAAAATTGCTATTGCAGAAGCTAGAAGATTAGGAATTACAGTTGTAGCTCCTCTTGATACAAACTGTGACCCAGATGTTGTTGATTTACCAATTCCAGGAAATGATGATGCAATTAGAAGTATTCACTTATTCTGTAATGAAATGGCAGCTGCTATGAATGAAGGTAAAGCTGTATTAGCTGAAAGTGGTGAAGAAACTTCAGGAGAACCTATTTCTCAAGCTGAGCAAGATGAACTTATAGCTGAAGCAGTAGCTGAAGGAGAAGAGATTAACTTTGGTGAAGGAGAAGAGGCATAATGGCAGCAACTCCACAATTAATCAAAGAGTTAAGAGAGCTAACTGGTGCTGGAATGATGGATTGTAAAAATGCATTAAATGAGACTGGTGGAGATTTAGATAAAGCAGTTCAGGCTCTTAGAGAAGCAGGGCTTGGAAAAGCTGCAAAAAAAGCTGGAAATGTTGCTGCTGAAGGTCTTATTGCTATTGAAATAAATAGTGATAACACAAAAGCTGTAATTTTAGAGTTAAACTCTCAAACAGACTTTGTTGCAAAAAATGAAAACTTTATTAATATCACAAAAGAGATTACAACTCATGCATTTGCAAAAAATATAAATGATGCTACTACTCTAAATAGTTCAACTATAAATGGACAAGAGTTTCCAACATATTTAGCAGAAAAAATTGCAACTATTGGTGAAAATTTAGTTGCTAGAAAATTGCAAAGTGTTGAAGGTCAAGTTGTAAATGGTTATGTGCATGTAACTGGAAGAACAGGAGTTATCTTAGCAGCTTCTTGTGATGCTAGTGTAAAAGAGAAAGCAACTGCACTTTTAAGAAATATAGCAATGCACGCAAGTGCTATGAAACCAACAGTTATCTCTTATAAAGATTTAGATCCAGCTTTTGTTGAGAGTGAAAACAGAGCTATTAGAGCTGAAATTGAAGCTGAAAATGATGAGTTAAGAAGATTAGGAAAACCACAAAAGAAAATTCCAGATTTTGTTTCAAAATCTCAATTAACTGATACTGCAATTGCTCAAGCAAAAGCAAGATTCGAAGATGAATTAAGAGCTTCTGGAAAACCTGAAAAAATTTGGGCAAATATTATTCCAGGACAAATTGAGAGATTTATTGCTGATAATACTCAATTAGATGGAAGATTTGCACTTTTATCTCAAGCTTATGTAATGAATGATAAACAAACAGTTGAACAAGCAATTGCAGAAGTTGATGCATCAATCAAAATTACAGGCTATGTAAGATTTGAATTAGGTGAAGGAATTGAGAAAAAAGAAGAAGATTTTGCAGCTGAAGTTGCAAAACAAATGGGTAAATAATCTATAGTTTTAAAAAACTATTATAAAAAGGATATGCAATGAGTGAAGAAAGAAATAACAGACCACTCCTTGCACCCTTACTACTTGAAGCAAAAAATCTATCTCACAGTTTTGATTATGAACTTTTTAAAAATATAAATATAAATTTACATAAAAAAGAGTCAGTAGCAATAATTGGAACAAGTGGAAGTGGAAAATCTACTCTTTTAAATATATTATCTTCACTTTTAAAGCCAACAACTGGAGATGTTGTTTTTCAAAGTAAAGATTTGTACTCTCTAAAACAGAATGAACTTTTACGAATAAGAAGAGATGATTTTGGTATTATCTTTCAAGCTCACTATTTATTTAGAGGATTTAGTGCCATTGAAAATTTAAATATTGCAACACTATTAAGCCATGAAGAGGTTGATTATAACCTTTTAAAAGAGTTAAATATTACACATGTTTTAAATCAAGGTGTTGGTGAGTTAAGTGGTGGACAACAACAAAGATTATCAATTGCTAGAATTTTAATGAAAAAACCAAAAATAATATTTGCAGATGAACCAACAGGAAATTTAGATAAAGAAACAGCAAGTATAGTTATGAGTACTCTTTTTAAATATATAAAAGAGAATGATGCAGCACTTATTTTAGTAACTCATGAAGAGGATTTGGCCTTTAGATGTGATAGAGTTTTTAAGCTTGAAGAGTTAAATTTAAAGGAGATTAAAAAGTGAAAATCCTTCTTATTTGTGATACAGCAATAATAGAACATATTTTTATACTTGTTTGTAAGAGGTTAAAAATAGATTTAAGTGTTCAAAAAACGAATAGTATTGAGAGTAAATATGATTTAATAATAGTGGATCAGCCATTTATTGATAATAAATTTAATAAGATAAAAGCACAAACATATAGATTAGGAGCAATTAGCTCAGAAGAGCTAAGCTTTGAAAAGCAGAGAGATTTTTTAATTCCAAGACCATTCTTACCTACAAAGCTAGAAGCAATTTTAAAAGAGCAGATAGAGTTTTTGATAAATGAACAAAAAGAGAATAAGAGTTTATCAAAATTTATCTCTCTTGAGGAAGAGGATTTAGTTCTACCTGTAGTTGATTTTATAAATGACACTTTAGATGATAGTGATGATTTCAGTGATTTAAGCTTTGTTGATGACTCTTTTGATGAGATAGAAGAAGATGAGAGTATTGTTAGTTTAAGTGCATTACAAAAAGGTGGGGTTTTAGATAATCTTGAATTAAATAAAATTAATACAATTTTAAAAGATAATAAAAAAGAGATAGAAGAAGAAACTGATTGGAAAGATATAAGCGAGATAATAGATGAAGCTTTAGATGAAGTAAAAGATTATGAGTTCTCTTTGGATAACCACAAATATAATTTAGTTTTAAATAAATTTAAAGTTGATGAGTTAAGACCTCTTCTTACAAAACTTGATCAAACAATAATTGATAAATTGATAAGTGGTGAGTCTATTGATATAAATATATCTATAAAATAGGTTATATTTAAGTTTCTATAAAATGGAACTATTAGAAAGGAATAAAAATGATAAAAGAGATTAAAGGTGCAATTTTAATTATTTCAGGTCCATCTGGATGCGGGAAATCTACACTTTTAAAAGAGATATATAAAAATATACCAAACTATTATTTCTCTATCTCTACAACTACAAGAGATATAAGAGGCGAAGAGGAAGATGGGATTGATTATCATTTTGTAACAATTGAAGAGTTCGAAAAGAATATAGAAGCTGGGAATTTTTTGGAGTATGCAAGAGTTCATAATAACTATTATGGAACTATGTTAGAACCAATTACTAAAGCTTTAAATGATGGAAAACTTGTAGTTTTTGATATAGATGTTCAAGGGCATAAAATTTTAAGAGAAAAATTGGGAAATTTGATAACTTCTGTTTTTATAACAACTCCTACACTGAAGATTTTAGAACAAAGATTAGTAGCAAGAGATACAGATACTAAAGAGATTATTGAAAAAAGAGTTGAAAGTGCGAAGAGTGAGATTTGTGAATTTCTTGATTATGATTACTTAATTATAAATGATAATATCCACAAAGCAACAAAAGAGATACTATCTATTGCAAGTATTGCACGAGCTAAGACAAAACTTTTTGATAAAAATAGTATAGTTAAAGAGTGGTTAAATAGTTAAAATATCATAAACGATATAATAATATATTAATTTTGAGTTATTAACTTAATAAAAAAGGCTTTGCCTTTTTTATATTAGTAGTCTAGTTTATCACCATTTTTTAGGATATCTTTAGAGAATTTTACAACTCTATTTCTTCCAGTTGCCTTTGCTTCATACAGTGAAATATCTGCAAACTTAATACATTTCCAAAATTGATCTGTATCTATTGGATAGAAAGAGTATCCAATACTTACAGTTTTAGTGAAGTTATCTCCACCATAGTTAAATACAATTTTTGAGAATTCATTATTAATCTTTTCTGCTAGCTCTTTTGTATTCTCTTGTGTGGCATCTTTTTTAAGAATCAAGAACTCCTCTCCACCATATCTAATTAAAGTCTCATTAGGACCAATTGATTTTTTCATGGTAATTGCTAATTTTCTTAAAATATCATCTCCAATATCGTGGCCATAACTATCATTTACCATCTTAAAATAGTCAATATCTAAAAACATAATTGAGTAGATAACTCCATTTTTAACATCAAGAGCTAGTTTTTTCTCTACAATTTCATCTAGGTATTTTCTATTATATAGTCCTGTAAGAGAGTCTGTGAGATTTTTTTGTCTTAAAGCATCCATTAGAAGTTTACTTTCTAAAATAGGTTTTGTCTCTTCTAAATATTTTTTGATAATTCCTATTTGATACTTTAAGTTGTTTAATTCTTCTTTTGAGTTTGAAACTATATGTATTGTTATATTTGTTTGATCGTTTATATAAAATGGAATACAAATATGTTGCTCATCTTTATTGCATTTTGCTACTCTACAAATTTCAGAGAAATTTTCAGAAGAGACAATACTATTTATTCTTTCTGCTCTACAACTCTCTTTTATACTTTTCTCAAGGCTACAATAAGGTTTTGTATTTGGTGCAGAAAAAATTGTTTTTCTCTCATCTTTTACCAAATCAGTCTCAAAAATAATAAAGTGTTTGATTCCCAGTTTATCCCTTAAAACACTAATTAATCTATAATATATATCATCAATACTAAAATCATTTTCAATAGTTTTTTTGTAGTGATAAATCTCACTAATATCTTCTATAATATCTTTTGCACTTATTAGCTTATCGTGGTTTACATTACTAGCACGGTTATGTACAAAAGATGTTAGATTTTTCTCTATTCCAGTTAGTACAGTTTCTAGCTTTTCTATTAATTCATTTAGCCATAAACTAGCTTCCTTATCCTCTTTTAAAATACCTGCTTGAGCTCTTACACTATAATCACCCTCGTGAACTCTTTTTAAAACTTGTACTAAACTATTAAATGAGTTTGTAAATGGTTCTATTTTTTTTTGTATAAATATAAGAAAAAAGATTAAAAATAGTCCAATGATTAAAATAATATAGAGTAAAATCATGATATTTGAGCCTCTATCCTCACTTATATCAAAGTTAAGTGAAATAGCACCCAAAACATCTCCCTCTTTTGCATTATGACAGGCTAAACAGTTTGGTTTATCAAAGCTAGAAGCAGTATATGGAATTGTAATTCTTAAGGTTGCTCCATAAAGACTCTCATTAATTATAATTTTTTCTTTTCCAGAGTTTAAAACTTCAATATCTATCTGGTCTTTAGGATTTTCGTTTGCTAAGTGTGATGGACCAAACTGTTCACTAACACTTTTTGCTCTTACTAGCCAAAGAGATTGAACATCTTTTAAAGAACTAATACTATTTAAAAATACATCCCTTTGATCCATATTCCCATTTAACATATGGCTAGTAAGCGATTTTTTTACTACTTCAGCAGTTAAGTGAGCTTTATTTGTAACTCCATTATATCCTGTTTCTCTTGAGCCAATGGCAACTATTACAACTATAATAGAAGTTAAAATAACAACTAAAGAGAATATAATTAGTGTTATTTTTTTGTTTGAATCCATCTTAAACCTTTGTTTAGTGATTAAGATTGGATTCTATCTAAAGTTAAATAATAAATTATTTAACTATAGTATAGAAAATGCTTCTTTTAGATTTAAAGTTCCCTCATAAAAAGCTTTTCCAACAATTACACCACCTATTTGCCCATTTTTCTTACAAGAAATTATGTCATTTATATCTTTTACACCACCACTTGCAATTGTATAAAGCCCACTTTCTTTCGCAATTTCTTCTGTAAAGTTTACATTTACTCCACAAAGCATTCCATCTTTACTGATATCTGTACAGATAATTGCTTCAACGCCTGCATTTGCAAACTCTTTTGCTAAAGCTGTGGCTTGTATTGTTGAAACTTCTGCCCACCCTTCGACTGCTACCATTCCATTTAATGCATCAATACCAACTGCAATTGGATATTTTTTTGCCATATCTTTTACAAATTGTGGGTCTTTTAATGCAATTGAACCTAAAATTAATCTATCAACTCCTAATTCTAGGTACATCTGAATAGTTTTTTCATCTCTTATTCCACCACCTAATTCGATTTTTAGATTACAATTTTCTCTTATTTTTTTTATCTGTTCTAAATTTGCAGGTTCTCCCATAAAAGCACCATTTAAATCAACTATATGAACCCATTTTGAACCTAATTCTTCAAATCTACGAGCAACTTGCCATGGCTCATCTGAATAGATTTTTGCACTATCCATAACTCCTTTACTAAGCCTTACTGCTTTTCCATCTTTTAAATCAATTGCAGGTAATATATCCATTTTTCTCTCCTATAAATTTATAAAATTTTCTAAAACTTTTAATCCATTATTGTGTGATTTTTCAGGGTGTGGTTGAAAGCCAAAAATATTATTTTTGTTTACAGCACTTGCAAACTCATACCCATAAGTTGTTTTTCCAATAATATATTTATCATCACAAACAGTATGAAATGAGTGTACAAAATATAAATAAGGGTTTTTTAGACCTTCAAATAATATATTGTTTTTTGTTTCTATAGTATTCCATCCCATGTGTGGAATTTTTAACTCTTTTGTTTTATCTCTATTAAAAGCTATAACTTTTCCTTCAATTAAGCCTAAACCTTTCGTATAACCAAACTCTTCACTACTTTCAAATAATAGTTGCATTCCAAGGCAGATTCCTAAAAGTGGTTTGTTACTATTTGAGAATTCTAAAATAGCATCTTTTAAACCATTTTTTTCTAAATATTTCATAGCATCTTTATATGCTCCAACTCCTGGAAGAATAATCTTATCACATTTTGTTATATCATCTTTTGTTTTTATGATTTTTACATCTTTTGTAAATTTAGAACAAGCATTGTAAACACTTGCTAGATTACCCATTTTGTAGTCTATTATTCCTAGCATTTAGCTCCTTTTAAAGATAAAAGTGTATCTTAAAAGAGATTTAATTTTTGTTAAATTTTAAATAATATACTAATGCTATTAAATTTTTATAAAATTTCTTAAAAAATTGAGGTGACTATGATAAAAAGATTTATGTTTCCGCTACTTTTTTTGGTTCTTGCATACTTTGTGTTAAATTATGAGAGTGCAAAGGTAATTATTGCAGGAATTGCAATTTTTTTAGTTGGAATGTTTTTTATGGAAGATGGTTTTAAGCTATTTTCTGGTGGTTTTTTAGAAAAAATTCTAGAAAAATTTACAAATAGTATGCCAAAGGGAATTTTAAATGGTTTCCTAATAAGTTCGATAGTGCAAAGCTCTTCACTTACAAGTGTTATTTTAATCTCATTTTTAACCACATCATTAATTGCTCTTGAAAGTGCTATTTATGTGCTTTTAGGTTCTAGTTTAGGTTCTTCTACTACTGCTTGGTTAATAGCACTTTTTGGGCTTAGAATAAAAATTTCACACTATGCAATGCCTATAATTGCTTTTGGTATATTTTTTAGATTTTCAAAAAATTTAAAGCAAAAAGGTTTTGGGAATATTCTTTTGGGGCTTGGTTTTATATTTTTGGGAATTTCTTATATGGTAAATGGTTTTGATGATTTAAAACAGAGTGTTGATTTATTGGCTTATTCAAATGATAGTTTTTTAACAATGTTTTTGTTTTTTATTTTAGGAGCTATTATGACTTTTGTTGTACAGTCAAGCTCTGCTAGTATTGCAATAACTCTTGTAGCACTTGCAAGTGGTCAAATACTATTTTTAAATGCAGTTGCTTTAGTTATTGGTGGAAAAATAGGAAGTACAACAACAACTATTTTAGGAAGCTTAAACTCAAATTCAAATGGGAAAAGATTAGCTTTAACCCAATTTATTTTAAATCTAATAGCTACTGTTTTTGGTATAGTTTTCCTATTTCCAATTATAAATTTTATAGATTTTTTAGCTTTAGAATTTGATATTTCAAGTGATGTGATAAAGCTTACACTATTTATTACAATTTTTAATTTAAGTGCTGTAATAATAATGATTCCATTTTTGAATAAAATTATCTTGAAGATGAAAACTATGTTTATTCCAAAGGTAAAATCATGGTCAAAATTAGAATTCTTGGATGCTAGTTCTTTGGAGAGTTCAAAATCAATTTTAAGTGGGCTTAAAAAAGAGAATGAAATTTTATTTAATAAATTAATAAAGTCTATAAGACATCAACTTTCAATAAATAGTGATATTTATATTAGTAAAAAAAATTTAGATAAAAAAACTCTAAAAAAAGAGAGTATTAATAAACTTTATAAAATAAAAATAAAAGAGCTTCATAATGAAATTTTAGATTATTTAGATTTTGCGAATAAATATATAAATAGTGAAGATATGAAGGTATTAGATAAAAGTAAAGCACTTACAAAAAAAATATATCTACTTTTAAAAAATATAAAGACTTTAAATAAAGCCTTAAATCTTGGAACTCAGAATGAAAATATAGAGCTAAAACAAGAGTATAAAAATATAAAAGATATTTTAATAATTTGTATAAATGAGATAGAAAATATAATTTCAAATCATGCTTTTGATGATATAGATAAACTTTATAAAATAAAAACTATCCAACATAAGCTTATATCTTTTGATAATATGGCAAATCAAAGAGTAGATAATTTATTTGAAAATAGAAAAATAGATGCAAAAGTTAGTTCAAAAATATTAAAAGATAGCTCTTTTGCTATACTTCTATGTCAAAATTTACTTAATATAACAGAAAAAATGTTTATTGATGAGAGTATGATATTAGAAGATGAGGAAGAGGAAGATGAAGATTAATAAATTTCTAAATAATATAGAAGAGTTTTTTGAGATAAATAAAAAAGAGGAAGAGAGTTTACTTGAAGCTATACAAAAACTTGAAGATAAAAAAATAAAACTTTTGGAAAAGATAAATAAAGAAGATTTTAAAGAAGAAAATAGGCAAAATCTTGAAGATAAATTAAAAATGGTTGATGATTTAAAAAGAAAAATAGAGAAAAAAATAGTAAAGATTAACTTAAAAAGGAACATAGAGTAAGAGCGAAAAGTACATTTACCTTATGTTTTTTTAAAGTTTTTCTAGCTTCTAAAATTGTTGTTCCTGTTGTAATTACATCATCTATTAAAATTACATCGCAACTTTTTTCTCCACTATATGTAAATTTTCTTGGATTTTTTTGTCTAAATTCTAAGTTTTTTCCAGCATATTTGACAATATTTGAAGCTTTTAAGCTATTAAAAACTGGTTTGATAAAGGTACTTTTTAGATGTTTTGCTAAAATTGCGGTTTGTGAAAAATCATGTCTTGTGTGGTCATCTATGGGAAGTGCCAAAATAGGGTGAGTAAACTCAAAATTTAAAGCAAACTTTTTAAAACTAAGTTTTCCTAAAATATTAAAAACTCTATCTCCATAAAAATGGTATTTACTTTGAATTAAATCTTCTAAATCTTTATAATCATAAAAAGAGTAAACAAAGAAATCTTTATCTAACTCTTTTTTATAAAAATTTGGAACTAAAAGTTTATTTTGACAAGTTTCACAAATTATAGAAAAAGATAATTTATCACAACTTGTACATTTCATATTTATTGTTTTAAATTTTTAATACAGCCATAAAAGCCTCTTGAGGCACATTTACTTTTCCAATAGCTTTCATTCTTTTTTTACCAGCTTTTTGTTTTTCAAGAAGTTTTCTTTTTCTTGTAATATCCCCACCATAACACTTTGCAGTTACATTTTTACCCATAGATTTTACAGTTTCTCTTGCAATAATTGTATTTCCAATACTTGCTTGAATTGCTACTTCAAAAAGTTGTCTAGGAATAAGCTCTTTTAGAGCCTTTACAAACTCTCTTCCTCTTGAAACTGATTTATCTTCAGGAACTATGATTGAAAGTGCATCTACTATATCCCCTGCAACTCTAACATCTAGTTTTTTAAGATTTCCCTCTTTAAAACCAATTGGTTCATAATCAAAAGAGGCATAACCTTTTGTTGTAGATTTTAATTTATCATAAAAATCCATAACAATTTCATTCATAGGAATATTATATTCAAGTAGAACTCTAGCCCCTATATAGTCCATTTTTAGTTGAACTCCTCTTTTATCATTAAGCAACTTTATAACATTTCCCAAAAATTCATCAGGAACCAAAATTGTAGCTTTTACATAAGGTTCAAAAATGCTTTCTATATAGTTTGGTTCTGGTAATTCACTTGGATTTTGGATTACAATTTTTTCTCCATCTTTCTTTAAAACTTCATAAACAACAGTTGGAGCAGTCGCTATTAAGTCTAAATCAAACTCTCGCTCTAACCTCTCTTTTATAACCTCCATATGAAGCATTCCTAAAAATCCTGTTCTAAATCCACTTCCAAGAGCCATTGAACTTTCTGGCTCAAAAGAGATTGAAGAGTCATTTAATTTTAGTTTATTTAAAGCTTCTCTTAAATCCTCGAATTTATCAGTTTCAATTGGATAAAGTCCTGCAAAAACGAATGGTTTTGCAGGTTCAAAACCATCAATAGGTTCTTTTGTTGGATTTTTTGCATCAGTCATTGTATCACCAACCGCAATTCCATCTAAAGTCTTAAGGCCTAATACAACAATTCCAATTTCGCCTGTTTTAATCTCCATTGTATCAGCTCTTTTTATAGGATGTGGATACATCAGACTTAAAACTTGATGTTCAACTTTTGTATTCATCATTCTAAGAGTTTGACCTTTTTTTATGCTTCCATCATAAACTCTTACAAGAGCTAAAGCCCCTAAATAGTTATCAAACCAACTATCATAGATTAAAGCTTTTGTGGCTGCAGTTTCATCTCCTATTGGTGCTGGAACTCTTTTTATAATTGATTCAATTAAATCTTTTACTCCAAGACCTGTTTTTGCTGAAATAAGATTGTGCTCTGTACAATCAAGCCCAATAGCTTCTTCAACCTCTCCTAAAACTCTCATAGGATCAGCACTTGGCAAATCTATTTTATTTACAACAGGAAGAAGCTCTAAATCATTATCCATAGCAATATATACATTTGCAATAGTTTGAGCTTCAACTCCTTGCGTTGAATCAACAATTAGTAGTGCCCCTTCAGACGATGCTAAAGAACGGCTAACTTCATAAGAGAAATCGACGTGTCCTGGTGTATCTATTAGATTTAAAACATATTTTTCACCATTTAAAGAGTAATCTAATCTTACACTTTGTGCTTTTATCGTAATTCCTCTCTCTTTTTCTATATCCATATTATCCATAACTTGCGAAGTCATTTCTCTATCACTAATTCCTCCACACTCTTGAATAATTCTATCTGCTAAAGTTGATTTTCCATGGTCAATATGAGCTATGATACTAAAATTTCTAATATTTTTTTGCAATTTTTTTCCTAATATATTGAGTAGCTTTTTTTAAAATAGTGCGATTATACCTAAATTTTTGTAATTTTTACTTGAATGTTTATTTATAATTAATTATGCTTTGATAATATTGCATTGATTAAAAAATTAGGAAAATTTATGAAGTCGCAAAAATTTGATATTAAAGGAATGACTTGTAGTGCTTGTTCTAATGCTGTTGATAGAGCTATCAAAAAGCTTGAAGGAGTAAGTGAAGTAAATGTAAATTTGCTAAGTAATAGTATGCTTGTAAAATATGATGATAAAGTATTAAATGATGACAAAATCATAAAACGAGTAGAAGATGCTGGATATGAAGCTATATTAAATAAAGTTGATAATATAAAAATAGAAAAAAAAGATAATATTGCAGAAGATGAGATAAATGAGTTAAAAAATAGATTAATAGTATCTTTAATCTTTTCAATACCACTATTTTATATAGCTATGGGACATATGTTAAATTGGCCACTTCCATCTATTTTTCTTGGAGAAAAAAATTCAATAACATTTGCTTTTACTCAGTTTTTGTTGGCACTTCCTATTGTTGTTATAAATATAAAATATTATAAAGTTGGATTTAAAACTCTGCTTAAAGCTTCTCCAAATATGGACTCTTTAATAGCTATTGGAACAGGAGCAGCTATGCTTTATGGAGTTTTTTCTATATACAAAATTGGCTTTGCTTTAGGAGTTGATGATTTAAATATGCTTCATAAGTATTCAATGAATTTGTACTTTGAAAGTGCTGCTATTGTTTTAACTCTGATCACTTTTGGGAAATATCTTGAAGCAAAAGCAAAAGGAAAAACATCTGAAGCAATAAATAAACTTATAGATTTAGCTCCAAAAAAAGCTTTAATATTAAGAGATAATATAGAAGTTGAAATATCAGTTGAAGAATTAAAATTAAAAGATATTGTAATTGTAAAACCAGGAGCTAGTATTCCAGCTGATGGAGTTATTATTTCAGGAAATACATCAATAGATGAATCAATGCTTACAGGTGAGAGTTTGCCAGTATCAAAAAAAGTTGGAGATAGAGTTATTGGAGCTAGTATAAATAAATATGGTTCTATAAAGTTTGAAGTTACAAAAATTGGACCAGATACAGTTTTGTCACAAATTATAAAGTTGGTTGAAGAGGCAAGTTCATCAAAAGCACCAATTTCAAAACTTGCAGATAAGATAAGCTCTATTTTTGTGCCAACTGTTATTTTAATTTCAGTAGTAGCCACTATTACTTGGTTAATTTTGGGATATGATTTTGAGTTTGCTTTAGGGATAGGAATTGCAATTTTGGTTATATCTTGCCCTTGTGCTTTAGGATTAGCAACTCCAACAGCAATTATGGTTGGAACAGGGAAAGGTGCACAAAATGGTATTTTGATAAAAAATGCGGAAGCACTAGAAGTTGCAGAAAAAATAGATACTATTGTTTTAGATAAAACAGGAACTATAACAGAGGGAAAACCAAGAGTTACTGATATTCTTGTAAATAGCGAAATAAGTTACAATAAACTTCTTCAAATAGCATATTCTCTTGAAAAGAATTCAGAACATCCTTTAGCTGATGCAATTGTTAAAAAAGCAGAAGATGAAAATATAGAACTTTTAAAAGTAGAAGAGTTTAAAGCGCAAAATGGTTTTGGAATAGAAGCTAAAATTGATGATGAAACTATATTTATTGGAAATAAAAAACTACTTGAAAAAAACAATATTTTACTTGAAGATTTTTTTGAAAAGAGTGAAAGACTAGCAAGTAGTGGTAAAACTCCAATATTTATCTCTAATAGTAAAAAGATATTAGGAGTTATTGCTGTTGCTGATGTTGTAAAAGCTACAAGTAAAAGAGCAATAGAAGAGTTTTATAAGATGAATTTAGAAGTAATAATGCTAACAGGAGATAATCAAAAAACAGCAAAGGCAATAGCAGATGAATTAAATATAAAAAACTTTATAGCTGAGGTTTTACCAGAAGATAAAGATAAAGTAATCAGAAAACTTCAAGAAGATGGTAAAAAAGTTGCTATGGTTGGAGATGGAATAAATGATGCTCCAGCTCTAGCAAGAGCAGATATAGCAATTGCAATTGGTGCTGGAACAGATGTGGCAATTGAGTCTGCTAATATTGTTTTAGTAAGAAATGATTTATTAGATGTAGTAAGAGCAATACAACTTAGCGCTGCAACTCTTAAAAATATAAAACAAAATCTATTTTGGGCATTTATTTATAATATTATTGGTATTCCTTTAGCAGCAGGAGTTTTTTACTCTTTTTTAGGATGGAAATTAAATCCAATGTTTGCAGGTGCTGCTATGAGTTTAAGCAGTGTTTCTGTTGTTCTAAATGCATTAAGATTAAGGTTTTTTAAATCAACAATAGACAAAAATATAAAAGTAATTGAAAATCAAAATATAAAAGGAGTTAATATGACAAAAATTTTAAAAGTAGATGGTATGAGTTGTGGACATTGTAGTGGAAGAGTTGAAAAAGCTTTAAGCAAAATTGATGGTGTTGATAGTGTGAAAGTTGAATTATCAACAAAAGAGGTTATTATAAATATGTCAAAAGATATAGAAGAACAAGTTTTTGTAGATGCTATAAGTGAAGCTGGATATGAAGTTATAAAAATTTGAAAATATAAAAGAGTATTATAAATTCAATATTAAAATTTTAAAGGAAGTTGGACAAAAAGTCCAAATTTCTTATAAAAACCAATTAAGCAAAATTAAGCAATAAAAAAACTACAGATAATTTTAAAAACCCCAAAAATACGACATTAAGAAGAGAAAAGAATTAAAAAAGCTATAAAATTCAGAATTTAAGCGTATATTAAGTGATAAGCTCTTGACAAAGAGGAAAAAAGGCACTATAATTCCCGTCCAATTTGACCGAGGGGTTAGATTAGAGTTCTTTAAAAGAGATATTGAGAGTTTAATGAAGTAATCTTTGTAAACTAAATATCATGATTGTTAAAAGTAAAAAAAATTGAACAAGAGATAAATATTGAAGAGTATTTATTAACTTGTCTATAAATTTGAGTGATAATTTTGTAATTAAGTAATTAAAAACAAAAAAGTCAGATTCAACTACTACATAAAGATTAAATTAGATTTAATCAAAAAATTTATGGAGAGTTTGATCCTGGCTCAGAGTGAACGCTGGCGGCGTGCTTAACACATGCAAGTCGAACGAGAACGGGTTATAGCTTGCTATAATTGTCAGCTAAGTGGCGCACGGGTGAGTAATGTATAGGTAATATGCCTCTTACTAAGGGATAACAAATGGAAACGTTTGCTAATACCTTATATTCCTTTTATACAGAAGTATAAAAGGGAAAGATTTATTGGTAAGAGATTAGCCTGTATTGTATCAGTTAGTTGGTGGGGTAATGGCTTACCAAGACAATGACACATAACTGGTTTGAGAGGATGATCAGTCACACTGGAACTGAGACACGGTCCAGACTCCTACGGGAGGCAGCAGTGGGGAATATTGCACAATGGACGGAAGTCTGATGCAGCAACGCCGCGTGGAGGATGACACATTTCGGTGCGTAAACTCCTTTTATATGAGAAGATAATGACGGTATTATATGAATAAGCACCGGCTAACTCCGTGCCAGCAGCCGCGGTAATACGGGGGGTGCAAGCGTTACTCGGAATCACTGGGCGTAAAGAGCATGTAGGCGGATTGATAAGTTTGAAGTGAAATCCTATAGCTTAACTATAGAACTGCTTTGAAAACTGTTAATCTAGAATGTGGGAGAGGTAGATGGAATTTCTGGTGTAGGGGTAAAATCCGTAGAGATCAGAAGGAATACCGATTGCGAAGGCGATCTACTGGAACACTATTGACGCTGAGATGCGAAAGCGTGGGGAGCAAACAGGATTAGATACCCTGGTAGTCCACGCCCTAAACGATGTACACTAGTTGTTGTGAGACTTGATCTTGCAGTAATGCAGTTAACACATTAAGTGTACCGCCTGGGGAGTACGGTCGCAAGATTAAAACTCAAAGGAATAGACGGGGACCCGCACAAGCGGTGGAGCATGTGGTTTAATTCGACGATACACGAAGAACCTTACCTGGACTTGACATAGTAAGAACTTTCAAGAGATTGATTGGTGTCTGCTTGCAGAAGCTTATATACAGGTGCTGCACGGCTGTCGTCAGCTCGTGTCGTGAGATGTTGGGTTAAGTCCCGCAACGAGCGCAACCCTCGTGTTTAGTTGCTAACAGTTCGGCTGAGAACTCTAAACAGACTGCCTACGCAAGTAGGAGGAAGGTGAGGACGACGTCAAGTCATCATGGCCCTTACGTCCAGGGCTACACACGTGCTACAATGGGGTATACAAAGAGCTGCAATACGGTGACGTGGAGCAAATCTTATAAAATATCTCCCAGTTCGGATTGTAGTCTGCAACTCGACTACATGAAGTTGGAATCGCTAGTAATCGTAGATCAGCTATGCTACGGTGAATACGTTCCCGGGTCTTGTACTCACCGCCCGTCACACCATGGGAGTCGAACTCATTCGAAGCGGGGATGCTAAAGTAGCTACCTTCCACAGTGGATTTGGCGACTGGGGTGAAGTCGTAACAAGGTAACCGTAGGAGAACCTGCGGTTGGATCACCTCCTTTCAAAGAAAAAATATTAAGATTTGGTTCTTAATATAAAAAATGAATAAAGAAACTTACTTTTAACAACATATATTTAGTTTGTAAAGATTATTTGAAGAACAACAGATAATTTATAGGTAAATATGGGGCCTATAGCTCAGCTGGCTAGAGCGCTCGACTGATAATCGTGAGGTCTCAGGTTCAAGTCCTGATAGGCCCACCAGATTATTATGGGGAATTAGCTCAGCTGGGAGAGCGCCTGCTTTGCACGCAGGAGGTCAGCGGTTCGATCCCGCTATTCTCCACCATATAGAGATAAAGAAAGAGAAGTTAGATATAAGCTTTTATAAATAAGAGTTTATATCTGGTTTTAATCAGAAAGCGTTACCTTGAGATAACTTTAGTTATTTGAAGTAGCAAGATATTTAAAAATATAATGTTAAAGTCTTTAAAATTTTTTCGTAAAGTTAAATAGAAGTATTTAATTTTAAATAAAAAAATTTCATATCTAAGATTTAATGTAATAATTAAATTTAACTATAGATAACACAACTAAATTATTAGACTTTATGTTTAATAAGATAGTAGCCAAAGAATATTATCAAATTTATAAATATAAGGAATTATATTTATAGGCAAGAAAAACTAATCTAAATAAAGTTGTAAGATTTTATTAGATTTTAATAAGCTATTAAGGGCTAATGGTGGATGCCTTGACTGTAAGAGGCGAAGAAGGACGTATTAGGCTGCGATAAGCCACGGGGAGCTGCCAAAGAGCTTTGATCCGTGGGTTTCCGAATGGGGCAACCCAATATATAGAGATATATATTACTCTACGGAGAGCGAACTTGGGGAAGTGAAACATCTCAGTACCCAAAGGAAGAGAAATCAAATGAGATTCCCATAGTAGCGGCGAGCGAACTGGGATTAGGACAAACCCTATACTTGTATAGGGGGTTGTAGGACCATAATATAAGATTAAAGAGGATAGATGAACTAGTTGGAAAGCTAGAGCGTAGAAGGTGAAACTCCTGTAATTAAAATTCTCAATAACTTTAATGGTATCCTGAGTAGGTCGGAACACGTGATATTTTGACTGAAGCTGGGGGGACCACCCTCCAATCCTAAATACTACTTACAGATCGATAGTGAACAAGTACCGTGAGGGAAAGGTGAAAAGTACTGCAGCGAGCAGAGTGAAATAGAACCTGAAACCATTAGCTTACAATCATTCAGAGCCCTATGATTTATCAGGGTGATGGACTGCCTTTTGCATAATGAGCCTGCGAGTTGTGGTGTCTGGCAAGGTTAAGCCAAGTGCGAAGCCGTAGCGAAAGCGAGTCTTAATAGGGCGACATAGTCAGATGCTGCAGACCCGAAACGAAGTGATCTATCCATGAGCAGGTTGAAGCTGGTGTAAGAGCCAGTGGAGGACCGAACCCATTGACGTTGAAAAGTCTCGGGATGACTTGTGGATAGGGGTGAAAGGCCAATCAAACTTCGTGATAGCTGGTTCTCTCCGAAATATATTTAGGTATAGCCTTGTGTTGTAGCATATAGGGGTAGAGCACTGAATGGGCTAGGGCTGCTTACCGCGGTACCAAACCCTATCAAACTATGAATACTATATGTGGAATCACAGGAGTCAGGCGGTGGGTGATAAAATCCGTCGTCGAGAGGGGAACAACCCAGACTAACAGCTAAGGTCCCTAAGTTACATCTAAGTGGAAAACGATGTGGAGTTACTGTGACAACCAGGAGGTTGGCTTAGAAGCAGCCATCCTTTAAAGAAAGCGTAACAGCTCACTGGTCTAGTGATTCTGCGCGGAAAATATAACGGGGCTAAGATGTACACCGAAGCTTTAGATTCAATTTTTAATTGAGTGGTAGGAGAGCGTTCTATTCAGCGTTGAAGGTATACCGGTAAGGAGTGCTGGAGCGGATAGAAGTGAGCATGCAGGCATGAGTAGCGATAATTAAGGTGAGAATCCTTAACGCCGAAAACCCAAGGTTTCCTACGCGATGCTCGTCATCGTAGGGTTAGTCGGGTCCTAAGTCGAGACTGAAAAGTGTAGACGATGGCAAATTGGTTAATATTCCAATACCAACATATAAGCGCGATGTGGGGACGCATAGAGTTAATCGAGCTCACTGATGGAATAGTGGGTCGAAGGATGTAGGTTGTTAAGTAGGCAAATCCGCTTAACAATAGACCGAGATCTTACAGGCTCTTGACACTCTTCGGAGGAGATGGAGAATCGATGATACTGTCGTGCCAAGAAAAGCCACTAAGTATATTATATGTTGCCCGTACCGTAAACCGACACAGGTGGGTGGGATGAGTATTCTAAGGCGCGTGGAAGAACCCTCTTTAAGGAACTCTGCAAAATAGCACCGTATCTTCGGTATAAGGTGTGCCTACCATGGTATAGAAACTTGCTTTCAAAAGCCAAGGAGGTTGCAACAAAGAGTCCCTCCCGACTGTTTACCAAAAACACAGCACTTTGCTAACACGTAAGTGGATGTATAAGGTGTGACGCCTGCCCGGTGCTCGAAGGTTAACTGATGATGTCAGCGCAAGCGAAGCATTTGATTGAAGCCCGAGTAAACGGCGGCCGTAACTATAACGGTCCTAAGGTAGCGAAATTCCTTGTCAGTTAAATACTGACCTGCATGAATGGCGTAACGAGATGGGAGCTGTCTCAAAGAGGGATCCAGTGAAATTGTAGTGGAGGTGAAAATTCCTCCTACCCGCGGAAAGACGGAAAGACCCCGTGCACCTTTACTACAGCTTGACACTGTAGCTTGGATATTCATGTGCAGGATAGGTGGGAGGCTATGATGACTAGACGCAAGTAGAGTCGGAGCCATCCTTGAGATACCACCCTTGAATATTTGAGTTACTAACTGCGATGAGTTATCCTCATTCAGGACAATGTCTGGTGGGTAGTTTGACTGGGGCGGTCGCCTCCTAAATAGTAACGGAGGCTTACAAAGGTTAGTTCAAAGCGGTTGGAAATCGCTTGTTGAGTATAATGGCATAAACTAGCTTGACTGTGAGACCAACAAGTCGAACAGAGACGAAAGTCGGTCATAGTGATCCGGTGGTTCTGCGTGGAAGGGCCATCGCTCAAAGGATAAAAGGTACGCCGGGGATAACAGGCTGATCTCCCCCAAGAGCTCACATCGACGGGGAGGTTTGGCACCTCGATGTCGGCTCATCGCATCCTGGGGCTGTAGTCGGTCCCAAGGGTATGGCTGTTCGCCATTTAAAGCGGTACGCGAGCTGGGTTCAGAACGTCGTGAGACAGTTCGGTCCCTATCTTCCGTGGGCGTAGGAAAGTTGAAGAGATTTGTCCCTAGTACGAGAGGACCGGGATGAACCAACCACTGGTGTACCAATTGTTCTGCCAAGAGCATCGTTGGGTAGCCACGTTGGGATGTGATAAGAGCTGAAAGCATCTAAGCTCGAAGCCAACTCTAAGATGAACTTTCCCTGAAGTTCCCAGCAAGACTAGCTGGTTGATAGGCTGGATGTGTAATGGGTGTAAGCCCTTTAGCTGACCAGTACTAATAGAACGTTTGGCTTATTTTTAACAATTTTTCTTTGGTTTACTATCTTATTAAGCATATTTATTATGTTTAATATGTGTTGAATATATATAGATATACAAAAAAGACTTTAGCATTAAATTTCTCAATCTCGCAATTTGAGTGTTAAGAGTTTATCTCAAGCTTTTAGCACTCAAATTTGCTGGTGGTTAAAGAGAAGTGGAAATACCCAGCCCCATTCCGAACCTGGTAGTCAAGCACTTCATCGCCGATAATACTGCAGGGTCCCCCTGTGGAAACGTAGGTCGCCGCCAGCTTATTGAGTTTTTAACTTTTACAATAAGCTTACCTTCTTTTACTCTTTCTTAGTAATTCAAGGTAAGCTTTTTTATTCCCTACAATCCTCTCTTTTAAAATATATTCTTATTTTATCAAACTATACAGTGCCTCTATCTCTTTTACCCAAATACTTTCATCAATAGTCTCTAATACTTGGAATGACCCCAAAAAAGTAGACAGAAATTTATTCAGTTAATTAAAATAACAATTTAGAGAAAATTGTAAACAATTGAAGGAATTAAAAATGGCAAGAAGAGAATATAGTGAAGAGTTTAGAAGAGATGCTGTAAAACAAGTTATAGAAAATGGATATGGGGTTGTTGAAACAGCTGAGAGGTTAGGTGTCCATTATGATTCTTTGAGAAACTGGATAAAAAAATACAAATCACCAGAAGCTGAAGTAGAAATAAAAAAAACTCAAGATACAACAGCTGAAATAAAAAGATTGCAAAAAGAATTAAAGAGAGTTACAGAAGAGAGGGATATTTTAAAAAAGGCCGCAGCGTACTTTGCAAACAACCCAAATTAAAGTACGCATTTATAAAGGAGTATCAAATACAGTACACAATCAGAAGAATGTGTACTGTATTGAAAGTTCATCCTAGTGGGTATTATAAATGGTTAAAACAACCTATTTCAAATTTAGAGATTGAAAATCAACAAATTTTACAAGAGATAAAAAAAGCATATAGAGAGTCAAATGGGATATATGGATATAGAAATATTCATAAAGATTTAAAGGCTTCAAATATACATGTAAATAAGAAAAGAGTTGCAAGATTAATGAAAGAAGCAAAACTTTGTGGAATAGGAAATTATAAAAGAAAACCAAAGCATAAGGCTGGTTCAATTCATAAAGCACATCCAAATCATTTAAAACAATGTTTTTTAACATATAAACCAAATGAATCTTGGGTTAGTGATATCACATATATCAGAACTTATGAAGGATGGTTATATTTAGCTACAGTTATAGATCTTTATTCAAGAAAAATAATTGGTTGGGCAACAGGACATAGACAATCAACATCTTTAATTATTAAAGCTTTGAAAAAAACAACTCACAGAATTAAAAATCATAAAGTAATTCTTCATTCAGATCAAGGTAGCCAATATAGTTCTTATGAATACCAAACATTTTTAAAGCATCATAATATTATCCCAAGTATGAGCCGTAGAGGTAATTGTTATGATAATGCAGTAGCAGAGAGTTTTTTTAAGACATTAAAAAAAGAATTAGTTAGAAAAACTATATTTCATACAAGAGCAGAAGCTAGAGATAAAATATTTGAATATATAGAAATGTTTTATAACTCAAAAAGACGACATAGTTTTTTAGATTTTATAAGTCCAAATGAATTTGAGAAAAGATACAATGATAGTGTTACTCAACCCAAGGTGTTAACTGATTAAAAAAGTGTCTACTAACTTGGGGTCATTCCAGTTCATTTTCATCTTATCTGCAGATATTTCAATATATTCTTTTTCAAAATTTATTTCTGACCATTCCAATTTTCTTAAATTATAAGGACGTAAAGCAAGATAAGGAGATAGTTTTAAAGCATAAATGGTGCTTATATCTGCTTTAAAATTAATTCCATAACTATCAATATCTAAAATTAATTGTTGCACTTCTGAGTCTTTGGTTAGTGCAGGTACATTTTTACTTTGCCTTTGTTTTAAAGAATTTTTCTTATCAATGTCAGATATTATATTGTGTTCAGTGTACTCATTTGTAACAGCATATTTATATATTCTTTGTATATTATTTAGCAATCTATTTGCATATTCAATTGCATCTCTTTTTTCCATACGTTCTGCAAGTAATAAAATATCTCTTCTAGTAATATCTTGGATATTTTTATTACCAATAAATGGATAAGCATTATTTTCTAAATTACTTTTAATTTTATTATAATTAGATATGCTCCAGCCATTTTTTTGTAGTTCAAGCCATTTATCAGAAATATATTTAAATGTAGTTTCTAATTTAAAATTAGAATTTTTTGTTTCAATGGGATTAATTCCATTTTTTAAATTTTCTTTTGCTTTATTTCTTTTTTCTCTAGCATCTTTTAAAGTAACTTCAGGATAAGATCCTAAGCTCATACTTTGTCTTTTGTTATTAAAAGTAAAATCAAATCTAAAATATTTACTCCCACTTTTTCTAACAACTATAAAAAGATTGTTTCCATCACTTAATTTATAATCTTTCTCTTTAGGTTTTAAATTTTTTACTTCAGTATCAGTAAGTGTTTTAATGTGTTTAGGCATTTTTTACGGTACAAATCCTATTTA
The DNA here is from genome assembly GCF_003355515.1 of Aliarcobacter trophiarum LMG 25534. Taxonomy (NCBI): domain Bacteria; kingdom Pseudomonadati; phylum Campylobacterota; class Epsilonproteobacteria; order Campylobacterales; family Arcobacteraceae; genus Aliarcobacter; species Aliarcobacter trophiarum. Next base: position 1,397,023 of record NZ_CP031367.1, on the reverse strand, counting down.
TAAAGTTTATACCGTAAATTGTACCGCAATTTTTTTTTGTTATAACTGAATTTAGTAGTATTTTGATGAACGTCATAGGACTTAAGAATCCCTATTCTATGGTAAGTTTAAAACGTTATAGTACTTTGTTGGATTTTGAAGAATTAATAGCTGGTGGGTCGTGAAGGACTCGAACCTTCGACCACTCGGTTATGAGCCGAGTGCTCTAACCAGCTGAGCTAACGACCCAGTGGCGGACAGTGAGGGATTTGAACCCTCGGTACCGTTGCCAGTACGTCTCCTTAGCAGGGAGGTGGTTTCAGCCACTCACCCAACTGTCCGTTTCTAAATTTAAATTGATTAAATTTGGACGGGAATTATAAGGAAAAACCCCTTAAAACCCCCTTAATTAAATAAATCAGATATTATCTATTATTTTTTTTACTATATCTCTTGGGTTTTCATCTTTATATATAGGACGACCTACAACTATGAAATCTACTAAATTTTCTTTTGAAAACTTTATATCAGCAACTCTTTTTTGATCACCATTATCTTCTCCAAAAGGACGAATCCCAGGGCATAGGGTAATAAAATCTTTATTTGTGCTATTTTTAATATCTAAACTCTCATAAGCAGAACAAACAACACCATCAAGTCCAGCTTCAAATGTCTCTTTTGCAAACTCTCTTGCTTTTACTTCGATATCTTCACCATATATTTTTTTAAAACTATCATTATCAAAGGATGTAAGAGCAGTTACAGCCAAAACTAATGGTCTGTTTGGAATATCTTTAATTCTTTGCATAACTGTCTTCATAGCTTCTTTACCAGCACTTGCATGAACATTAAACATATCAACTAGTCCAAAGTTTGAAATATCAAAAGCAGCGTCTGCCATTGTATTTGGAATATCATATAGTTTTAGGTCTAAAAATATTTTAAAGTTTGGATTTATTGCTTTTAAATCTTCTAAGAATTTTTTGCCATCTCTTAAATATGTTCTAAAGCCAACTTTTAGCCAAACATCAAAATCTTTTATTTTTTCTACTAAAGCTAGATTTTCACTACTATTTTCTAAATCTAAAGATACACAAAGTTTCATATCCTTTTTCATTTTAAACCTTTTTTAGTTGATCTAAAATTGCATTTATAAACTTTGGAGCACCATCACTTGCTAGTTTTTTTGCCAACTCTATTGCTTCATTTATAACTATTGCTTTTGATAATTTTTCAAATTGTATTTCATAAATCGCAAGTCGTAAAATAGATTTTTCTACACTTCCAACATCTTCTAAAGTTCCTTGAGTAAGATGTTTAATAATATCCTCATCTATAGAGTTTAAGTTCTTAACTGTTCCATTAAATAGATTTAAAGCAAACTCTTTTTGGCTATTTCTGATTTTTTTCTCTTCTAAAATATCGTCGACAAATTTCGCTATTTCAGTATTACCTAAATCATATGCATATAAAAGACCAATTACTGACTCTCTTGCTTGTGTTCTTGTTGCCAAATTATTTTTCCATTTCGCTATATAAATCTAGCATTTCGATTATTGTAAGCATAGCTTCTGCACCTTTGTTTCCTACTTTTGAACCAGCTCTCTCTATCGCTTGTTCTATTGTATCTGTTGTTAAAACACCATTTGATACAGGTTTTCCAAATTTTAAAGCAACTGTTGCTATTCCTTTTGTTGCTTCTGCACTAATATAATCAAAATGAGGAGTTGCTCCTCTTATAACTGCACCAACACAGCAAACAGCATCATATTTTCCACTTGATAGTGCTTTTTCAAGTGCAAAGGGAATTTCAAAAGCTCCAGGAACTAAAATCAAATCTAAGTTTGCTTCATTTCCTCCGTGTCTTTTGAATGAATCTTTTGCACCTTCTACTAATCTATCAGTTATTATATGGTTGAATCTTCCATTTATTATGGCTACTCTTTCGTTTCCTTTTAGCCTTAAAGAACCTTCTATTACTCTCATTTTAAACTCCAAAATCTTTAATAATAGCTTACATTATACAAAAATAGTGCTTAATTGTTAAAAGTATTAAATTGTTATATAAAAAGATAATTATAAATTGATTTTGATATTGGAGTAAATTGAATATAAATTATTAAGATAAGAGATTAACCCTTATCTTAATATTAGCAAGAGTACATAGTTTTAAACTCAAATGGTGTAGGTCTAGCTTCATAAGGCCAAACTTGTGTAGAGAATTTAAAGTGCTGATATGTATCTATCATTTTTTTAGTAAATACAGGTCTTAAAAAGTCATTGTGTCTGATTAAAGCCTCTAAAGAACCTCTTAATGTATGAGGCATTTGAGGAATATCTCTTTCTCTAATTTCATCTAAAGATAGTTCAAATAAATCATCATCCATAGGACCAATTGGCTCATATTTATTTTTTATTCCATCAAGTCCAGCCATAAGCATAGCTGAAAATGCTAAATACGGACAAGCAGTTGAATCTGGAAATCTCATCTCAACTCTTGTTGCTTTTTCTCCTGCGCCATAAGGAATTCTACAAGAGGCACTTCTATTTTGAGATGAATAAGTCAAAATTGATGGTGCTTCAAAACCAGGTATTAATCTTTTATAAGAGTTTGTAGATGGGTTTGTAAATGCAGCAACAGCACGTGCATGTTTAAAAATTCCACCAATATACCAACGTGCAATATCACTTAAATTTCCATATTCACCCTGCTTATAAAATAGATTTTTACCATTTTTCCAAATACTTTGGTGAACATGCATTCCACTTCCATTGTCACCATAAAGTGGTTTTGGCATAAATGTTGCACTTTTTCCATTTAAATGAGCTACCATTTTGATAACATATTTTAATTTTTGAACATTATCACTAGCTTCAATTAAATCTCCATAAACTATTCCAATCTCGTGTTGTCCTTGTGCAACTTCATGGTGACCTAAAATTACTTCAAGACCAACTTGCTCTAAAACTTGCATCATTTCTGCTCTTAAATCAACTCCATTGTCAATAGGAGCTACAGGGAAATATCCACCTTTTAGACCACTTCTATGTCCAATATTTCCACCTTCATAATTTTTTGCACTATTCCACTCACCATCTTCACTATCAACTCTATAGTAAGACTCATTTCCATGATCTTTAATTTTTACATCTTCAAAAACAAAAAATTCATTTTCAGGTCCAAAATATGCAACATCTCCAATGTTTGCTTCTTCTAGGTACTCAACAGCTTTTTTTGCTATAGACCTAGGACATTTTTCATACATATTTTTTTCATAAATATCATAAACATCACAAATTACTATTATTGTACTATCAGCTGTAAATGGGTCTAAAAATGCAGTTGGAACATCTGGTTTTAATATCATATCTGATTTATGAATTGGTTGCCATGCATCTATTGATGAACCATCAAAAGGCATTCCATTTGCTAGTAAATCACTATTTACTGCTTTGATATTATAAGTCACATGATGCCATGTACCTTTTAAATCTGTAAATCTAAAATCTACAAACTTTACTTCATTTTCACTACAAAACTTAAAAAACTCTTCTATACTATTTACAAATTTTCCCATTTTTAACTCCAAAAAATTTTAAGGTAAGATTTTATCTAAAAATCTATTAAACTCATCTCTTTTTTATAAAAAGTAGCACACTTTTTATAACCAATATCTTTTGCTAAATTTATAGCATCTTCATATCCAAATCCAACATGCTCTACACTATGGGCATCTGAACCAAAAGTAATCTCAATTCCTAAATTATAGGCTTCTTCTAATAGTTGTTTTGAAGGATAAGTTTCTCCTATAGGCTTTCTAAGACCTGCTGGATTTATCTCCAAAACCATATTTGCTTTTTTTATCTCTTTTAGAGCATTTCTTGCTAATAATCTAACATCTTTTTTTGGTAAAAATTTAAAAACCTTTATTAAATCCAAATGACCAACTATTTGGAAATAGTTTGTTTTTGCCATAGCTTCAATTGCACTAAAATAATCTTCCCAAATCTTATTTATATCAACACTTTCATAAACACCTATAAACTCAGGGTTATCAAATCCCCATAGTTCATTTTTATTTTGTAAAAAATGTATTGATCCTATTAGATAATCAACATTTGCATTTAAAATCTCATCAAGCATAAAACCTTTTAGATAATCAACTTCATAAGCTAAAAGAACTTTTATCTTATCTTTATATTTATCTTTTGCTTCATTTACCCAATTTTCATATAAAGCTCTCTCTTCTAGTTTCATTCTATATTTTGGGTCAAAATTCATTGGTGCATGACAGGCAAAACCATATTCATCAATTTTTAGCTCTATAGCTCTTTTTACATACTCATCAACGCTACCAGTTGCATGGTTACAAAGTTTTGTGTGATTATGTAAATCTACTCTTATTTTTTTACTCATGCTAAAATTCCTGCACCATCTATTTTTTGGCTTCTATCTTTGGCATAAATTCTCTGTTTATTTCTCATATCATATTTCCAAATAGGAGCATTTTTCTTAAAATCTTCTACAAAACTATCAATAAGCTCTAAAGCAACTCGCCTTTGTGGGCTACAAACTCCTGCAATATATGAACTTGTATGATTTAAAACATCACCACGACTATGAGCTAAAAATACTATTGCATTTTGTTTTTTTGCTCTTTCTTGCCACGATTTAAACCATTTTTCTAAAAGTGGTTCATATACATCAAAACTTAAACCATCTATACTGTTTTCATCTCTTATAATTCCTACAAATGTAATAAAAGCACCATAATTTAGGTTCTTATATTTTTCATACCAAGAGTTGTGAATTTTTTCTATCTCTAAACTTCCATTATGAATTTGTAAATCTTTGCTAAACAAAATCAACCTCCACAAACAGGAGGAAGAAGTGAAACTTTGTCTCCACCTTTTAGTTCAAAATCTTTAGAAAAAACCAGTGTATCATTTACTGCAACTGCACAAGTTTCAAGCCAAGATGATATTTTTTCATCATTTTTTAAAATATTTGATAATTCATTCAAATTTTTTATATCTAAATTAATACTCTCTTTATTTATAGGTCCTAAAAACTCTATTTTTACCATTTTAATCCCTTATAATTATTTTTATACTATTATATCGACTTTAATTTTAAAGACTAAAGGCAACAATTTTATGATATTTTCAAAAATTGATTTTATAAACCTATTACCTTTTCACATTTATATCAAAAAAAATATAAAATCAAACCAACTTAAGTCAATAATAGAGTACAAAAAATCATACCCAGCAAAAATTACAAATAATTTTAAAAAAAGAAAAGTGCATAGTGCTTTTATCTCTTCAATTGGCTCAAGAGCTGAGAAGTTTTTGGACTTTGGAATAGTTGCAAGAGATGAAGTTTTATCTGTTTTGGTTTTACCAAATAAAGAGGCAAAAGATGATTTTCAGTCTAAAACTTCAAATGCTTTAGCAAAAGTTTTAGAGTTAGAAGGTGAGGTTATTATTGGAGATAAAGCTTTGAAATTTTATCTTGAAAATAAAGATGAAAAGATTATAGATTTAGCAAAAGAGTGGCAAAATAGATATAATCTTCCTTTTGTTTTTGCAACTTTGTGTTATAACAAATACGAAAAAAGATTGAAGAACCTCACAAAAAACTTTGATAAGAAAAAGATAAAAATTCCACAATATATTTTGGAAATCTATTCAAAACGAAGTGGAATAAGTAAAAATGATATTTTAAACTATCTTACAAAAATAGATTATGATTTAGGCTATAAAGAGAAAAGAGCTTTAAAGCTCTTTTTAAAACTTTCAAAAGAAAAAGGAGTTTTATGACAATATTTGATGCAATATATTTAGGAATAATAGAAGGGTTAACAGAGTTTATCCCTGTATCTTCAACTGGACACCTAATAGTTTTAAGTGAACTTTTAGGACTTGAACAAAACAATGTAAACAAAGCCTTTGAGATAATAATACAGTTTGCTGCAATTTTGGCTTTAATTTTTGTATACCCTAGTAAATTTACATTTAAACACATTAATCTTTGGCTTAAAATAGCTTTGGCATTTATCCCTATTGGGATGGTTGGATTTATCTTTTCAAAACAAGTAAAAGAGCTATTTAGCATGGAAATTGTTGCATATATGTTTATTATTGGTGGAGTTATTTTTTTAATTGTTGAAAAGTTTTATGATGAGAGTAAAAAACATATAAATGATGTTGAAGATGTTAGTTTTAAACAAGCTTTCTATATAGGTTTGGCTCAAGTTTTTGCTTTAATACCTGGAACTAGTAGAGCAGGAGCTAGTATAATTGGAGCTATGATTGTTGGGCTAAATAGAAAAGCAAGTGCTGAGTTCTCTTTTTTACTTGCTTTTCCTGTTATGGTTGCTACAACATTTTATGATATTTATAAACACCATGAAGAGATACTGCAAGATGGAAATTTTTTAACTTTAGCTGTTGGTTTTGTTGTATCTTTTTTAGTTGCTCTATTTGTAATAAAATTATTTCTAAAGTTTTTAGAGAAATTTACATTTGTTGCTTTTGGAATTTATAGAATTTTATTTGGAATTTTGATTTTAGCTCTATTTTAAAAAGCAAAATTCTAAATTTATACTTAATTTAATTTATAAAGATTAATAATTTATCAAAAATTTATCTATTGTGACACAATATTTACATAATTTTTGGATAAACTTAAAATCAAACTTTTAATTTAGGAGTATTTATGAAAAGAAGTATATTTGGAATAGCTGCTGCTGCAATACTTGCAACATCAAGCTTTGGTGCTGATTATGTTATGAAAATTAGCCATGTTGTAAGTTCTAGCACACCAAAAGGTATGGCTGCTGACTATTTAGAAAAAAGAATAGAGGAGTTAACTGCTGGAAAAATTGATGTTCAAGTTTTCCCAAACTCTCAACTATATGGTGATGCAGATGAGATGAAAGCTTTGGCTATGAACAATGTTCAATTAATTATGCCAAGTTTATCAAAATTCCCATCTATTGTACCTCAAATTCAACTTTTTGATTTACCATTCTTATTTAGAGATAAAGATCATTTATACAAAGTTATGGATGGAGAAGTTGGAGCAAAACTTAAATCTTATGTAGATGCAAAAAAACAGATGAAAGCATTTGATTATTGGGATGCTGGATTTAAACATTTTTCAAGTAGTAAAAAAGCTATCTTAAACCCAGAAGATGCAAAAGGTCAAAAATTTAGAATTCAATCTTCAAAAGTTTTAGAAGCTCAGTTTAAAGCTGTTGGTGGAAATCCACAAATTTTACCATTCTCAGAAGTTTACTCAGCACTTCAACAAGGTGTTGTTGATGCAACTGAAAATCCACTATCAAACTTCTATACAAAAAAATTCAATGAAGTTCAATCTAGCCTTACTTTAAGTAGTCATGGATATTTAGGATATTTAGTTGTAATGAATCAACAATTTTGGGATAAATTACCAAAAGATTTACAAGAAAAAGTTTCAATTGCTATGAAAGAAGCAACAGAGTTTGAAAGAAAAGCAACTGAAGAAGATGATGCAAAAATTATGGCTGGATTAAAAAAATATGCAGAAGAGTCAAAAAGACTTGAGATTTTTGAATTAAATAAAGAGCAAATTGCAAATTGGAGAAAAGTTATGGAAGTTATCTATCCAGAATTTTATGATGTAATTGGTGAAGATTTAATCAAAAAAGCTATTGAGACAAAATAAGTAAAGCGGAATAATGAGTAAAATTTTTAAAATTATGGATATTATAGTTGGTACAATAAACCAAACCATAGCCGTTTACGGTATGGTCTTGGGTGTTTTATTGGCATTTATAAATGTAGTTCTCAGATATGTCTTTGACATGAGCCTTCCTTGGGCTGCTGAGCTTACTAACTATTTTTTTATTTGGTCAGCACTCTTTGGTGCGGCCTACGGATTTAAACAAGGGGCTCACATCTCTGTTACTTTATTAATAGAGAAGTTTTCTCCTACTGTCATGAAAGGGTTTTTAATCTTTGCAAACCTTCTTTCTATTATTTATCTTCTTCTAATTTCATATTTTGGCTATAAACTAATTTTAATGTTAATGGATTTTGGTGAAATCAATGTAGATTTACAAGTTCCACTTTGGATACCACAATTGGTTATCCCAATAGCATTTTTATTAGCAGCTTATAGAGTTGCAGAAAAACTAGTAGAGATTTATAGAACTGATGCTGAAAACATCAAACTATTTAGTGAGCATGAAGCTATAATAGAAGAGATTAAAGGAGAAAATAAATAATGGTTATTGCAACACTTTTTATTTTACTTTTTGGTTTGATGTTGGTTGGAGTTCCAGTTGCTGTAGCATTAGGAGCTAGTACATTAGTTTCTGCATTTTTGTTTACAAATAATGATTTGATGGGAATTTCATCTTATATTTTTGATGGATTAAACAAATATACACTTATGGCAATTCCTATGTTCGTTTTGGCTGGTTCATTACTTTCAAGAGGAAGTGCAGCTGCAAGAATTATAAATTTTGCTAAAAGTTTGGTTGGGCATCTTCCAGGTGGTTTACCAATAGCTGCTATTTTGGCATCTATTATTTTTGCTGCTATTAGTGGAAGTTCTCCTGCAACTGTTGCTGCTATTGGTTCAGTAATGTATGGAGCTATTAAAAGTGCTGGTTATAATGAACAGTTCGCTATTGGTACAATTACAACTTCTGGAACATTAGGAATTTTAATTCCACCTTCTGTTGTATTTATTGTATATGGAGTTAGTGCTGATCAATCTATCGGAAAACTATTTATGGCTGGTGTAATTCCAGGTCTTATGATAGGTGGTATGATGATGCTTGCAACATATATCCTAGCAAAAAGAAGTGGATTTAAAGCTGAAAAAATGGCTAGTGTATCTGAAATCTTTAAAGCTTTTAAAGAGTCATTTTGGGCTTTACTAATTATATTTGTTGTTATTGGGGGAATTTATGGTGGTATATTTACTCCAACAGAAGCAGGTGCAGTTAGTGTTATGTATGCCTTTTTTATCTCTTTCTTTGTTTATAAAGATATAAAAATAAAAGATTTATACAAAATTGCATTAGATTCAGCACAAACAAGCTCTATGATTTTCTTTATCATTGCAAATGCTATGATTTTTGCACATTTTTTAACAGATGAGCAAATTCCACAACAAATTACTCAAATGATAATAGATGCACAAGTAAGTCCTTTAATGTTCCTTTTAATTGTAAATATTTTACTTTTAATTATGGGACAATTTATGGAACCTAGTTCAGTTGTTATGATTACAGTTCCACTACTTCTTCCTATTGGAATGGCTCTTGGAATTGACCCTATTCATTTGGGAGTTATAATGGTTGTAAATATGGAAATAGGAATGCTAACCCCACCTGTTGGATTAAACTTGTTTGTTGCAAGTGGAATCACAGGATTATCTATGGGACAAGTAATAAAAGCATCTATTCCTATGACTTTAGTTTTATTATTTGGATTAGTTTTAATAACATATATTCCAGCTATATCTCTATGGTTACCAAATTTAATGTTTGGATATTAATAGTTAAAATAGGATTTTTCCTATTTTAGCAATTTTTCAAAACTGATATTTCAAAAACTGCACCAAAATCACTATTTTTTACTTTTATATTTCCCTTTAGACTTTTTTCTACTATCATTTTTGACATATATAGACCAATTCCAGTACCAAGACCATCTTCTTTTGTAGAAAAATAGGCTTCAAATATTTTATTTATAGGCTCTACTTTTATACCTCCTGCATTATCTTCTATAAAAAGAGAGATACTATCTTGATTAGTTTTTGAGTAGATTTTAATAGTTGGTTTTTCTATATTTTTCTCTATCAAAACATCTTTTGCATTTTTTAAAATATTTAAAACTACTTGCTGATATTCATTTAGGAAATTGTTTATTTTTATATTTTTATCTATATTTATATCTATTTCGATACTGTTTAATTCAAGTATATTTCTATTTATATTTATTACATCTTCAATAAGGTCTTTTAGATAAAACTCCTCTTTCTCTTTGTTTGTAGAGAAAAATCCTTTGAAATCATCAATTGTTTTTGACATATACTCCAAAACATTATTTGCTTCATCTATTTTTTTATCCATAGTTTTAAAATCAAGAGAGTTTGTATCATATTTTATTTTTATTAGCATTAAAATAGATGATATCTCAGCTAAAGGTTGCCTCCATTGGTGAGCTATATTGCTCATCATCTCTTCAAGTGATTTGTTTAAAACTTTTAGCTCTTTTTCATTTTCTTTAACTTTTTGTCTATATTTTTTTAAGATTTTATATATTGCATTTGAAAGAAGAGCTAATGCTAAAAGTGCAATAATTAAAAAGAGTACAAATAGGATAATATTTTGTAAAATCTGCTTTTTTATCTCTTTTCTAAGTTCATCATTTTTAATTTTGAGTTCATTTTCAATATCATCAATATAGACTCCAGCTGCTAATATCCAGTTGAATGTGGGATAATATTTGAAATATGAGAGCTTATATTGGAAATCTTTGCTATCTGGTTTTTTATATGAGTATCTAGTATATGATTCTCCATACTTTTTTATATCTTCTAAAAACTCTTCTCTAAATTTTTTTCCATTTCCATCTTCCTCATTTGTTGAGATATCTTTACCAAATAAATCTGGTCTATTTGGGTTTACCAACATTTTTGCAAAATTATCTCCACCCTCCCAATTATTTATCTCATAAACAAAAATATAGTTACTGCTATTTTGCTCAAAAGTAAGATTGCTTAGAAAATCTATTGTGTAGTTTTTTATCTCTTCTTGGCTTAAGTTTAGATGTTTTGTGTTGTAATCTAAAATATCAGTTACCATTCTTAGTTTCATCTTTAGTGTATCTTTTATCTCAAGATAATAGTCATCTTTGTACTTTAACATCTGTTTATCAAAATAATCTTTTGTATTTTCTACATAGAAAAAAGATATTGCTAAAATCATAGATGAGCTTATGGCAATAAATGTAAAGATTATTGTTTTGAGTAGATTTTTTTCTATTTTGTTGTTCAAGATAACCTCATTAATTAACAGTTTGCTATAATACCATATCTTAACTAATATGGATTTTTATAAAATATGAACAATCAACTTAAAAAACTTAAAGTTTTTACAATTTTATATGTTGAAGATGATAGTGGAATAAGAGAGAATTTTAAAGAGATTTTAAAACACTATTTCAAAGATGTTTTTGTTGCAAAGAGTTCCAAAGAGGCGTATCAAAGCTATATTAAGCAAAAACCTGATTTATTAATAACTGATATAAAGATGGAGAATATGTCAGGAATTGATTTAATAAAAAAGATTCGACAAACAGATAAAAATATAAAAATTATAATAACTTCAGCATATACAAATTTGGATTATCTTTTGGTTGCAGCTGAACTTAATTTGATTAAATATATAGTAAAACCTATCACAAATGCAAAACTTTTTGAGGCATTTGACTCTTTTTTAAAGTCAAATAGTGATGAAACAATACATATTTTAAAAGATAATTGGTATTTTAATAGTAAAAAATCTATCATCTCAAATGAGATTGAAGAGTTTATTTTGACAAAAAAAGAGATTCTGTTTTTGGAGCTTTTACTTTCAAAAAAATCAGTTATCTCGTATGAAGAGATTTTCAATCATATTTGTGATGATAATCTAATAATGAGCCAAAATGCAATGAGACAATTTATAAAAAATCTTAGAAAAAAACTACCTTTGAACTATTTGAAAAATATTCAAGGAGTTGGTTATTATATTGATGTATAACTTTTTTTAAATCTCTATTTCGCATAAAACTTGTGCATGGTCACTTGTTTTTAGGCTTCCATTTCTATTTTTTTCTAGATGTTTATCAAAAACTTTATAGCTTGTTACACTGTTTTTTAACTCTTTTGATACAAAAATAAAATCAAGAGTATTCCCATATCCTACAAAATAGCTTGTAGGTGTTCTTTTAATCTCTTTAAGTTCAGGATGAGGATTGTAAATTTTTTTTGGTGCAAGATTATAGGTATCAAAAAGAATAAACTCATCTTTTTTTAAATCTTTATTATAAAACCTATGATTACACAATGCTTCAATAGTAATAGAAAACTCTTTGTCATTTAAATCACAAAGTAAAATAGCGGGAATATCGCTATTTTTTATATCAAAGTGAAGATGTTTTACTTCATTTATTCTTTGGTTTAATGATTTGCTATAGGAGTTTTTTTGAGAAATTCTTAGTTTTTCTATCTTTTCTTCAAAATTAGAGTTTTTTGTGAACTTATACTCAAACTCATTTAAACGATTTGATTTAAGATGTGCTACATATATATTCAATTTTTTGTTATTTATTATTATTTTTGCTTTTATTGGTTCTCTTGCAAAAGAGAAATTATTTTTTGTTTTTAATTTTTCTATATTTGTTATAGGAAACTTACTAGCCATTGCTACAGTTGTAGTTTTGTAGGTTTTTGTTTGTTCGTCTAAAAGTGGAATATCTGCTACAATAAACTTTTTAAAGCCACACTCCTTTACTAAAATCTCAAGCTCTTTTTGTGAAAAAACCTCTTGAAAACCAATAATATGTGCATCTAAATCTAGAATTTGATTTTTTATCCAAAGCTTTTTTTCTTCCCAATCTTGTATTGTAAATTTCTCTTTTTTTGAGTAGAAAGAGAAGTTTGGTTCACAAAATTGGAAAAGGTTAAATGTGGCTACTTTTATTTTAATTATATTCATTTTTAGATTTTATCTAAAAAAGTTATTAATTTAGATTATTTAATATTATCTTTATATAAATAAAAGTAGAATTCAATCTTTGAAAAGATAAAAAAGGATAGCTTTTTGCAAAAAAATCGTGAAGTTTTAGATGAGACTAGTTTTGATATTTTAAGAAAAGTCCCAGACAGCAGTGGACAAATGTCACTAGCAAAAGAGTTAGATATTAGTATAGGTAAAGTAAACTATGTATTAAATGCCTTAATAGATAAGGGACTTATAAAAGTAGAAAACTTTAAAAACTCAAATAATAAAATAGCATATAGATACCTTCTAACTCAAAAAGGTGTAATAGAAAAATTTGAGCTTACAAAGTATTTTATTGAGAGAAAAAAGCTTGAGTATGATGAACTTCAAAAAGAGCTTGAGATATTGAGTAAAAAAACTTAATAAATGGGAAATAAAATTTGAAAATAAAAAATAAAAAAATATTAATTACAGGTGGAGCTGGATATATAGGAACACATACTTTAATAGAGTTACACAAAGAAGGGTTTGATTTTGTAGTATATGACAATCTATCAAATTCTTCAAAAGAAGCTCTAAAAAATGTAAAAAAAATTATTGGTTCAAAAGTAAAGTTTGTAAAAGGTGATATAAGAGATAAAAAATCTTTGAGAATGGTTTTTGAGAAATATAATCTGGACTCTGTTATTCACTTTGCAGGACTTAAAGCTGTAGGGGAGAGTGTTGCAAAACCACTAAATTATTATGATAACAATGTTGTAGGGACTATTATACTTTTAGAAGTAATGAGAGAATTTAACTGCAAAAAAATAGTTTTTTCTAGTTCAGCAACAGTATATGGAAATCCAAAAAGATGCCCAATAGATGAGAGTTTTGAACTTGGTGGTACTACAAATCCATATGGTACTAGCAAATATATTATTGAAAGAATCTTAGAAGATTTGTATATTAGTGATAATAACTTTAAAATTGTCATTTTAAGATATTTTAATCCTGTTGGAGCACATGAAAGTGGATTGATAGGGGAGAATCCAAATGGTATTCCAAATAATCTTATGCCATATATTTCTCAAGTTGCTGTAGGAAAATTGAAAGAACTAAGTGTTTTTGGAAGTGATTATGAAACAAGAGATGGTACTGGAGTAAGAGATTATATCCATGTCGTAGATTTAGCATCTGCCCATGTTAAAGCAATAGAGTATTTAAGCAGTAGTAACTATAGTTTTGAAAATTCAAGACTAAATATTGGAACAGGAATTGGGTATAGTGTTTTAGAGATGATAAAAGCTTTTGAAAAAGTAAGTGGAAAAAAAGTGCCATATAGATTAGTTGATAGAAGAGTAGGTGATATAGCTGAATGTTATTCAAATCCAAAAAAATCAAAAGAGATTTTAGGCTGGAAAGCGAAATTAACCTTGGATGATATGTGTACTGATAACTGGCGATGGCAGAGTAATAACCAAAATGGGTATAAGGATTTATATTGATTATTATATTAAAAAGTTTTTTTAGATTTTTTAAAGATTTGATAAAAAGCAAACAATTATTATATGTTTTAGCAAAAAATGATTTTAAGGAGCAGTTTTTAGGTTCTTACCTAGGTATACTTTGGGCTATTCTTAGACCAATACTATTTATGATTATTGTTTGGTTTATTTTTTCTATTGGTTTTAAAAGACATTTAGAAAATTCAGAAATACCTTTCATACTTTATTTAATGTGTGGGTACATACCATGGTTCTTTTTTTCCGATGCTATAAGTGGAGGAATGAATTCCATTATCACAAATAAATATTTAGTTAAAAAAGTAAATTTTAGAGTAAGTATTTTACCAATTGTAAAGATATTATCTGCTTTATTTCTTCATATAATCTTTTTACTAATTTTAATAGTGGTATTGTTTTTGTATGGATATAGTCCTACTATCTATTGGTTGCAGTTACCTTTTTACACTTTTATGATGTTTATTTTAGTTTTGGGTATAAGTTGGTTTACCTCTGCTTTGAGAGTTTTTATGAAAGATATTTCACAGATAATAAGTGTAGTATTACAACTAGGTTTCTGGGTAACACCTATTTTTTGGTCTATAAAAATGGTTCCAGAAAAATATATGTTCGTATTAAATCTTAATCCTATGGTGTATATAGTTGAAGGATATAGAAATAGCTTTTTATATAATAAGTGGTTTTGGGAGTCAACAGATTATTTGATTTGTTTTTTATCAATAACTTTATTTCTTTTGATATTAGGAGTTGTTGTATTTAGAAGACTTAGACCTCATTTTGGAGATGTATTATAATGAACAAATTAACTATAGTAAAAGTAAAAAATATTTCTAAAACATATAAATTATATAATAAACCAATTGATAGAGTTAAAGAAACATTAAACCCATTTAAAAAGAAATATCATAAAGAGTTTTATGCACTAAATGATATCTCTTTTGAGTTAAAACGTGGAGAAACACTAGGTATTATAGGAAGAAATGGAAATGGTAAATCAACTCTTTTAAAAATAATATCAGGAGTATTGACTCCAACAAAAGGACATGTAAACACTAAAGGTAAAATTTCAGCTATACTTGAACTTACCTCAAGCTTGAAACCGGAATTAACAGGTCTTGAAAATATAGAATTAAATCTTAAAATAAGTGGTTTTAATAAAAATGAATTAAAAGAAAAGATAAAAGAGATAGAAGAATTTGCTGAAATTGGAGAATTTATTACTCAACCAGTAAAAACATATAGTAGTGGTATGAAGTCTCGACTAGGTTTTGGTATAGCAATTTCTAGTAAGCCAGATATCCTTATACTTGATGAGGTGTTAGCCGTGGGAGATTTTAATTTCCAGCAAAAATGTTTATCTAAAATAAATGCAATGAGAGAAAATATATCAATGATATTTGTTTCTCATTCTATGAATAGCGTAAGACTTTTTTGTGATAATGTATTGGTATTAGAAAAAGGTAAAAAAGTTTTTTATGGAAACGCAGATGATGGCATAAAGTATTATATTGAACAAGAAGAAAATGAAAAACAAGAATTGAATAAGAAAAATACACCTAAAGTTGTTAAACCATTTTATGGAGATTTATTTCATAATAAAGAAAAAATTATAAATGTAAAACATAGTTGGAGTAAGGTGATGTATAAACTCCAAGAAGAGATGATTTTAGATTTTAGTTTTGAATTAAAATTTGATCCAAAGAATTTGATAATTGGTTTACCTATTTGGGATAATTTAGGAAATAATATAACTTCATTTAATAGTGATTTTTATAAAATAAGATTATTTAAAGATAGATATAAAATTAAAGGTAGTTTAAAAACCAATTGTTATTTTAATCCAAATGAGTATAGTTCAATGTTTGTTGTAGTTGATGGAAGTGAGTTTTTATATAGACAATTAAATAAAAATTTTACTGTAGCAAATAGAGAGAGAGTATTTGGATATGTAACATTAAATCATGAATGGGAGATAAATGGATAATTTATTAAATCAAGATTTTAGAAAAGAACTTCTTAGAACGGATATTATTCCTAGAAAATTAAATGAAATATCTCAGAAATATAGAAATATGTTTTTAGAAGATTTTAAAAATAAAGTAATAAAAACGGAACTTGTAGAAAAATGTCAATGTGGAAGTCTTAATCTTGAAGAACTAACAAAAATTGATAGGTTTGGTTTACCTTTTGGTAGTTTGATTTGTAGAGATTGTGGTTTAGTTATGACAAATCCTAGAATGTCTCAAGAATCATTATCTTATTATTACGATAAATATTATCATCCTCTAAATTATGGGGAGGAACACTTAGAAAATCAAGTAGCACTTTTTGAGGATGGACAAGGTAAAAAGATATTTACTATTATAAAAGATTTTTTACCCAAAAAAGAGAAAATAAGTGTTCTTGAAATTGGAGCAGGTACAGGAAATGTACTTTCTGAGTTTAAGGAAGAAGCTAAAAAAGAAAATATTATAGTTGAGGAACTTGGTACAGAGTATAATAATAATTGTATCAATAAATGTAAAGAAAAAAGTATAAATACAATTTTTGGGAATATCCAAACTGTAATAGGCTTAAATAAGAAATTTGATTTAATTATATTAAGTCATGTATTTGAACATTTTATAGATTTGAATAAAGAACTAGATGATTTAAAACAACTTATGGTAGACAAAACTTTATTATATGTTGAAGTGCCTGGATTGTTTGTGATTCATGAAAAAGATTATTATAATAATTCATTTTTAGGCTATCATATTCATGCACATATGTTTAATTTTAATAAGGATTCGTTAAATAATTTAATGCATATGAGTGGTTTTGAATCAAAATTTATTAATGAAAAAGTTGAGTCAGTTTATTCTTTAAAGCATAATATTAATGGAAGTATACAAAATAATTTTATAAAAAACTCATATTCTAAAGTTTTAAATTATTTAGAGTTATTATCAGAAGGTATTTTAACCAATTTTTATAAAACTTTAAAAAGATGGCATGAGACAGAAAAATCAAAGAGAGAAAAATATCAAAGATGGAATCAACAAAATAATAAGAAGTTGGAAAAAATTTGTATTCAATATGATAAAGTTAAAAGAGCAAGTTATATTAGAAAAATTTCTGAATTAAAAGAATTATTTAAAATATTAGGAGATTTAAAAAGTTAATGAGAATAGTAGTTTTTAGTGAAAACAATTATGGCTGTGGTGCTTCAATAGCAGCTTATAGGTTGGTAAAAGGTTTGTCAAAAAATAATGAAGTTTTTTTTATTTATGAAAAAAATAGAGCTAAGTTTAATATATTTAGAAATATTAAATTTAGTGTTTGGCATTTAGGAAAATCTACTAGTATATTTAAAAATAGTATATTTATAGGCTTCAATATATTATCAAAACTAACTAAGACAAATATAAACAGATGGTTTTTATTTAAAGTATTTTATAAAAAAATAAAAGATTTTAAGCCAGATATTATTCATTTTCATAATACATATTTTACACATGAACAAATAGCAAAGTTAAGCGAGAATTTTCCTGTGGTTTGGACAATGCATGATCAGTTTGCTCTTTTTTTATATAATTATAAAGTAATTAAGTTTGATGGTAATGAAAAAGTATATTGTCCTATTAATGATTGGCGAAGAAAATTTTATGATGTTGATAAACTTTTAAATAATAATGATGCTAATATAGTCTTTACTCCACCATCTCAGTGGTTAGCTGATTTAGGTAAAACAGTAATTAATGGTAGAAAAAGGATAGAAGTAATTCATAATGGAATTGATATTAATGAGTTTTTTCCAATTGATAAAAAAAAGGCAAGAACTAATTTAGGATTAAAAAATAAGTTTACATTCCTATTTTTAGCTGGAACAGGAGCTTGGGAAAGGAAAAATTCAATTATAATTTTTAAGGCTTTAAAATTAATACCAGATTTGGATATTCAAGTTGTAGCTATAGGATCTGTTACAAAATATAAATTTGATGATAATAGAATCATAAATAAAGGTGCAGTTTATACTTCAGAAGAATTAAGAGAAGTATACAATTCTGCTGATGTTTTTTGTATTCCTTCTGTATTGGATAATTTACCAAATACTGTTCTTGAAAGTTTATTATGTGGGATACCAGTACTTGGTTCAAATAAAGGAGGAATTCAAGAAATGATTATAAATGATAAAACAGGATGGAGTTTTGATCCTTATTCAGCAAGTGACTTAGCAATAAAAATTGAGTTTCTTTATAATCATCGTGATAGTATTATTAATAAAACAGAAGAATGTAGAAATTCAGTAATAAATAAATTTAGCGAGGATAAAATGATTAATAGTTACACAACACTATATAAAGAGTTAAAAAAGGATCAAAGATGAGAGAACAATTAAAAAGAATTACACCAATATATGAAACTTATAGATTATATCGTAATATTAGAAGTAAATTAATAGATGGGTATACAAGACCATATAAGGATAAATATAATTCTTCAAATTTATATTTAGCATTTGAAACATTTGGCTATAAAATGGCATCTAGAAATATGCCAATAACACAAAATCATAAAGATATACTTAAATACCATAATGTATATAAAGGGAAAAGAGCATTTTTAATAGGCAATGGACCTAGTTTAAATAAACTTGATCTAACAAAGTTAAAAGATGAAATTACAATAGGAGTAAATAGTATTTACTTAAATAAAGATAAAATGGGATTTTTACCTACACACTATGTGGTTGAAGATAACTATGTTGCAGAAGATAGAGCAAATGAAATAAATACAATGAGAGGACCACAAAAATGGTTTGGTAATTATCTAAAGTATTGTCTGAATAGTGAAAAAGATGATAAGGTAAATTGGATAAATGTGAGAATGAGATATGATAATTATCCAAATTTCCCATATTTCTCAGAAAATATAGCAAGACAGGCATGGACAGGAGGTTCTGTAACATATATTTGTATGCAACTAGCATTTTATTTAGGTATAAAAGAACTTTATTTAATTGGCTTTGATCATCATTATGATATTCCAGATGATGCTGATATTGAAGGATTACAAATTACATCTCAAAGTGATGATCCAAATCATTTTCATCCAGATTATTTTGGTAAAGGTTATAGATGGCATGACCCGATGGTTGATAGAATGGAGCAAGGATATGCTAAAGCAGGTGAGTTTTTCGAAAAACATGGAAGAAAAATTTATAATGCAACAAGTGGTGGAAAGTTAGAAGTTTTGGAAAGAGTGGATTATAATAGTTTGTTTTAAGGATAAAAAAGTATGTTATTTAATAGTTATGAATTTATTTTTATATTTTTACCAATAACCTTTATAGTATATTTTTATCTATTGAGCCAAAGATTAATTCTTGGTGCAAAGATATTTTTAGTAATAGCAAGTTTGTTTTTTTATGGATATTGGAATTTTAATTATGTTCCTTTGATACTATTATCAATATTTGTAAACTATAGTGTAGGGTTAAGTTTAGTAAATCATGAGAAGATAAAAGTAAACAGTAAAACAATTTTAATATTTGGTATATTGTTTAATGTAGGATTACTAGGATACTTTAAATATACAGATTTCTTGCTTGAAAACTTTAATGGTATATTTGGATCAAACATTCCATTGCCACATATTATTCTTCCTTTAGGTATTAGCTTCTTTACCTTTACTCAAATAGCATTTTTAGTAGATGCATACAGACGTGAAGCAAAAGAGTATAGTTTAGTAAATTATATGCTGTTTGTAACATATTTTCCACACTTACTTGCAGGTCCAATTCTTCATCATAAAGAGATGATGCCACAATTTGCAAGTAAATATAATTGGGTAAAGAATTATAGAAATATAGCATTAGGATTATTTATATTTTCTATTGGGTTGTTTAAAAAAGTTGTAATAGCAGATACCTTTGCAGTATGGGCAAATGCTGGATTTGATACAGCAACAACTTTAAATTTAATAGAAGCATGGGCGACATCATTATCTTATACATTCCAACTATACTTTGATTTTTCTGGATATACAGATATGGCAATTGGGATATCTTTAATGTTTAATATAAAACTTCCAATAAACTTTAATTCTCCATATAAAGCTCTAAGTATTCAAGATTTTTGGAGAAGATGGCATATGACTCTAAGTAGGTTCCTTAGAGATTATATTTATATTCCATTGGGTGGTAATAGAAAAGGTGAATTTAGAACATATACAAATTTATTGGCAACTTTTTTAATAGGTGGGCTTTGGCATGGAGCTGGATGGACATTTATAGTATGGGGAGCATTGCATGGAGTTGCATTAGCTATTCATAGATTTTGGCAAAGATTAGGATTTAAACTAAATAAGATTTTGGCTTGGTTTATTACTTTTAACTTTATAAATATAACATGGATATTTTTTAGAGCAAAAGATTTTGAGAGTGCAATAAAATTATTAGGAAGTATGTTTAGTTTGGATAATGTTGTGTTATCTGAGAAATTACTTACTAAATTTAAGTTTCTAAGAGAAATTGGTATTAATGGTGAAAAAATGTTTATTGATATAGGTGCAAAAAATAGTGAAATTTTTATTTGGATTTGTATAGCCTTTATTTTAGTCTTAGGCTTTAAAAATTCTATGACTTATTTGAATAGTAGTTTTAAAGCTAATTATACTTATATGTTTTATATGATAATTCTCTCTGTAATTCCTTTATACTATATAGTATATTTGCAAAATAGAGTTTCTGAATTTTTATATTTTGATTTTTAGGGTAATTATGAAAGTAAAAAGAAATATAATTTTAAGTTTAAGTATAATTTTAGTTATTATATTAAGTCCGGCGATTTTTGTTTTTATTGTGGATCCAATTCAAATTTATCATAGTCAAATTTCTTTAAATAATAGTAAAATAAAATATTTTAAAGAACAAAGATATCAAAATATAGGTTTGATAAATAACTTTATAAATAGAAGTGATGAAAATTATAATACAATAATTATGGGTACATCTATGTCAGAAAACTTTATTCCATCAAAATTTGAAAAGTTATTGAATAATGGAGATAAAGTATTAAAATTAACTATGAGTGGAGGAAGACCACTAGAACAATATACATTAATAAGAAAAGCTTTGGAAACAGGAAAAATAAAAAAAGTTTTTTGGGATATACATTCTTATTATATATATTTAAATGAGACACAAAAAGATGAAAAACACAATTTTCCTTATGAACTTTATTCAAATAATTTATTTATTCAAATTGGATTTTATCTATTTAATGAAGATTATATAAGATATTCATGGGATATATTTATTGGAAAAGTTAATTGGACAAAATGGAGCGAGAGTTTAGATACACTTTATTTTTGGTATGATAGAGATGTTAAAAACAAAAAATTTGAATTATATGGAAATGATAATAATTTAGACAAATTAAATAAAAATATTATACATAGAAATATTAATTATGAAGAAATAATTCATAAAAATTATGAATATCCTAATATAGAAAATTATATATTAAGTGTAATTAAAGAATTTCCAGATATAGAGTTTAATGTATATTTCCCACCATATTCAACATGGTTTTATAGGAATAGTAAGGTAGAAGATGTTAATAGATTTTTATATGGAAGAATATATTTAGTTAGTAAGTTAAAGGAGTTTAATAATTTAAACATATATGCCTTTGATAATATTTATGAAATTGTAAATAATATATATAATTATAAAGACTATGGACATTATAGAGCTAGTATAAATGATTTAATCATGACTTCAATGATAAAGAAAGAAAATTTATTAAATGAACAAAATATAAATGAATATCTAAAAAATATGATAAATAACATAAATTCATATAATCAAATATATTATAAGAAACTAGAAATAAGTAAAGGAAAACAATGAACATAAAAGCACTATTACCAATGAAGGGAAATTCGCAAAGAGTTCCAAATAAAAACATGAAGAGTTTTAATGGTTCACCACTTTATCATGCTATAGTAAAATCACTCTTGGCTAGTAAGTATATAAATAATGTTGTTATAAATACAGATAGTGAAGTTATAGCAAAAGATGCAAAAAAAACTTTTGGAGATAAAATTATAATAATTGATAGGCCAACTGAGATTCAAGGAGATTTCGTTTCTATGAATGATATCATAGCTTATGATTTATCAAAATTAGATGGAGAGCATTTTTTACAAACTCATAGTACAAATCCTCTTTTGAAGAGTGAGACTATTGATAGTGCAATAGAAAACTATTTTACTAAAATAGATAATTTTGATAGTGTTTTTGGTGTTACAAAGGTTCAGACAAGATTTTATGACAAAAATGCAAAGGCAATCAATCACAATCCAAATGAGTTATTAAGAACACAAGATTTAGAACCTATGTATGAAGAGAATTCAAATTTTTATATTTTTTCCAAAGAAGCATTTAAAAATTCCAATAATAAAAGAATAGGATTAAAACCTCAAATTTTTGAAGTAAATAAACTAGAAGCAGTAGATATAGATGAGCCAGAAGATTTTATAATGGCAGAACTTTTATATAAAAATAAAGATAAACTATAATTTAGGATATAAAATGAGTTTAAAACAAAAATTAAAAAATGGTGAACTTACAATTGGTTCATGGGTAATGATGGGAAATTCCTTGAGTATTGAAGTGATGGCATTGGCAGGATTTGAATGGCTTGTTATTGATATAGAACATACTTCCATAGATTTGCAAACTGCTGAAAATCTAATAAGAACTATTCAAGCAAATTGTATAAAAGCACTCGTTAGAGTTAGTAAGAATGAAGAAGTAATCATAAAAAGAATATTAGATATGGGAGCAGATGGAATAATAGTGCCTATGGTATGTTCTAAAGAAGATGCAATTACTGCTGTAAATTATGCAAAATATCCACCTATTGGTAAAAGAGGTGTTGGTTTATATAGAGCTTCTGGATATGGTACGAGATTTGAAGAGTATAAAAAATGGGTAAATGAAGAGTTAGTAATAATAGCTCAAATAGAACATATTGAAGCAGTAAATAATATAGATGATATTTTACAGGTTGCTGGTATTGACGGAACAATAATTGGACCATATGATTTATCTGGTTCTATGGGATATCCAGGTGAATTTGAAAGAAAAGATGTAAAAATTGCTGTTCAAAAAGTATTGGATAGATGCAAAATTCATAATATTCCATCAGGATTTCATGTAGTAGATACAAATCCAGAAAATTTAAAACAAAAAATTGATCAAGGGTGTACTTTTTTAGCCTATGGAATAGATTACTTTTTTTTGAGAGATTCAGCTATGAACGGTATGAAAAAATTAAAAGAAGGATTAAATTAATGAAAGTTTTTGTATCAACTCACCCTTTTAGCTCAACATCAAAAGAACCAATGGAATTACTAAAGAATAATGATTTTGAAGTTAAATTAAATCCTCTTGAGCATAAAATGAATTCTCAAGAGTTGGCAATAGAAATAAAAGATTCTGAAATTCTTATTGCAGGAACTGAAAAAATCACAGAAGAAGTATTTCAAAATGCTCCAAATCTAAAACTTATTTCAAGAGTAGGTATAGGACTTGATGGAGTTGATTTTGAATTATGTAAAAAATATGGTGTAAGAGTTACATATACTCCAGATGCTCCTACTATGGCTGTAGCTGAACTTTGTGTTGGTATGATTTTAGATTTAGCTAGACAAATTACAATTACTGATAAGAATATTCGACTTGGTATTTGGAAAAGACATATGGGAACTTTACTATATGGAAAAACTATTGGTATTTTTGGAATGGGAAGAATTGGTAAAAGTTTAGTACATCTTTTGTCTTCTTTTAATATTAAGTTTTTAGTGCATGATACTAATCCTGATATTGCTTTTGGAAGATTATACAATGTAAATTTTGTTTCAAAAGAAGAAGTTCTAAAAAAAAGTGATATTATTTCAGTTAATATTCCTCTTAAAAAAGACACTTTAAATTATATTACTACAAAAGAATTATCTATGATGACTTCACATACTATTTTAATAAATACTGCCCGTGGAGGAATTATAAATGAAAATAATTTATATATTGCATTGAAAAATAAACAAATAGCAGGTGCTGCTGTAGATGTATTTGAAGAAGAACCATATAAAGGTAATCTTTGTCAATTAGATAATTGTTTGCTAACATGTCATATGGGAGCAAGTACTATTGATAGCAGAAGAGATATGGAAATTCAAGCAGTAGAAGAAGTAATAAGATTTAAAAACAATGAACCTTTGAAAAATGAGGTATTTAACAATGACTAAAAAAGTAGTAGTTTTTGGTGGTTGTGGATTTATAGGAAGTTATGTAGTTGAAGAACTTATTAATAATGGATACGATGTAGTAGCAGCTGATCTAAATATTTCTAAATATGTAAATATAAAATATTTTATCAAGTGTGATATTTTAGATGTTAAAAATGTGAATGAAGTTATAAAAGGTGCAAATATAGTTTATAATTTTGCAGGGTTTGCAAACCTTGATGATGCTATAGCTAATCCTACAAAAGCCTTAGAATTGAATGTAATGGGAAATTTAAATATTTTAGAAGCTTGTAAAATAAATAATATAAAAAGATTTATTTATGCAAGTAGTGCTTATTCTATGAGCGATAAGGGCTCTTTTTATGGAATTAGTAAACTTACATCAGAAAAACTTACAGAAGAGTATTACAAAAAGTTTGGTTTAGAATTTACTATTATTCGATACGGTTCAGTATATGGAGAAAGAGATTATCAAAATAATTATATTTACAATTTAGTAAAAAGTGCTATGCTAACAAGAACTATCAATCATAGTGGAGATGGAGAAGAAGTAAGAGAATATATTCATGCAGCAGATGTTGCAAAGTTAGCAATTCAAGTCATAAAGAGTGAAGATTTTGTAAATGAACATCTTATTCTTACAGGAGTTGAGAGAATGCATAGAAAAGAATTATTTACTATGATTAATGAAATATTGGGTAATAAAATAGAAATAAATTTAAATAATGATGGATATCACAATCACTATCAAACTACACCATATTCATTTCATCCTACAAGAAGTAAAAAACTAGTAGCAAATCCATATATCGACATGGGACAAGGAATCTTAGAGTGTATGAAAGAAATAGAGAAAAATAATGAATTTGAGTAAATTTGTGTATCTTTCACATATTTTAGATAATAATACACCTAGTTATGGAAATAAGAATAAATTTATTTCTAGTAAAAAATCTGATATTTCAAAAGGTGATATTGCAAATGATACAACAATAGAAACAACAGTTCATATAGGCACTCATATAGATATGCCTTATCATTTTTTTGAATATGGGCAGACCATTGAAAATTTTGATTGTGGATATTTTAATTTTGAAAATGTGCTATTCATAGAATTTGTTCCTAAAGAGCTTGTTATAGGGGCTAAACTCATAGAACAATTGGATAAAATAAAAGACAAAAATATATATGAGATTCTGATAGTAAAAACAGGTATTTGTTATAAAAGAGATACTCAAGAATTTTGGGAATTAAATTATGGATTTGATCCGTCGATAGCTGAATATTTAAGAAACTCATTTCCAAATATAAGAGTGATTGGATTTGATAGTATTTCGGTATCAAGTTTCCAAAATAGAATGATAGGAAGAGAAGCTCATAAGGCTTTCTTAAATCCTAAAAACCCTATTTTATTGCTTGAAGATATGGATTTAAAGCAAATAGATATAAATACAAAATTTAAAAGAGTAATTATTGCACCATTAAGAATATCAAATTGTGATGGATTACCTTGTACAATAATTGGAGAAATAGAATAAATGGCAATATTTGGTAATATAGAAATTTTAAAAAAACAAATTAAAGATACTAGATTTTCTACTGCTTTTGAATATTTAACAAAAGTTTTAAATGAAAAAAGTGAAGAGTATAAA
This sequence comes from Aliarcobacter trophiarum LMG 25534, assembly GCF_003355515.1. NCBI lineage: Bacteria > Pseudomonadati > Campylobacterota > Epsilonproteobacteria > Campylobacterales > Arcobacteraceae > Aliarcobacter > Aliarcobacter trophiarum. Next base: position 1,370,815 of record NZ_CP031367.1, on the reverse strand, counting down.
AGATTAAAGTCATATAATCTAAATGCATTTGAAAAAATAGTTTTAGATAAAAATAACTTTGCACTAGAACAAACATATTTTTCAAAAGATAGAGAAAAATGTTTTTTTGAAGCACATATAAAAAATATAGATGTTCAGTTTATCCTTGAAGGTGAAGAGATTATAGAAGTTGATAATATAAAAAATCTTAATGTATATTTTAAATACAATGAAAATATGGATTTAATTAAGTATGGAGATTCAAATTTTTCATCATCTATTAAACTAAAAAAAGGTGATATAGCTATTTTCTTTCCAGATGATGCCCATATGCCTTGTATTAAAATAAATGAACCAATAAAAGTTATTAAAACTGTTGTAAAGGTTAAAGTTTGATAAAAAATATAATATTTGATTTTGATGGAGTAATACTTGATTCTGTCCCTATAAAAACTGAAGGGTTTAAAAAACTTTTTGAAGGATTTCCAAAAAACAAAGTAAAAGAGTTTATTCAATATCACGAATTAAATGGTGGAAAATCTAGATATATAAAAATTAAATATTTTTTTAATAAATTATTAAATGAAAATATTTCAGAAGATGATATTTTAAAGTATGCTAATAGGTACTCTTTAATAACAAAAGAAGAATTGACAAATTCAAAATATATTATTGAAGATACAGTAAGCTTTATAAATCATAATTATAAAAAATATAATATGCATATAGCATCTGGTGCAGATGAAAATGATTTAAAATATATCTGTGAAAGATTAAACTTGACAAAATATTTTTTATCTATAACTGGATCTCCAATCATGAAATCAAAAATAGTAAAAAATATTTTAGAAATGAATAATTATAAAAAAGAGGAAACTATTTTAATAGGTGATAGTATAAATGATTATGAAGCAGCTGAAGAAAATCACATTGAATTTTTTGGTTATAATAATGTAAAACTTAAAAAAAACAATACATATATAGATAAATTTGTTGAGATTAATTTACAGAGTTATTAATTATGAAAAATTTTATAAAGAGTTTAATAAATAAAAGAATAATTTCTTATAAATGGTTTGAAGTTCCATTTTGGCTTCCAAAAGCGGATATAAATAAGTTAATATTGCTAAAAAATAAATTTAAAAATAAAAGATGCTTTATAATTGGAAATGGTCCTTCCCTTAATGATATAGATCTAACGTTATTAAAAAATGAGTATACTTTTGGGGTAAATAGTATATTTTTAAAAAATAGATCTGATAATTTTAAACCAACATTTTACATAGTAGAAGATAAGCATGTTTTTTATGATAATCTAAAAGATATAAATGATTTCGATGTTATGTACAAATTTTTTCCAACAAAATATAAATCTTTAATAAAGAATAAAAAAAATACATATTTTTTTAATATGAATACTGGATTTTATCAAGTTAATTCACCATACTATGAGATACCAAGATTTTCAATAGATATTTCTGAACAGTTATATTGTGGACAATCTGTAACTATACTAAATCTACAACTAGCATATTATTTAGGTTTTTCAGAAGTTTATTTAATTGGAATGGATTTTTCATATGAAATTCCAGAATCTGCAATTATCGATGGTGACACAATTATTTCTACAGAAGATGATCCGAATCATTTTGATAAAACATATTTTGGAGTAGGTAAAAAATGGCATGATCCAAAAATATACAATGTACTAAAAAGTTATAAACTTTGTAAAACAATGTTTGAAATAGATGGAAGAAAAATATATAACAGTACTGTAGGTGGCAAGCTAGAGTTGTTTGATAGAAAAAACTATTACGAACTTTTTTAAATTTAGGAAAATTAATGCGAGACCTGATTTCAGTTATAATGAGTGTTTATAATGAAAAAGAAGAATGGATTATAGAGTCAATAGATTCAATTTTAAATCAGACTTATTCAAATTTTGAATTTATAATAGTATTAGATAATCCGGAAAATAAAATATTGAAAGAGATTCTAATAAAATATCAATTTATAGATAAAAGAATAAAAATAATTATAAATAAAAAAAATAGTGGTTTAATATTTAGTTTGAATAGAGCTTTAAAAGAATGTGAAGGTTTATATATTGCTAGAATGGATGCAGATGATATTTCTCACAAAAATAGATTTGAAAAGCAACTTCAGTATTTAGTTGATAATAATTTAGATTTAATTGGCTCTAACATAACACTATTTAGTAATAAAGAAGTATTTTTTAAAACTGATAAGCTTTTGACACATAAATATTTAAAAAGATTATTAATGAGAGGTGCTATAGGCATAGTACATCCAACATTTTTTGTTAGGAAGAAGGTCTTTGATAAACTTGGTGGGTATAATAATGCTTTTCACGCAGAAGATATGGAATTTTTATCGAGAGCTATTTTTTTTGGTTTCAAAGTTGGAAATATAAAGGATGTTCTTCTCAATTGCAGATATAGAAACAATAGTGTAACTAAAACAAATGCTTATATAATGTATAAAACAGCACAGTATTGTACGGAAATCTTTAAAAAGAGTTTGGCAACAGGAAAGTATATTTTTGACGATAATTATAAGGAATATTTTGTCATAAGTGAAAAAGAAAAAAACAAATTGAATAAAAAACAAATACTAATGGTTGAAGCGAGACAAAAGTTAAATAGAAAGAAATATTTTGCTTCTATGTTAAAAATTATAAAAGCAAGTATATCTTCAAATTCGGTTTATTTAAGTATAAAAATAAACTTATATTTAAAAATGTATAAATTCTTTGAAAATATTGAATTAAAAAGAAGTAATAAGAGATGAATTTTTCATTATTGATGTCAATTTATTATAAAGAAAAAGTAAAATATTTTAATAGAGCGATGGAAAGTATTTGGGATGAACAAACTGTAAAACCAGATGAGATAGTATTGGTTCAAGATGGTAAATTGACAGATGAATTGTATTATGCAATTGATGAATGGAAGAATAAACTTGTTGGTATTTTAAAAATTATTCCTTTGAAAGAAAATTTAGGTTTAGGGGATGCATTAAATATTGGGATGGAACATTGTAGCTATGAACTTATTGCTAGAATGGATACAGATGATATATCGTTGCCAAATAGGTTTGAAAAACAGTTAAATGTCTTTAAAAATGGTAATATTGATATTTGTAGTTCATGGATAAGTGAGTTTAATGGTGATGAAAATGAAAATTTAGGATATAGAAGACTTCCAGAAATGCACGAAGAAATAATAAAGTATGCAAAAATAAGGTCTCCAATAAATCATCCAGCAGTAATGTATAAAAAATCTTTTGTTTTAAAAGCAGGAGGATATAAAAGAATGATCTATTTTGAAGATTATTATCTTTGGGTAAGGATGATATTGAATAAATCAAGATTTTATAATTTACAAGAAGTTTTAGTAAAGATGAGAGCTGGGCAGGGACAGATTGAGAGAAGAAGTGGTTTAAATTATGCTAAAAATGAATTTATTTTGTTAAATGAATTTAGGAAAAATGGTTTTTTTAATTCTTCATTTGAATATTTAAGAAATATTATTAAAATCCCAATAAGATTTTTACCAAAAATGGTTATAAGAATAATTTATTATTTTATAAGAAAATTATAATTGAGGGGGTGTCATTATAATTTTAATTACAGGTTCAAATGGTTATTTAGGAAGTAACTTTATAAATCAGTTTAAAGATAAATATATATTTGAAAAATTTTCATTAATAAATCAAAAAATTGAAGATATAAAATTTGATAATATTAATATAGTTTTGCATTGTGCTGCACTTGTACATCAAAAGATAGAGTATTCTTATGAAAAATATTATGAGATAAATGTAGAGTATCCAGTAAAGCTTGCAAAACTTGCAAAACAGAATGGAGTAAGACAATTTGTATTTATAAGCACTATTGCTGTTTATGGTGAAGATATAGAAAAATTAGATGAAAATACAATCTGTAATCCAATTACACCATATGGAAAGAGTAAACTAGAAGCAGAAAAAGAGCTTTTGAAACTAGATGATGGTGATTTTATAGTAAGTATAGTAAGACCTCCTATGATATATGGAAAAAATGCTCCAGGTAATATAGATAATTTAGTAAAATTAGTTAAAAAATTGCCTATTATACCTCTAGGAAGTATTGGAAATAAAAGAAGTTTTATATTAATACAAAATATTTTAAATATTATAAATGAAATAGTAATTCAAAGAAAAGAAGGAGTGTTTTTAGCTTCAGATGATCAACCTCTTAGCACTTCAAAACTAATAGAACTCATAGCTAATAATTTAGAGAAAAAAATATATCTAATAAAAATTCCATTTTTTGAAAGCTTACTAAAGCTAGTAAAGCCATCATTTCACAAGCGATTATATGGAAGTTTGGAAGTAGATAATACTCTTACTAAAAAGAAATTAAATTTATCTAATCCATATAGTGTAGAAGATGGAATAAAACTTATGATAAAAGGAGAAAAGAATTGATTTATTTAATACTTTTTTTAATCTCATTTTTACTAACATATTTTATAAAAAATTATATGATAAAAAAATCATTGGTTGCAACTATAAATGAAAGAAGTTCTCATACAGTTCCAACTCCTCATGGTGGAGGAATAGCACTTTCAATTACTTGGTTTATAGGATTGTTTTATCTTTATTTTATAGGTGAAATACAACAAAGTCTTTTTTATGCTTTGCTTTTTGGTGCAGTTATTTCAATAGTTAGTTTTTTTGATGATATTTATGATTTAAGCCCAAAACTAAGGCTTATAGTTCAAGCTATTGTTTCTGTTGGTGGATTATATTTTTTAGGTGGATTTGAAACTCTTACTTTTGGTATTTTTGATATACAAAATCAAATATTAGCCAATATTTTTGCTTTTTTACTTATTATTTGGTTTATAAATCTTTATAATTTTTTAGATGGTATAAATGGCTATGCAGGAAGTGAAGCAGTTTTTTTAAGTCTTGCTGGATTTATTTTATTTGGTGGAAATCATTTTTTAGTTTTAGCTGTTGCAGTTTTAGGATTTTTATATTGGAATTGGAATAGGGCTAAGATATTTATGGGAGATGTTGGAAGTACGCTTTTAGGATATAATATAGCTATTTTTACAATATATTATGCAAATCAAGAAGCAACAAACTTTTGGATATGGATAATATTATTTGGTGTCTATTGGTTTGATGCAACTTTGACTTTAATACGAAGAAAATTAAATAAAGAAAAATTATCTCAAGCACACAAAAAACATGCATATCAAAGATTAACTCAAGCAGGGTGGAGTCACTATAAAGTTACAAATTATTCTATAGGATTAAATTTAGGTTTATTTATAATAGTTTATTTTATAGGAAATATTTTTGTAGCTCTTATACTAGCTTTGATAGTTTTAGCTTTAAGTATGAAGTTTGTGGATACTAAAAAAGTATTTGAATAATTGATTATAAAAGATTAGATATACCCGAGCTTATTCTTTGTGAACCAAAATTACACAAAGATAATCGAGGTTATGTTTTTGAAGCTTTTAAAAAAGAGAGTTTTAATTCATTTGTTGGATTTGAAGTAGATTTCTGTCAAGATAATATCTCATACAGTAAATATGGAGTTATCAGAGGACTTCATACAAATACTTTAAACTATGCTCAATCAAAGCTTGTAAGTGTATTAAAAGGAAAGATTTTAGATGTAGTAGTTGATTTTAGGCTTGGAAGTCCAAGTTTTGGTAAAGTAGTAAGTATAAAGTTAAATAGTGAAGAAAATAAGCAACTTTTTATTCCTAGAGAATTTTTACATGGTTTTTTAGTATTAAGCCAAGATGTTATTGTAAATATAAAAATAGATAGATATTTTGCATCTGGAGGAGTATTGGTGTTAGATAGGATGATAGAGATTTAAATATTGATTGGAAAATAGAAAAAGAAAATATAATATTGGGTGATGGTGATAAGGACTTAAAAAGTTTTAAAGATGTAAAATCACTTTTTCTTTATGAAAATAATTTATATAAAATGATAGCCAAGGAACAAATAATATGTTAAAAGATAAACGATTTTTAGGGGTAATTGTAAATGTAGTAGTATCTGTATTTTCACTTTATTTAGTTACCTTTTTACTAAATAAAGAGCTTACTCTTATTATTTTACTTGTAGTGATAGGATTTAGAATATTAGCCTCTTTTATATTTTTTGATGACTATAAACTCTCTTGGTCAAAAGCTTCTACAAAAACAGGTTTAATGAAAATAATATTAGCAGTGATTAGTTTTGCTGTTTATACTCCTATTTTGTATTATGTTTTTAAAGTTCATTTTAATATTTTATTTATAGATTTGATTTTTTATACTTTTATTACAAATATATTAGTCTATGTTTACAAATATTATCATTCAATAAAAGGAAATAAAAAGACAAAAATATTTGTGATATATGGAGCTGGAAGAGCGGGGCTTCAACTCCAAAGAGAGTTTTTAAGTAGTGAATATAAGCTTCTTTGTTTTATAGATGATGATGAGATTTTACACCATAGAAGTATAGATGGAATTTCAATTTTTTCAAAAGAGAAATACAAAAGTAATTATAATAAAACAAAATTTGATTTGATGATTATAGCTATGCCTTCAGCAAAAAAATATGAGATAAATAAAATCTATGAAGATATGCAAGGTAGTTTTGAGACTATTAAAATTCTTCCATCTATGAATAATATCCTAAAAGATGAGAACTTCTCAAAACAGCTAAAAGATATAACAGTAGAGGATTTATTAGCACGTCATCCAAAAGATTTGGATAAAACTGCTATAAAGAACTTTATTTTTGATAAAAAAGTTCTAATTACTGGTGCTGGTGGAAGTATAGGAAGTGAAATAGCTAGAAAATGTGCATCTTTTGGGGCAAAAGAGCTAATACTATTAGACCATAGTGAATTTAATCTTTACTCTATTGCAGAAGAGCTTTGTAGCTTTAAACCAAAACTTGTAATGCAATCTATTTTAAATAAAGAGTTTTTAGATAAAACTTTTGAAAAATATCTTCCAGATATAGTAATCCATGCAGCTGCTTATAAACATGTCCCGTTGGTGGAAGAAAATATTGAAGAGGGGATTTTAAATAATATTATAGGTACAAAAAACTCTATAGATTTAGCAATAAAATATGGAGTTAAAAAGTTTGTTCTAATCTCAACAGATAAAGCAGTTCGTCCGACAAATGTTATGGGAGCTACAAAAAGAGTTTGTGAACTTTATATTCAAAATGTTGAAAATATAAATACTGAAATAGTTGCAGTTAGATTTGGAAATGTCCTTGGAAGTAGTGGAAGTGTTATTCCAAAATTTAAAGCTCAAATTGAAGCTGGAAAAAATATTACTGTAACTCATCCTGATATTACAAGATATTTTATGCTAATTCCAGAAGCCTGTGAGTTGGTACTTCAAGCAGCAAGTATTGGAAAAGGTGGAGAGATTTTTATCCTTGATATGGGAGAACCTATCAAAATTGTTGATTTGGCTAAAAAAATGATAGAACTTAGTTATAAAAAAGATATAAATATTGAATTTTGTGGCTTAAGAGCTGGTGAAAAGTTATTTGAAGAGCTATTAATAGATGAAAGTGATAAAAAAACACAATATGAATCAATTACTGTTGCTAGTAAAACAGAGTTTAATATTGAAAAATTAAATCAAAAAATAGAAGAACTTCTAGCTAGTAAAGATAAGATAGCAAAGTTAAAAGAGATAGTTCCAGAGTTTGATCATAAATTGAATTAATAAAAAGATCTTTTTATCTCTAAAAACATTAAGTTTTTATTAAGATAGAGTTTAGTTTGAGTTAATATTGACTTGTAATAATTTCTTATATCAAAACAAAGGATAAAAGATGAAAAAGATTGTAACAAGTATAGCTTTAGCTTCAATATTAGTAAGTGGTTTATCCGCTCAAGGTTGGCAAAATTGTGATTTCAATCAAAATCATAATTACAGTAAAAAAGGTGATAGATATTATCAAAAAAACTATATGCCACAAAGACATTATGGAAATGGAAATGGAATGTTGTGGATGTTTGGTGAACTAAACCTATCAAGTGATCAAAGAGCAAAGATTTATGATATATTAAAAGATAGTAGAGCAAATCAAGAGTTTCCTTGTGATGCATTTACAAAAGATAGCTTTGATAAAAATAAATTTGCAAAGATTATGAAAGATAAACAAGAGAAAAGATTTGAAAGACAAGCAGATGTATTAGAAAAAGCTTATAAAGTTTTGGACAGTAAACAAAAAGAGCAACTAAAAACTCTACTTGAATTAAGAAAGAATAATATGCAACAAAGATTTGAAGATTAAAATTCAAATAAAAAAGGAGTTACTTTGATAAAAATTGCAATGATAGAGGATGATTTAGAACTAGCAGAAGTTTTAATAGAGTATTTAAAGCAGTTTAATATTGAAGTAGTTAACTTTGAAGAGCCATTTTTGGCTCTTTCTAGTTTAAGCCTACAAAAGTTTGATTTGATAATTTTGGATTTAACACTACCAGGAATGGATGGATTAGATGTTTGCAAAGAGCTAGTAAAACTTGATGTTCCTATAATAATCTCAAGTGCTAGAAGTGATATTACAGATAAAGTAACAGCTCTAAAACTAGGAGCTGATGATTACTTACCAAAGCCCTATGACCCAAGAGAGTTGGAGGTAAGAATTACTACAATTTTGCGAAGATTTAATAAATCACTAGATAAAACTGTAGAGGAGACAAAAGAGAAGATTTTTGTTCTAAATGAAGAAAAAAGAGAGATTTTAAAAAATGATAAGTATCTAAGACTTACAGCTGCCGAATTTGAAATATTAAGCCTTTTTATAAAAAGAGAGGGTTTTGTAGTAAGTAGAGAAGATATTTTTGAAAATAGTGATGTTTTAAATAGTGATTATGAAAATAGTGGTTCATTAGCAGTAATTATAAATAGAATAAGACATAAAATAGAGGATAATCAAAAAGAGCCAAAATATCTTCACACAATTCGTGGGATGGGGTATAAGTTTATACAATGAATAAAAGTTCGATAATTTTTTCAACAACTCTAAACTATTTTATTACAATATTTTTATTAATCTTCGCCTCTGTTTTTTTAATCTCAAGTGAAAAAATTGAGAAAAAAGAGCAAATTTTTGAGAGATACAAACCTATTATAAGAATGGTTCATAAGCAAAGAGGAAACTTTGATAATTTCTTTATAAATAGCCTAAAAGAGATGAATTATGAGATTTTTATTGGTAAAAGCATAGATGAAACATTAAAAACAAAAAATAAGAGAGTACTTTTTGCTAGAAAAAATGACAGAGAGAGTTTTAAAATTTTTGAAATAGATGATAAGAACTATATTTTATTTGAAAATAGAGTAGATAGAATGTTAATAAAAGATCTTGATAGCTTTGATTCTTCAAATAACTTTTATACTATTATTGTCTTTTTATCTCTATTTTTTGTGATTAGTTTTTTATATTTTAGAACTCTAAAAAAACTAAAACCATTAAAAGTTTTAAAAGATAAAGTAGTAAATCTAGGAGAGGAGAACTTTGATTTTGATTTTAAAAGTGAAAAAAGCAACGATGAAATAACACTTTTAGCAAATGAGTTTAAAAATAGTGCAAAAAAATTAAAAGGTATAAAAGATGCCAGAAATATATTTATACGAAATATTATGCATGAGTTAAAAACTCCAATTACAAAAGGAAAACTACTTTTAACTTTAGAACAAAATCCAAGAAACATAGAGAGATTAAAAGAGGTTTTTATAAGACTTGAAAATCTTATAAATGAGTTTGCAACTATAGAGGAGATAATTTCTCAAAGTAAAACTTTGCAAAAAAAGAGCTATTATTTAGAAGATTTAATAGATGAAGCAAAAGATATTTTAATGCTTGAAGATGAGAATATTATAAACTCTTATGCAAATATAAAGTTAGAGGTAAATTTTAAACTCTTTTCAATAGCGATAAAAAATCTAATAGATAATGCAATAAAATACTCAAATGATAAAAAAGTAGAGATAAAAACAGAAGGAAATAGTATCTGTTTTATAAATAGTGGAGAAAAATTAAAAGGAGATTTTGAGAACTATTTAGAGCCATTTTATGGAAAAAATCAAAAAGGCTCTTTTGGTTTAGGGCTTTATATAGTTTTTAATATTTTAAAAGCAAATGGATATAATCTTTTTTATGAATATAAGGATGATAAAAATATTTTTATTATTAAAAAGTAAAAAGGATTTAAAATTTACGATATAGCAATAATTGGAGCAGGAGCAAGTGGGCTTATGTTTGCTTCAAATTTAGATAAAAATAAGTTTAAAAATGTCTGTTTGATTGAAGCAAATAGCAAAATAGGAGCAAAAATAAAGGTATCTGGTGGTGGAAATTGTAATATTACAAATAAATTTGTAAAAGAGAACCGCTATTTAGGAGATGAAGAACTTATAAAGAAAATTTTAAAAAATTTCTCAAAAGATGATATGCTAGAGTTTTTAGCAAAAAATAGAGTATTTCCCAAACTAAAAGAGACAATTGTAAAAGGTGCATACTTTTGCAACTCTTCAAATGAGATTATAGAGATGTTTTCGCTTCTTACAACAAATATAAAAAAGTTTTTTGATACAAAGGTTTTGGATATTGTTTTTGAAGATGAGATTTTTACTATTTTTACTTCTAAGCAAGAAATAAGAGCAAAAAAGCTTGTTGTTGCAAGTGGAGGATTATCCTTTCCAGTTTTAAATGCTAGTGATATTGCTTTTAAAATAGCACAAAAATTTTCTCATACAATAAAGAGTTTAAATCCAGCCCTTGTAGGCTTTACAGTTCAAAAAGAGCAATTTTGGTTTAAGGAGTTATCAGGACTTTCTCTATTTTGTAATATTTTTGTGGAAAATAGAAAAATAGAGGGAAATCTTCTTTTTGCTCACAAAGGTTTTAGTGGACCAGCTGTTTTGTCTAGCTCTTTATATTGGACAAAAGGAAAAATTATTATAGATTTTTTACCAAATAAAAATATAGAGAGTTTTTTAAATACAAATAAGCTTATTAGTAGCTCTTTGCCTCTACCAAAAAACTTTTTAAAAGAGTTTTTAAAAAGCATTGATTTAGAAGATAAATCTTGTAGTAAATTAAATAATAATGAGATAGAAAATCTAAAACTTCTAAACTCTTATAGTTTTGCACCTGCTGGAAATTTTGGATATACAAAAGCAGAAGTTACAAAAGGTGGTATTTGTTTAGATGAGATAGATATAAATAGTTTTGAAAGTAAAAAACAAAAAAACTTATATTTCCTTGGAGAGTGTTTGGATATAACAGGAGAATTAGGGGGGTTTAACTTTCAAATAGTTATGGCAGAAGCTTATATTTGTGCAAAACATCTAAATAGAAATTAAGTTATTTTTTGGTAACTTCTCATAATTATTTAAAAAGAGGGGATATTAAATGTTTTTTGGAAGTAAAGTAGATAATAGTTTGATAGAAGGCTTAAAAAAAGAGATTTTAGAACTTAAAACTAGTTTAGAAGAGAAAGATAGAGAGTTAGAGCTTAGTAAAAAAGATTTTATTATTAAATTAGATAGTGTTACTAAAAGTAAAGATAAAGAGATAGAGTTATATAAAACTATCTCAAGTTTTTCTCAAGAAGAGGGGCTTGTAATTTTCGATGAAAATTATAAACTTTTTTTTGCAAATGATTTATCTAAAACAAATATAAAAGATTTTTCTCCAATTGTAGATGCAGTAAAAGATAATGAAGAGAGAGTTGTTCTAGAAGAGTGTGAAGCAAAAATGTTAGTAAAAAAATATGATAACTATACTATTGTATCTTTGCAAAAAACTTCAATTCATGATAATAAAGAGGGTGGACTTTTAGAAAGACATAATAAAAATATGACTAAGTCTCTAAGTGATACACAAAACACATATTTAGAGCTTTTAAAAGAACTTCAAGATATGCAAAAAGAGTCAAGAGAGACTGCAAATGGTTCAACTCAAGGATTAACTCTTACAAAAGAGGTTGTAATTGACACAGAGAACTTATACAAAGAGATTGCTAGTGAAAATGAAGTTGTAGAGTCTTTAGTTTCAAAGAGCAAAGATATTGCTTCTGTTATAAATATCATTCAAGAAATTGCATTTCAAACAAATATTCTTTCACTAAATGCAGCAGTAGAAGCAGCAACAGCAGGAGAAGCTGGAAAAGGTTTTGCAGTTGTTGCACAGGAAGTAAGAAATCTTGCAAGTAGAAGTGCTGATGCAGCAAAACAGATAAAAGATGTTGTTACAACTATTCAAAAAGAGACTGAAAAGATTAAAGAGAGCTCAGATATTGTAACAGGTGTTGTAAATGAGACAAAAGGAAGAATAGAGTCTTTAAGTAAATTGATGAATACATTCCAAAAAAATTCAAATAGAGCTGTTTATGAAGTTGAAAGTATCTCAAATAAAATCTTTATAAATCTTGCAAAACTTGACCACGTAATTTATAAAAACAACCTATATCAACTAATCTTTGGAAATACACACAACTTCAAACCAGTTGATCATACTCAGTGTAGATTGGGACAATGGTATAACACAGGGCTTGGAAAACAAGAGTTTAGCTTCACACAATCTTATAAAGGCTTAGATACTCCACACACAATTGTTCATAAAGAGGCAAATATCCTTGCAAATGAGTGTTCTGGTTCTGAAATTGCTTGTTCAAAAGAGTTAATTGAGAATAAAATTGATCTTGTTGAAAAAGCAAGTGAACAAGTGTTTATATTCTTAGATAGAATTCTTGAAGAGAAAAATGAGCAAGTTATGAAAGAAGCTGCTAGTAAACTATTTAATGAGGAGAAAAAATGAATAAAATAAATATAGCAATAATAGATGATGAGGTAGAGATTCTAGATATGTTAAATAGATTTCTAAGTAGAAATCCAAAGTTTTCTGTGACAACATTTTCAAATCCACTTTCAGCACTATCTTCAAATAATGGTACAAACTATGATTTAGTATTACTTGATATTATGATGCCTCAAATGAATGGTTTGGAAGTTTTAGAAAAATTAATAGAAAAAAATAGTGAACAAAAAGTTATTATGATGACTGCTTATTCAACACTTGACAAAGTTCTAAAATCTCATAAAATAGGTGCAACAAACTATATTATGAAACCTTTTAGTTCACTAGATGCATTAGAAAAAAAGATTTTTGAAGTATTAGAAGCTTAAGAATGCGAGAACAACACCTATTTTATAGGTGCTTGGTGCTCTTTTTTATCACCTCTTTATTAGCTATTATAGGTTTAAACAGTTTTAAAACAAATAGTTTGAAAAACTTAGAGGAGAGTAAAAAAAATGAGATACTAAGTAGCTACGATAGTTATTTTAATGATCTAAAAAAAAGAGCAGATTTTATATATTTTAATGAGTTTGTACAAAGCAATAAGATAATCTCAATTTTACAAAATAACTCACAAAACTCTCTTAAAGAGAGACTTTATTTAGAATTCGAACCACAATTCTCTTTTTATAAACATATAGAGTTGTATGATATTAGTTTTTATACAAAGGATGCTATTTATATCTTAAATTTCAAAGATGAGCAAATAGAAGATAAATTTGCAGATGAGATAGTTTTAAAGACAAAATCTACAAAAAAAGATAGTAGTGATATAAAAATGGAAGATGATAAACTATATATAATCTTTTCAAAAGCTATTATTGATGAAAAATTAGAGCTTTTAGGTTTTGTTAATTTTGAGTTTGACTTTGAAAAGTTCCTTGAAAGTATAAATGGAGATTTAAACAAAAAAAGTATTTTACTTTTAGATAATAATAAAATAGATAAAAACTTTATAGAGGTTTTAGTTCTAACAGATAAAAAAACTATATATCTAAATAAAAATAGCTTTGAAGATAGTGTAAAAGTAATAGAATTAGAGAACTACTATCTTTTTTTAACTATATTTTCTATAGTTATTTTAGCAGTTCTAAGTTTTTTGATATATTTAATCAGGATTTTAAAGTATAAAAATAGAGAGATAGAGCATAAGTATAGTGAGCTTTTTTCTCAACTTGATGAATATGTACTAAAGTTAGATACAGATTTAGATGGGAAAATTACATTTGTAACAAAATATTTTTGTGAAGTTTCTGGATATTCAAAGTCTGATATTTTGGGAAAAAATGTAAATATCTTAAGACATCCTGATATATCAATTAACTTCTATAGAAAGTTTTGGAAGGATCTTAAAAAACTTAAAATTTGGAATGGAGAGCTAAAGAATAAAGATAAATTTGGAAATACATATTGGATTAGAACATCTTTATTTCCTATATATAATAGTGATAAAACAATTTGTGGTTATAGTTCAATTAGAACAGATATAACTGCTATAAAGCAACTTGAAAAGGCAAATAGAATTTTAAAAGAGGATTTGTCAAATAAGTTAAATGAGCTTAGAGTTCAGGATAAAACTGTTTTAAACTCTACAAAAATTGCTCTAATGTCAAAGATTTTAGATAGTTTTTCTCATCAGTGGAAAACTCCAATAGCAAAAATTTCTTTTGAGTTACAAAAATTAGATAACATAAAAGATATTTATGAATTAAAAGAGATAAAAAATAGTGTAGAGAGTGAACTTTTAGAACTATCAAATCTTTTAAATGACACAAAATCTCTATTTTCAAATAAGTTTGGTAAAAAAGCAAATATATCTAAAATTGTAAAAGAGTTGGTTTTAAAGCTAAATAGTGAAGAAGTAGTTGTTTTAGATGATTTGAAAGAGGATATTGAAGTTAATATTTTAAATAGTGAGTTAAAAAGTATAGTATCAAATATTGTTTACTCTATTTTGGATTTATCAAAACTTTACTCTATAGAAAGAGTAAAAATAATAATTTCGATTGAGTATGATACAAACGAAGATTTTGTTTTAAAAATTGAAGATAATATTAAAGATATTAGGAAAGAGAACTTTTTAAAAGAGATACTAAAGTTTGAAGATGATAAATATTTTGATACAAAACTACATCTAGCAAAGCTTTTAATAGAGAAAAATCAAGCTATTTTCTGGTCTAAAGTTTTAGAAGAGAAAACAAGCTATTACATAAAATTTAAAAAGAGCAACAATGAAGATGACTTTTAATATAAAACTTTTTAGTGCATTTATTCTGCTTATTATAATAATCCTATTGGTTATAAATATTGCATTTCATAAATACTATACAGAGTATAGCAATAAAGTTGAGAGTGATAAATTAGAGTATATTTTAGATGCAAAAAGTGATAGCTTTTTAAATTTTATAAGAAAATATGATGAAAAGCTAGGATTAGTTGAGAGATTTTTATCTAATAATAGTGATAAAAAGGATGTCACTAATAATATAAAAAAGTACATATTTGAAGATAAAAATATTTTAAATTTCAAGATAGTCTCTTTCTCTTCAAAAGAGAGTTTAAAGCTTTATAATCAAAATGCAAATAGAAATATACCAGTCAAGGGACTTAGAACTTTATATATGGAACCATATTTTAAAGAGTTACAAAACTTAGATAGGTTTGAGATTTTTCACTTTTGTGAAGATGGAAATAGAGATTTCTTAAATTTTGCAATAAGAGGGGAAAAAGAGTTCTATATTATTAAAGTTGATTTAAAAACACTCTTTGACGATATTTCAAGCTCATATAGTAATAGAATTTTAATTCAAGATACACACGGTGTCTTTTTTGACTTATCTAAAACAGAGATAAATAGTAGTGATTATATCTCTAAAAAAGTATATATAAAAGATAATAAGTTTTATACATTTTATATAAAAAAAGCTTCTAATACGCAAGATGTATTGAGAAATGATTATTATAGTTTTATAACACTTTTTATATTTATTTTAGCAATAGTTTTAGCATATATTTTTACAACAATTATAAATAGAGATAACAAAAAAGTAGAAGATGAAAATAAAAAATTAAATTTTGATATAGAAGAGAACTCTTTGGCTTTAAATGAGAATCAAAAAATAATGAATGAACATATTATGTTTATACAAATAGATAAACAAGGAGTTATATCTGATATAAGTCATGCTTTTAGTAGTTTTTTAGGATATGAACAAAGTGAACTTATTGGGCATAAATATACTCTATTTATCTTTAAGGATATGAAGCAAGTTCTAAAAAAGGCTCTAAAAAATAGTTTAAATAGTAAAACTTTTGAACTAAGAAATATTCAAGGTAAAAGAAAAAATCTAGAGAGTTTTTGGGTCGATATTTTTGTGGAAGAGATATCTTTAGCTGATGAGTCGTTCGTATATAATGTTATTTGCCAAGATGTTACAGATAAAAAAAGAATTTATAATTTATATCAAGATTTAAATACAAAAATAGATGAGTATGATGCGATTTTTGAAAATGTTGATAGTGGAATTGCTCTATTAAACCTTGGGGGACAGTTTGTAAAAATAAATAATAAAATGATGACTCTTCTAGGATATAGTGAAAAAGAGCTACTAGGTTTATCTGCTATTGATGTAATAGTGCCTAGTTCAAAAGATATATTAAGCAAGATGTTAAATAGTATTGGAGATTTGACAAAAATTTTAAAAGTGGAGAAGATTTTTATAAAGAAAGATAAAACTCCAATTCATCTTGAACTATCTTTGATACTTTTATCAAAAAAAGAGAGAATTATATTTATATTAAACTCTTTAGAGGATAAAAGAGAGCTTCAAGAACTTAATTTTAATCTTGAAAAAACTATAAAAAAAGAGATAAAAAAGAGTAAAGCAAAAGACATAATACACTATCAAGAGCAGATTAAAAGTGCAAAACTTAGCTATATAGGAGCTTTATCTGCTGGGATTACTCATGAGATAAATACTCCATTAACATATGTAAAAGGGAATTTAGAGTTAATGCTCTATGATATAGAAGATTTAGAACCAAGTGCGATAAAAGATAGAATGCTTCAAGATAGTCAAAAGATGAAAGAGGGCTTAAATAGAATTGCAAATATAGTTGAAAGTATGAGAGAAATATCACATTCAAAAGAGGGTGTAAAATCCAATTTTAATATATATGCGACTATACTTACAGCTTTAACAATGGCACATAATAGAGCAAAACATATTTCAAAAATATATCTAAATGGCGAAGTTTTTGATATAAATAGTGTAAATAGTGATAAATATATATTTATGAGTAATGTCCAAAAACAAAGAATTGAGCAGATTTGGATAATAATTATAAATAATGCTTTAGATGAGTTAATAAAAATAGAAGATTATGATAAAAGAGAGCTAAAAATAGATATCTTGGAAGATAAAAATAGTATTCTTGTAAGATTTAAAGATAATGCTGGTGGTTTAAGTAAAGATATACTAAAAAAACTATTTGAACCATTTACTAGCTCAAAGACTCAAGGTGGAATGGGAATAGGACTATCTATTGCTAAAAAAATAGTTGAAGAGCATAATGGTAGTATAAAAGCTTATAATGAAGATAATGGTGCACTTTTTGAAATTAGATTAAAAAAAGAGGATAATGTTTGAGAATAGGATTTATAGGTGATATTGTAGGTCGCCCTGGAAGAAAAATAATAAAAGATAGTTTAAAAAATATAAAAGAAGAGAACAATATTGACTTTATAATAGCAAATGGTGAAAATGCAAGTCATGGTTTTGGGCTTACTCTTGATAGTTTTAAAGAGTTAATGTCTAGTGGAATAGATATAATAACAGGTGGAAATCATAGCTTTGATAAAAAAAAAGATGTTCAAATTTTACATGAAAGCGGGAAAGTGTTAAGACCTGATAACTATCCAGAAGGAGTAGTTGGAAGTGGAGTAGCTATTTGTGATGTAAAAATTGGAGATAAAAGTGAGAAATTGGCAGTTATAAATCTAATGGGTCAATTTGCTATGCCTTTGGTTGAAAATCCATTTAATTGGGCTACAAAATTAATACAAAATTTAGAAGAACAAAATATAAAAAATATTTTTGTAGATTTTCATGGTGAAGCAACAAGTGAAAAAAGAGTTATGCTTATGATGTTTAAAGGCAAAGTTAGTGCAATTTGTGGGACACATACACATGTAGGAACAGATGATTTACAAATTTTTCAAAATACTGCCTATTTGACAGATATTGGATTAACTGGTTGCTATGATAATGTTATAGGAATGGATGAAAAAGCACCAATTAAAAGAGCAACGACTGGAATAGGTTCTCACTTTGAAGTTCCAAACTCTTGTAAAGCAATACTTCAAATGATGGTTGTAGATATAGAAGATGGAAGAGCTATAAACTCTTTTAAGATAAAAAAATATTGTAATAGCGGTAAACTGCACATTAGTGATGCAATAATTATTTAATGATAGTTTAGATAAAATCAAAGAATATCTGTTTAAAAAGGCTTATGAAATGATAATAATTCCTCAAACAAAGGGTGGAGTAGGTAAATCTACTGTTGCTATGCAAGTTATTGCTCCATACTTATATAAAAAACATGGTAAAAAAATCACTTATATTGAAATTGATGATGAAAATAACGATTCTCAATCTTTTACAAGAACTGAAATAGTAAATAAAAGAATGCTTGGAACTAATAAAATTACAGAACTAGATGAACTTATTTTGATGGATGATAAGCATGAAGTTATTGTTGATGTAGGTGGAAATAAAACTTCAAGTTTGGTTTTAGATGAGATAAAAAAAGTTGGAAGTTTTGGAAATGTTAAGTGGATAATTCCTTTAGGAGATGGTGAACTTGATGGAAAAAATGCAATTGCAACTATGAAAAAGATAAAAAAAATAGAGAAAAATCCTGAAGATAATCTTATTTTTGCACTAACAAGGGCTATCTCTATGGAAGAGGATTATTATAGTGAGCAATTTATAAACTTCTTTGGACATAAATATCTTGATTCAAACTCAGTAATTTGTGATTTTGTAAAAGACCCAAAATATTTTCCTGTTAAAAATGATAAAATTATTACAATGAGTAGATATTTGGGGAGTACCGTTTGGGAAATGGCTTATAATAATACTGACTTTGCAAAAAAAGCTATTGAGGCAAAAGAGTTAGGAGATGTTGAAGCTGCTAGAAAATATCTATTTTTTAGAAGAATACAGACAGAAGCAAAGGATTATGTATTAAATACTCTAAACAAGATATTTTGTGATTTAGATAAGTGGATAGAGATTAAAAAATGAGTGAAATGAGCTTTAAACAAGCAAAAGAGCTTGTTGAAAGAATGGAGTTTAGTGAAATTGCTATTAGAACATCAATTGATAGTTTAGAAAAGGCATCTTCTAGTTTTCAAGAGAGTTTAAAACTTCAAGAAGATATTGTAAATAGGCTACCTTACTCAGATAAAAAATTATCAATTATGAAAGTAGCAGTTGCTTTAAATATTGGTTTAATTATCGGTATTTTAATAGGAAAATATCTTTTATAATATAGTATAAAAAAATATACAAAATAGGAAAATTTTATATGGAAAAACAAGAAAAAATAGTATCAATGTTTAATAATATAGCACCAACTTATGATAAAGCTAATAGAGTTTTATCAATGGGAATTGATATTAGTTGGAGAAATAAAGCTTGTATAAAAACTTTTGAGCTATATGGGAAAAAAACTATAGATAAAATAGTTGATGTTGCTTGTGGTACAGGGGATATGATACTTTTTTGGAAACAAAATGCTAACAAAAAAGAGATTACTTTGAAAAATATTGTAGGAGTTGATCCTAGTGTTGGTATGATGGAAGTAGGTAAAAAGAAGCTTCCAGAAGTTGAATTTATTGAAGCCTTTGCAACATCTATACCACTTGAAGATGAGAGCGCTGATATTTTATCAATCTCTTATGGAATTAGAAATGTAGTGCAAAGACAAGAGGCTTTTTTTGAGTTTGCAAGAGTGTTAAAAAAAGGTGGTTTAGTGGTAATTAGTGAATTTACAAAAAATCAAAAAGAGACGCCACTTGATTATTTAACAGCATTTTATATGGATAAAATTCTGCCAGTTGTTGGTGGAATAATCTCAAAAAATAAAGAGGCATATAGATATTTGCCCGATAGTATAGATGAGTTTTTAACAACTTCAAATCTTCAAAAAGAGCTGAGAAATGCTGGTTTTGAGATAGTTTATACAAAAGCTTTCTCTATGAAAATATCAACATTAATTATTGCAAAAAAAATCTAAATGAAAGCCTTTAGTGTAACTATTTTAAATACTCAAATAAAATCTCTTTTAGAGACAACTTTTATGCAAGTTGTGGTCTCTGGAGAGATTTCAAATTTGGTAAATCATAGCTCAGGGCATATCTATTTTTCACTAAAAGATGAAAATTCTACAATCTCTTGTGTGATGTTTAAGGGAAATACAAAATATTTAAAATTTGAGTTAGAAAATGGACAAAAGGTAAATATTACAGCAAATATCACTGTATTTGTTCCAAGAGGAAACTATCAACTTTTATGTACAAAAATAGAGCCAGATGGTGTTGGAAGTTTGGCTTTAGCTTTTGAACAATTAAAAGTAAAATTAGAGGCTAAAGGCTATTTTGATAAAAGCATAAAAAAACCTCTTCCTAACTTTCCAAAAAAAATAGCAATAGTTACAAGTCCAACAGGAGCTGCTATTGAAGATATAAAGAAAGTTGCAAGTGCAAGGTGGAGTTTGTGTGAACTTATTTTAATCCCAACTTTAGTACAAGGAGTTGGTAGTGTTGAAGATATTTCAAGAAATATAGTTTTTGCAGATAGTTTAAACTGTGATATTATAGTTGTAGGTCGTGGTGGAGGAAGTATAGAAGATTTATGGTCATATAATAGTGAAATGGTAGCAGATGCAATCTTTAATGCAAAAACTCCAATAATTTCAAGTGTAGGGCATGAAATAGATTATCTAATAAGCGATTTTGTAGCAGATATAAGAGCTGCAACTCCATCAAATGCTATGGAAATAGCACTTCCTAGCCGTGAAGAGTATCTTTTATATATTGATAGCTTAAGAGATAGTTTTAGTTTAAATCTTAAAAATATATTTTCAAAAAAAGAGGAAGAGTTAAGAAATCTAAAACTACACTTTGAGCAAAACTCTATTAGCTCTAAGCTTTTTTTTGTAGAGTCTCAAATAAAACTTTTAAAAGAGCAGTTTTTTCAAAGTTTAAACCAAAAGTTTCAGATAGCTTCTAATATTTTAGAAAATTTAAAATCAAACTACTCTTTAAATAATCCTGCAACAAGACAAAAGGATGGATTTGTTGAGTTGAGTAGAGATAAAAAGATTATTAATTTAAGTTTATTAAAAATAGATGATATTGTAGAGTTGCAATCTATTGATACTATTGCAGAGTGTAAAATTATTAGTTTAAGTAAACAAAAGGTAAAATAACATAATTTTGCTTGTTAAAATATTGAAAAAAAGGGATTAAAATGGAACATAATCACGAAAAGAAAACTCTTGGTTCAAATATAACTGAGTTTATGACATTTGAATTAGGGAAGATGAAATATGCTATAGAGTTACCAAAAATAAAAGAGATATTGACTTATCCAGATAATATTACAACTTTACCAAATACTTCAAATTGGGTAAAAGGTTTAATTAATTCAAGGGGAGAAGTTGTTCCTATTTTAGATATTAGGATTAAATTTAACACAGGACCAGCAATTTATGATGTAAATACATCTATTATTACAGTTATTACTGAAGATAAAAGGATGATAGGAATTGTTGTTGATTTAGTTGATGATGTTCAAAAAATTGATACTTCAATGTTAGCTCCAGTATCTGAAATGGGTTCAGGAATTCCTGCAAGATACTTAAAAGGTTATGTAAGACTACACGATAATAAGATGTTAGTTCTTATGGATATTGAAAAAGTTGTTTGTAAAGAGGAGTTAGGGGATTAAAACTTAATCCCACTTTTTACTCTTCTATAGTTATTTTATTTATCTTTACATCATCTAATGGCTTATCGCCACCATTTCTTCCTGTTGTTTTTACATTTTCTATATCTTTTACAATATTTTTACCATCTATTACATAACCAAAAATTGTATGCATTCCATTTAACCAATATGTTGGAGCTGTTGTTATGAAAAACTGACTTCCATTTGTGTTTTTACCTCTATTTGCCATAGCTAAAATATATGGTTTATCAAAAACTGCATTTGGTGCAAATTCATCTTCAAAATCTTTATTCCAAATTGATTCTCCACCAGCTCCTGTTCCTGTTGGATCTCCACCTTGTATCATAAATCCTTTTATAACTCTGTGAAAAATTTGACCATTATAGTAGCCTTTTTTTGATAATGCCACGAAATTCTCAACAGCTTTTGGTGCTAAGTTTGGTTTTAATTCAACTTTAATGATACCTTTTGTTGTATCAAAAACAGCAACTGGATTCTTTTGTACACTCTCATTTGCAAATAAGAAAAGTGTAAAAGACAAAAACAAAAATATGATTTTCTTCATAAATTATTCCTTTAATTTAGTTTTATAATAAATTAGTATAGTATAATAGCTTTGAAAAATTAATAAAGGATTTTCTAAATGACTTTTGAAATGTTATACAGCAAAATTCATAGAGCGACTGTTAGTGATGCAAATTTGAATTATGTTGGTTCAATTACTATTGATGAAGAGTTGATGAATGCTAGTAACCTAAGAGTTGGGCAAAAAGTTGATATTGTAAATATTAATAATGGAGAGAGATTTCAAACTTATGTAATAAAAGGTGAGTTTGGAAAAAGAGATATGTGTTTAAATGGTGCAGCTGCTAGAAAAGTGGCTATTGGAGATAAAATAATTGTAATCGCTTATGCTACATATAGTGAAGAAGAGTTGAAAAATTATAAACCAACAGTAGTTTTAGTTGATGATAAAAATAATATTGAGCTTATTACAAATGAGCTTGTAGGAAGTGATTATGTTTGATGGAATTGATTTAAAAAACTTAAATCTTGGAGATATGATAAATAAGTTTCAAGATATGGCAAAAGAGCAAGAGAAAAACAATGCCTCAAATTTATTTACAGCAAAAGCTGGTGGGGGAATGGTTGAGATATCAATCAATGGAAACTCTGAAGTTGTTGATTTGAAAATTGATGACTCTTTGCTTGAAGATAAGGACTCTTTACAAATTTTATTAATCTCTTGTATGAATGATATAATAAAACAAAGTGAAGAGAATAAAAAGCGTATGGCTCTAGGAATGTTAGGAGATATGGGCGGTTTTGGGAATTTTGGTCAAAAATAGATGAAAGAGCTTTTAGGAGAGTTTGAAGAATTTTTGCTAAAAAATCTTCCAAAAATAGATAGTTTTCATCCACATTTTGAAGCTGCTATGCAAGATATGTTGATAGCAGGTGGTAAAAGATTTCGTCCAATGCTACTTTTAAGTATCGTAAAGGCAAAAAAACCTTTGCTTTTAGAAAACTCATTAAAAGTTGCTTTGGCAATAGAGTTTTTGCATACATACTCTTTAATTCATGATGATTTACCTGCCATGGATAATGCAAGTTTGAGAAGAGGATTTCCAACACTTCATATAAAATATGATGAAGTAACAGCTATTTTAGTAGGGGATGCTTTAAATAGTGAAAGTTTTAATCTAATAGCAACTGCAAGTTTACATAATGATATAAAAATAGAGCTAATAAAACTTTTGGGGCATAATGGCGGATTAAATGGTATGGTAATTGGTCAAGCAATAGATTGCCACTTTGAAAAACAAAAATTAGAGTTAGAAAAGTTGGAGTTTTTGCACTTAAATAAAACAGCAAAGTTAATTGCTGCAAGTCTTAAAATGGGTGCAATTATCGCTTCATGTGGTGAAAAAATAGAAGAAGAGCTTTATAGTTTTGGTTTAGATTTGGGACTTTTGTTTCAAATCCAAGATGATATTATTGATGAACTTGAAAGTAGTGAAGAAGCTGGAAAAACGACACAAAATGACAGCTTTAAAAACTCTTTTGTAAATCTTTTAGGTTTAGAAGAAGCGAAAAAAAGTGCAGATGATTTGGCACAAAAATGTTTAGAGAGACTAGAAGTCTTTGATGATGAGTTAAAAGATAGTTTAAAAGATTTATTAGTAAGCTATATAAATAGGCATAAAAAATACAACTCTTAGTTAAAATGACTAAAGTTTATTGACAAAAAAGAAAAAATTGTATAAAATTTGGCACTTAAAACTAGCAAGTGCTAATTTTAAGCTAAATTATAAAGTTTAAATTATAAAAAAGGAAAAAAGATGAATTTTAAACCACTAGGTGAAAGAGTTTTAGTAGAAAGAGTAGAGGCTGAAAACAAAACAGCAAGTGGAATTATAATTCCAGATAATGCAAAAGAGAAACCAGCAAACGCAAAGGTTATTGCAATTGGAACTAAAGTTGAAGATATAAAAGTTGGAGATACTATTATATTTGAACAATATAGAGGAACTGAGATTAAAATTGATGGTAATGATTACCTTGTATTAAATGTTGAAAATATTTTAGGAGTTATGTAATGAGTAAAGAGATTATATTTAGTGATAATGCAAGAAATAGACTTTTTGCAGGTGTTGAAAAATTAGCAGATGCTGTAAAAGTGACAATGGGACCTAGAGGAAGAAATGTTTTATTACAAAAATCTTTTGGTGCACCAACGATTACAAAAGATGGTGTAAGTGTAGCAAGAGAGATTGAACTTGCTGATACTTTAGAGAATATGGGTGCTCAACTTGTAAAAGAGGTAGCTAGTAAAACAGCTGATGAAGCTGGAGATGGTACAACAACAGCAACAGTTTTAGCTCACTCAATCTTTAAAGAGGGTCTTAGAAATGTAACAGCTGGTGCAAATCCAATATCTTTAAAAAGAGGAATGGACAAAGCTTGTGAAGCAATTTTAGTTGAACTTAAAAAAGCTTCGAGAGTTGTTGAAAATAAAACTGAAATTGAGCAAGTTGCTACAATTTCTGCAAACTCTGATAGTGCAATTGGAAAGATGATTGCTGAAGCTATGGAAAAAGTTGGGAAAGATGGAGTTATTACAGTTGAAGAAGCAAAAGGAATTTCTGATGAACTAGATGTTGTTGAAGGAATGCAGTTTGATAGAGGATATTTAAGTCCATATTTTGTAACAAATCCAGAAAAAATGACAACAGAGTTTGATAATCCTTTTATCCTTTTATATGATAAAAAAATCTCATCTTTAAAAGAGCTATTACCAATTCTTGAAGGTGTAAATAAAGCTGGACGTCCACTTTTAATTGTAGCTGAAGATGTAGATGGAGAAGCTCTTGCAACTTTAGTTGTAAATAGATTAAGGGGTGCATTACAAATTGCTGCTGTTAAAGCTCCAGGTTTTGGTGATAGAAGAAAAGCTATGCTTGAAGATATTGCTGTTTTAACAGGTGGAACAGTTATTTCTGAAGAGATGGGAATGAAACTTGAAACTACTGATTTAAGTGCATTAGGAGTTGCTTCTAAAATTGTAATAGATAAAGATAACACAACAATAGTTGATGGAAATGGAACTAAAGATGCAGTTTTAGCAAGAGTAAATCAAATTAAAGCAGAGATTGCAAATACAACAAGTGATTATGATAGAGAAAAACTTCAAGAAAGACTTGCAAAACTTAGTGGCGGAGTTGCTGTTATTAAAGTTGGTGCTGCAACTGAAACTGAAATGAAAGAGAAAAAAGATAGAGTTGATGATGCATTAAGTGCAACAAGAGCTGCTGTTGAAGAAGGAATTGTAATTGGTGGAGGAGCTGCATTAATAAGAGCTGCTGCAAAAGTAAAACTAGAGCTAAAAGAAGATGAATTAATTGGTGCAAATATCGTTTTAAGAGCTATTAAAGCACCATTAAAACAAATTGCTTTAAATGCTGGATATGATGCTGGTGTTGTTGCAAATGAAGTTGAAAAATCTTCTAATGATAATTTAGGATTTAATGCAGCAAGTGGAGAGTATGTAGATATGTTTGAAGCTGGAATTGTGGATCCTGCAAAAGTAGAAAGAGTTGCTATGCAAAATGCAGTATCTGTAGCTTCACTTCTTCTGACAACAGAAGCAACAGTAACTGAAGTTAAAGAAGATAAAGTTCCTGCAATGCCAGATATGAGCGGTATGGGTGGAATGCCTGGTATGATGTAAAAGTACCAAAAAAGAGATAAAAACTTTTAAAAGAGGAGTGGCTTTCACTCCTCTTTTTTTTATTATTTTTTGATAAATCTATTTAACTTATTATTGGATATAATCTAACATTTTTTAAATATAGGGAAAATATGGCTTATAGTGAATCTGATACTCGTGCAAATTTAATAGATCCAAAATTGGAAAAATCTCAATGGAAATCTTCAAATATAGTTAGAGAATACTATTTTACAGATGGTAGAAAATTAATAGGCGGAAAAAGAGGAAATAGATATTTTGTAGATTATCTCTTAGTTTACAAAAATACAAATCTAGCAATTATTGAAGCAAAAGCCCAAAACAAAGATCCACTAGATGGACTTCAACAAGTTATAAACTATGCACAAAAACTAAAAATCGATTTTGTTTACTCTACAAATGGAACTAAGATTTATGAGCACTCACTTATTAGTGGAAAAGGTGACTTTATAGAAGATTATCCAACTCCAGATGAGCTTTTTTATAGAAAATTTGGAAAATTAAAAGAGCAAGAAGAAAAAGTAATAACTCAATCTTTCTATTTTGAAGGGAATAAAAAACCAAGATTTTATCAACAAATAGCAGTTCAAAAAGCAGTTGAAACAATAGCAAATGATAAAGATAGAGTTCTTTTAACTTTGGCAACGGGAACAGGAAAAACATATATAGCTTTTCAAATTGTATATAGATTGTTTCAATCGAAGTGGAATAAAGATAAAACAAATAGAAGACCAAAAATCTTGATTCTTGCAGATAGAAATGTTTTAAAATCTCAGGCTATGAATGAGTTTAATCCTATGGAAAAAGATTTGGTGGATATAAATGGAAAAGATATAAAAAGAAGAGGTGGAAAAGTTCCTACAAATGGAAATGTCTTTTTTGCTATTTATCAATCAATTGCAGAGAATAAAAATAGAAATATAGAAAGTTGTGAAGATGAAAATGAAGATGATGTAATAGCTTACTACAAACAGTATCCATCAAACTTTTTTGACCTAATTATCATAGATGAGTGCCACAGAGGAAGTAGCAACGATGATAGCTCTTGGAGAGATATTTTAAATCATTTTTCTAGCGCTACTCATTTGGGACTTACAGCAACTCCAAAAAGAGATGACAACGGCGATACTTACAAATACTTTGGAGAACCAGTTTATGAATACTCTTTAAAAGATGGAATAAATGATGGATTCTTAACTCCATATAAAGTAAAAAGAATTCAAACAAATATAGATGAATATCACTTCAATCCTGATGATATAATCACAGGTGAGTTGGATAAAAATATAGTAACACTTCAAGAGTTTGAAAAGAGTGTTGTTATTCCAAAAAGAACAAGACTTTTAGCAAAAACAATTTTAGAAAATATAAATCCTTTTGATAAAACAATTATTTTTTGTGTAAATCAAAAACATGCGATGGATATGAAAATATCAATAGATAGATATAAAACTATAAAAGATAGCAACTATTGTGTAAGAGTTACAAGTGATGAAGGGGAGTTAGGAAGAGAATTTTTAGAGAAATTTCAAAACAATGATTTGGATATTCCAACTATTCTTACAAGCTCAAAAATGCTAACAACTGGAGTTGATGCAAAAAATGTACGAAATGTAGTTTTAACTGCACCAATTGCTTCTATGACTGAGTTTAAACAGATAATTGGAAGAGGAACAAGAACTTATGAAGGAAAAGATTTCTTCACTATTATAGATTTTGTAGGTGCTACAAATCTCTTTTATGATAAAGCTTGGGATGATGACCCTTTGAGTGTTGATATAAAAACAACAAAGATAGAAGATATTGAAGATGATGAGCTTAATGAAGAGAATAAAATAGATGAAGAAAAAAAAGAGCAAAATAAAAAAGAAAACTCTTTTAATGATGATGAATTTGAAGCAAAAACAAAAGAGGAAAAGGCAAAAAAAGAGCAAGTAATCATAGATATAAAAGGTAAAAAACTAAAAGTAATAAATATAGAGACAAGATATGTAGGAGTAGATGGAAAGCCTTTAAGAAGTTCTGAATATCTTGAACTTTTAATAGGTGTTTTGGGAAGATTTTATAATGATGAACAAACTCTAAGAGATATTTGGAGTAATCCAAAAAATAGAAAAGAGCTTTTAGAGAAACTAAAAGATATGAATATAGATGAGTCTCAACTTGAAGATTTAAAAGATATTTTTGAAGCAAAAAATAGTGATATTTATGATGTTTTAGCTCATTTGTCTTTTAATTGTGATATAAAAACAAGAGATGAGAGAGCAATAGCTGCTTTAAACTCAAAATTTATAGAGAAATATCAAAATGAAAAAGCAAAAGATTTTATAGAGTTTATCTTAGAAAAATATAGAAAATATGGCTTCAAAGAGTTAGAAGAGAATAAACTCTCAACACTTATAGAGCAAAGTGGATTTGATAGAAGAGAACTTATGACTTCATTTGGTGATTTTAAAATAAGAGATGAGTATTTTGAGCTTCAAAAAGAGATTTATAGATGAGTAAAAGTATGAATAAATGTTATTTATGTGGAAAAGAGTTTGATGATAAGGATGTGAAAAAACATGATGAACATATCATTCAGCAATCAATAGGAGGAAATTTAACTGTAAATGACATATTGTGTTCTTCTTGTGGTAGTAAATTAGGAAATGAAGTAGATGTACCTTTTGTTAAAATATTTGAAGACATAGCTACAAGATTAGATATTAAACAAGATAGAAAAGGTAATAATCAAAGTACTAAATCTGTTAAAGGTAAAATGGGGAATATAGATGTAGTTTGGAAAGACTTTAAAGTATCTCCCGTAAAACCATTTCATCTTTACACGATTGATAAAAGATTCGTGATTATTTATGCTAATGAACAAACTGCTGAAAGCTATAAATCAAAAAAAGTAAAAAAAGAAATTAATGAAAATTTACTTAATCAAATTTTTATAAAATCAAAAAAATTAAAGTGGTTGAATGAAGTTAAAATTTTAACTTTAAAAGATTTTCAATATCAGTTTAGTGAGTTTTGCAGGAAACCTGAAGTTATCATTTGTGATGATATAGATGGGCTTGTAAAGTTTCCTTTTAATATGGACAATAAAGCTTTCAAAAAAGGATTAGCAAAAATTGCTATTGGATTCGCCTCAAGTTTTGGTGTAGAACGAGAAGATATCCCACTAGTTTTAAACATTGATAAAAACACAAATGAAGCTAAAATTCATGATAAAATATTGGCAATTCCTTTTTATCCTTTGGGAGTGATTGATGAGTTAATTGAGGTTCAAAAAAATGAATTTGAACATTATCCATTTCATAATCTTATTTTATTTACGATTGATTATGACCCAAAAGTTTCAAAAGGCAAAAAAGTTTTAATTTGCTATATAGAGTTATTTTCTACTTTTGAATGGTATGTTATATTAAATGAAGAATATTATGGAGATTCAATATATGAATTTTATGCTCAACAAATATTAAAAAAAGATGATTATAAAGTTGAATTTGGCAGACGCTACTACAAAGAGAGAAATATTTGGTTAAATTCCTTAGGTATTACAGAAGAATATATAAATAAAAAAATCAAAAATCAAAAATCAAAAATGCTATCAAAATTAAAATGGTCTCAAAAATCAAGTATTCCATTAATAACTCAACAAGCTGATATCTTTTTAAATTTAATGTGTTGTTTTGGAATTGAACATGAAATAATACAAGAAGAAACAATTAAACAAAAATACAAATTTGATTTTGAAGGATATATCCAAAATACGGTAAGTGGAATAAATAATCAAGTTTTGATTTTTAAAGATAAAGAAAAATTTTCGCACATAAACAACGATATTACAAAATTTTTAAATAACAAAGATATAGTGGCTACTTATAATAATGTATTGAGTAGCTTTGAAGAACATCAAAATTTAAGGAAGAACTTTTTCTTATTTTATAGTTTAGATGAAGAAGAAAATGAAATATTCTTAATTAATAGTTTTAGAGTATTTTATTACAAAGAAGGTAAATTAAAGAATTATTATTCAGAATTGTTAGACAATTTTCAACTTTTTCAAAATGATGGTTCATTAAAAGATTATAATCATAAAAAAATGTATATGCTTGAAAAACATATTTTTCAAGAAAATATTAAACAAAAGATAAAAAAATGATAATTACTTTACCACTAACACAATCTATCGAAACCCCAAAAGTTCTAAAAAAAGCAATATCAACAAATAGAGCTTTAGCAAATTTAAACGGAGTTGCAAGGATTATTCCAAATAGTGCTATTTTAATAAACTCTTTGGTATTACAAGAAGCAAAAGATAGTAGTGCTATTGAAAATATCATCACAACACACGATGAACTCTATAGAGCAAATTTGGATATAGAAAGCGTAACAAATGAAGCAAAAGAGGTACAAAACTACAAAGAAGCACTTCTAAGAGGTTTTGCCCTTGTAAAAGATACAAAACTACTTTTAAAAAAACATATAGTAGATATTCAAGCTATTTTAGAACAAAATGATGCAGGAGTTAGAAAACAAGCTGGAACAAATCTAAAAAATAGTTTGACAGGAGAAGTGATTTATACTCCACCACAAGATTATGAAACTATACAAGAACTTCTTACAAATCTTGAAAATTATATTAATGAGCCAAATGATATTGACTCACTTGTAAATATGGCAATTATTCATCATCAGTTTGAATCAATCCACCCTTTTTATGATGGAAATGGAAGAACTGGAAGAATTATAAATATTTTGTATTTGATACTAAAAGATTTATTAGATATTCCTGTACTTTATCTAAGCCGTTATATCATCACACATAAAGCCGATTATTATAGACTTTTACAAGAAGTAAGAACACAAGATAAATGGGAAGAGTGGATTTTATATATGCTTGATGCAGTTGAACAAACTTCTCTTGAAACAATAGAACTTATAAATAATATTAGTAATTTGATGACAAAAACTCAAGATAAAATATCGCAAGAGTTACCAAAAATTTATAGTAAAGATTTAGTAGAGATACTTTTTATGCACCCATATACAAAAATAGATTTTTTGGTTGATAGATTAAGTGTTACTAGAAAAACAGCATCTAAGTATTTAAATGAACTTGAAAATATTGGAATATTGGAAAATATACAAATTAAAAATAGTAAATTTTTTATGAATATTGAATTGTTTAATTTATTACGAAAAGGTATATAGGTAAAATTCATCAAAAATTACTCATATTTGTTAAGCTATGAGTAAAAAAATATAAAATTTACCCATAGGTATAAAGCTATGAGTAAAAAATTACAAAATTTTTACATATAGTAGATGATATGTTAAAAAAAGAGCAAAAACTTTACATATAAATATAAAATTTATAAATAATAAAAGGAAAAGAGATTTGGAAAGCAAAATAAACAGAATAACAGACATCCTAAGAAGAGATGATGGAATAAGTGGTGCGATGCACTACACAGAGCAAATCTCTTGGATTTTGTTTTTAAAATTTTTATCAGATTTAGAAGATAGTAAATATGAAGATGCACAGCTAGATGGAGAGAACTATACATATATCTTAGAAGAAAAATATAGATGGAATATTTGGGCAACTCCCAAAAAAGATGGAAAAATAGATGTTTTAAATGCACAAAGTGGAGATGATTTACTTGATTTTGTAAATAAAGAGTTATTTCCATATCTAAAAAGCTTTAAATCTATAAACGAAAATCCAAAATCTATAAAGTACAAAATAGGTGCAATATTTGAGTTTTTGGATAACCGTATTGCAAATGGTCATACTCTTAGAGAAATCCTTGATATTATTGATAATATGGATTTTCACAGCCAATCAGACCTTTTTCAATTATCAATTATTTACGAAAAACTTCTAAAAGATATGGGAAGTGATGGTGGAAATAGTGGAGAGTTTTATACTCCACGACCACTTATAAAAGTAATTACCGATGTTGTAAATCCACAAATTGGGCAAACTATTTATGACCCAGCAGTTGGGTCTTGTGGATTTTTGATTGAAGCTTATAATCATATAAGATATGAAGATGTAGAGAAAAACATTCAAAGAGAGTTATCAACAGACCAACTAAAATTTTTAAATGAAGATACTTTTTTTGGAAATGAAAAAACTCCACTATCTTATGTGATGGGTGTTATGAATATGATTTTACACGGAATAGAATCTCCAAATATAAGTAAATCAAATACTCTTACAAAAAATATTAGAGGACTTGAAGAGAAAGATAGATTTGATTGTATTTTGGCAAATCCTCCTTTTGGTGGAAAAGAGAAAGAGCAAATACAAAGCAACTTCCCTATAAAATCAAATGCAACAGAGTTGCTCTTTTTGCAGCATATGATGAATCATTTAAAGCAAGGTGGAAGATGTGGAGTTGTAATTCCTGAGGGAGTTTTATTTCAAACAAACAATGCCTTTGCAAGTGTGAAAAAAGAGTTGCTAGAGAAGTTTAATATACATACTATTTTATCTCTTCCTAGTGGAGTTTTTTTGCCTTATAGTGCTGTTAAAACAAATGTTATTTTCTTTGATAGAGCTGGAAGTACAAGTGATATTTACTACTATGAGGTAAATCTTGCCTCTAAACTTACAAAAAACAAGCCAATTGTTTTAGAACATTTTTATGAGTTTTTAGAGTGTTGGAAAGATAGAAAAATCACAGAAAATTCTTGGATAGTAAATGTAAATGATATAAAAGATTTTGATTTAAGTGCAAAAAATCCAAATAAAAATGAGAAAATAGAGCACAAAAGTCCAATAGAACTTGTGGAAAATATAAAACTAAACAACGCTTTGATAAATGATTTGCTAGATGAAGTTGAAGATATTTTGATTGGAAAAGATATAGATGAGTGAATTATATAACTTGCCGAATGATTGGGAGTGGGTTTTTATCGATGATAAAAACTCAAATAAAATTAAAGCTAGTGGAATAAATAAATTTATTGGAGAAAAAAACTATTTATCGACTAAAAGTATTCAAAATAATAAAATTTGTTCGGTTGAAGAGATTATAACTTATGATAATAGACCTTCTAGAGCAAATTTACAACCATTATTAGGAGATGTTTTTTTTGCAAAAATGCAAGCAACAGAAAAGGTATTATCAGTAAATTTAGATATATCAAATTCATATATTATTTCAACTGGATTTATTGGAATAGAAATTTTGAATAATAAATTTGAATCTAAATATCTAAAGTACTATTTTAAAACTAATTATTTTAATTCAAAAAAAGATGAACTTTGTGGAGGTGGTAC
Source organism: Aliarcobacter trophiarum LMG 25534 (assembly GCF_003355515.1). NCBI lineage: Bacteria > Pseudomonadati > Campylobacterota > Epsilonproteobacteria > Campylobacterales > Arcobacteraceae > Aliarcobacter > Aliarcobacter trophiarum. The sequence continues at coordinate 1,337,355 of NZ_CP031367.1, read as the reverse complement.
ACAAAAAGCGATAAATAATCAAAATGCAAAATTAATTTCTATTCCATTCCCACCACTTGAAGAACAAAAAAGGATTGTGGCAAAGTTGGATATTTTATTTGAAAAAATAGATAAAGCCATAGCTTTACATCAGAAAAATTGTGAAGAGGTAGATATTTTTATGTCAAGTATTTTAAATGATGTTTTTGGAGAATTAGAAGAGAAATATGAAAAAAAACAATTAAATGAGATTATCAAAATAATTGGTGGAGGAACTCCATCTAAAGCAAATAAAGAATATTGGGAAAATGGGACTATTAAATGGGCAACAGTTAGAGATATGAATGTTGAAAAAATTATAAAAACAGAATTGTCAATTACAGAAATTGGATTAAAAAAAAGTTCATCTAATATAATTCCTAAAAATGGAATCGTTATTGCTACAAGAGTAGGATTAGGAAAAGTTTGCTATTTAGAAGATGATACTGCAATAAATCAAGATTTAAAAGGATTAATACCTAAAAAAGCCGATAATTTAAATATTAGATATTTATTTAATTTTTTTAAAAATATAGAAAAACATATATTAAGTAATGGAACAGGTGCAACAGTAAAAGGTGTTAAATTAGAATTTATTAAAGAATTAAAAATTCCACTTCCACCCCAAAAAATCCAACAAAAAGTAGTTACATATTTAGATGAAATTTCAAATAAAATGAAGAAAATAAAAGAGCTTCAAAAATCAAAAATGCAAAGCCTAAAAGAGCTAAAAGCATCTATTTTAGACAAAGCATTTAGAGGAGAGTTGTAAAAAACTTACTAAGTTTAAATTTATTAAAATCTAGTTTTAGTTTATTTGATAATTTATAGGAATTTGTATATTCCAAACTGTTTTATTTAGCTCATTTGGGATAGCTTCAAAAAAACCTATATTTGCAAGAAGTTCAATACTAGCATCATCCAGTTTTTCAAACTTTGATTTATGAATAATTCTTATATTTGTAACTTTTCCATCTTTTAAAATATCAAATGAAACTATCACTTTTCCTGTTTGATTTAATCTTTTTGCAGATTTTGGATATATTTTATTTTTCTCTATCTTTGCTTGTACTTTTGCTAAATATTCACTCTCTAGTTTTTGGTTTTTTTGTATATTTGAATTAGCTAAAGCAGAGTTTTCCTGTTTTGTTACTGTTTCGTTTTCAACAATTTGTTCTGTTTTTTCAATATCTTCACTTGGCTTTTCAATAACTTTCTCAACAACTTTTTCAATCTTTTTCTCTTTTTTTACAATCTTCTTTTCAACTTTTTTTGGTTTTTCAATAACTTTTGGAGTAGGGATTTCAACAATTTTTTCAATAACCTCCTCTTTTATCTCTTCTTTTATAGGATCTTCTACTTTTTCTACTGCTTCATAAATAGCAACGCTGTTTAAAGAGATTTTTGTAACACTCTCCTCTTTTTTTTGACTAATTTGTATTTGGTTTATAGAGTATAAAAAAACAATACCAGATACTATATATAAAGAGCTAGTTATAAAAAAAGAGTTTAAATATCGTTTCATTTTTATAAACCTTTTACTTCTTTGTTACAATTGATACATTTGAGAACTCATTTTTCTTTAACATATCTAAAACATTTACAAAGTGTTCAAATTTTGTATTTTTATCTGTATTTAGATGAATTGGTGTCTCTTTTGATTTTTGTAAAAGCTCAAACTCAATATTCTCTAAAGCAATTTGCATATCTTCTAAAAATAGCTGACCTTGTTCATTTATTACAATTATCATCTCTTTATCACTTTTTAGTTTACTAGCATTTTGTGCATCTGGTAAATTTACAGGAATAATTCCTTTTGTAATAAATGTAGATGTTAGCAAAACTATAGCTAAAAGCACTAATAATACATCAATAAATGGAATAACATTTATTGAATCAAACTTCTGCAACTTCATATTCACTCTCCAAAACTTCTGCAAATCTACTTAAGATATTATAAAAAACCATAGATATAATAGCAACAACAAGTCCAACAGCAGTTGCTTTTAAAGCTAATGCTAAACTCTCCATAATTTTTGCTGCATCTATATCTCCTGCATTTCCCATAGTCATAAATGTAAGCATAATTGCTAAAACAGTTCCTAATAGACCAATATATGGTGAATTTGAAGCAATTGTTCCAATTATTGTAAGATGTTTTGTAAGTGCAACATCAAGTGCTTTTTTTGTTTTATAAGAGTTTACATTAATGTTTTTGTAGAAAATTACTCTTTCAATAAAGAAAAAAACAGCTACAAAACTCATAAAAATTAAAAGAGATATTACTCCATAATCTACTAAATGTTTTAAAGTCTCAATATCTTGCATAAGCTAACCTTTTTTTTAAATTGTGTAATATTATATCAATATTGATAATAATTATCTTAAATGTTAATATAAAATTAAAAATATGTTAAAGTTTTATTAAAAATTATAGCATATAATGTTTTTGTTAATTTAGTATAAATATAGGAAAGAGTTTGAAAAAAATATTAATTATTTTACTTTTTGTAAATATTTTTGCCCTTTCAAAAGAGTTAGAGTTGTTACAAAAAGATAAAAAAGAGTATAGAGAGCTTGAGAGTGAGGCTATAAAGCAAAGACACAATAGTCAAAAATATGATTGGATAGGAACTTTGGATTTTAATTCAAATATAGATAGAAATCACTCTTTTTCAGATGAAAAGGATAAAAATATATCAAATAAGAATAGAAAAGTAGCTTCTATTGGTTTTACTCAATCTATCTTTGAATCAGGAGGAATTGGTTTCAAAATGGATTATGCAGATAATAGATTTATTTATGAGAACCTATCATGGGAGAATCAAAATTCACAACTAATCTATACAATTTATAATATTTTGCTTGAGATAAAAAAGAGAGATATAGAAATAGAGCAGATAAAAGTTAGATTGATAAATAAAAATATTGAAGAGATTATCAAAAGAATTCAATATGATGCTGGAAAAACAGATATTATAGAGTTAAATAATGCAATTATGAGTAAAAATCTAGTTCAAAAAGAGCTAATCTCTTTAGAAAATATAAAAAAAGATAGAATTCAAGAGTTGGCAAAATATACAGATTTAGACTATGAAGAAATAGATATTTTGGACTTTAAACCTAGTTTGAAAAAGGATTTTTTGGATAAAAACTATGCAATTTTAGAAGCCAATGCAAAAGTTGATGCATTAAATAGTGAATATTTAGTAAAAAAGAGTCAATATCTTCCAAAACTAAGCTTAAGTGCAAAGGCTAGTTATTCAAACCAAGATGAGAAGTTTAAGAGTATGATAAAAGATACAAATCAAGATGATGCAAGTTCTAGTGGAAGTTTAATTTTATCTATGCCTTTATATGATTATACAAAATCTTCAAAATTAGAAGAGAGTAAAATAGAGGTTTTAAAGCAAAAAGCTTTAGTAAATGATTTAAAAAATGAAACTGCTTATGAGTATGAGCAGATTTTTACTAAAATTGATACATATATAAAACAAAATGAGACTACAAATAACAATATTAAGCTATATGATGAGTTAATAGTTGCAAATAAAATTTCAAGTGAAGTTGGAATGACTTCAAAGTATGATTTAGAGATTTTAGAGAATACAAGAATAATAAATATTTTTGATTTAAAAATAAATGAGATTAATATTTTGCAAGAGTATGCAAATCTATATTTTAAGATAAAAGAGTAAAAATGAGTAAGTTAAGAGATGAGTTAAATCTTTATAGAGGTTCAAAGAGTAGATATAAATATATTAGTTTTGCCATTGTTGCTTTGGTTATTTTTTTGATGATATATATTTTTTTACCAAAAAACAAAGATGAAAAAGTAGAGTACAATACCCAAAAAGCTACTATTGGTGATTTAACTGTAGTAGTTAGTGCAAGTGGAAATATAAAACCTACAAATAGTGTTGAAATTGGAATTGAGGTTAGTGGAACAATAAAGGAGATTTTTGTAGATTTTAATGATGAGGTAAGAGTTGGACAAGTTTTAGCAAAAATTGATACAACAAAACTTGAAGCTGTAGCTGAAAGTTCAAGGGCAGCTTTGGCTATTGCAAAAGCAAATCAAAAAGAGAGTGAAGTAAATTTAAAAAATAAAAAACTTCTATATGATAGAACAAAAAAGATGTTTGATAATTCAAATGGTAAATATCCATCACAAAATGAGTATGATAATGCAAAGTTCTCTTATGAGGCAGCAATTTCTACTCTTGAAGCTTCTAAATCAAAGGTTCTTCAATCTCAATCAAATTTAAAAAATGATTTACAAAATTTAGAAAAAGCAAGTGTAAAATCAAGTATAGATGGAATAGTTTTAAATAAAGAGGTGGAAATAGGGCAAACATTGGCTGCTACTATGCAAGCTCCAAAGCTTTTTACTTTAGCAAAAGATTTAACAAATATGGATTTAGTTGTAAGTATTGATGAAGCTGATGTTGCAGATATAAAAGATGGTTTAGATGTAACTTTTACTGTGGATGCTTATACAAACAAAGAGTTTAATGGAAAAATAAAGCAAGTAAGATTAAATCCAATTACAACAAATGGAGTTGTAACTTATGAAACGGTAGTAAGTGTTGATAATAGTGAACTTCTTTTAAAACCAGGAATGACTGCAAATGCAAAAATTATTACAAAACATAAAAGTAAGCAACTTTTGATACCAAATAGTTCTTTACGGTTTATTCCGAAAATAAATAGTGAAACTTCTGCTTCTAAAAAGCCACCATTTAGTGGACCACCAAATTTCCAGAAGTCTCAAGCAAATAGTAAGCAAAAAGCTTCTAAAGATGGTTTTGTCTCTATTTATATTTTAGAAAATGAGAAGCCAAAAGAGTTAAAAGTAAAAGTTATTGATAGTGATTCAAAACAGAGTTCTATTCTTTCAAAGGAGCTAAAAGAGGGTGATTTAGTAATACTTTCTCAAAAGAGTCAAAATGCAAAGTGATGTTTTAATAGAGTTTAAAAATATCAAAAAAATTTATGGTAAAGGTGCGAATGAGACCTTTGCTCTAAATGGAGTTGATTTAAAAATTTATAGAGGAGAATTTGTAGCAATTATGGGTGCTAGTGGAAGTGGAAAATCTACTTCTATGAATATTATTGGCTGTTTAGATAAACCAAGTAGTGGAGAGTATATCTTTGATGGTGTAAATGTGGAGAGTTTAAATCTAAATCAAATGGCTATTTTACGAAGGAATTATATTGGTTTTGTATTTCAAGGATTTAACCTTTTAGGTCGTACTAGTGCTTTAGAAAATGTAGAGTTGCCTTTAATTTATAGAAAAGTTGATAAAAATAGAAGATTAAAGTTAAGTAAAGAGGCTTTAAAAAAAGTTGGACTAGAAACTGTAGAAAAAAATACACCAGCTGAGCTAAGTGGTGGACAACAACAACGAGTAGCAATTGCAAGAGCAATAGTTACAGATCCACTTTTACTTTTAGCAGATGAGCCAACAGGAAACCTTGATAGTATAAAAAGTGTTGAGGTTATGGAGTTGCTTAAAAAATTAAATGAGGAGTTAGGAATAACTATTATTATGGTAACACATGAGGAAGAGATGGCAGCTTTTGCTTCAAGAGTTATCTATTTTAGAGATGGAAATATTGAAGATAGTTTAAAAAAAGGGTTTAAATAATGGTTTTAAATGCTTTGTTAATTGCAATAAAAGAGATAAAAAGAAATATTTTAAGGTCAATTCTTACAATTTTGGGAATAGTAATTGGAGTTGCTTCAGTAATCGCTATGGTAGCAATTGGAGATGGAACAACTGCAAATGTAACAGCAAATATAGAAAAGCTAGGAAGCAATATGCTAAATATTAGAGTAGGAGAAGAAAAAAGAGGCTCTCCAAGAGATGATAATAGTGCAAAACCTTTTAAGCTTGAAGATATAACAGCTATTAAAAATGAGATAGCAAACTTAAAAGGTGTAACAGCTGAAAACTCTAGTATGGTAAATGTAGTTTTTGGAAATAAAAGTAATTCTAGTTTAGTAGTTGGAACTACAAATGACTATTTTATTATTAAAGATTGGGGTTTAAAAGATGGGCGAAACTTTGAAGAGAGTGAATTAGCAAGTGGGAAAAGTGTTTGTATTTTAGGAACTACTGTTGTAAAAAATATTTTTGGAGATGAAAATCCAATAGGTGCAACAATAAGAATTAAAAATTTTCCTTGTAGTGTTATTGGTATCTTGGAGTCAAAAGGTGCTAGTAGTTTTGGAAGAGATCAAGATGAGGTTGTAATTACTCCGCTTAAAATGTATCAAAGAAAAATTCAAGGAAATTTAGATATTTCAACTATTATAGTTTCTGTGAGTGAAGATAGATATATAGAAGAGGCTAAAGGGCAAATAATATCTCTAATGCAAGATAGAAGAGCTATAAAAGTTGGAGAAAATGACAATTTTCATATTCGAGATATGAAAGATATTTTAAACACAATGACAAGTACAACTAGAATGCTTACTTATCTTTTAGGCTCAATTGCTGGAATCTCTCTTTTGGTTGGTGGAATTGGAATTATGAATATTATGCTTGTATCTGTAACTGAAAGGACAAGAGAGATAGGAATAAGATTAGCAATTGGAGCTATGCAGAGTGAAGTTTTAATGCAGTTTTTAATAGAAGCAGTCGTACTTTCAACTTGGGGTGGAATTATTGGGATATTTTTAGGTCTAGGAGTTGGATATATTGCTGTTGGAGCTTTTGAATTGCCATATATTATAAATAGTCAAATTATTATAATATCGTTTGTTTTTTCAACTCTAATAGGTGTGATTTTTGGATATTTTCCTGCAAGAAAAGCTGCAAGATTAAATCCAATTGATGCTTTAAGATATGAGTAGTTTAAAAACTAAGTAGAGTTTGATTTCCAAACTCTGTTTCACCTAAAGCTTTTAGTTTAAAAGTAACTCTATGAATATCACTTCTTCCAAACTCTTTTATGGCTTCTATATGTGCTTTTGTACCGTAGCCTTTATGTTTATCAAAATTATAATTTGGATAGTTACTTGAAATCTTATCCATAAATCTATCACGACTCACTTTTGCTAAAATTGAAGCGGCACTAACACAAGTATATTTTGCATCTGCTTTTATCTCTTTTTGTAGATTTTTTATACCAAAATTTGTATTTCCATCCATCAAAAAACTATCACTAAACTCTTGTAAGTTTTGCATTATTTCTAAAATTGAAGATTTAAGGCAAAAACTAATACCAAAATCATCTATCTCTTTAGCACTTTTAAAAACTATATGATATTTTGAACTCTCTTTTATCTCATCAAAAAGTTTCTCTCTTTTTTTCTCGCTAAGTTTTTTTGAGTCATTTAATCCTAAAATATCTTTTTTTAAAATAACACCAGCAACAACTAAAGGTCCAGCAAGTGGACCTCTTCCCGCTTCATCAATACCACATAAAAATTTCACAAAAAACCTTTTATTTTTTATATAAAAGTATTATAATTTAAAATATATTTTTTATAAGACTTGACAAGTATTGACTAAAGATATATAATATCATTAGCAATTAAACTATAGGAGTGCTAATTATGAATGAAAATATTTTTGAAAAAATGACAAATCAATTAAGAGAGACAATAGATAGCAGTGTAGCTTTGGCTTTACACAATAAAAATCAAGAGGTACAAATAGTCCATTTAATTTGGGCATTGCTTACAAATACCAACTCAGTTTTAAATCAACTATTAAATAAAATGAATGTGAATAGAGTTGCAATTGAGCTTGAAGCAAAATCATATGCAAGCAAACTTCCAAGTGTAAGTAGTGTTACAAAAGATAGTATTAAGTTATCAAGAAGTTTATATGAGAGTTTTCAAAAAGCACAAGGGCAAATGGCAAGTAATGGAGATAAATTTATAGCTATTGATACTTGGCTTATTTCAAACTTTGATAATCAGACAATAAGAGATATTTTAGGGAAATATATAGATTTAAAAGAGGCAAAAAAAGAGCTTGAGGCATTAAGAGCTGGTAAACAAATAGATAGTCAAAGTGGAGATGATAATTTAGAAGCTTTAAATAAATATGGAATAGATTTAAATAAAAAAGCAATTGATGGTGAACTTGACCCTGTTATTGGAAGAGATGAACAGATAACTAGAATGATGCAAATTCTAATAAGAAAAACAAAAAATAATCCTATTTTAATAGGAGAACCAGGAACTGGAAAAACTGCAATTGCTGAGGGTTTAGCTCAAAGAATTGTAAATAAAGATGTACCTACAAGTTTATTAAATAAAAGAGTTGTAACTCTTGATATGAGTGCTTTAATAGCTGGTGCAAAATATAGAGGAGAGTTTGAAGATAGATTAAAATCTGTTATTGATGAGGTTAAAGAAGCTGGAAATATAATCTTATTTATAGATGAAATTCATACAATAATTGGTGCAGGTGCAAGTGAAGGAAGTATGGATGCTGCAAATATTTTAAAACCTAGCCTTGCACGAGGGGAACTACATACTATTGGTGCAACTACTTTAAAAGAGTATAGAAAATATTTTGAAAAAGATACTGCAATGCAAAGAAGATTTCAGCCTATAAAAGTAGATGAGCCAACAGTAAATGAAGCATTACATATATTAAGAGGAATAAAAGAGAAGCTTGAAACTCATCATAATGTTACTATAAATGATAGTGCATTAGTTGCTGCTGCAAAACTTTCAAATAGATATATAACAGATAGATTTTTACCTGATAAAGCAATAGATTTAATAGATGAAGCAGCAGCAGAACTTAAGATGCAAATAGAGAGTGAACCAACTGCATTATCAAATATTAAAAGAGAGATTCAAACTCTAAATGTAGAAAAAGAGGCTTTAAGAATGGAAAAAAGCCAAAAGAATGAAGATAGAATAAAAGAGATTGAAAAAGAGTTAGCAAACAAAAAAGAGGAGAAACAAAATTTAGAAGCTAGATTTGAAAATGAGAAGCAAACTTTTAATGCTACAAGTGAGCTAAAAATAAAAATTGATGAGCTTAAAACAAAAGCAAATATAGCAAAACGTGAGTCAAAATTTGAAGAAGCTGCAAAAATAGAGTATGGAGAGATCCCAGCTCTTGAAACAAAAATTAAAGAAAATAGTGAGAAATGGGATAGAATGCAAAAAGAAGGAACACTATTAAGAAATAGTGTAGATGAAGAGAGTATTGCTTCTATAGTTTCAAAATGGACTGGGATTCCTGTAAATAAGATGATGGATAGTGAAAAACAAAAGGTTTTAAAAGTTGAAGAAGTTCTAAAAAAAGATGTTATTGGTCAAGACGAAGCAATAAAAGCAATTAGTAGAGCAATAAAAAGAAATAAAGCTGGACTTAGTGAGACAAATAGACCAATAGGAAGTTTCTTATTTTTAGGACCAACAGGAGTTGGAAAAACTGAAAGTGCTAAAACTTTAGCAAAATTCTTATTTGATGATGCAAAATCACTTATTAGATTTGATATGAGTGAATATATGGAAAAACATGCAGTATCAAGACTTGTTGGAGCTGCTCCTGGATATGTTGGATATGAAGAGGGTGGGCAATTAACAGAAGCTGTTAGAAGAAAGCCTTATAGTGTTATTTTATTTGATGAGGTTGAGAAAGCACATCCAGATGTATTTAATATACTTTTACAAGTTCTTGATGATGGAAGATTAACTGATAATAAAGGTGTAACAGTTGATTTTAAAAATACTATTATAATACTTACTTCAAACATTGGAAGTGCTAGAATTATTGAAATTAGTGACAAAGAAGAAAGAAGAAAAGCTGTTTTAGATGAGTTAAAAGTACATTTTAGACCAGAATTTTTAAATAGACTTGATGATATTGTTATTTTTGAACAACTGGGAATTGAAGCTATTTCAAATATTGTTGATATCTTATTTGATAATATCAAGAAAAAAGTTCAAGAAAAAGAGATAGAGATATCTTTAACAAAAGAGGCAAAAGAGTATATTGCAAAAGTTGGATTTGATCCTGTTTATGGAGCTAGACCACTTAAAAGAGCTATATATGAGATTGTAGAAGATAGATTAGCTGATTTAATTTTAGAAGATAAAATAAATGAAGGAAGTAAAGTGGAATTTGATTTAAAAGATGGTGAAATTCTTGCTAATATCTCTTAAGGAAAAGAATAGTTTAAGTAAAATTTGCCTATAATCCACAACTTAATTTTGAAAAATATAAAAGGGTAAGAGTAAGATGAAAAGAACATATCAACCACATAACACTCCTAAGAAAAGAACTCACGGGTTTAGAGTAAGAATGGCTACAAAAAATGGTAGAAGAGTAATAAATGCAAGAAGAGCTAAAGGAAGAAAAAGATTAGCTGTTTAAGTAAGGACTTTAGGCTAAATAGCCAAAAAGAGTTCAACAAACTTTATAAAAGCGGTAAAAGTTGGCATACTCCAACCTTTGTCGCTTTTTTTATGCCAAAAAATGAGCTTAAATTGGCTTTTGTTGCTTCAAAAAAGATTGGAAATGCAGTTTTTAGAGCAAAGGCAAAAAGAAGGTTAAGAGCCGCTATTTTGAACTATGAAGATAGGCTAAAAGAGGGAAGCTATATTTTTGTGGCAAAAAATCAAATTCATGAAAAAAATTTTCAAGAGATAAAAAGAGATTTCAATTTTGCTTTTAAAAGGCTAGAAGTTCTTAAATGAAAGAGATTTCAAAACTTTTTGTAAGGTTTTATCAAAAATATTTATCGGTTTTGTCATATGGTTCGTGTAGATACTATCCAACATGTTCTCAATATGCACTTTGGCAACTAGATAATAATGGTTTTTTTAAGGCTATTTTTTATACAATGGTTCGCATTTTAAAGTGTAACCAACTTTTTGATGGTGGTTTTGACTATCCAGTAATAAATAGGTTAAAAAAAAATCAAAATATCAAATATAATAAAATTAAAATAGTATATTGGTATGTGCCTTTTAAAAATGGAAAATTTTTAGTAGTAAAAAACAGGGAGTGGAAGAAGTAGGATGAATAGTAATAATCAAAACAATGGTTTACAAAAACGAATGATAATAATGACCGTATTGGTTTTTGTATTTTTTATAGCTTATGAGTTTTTGGTATTAAAACCAAAACAAATAGAGAAGATAGAACAACAAAAAATTGAGCAAGAGCAAAAAGCAAATGCTGCTCCAGAGATTAAAGAGCAGATAATAAGTGATAATACAAGCTCTATAGCACCAGTAGTTAATGAGAGTAAAAACATTGTTGCTACAATTAAAACAGAGAAAAATATAATTGAAATTGACAATTTAGGTCGTATTTATCAAGTTACTTTACTTGAAGAGAAGTACAAAGATGATAAAAGTAATCAGATTAAGCTTTTTGCTTCTAATCAATTAAGACCTTTAGAAGTTAGATTTTCAAATAGAGCTTTAAATGAGGAAGCTTTTAAAGTAGATACTGTTGCTAGTTCTTCAAATATTGATGCTACAACAAACAAACAAGAGTTAACTTTAACTCAAACTCTAAGTGGTACAACTTTAACAAAAAAGTTTACTTTTTATCCAGATGGACATTATGATTTAGATGTTAGTTCTACAAATAATGAGCAGTTTTTTATTACAAATGGATTTAGACCAAATGTTTTAGCTGATATGTATGCTGTTCATGGACTTATTGTAAAGTTAAATGATGGAAGTTTAGAGACAATAGAAGATGGAGATTTAAATAATAATAAAGATTTAGTAGGAATTAAATTTGTATCAAATTTTGATAGATACTATACAACTGTTATTTATAATTTTGAAAAATCAATGCAAGTTACTCTTATGCCAGATGATAAAAACAATCCTCAAGCATTTATTCAAGCAGGAACAGGTATAAATTTTAGTGGGTTTACAGGTCCAAAAAATCATAAAGATTTAGAGTCTTTAAATCCTGAGTTAATAGATGTAATTGATTATGGTTGGTTTACATTTATTGCAAAACCAATGTTTGTTCTTCTACAATTTTTACAAGGATATATTGGAAACTGGGGTTGGACTATTGTTGTTCTTACAATTTTAATAAAAGTAGTTTTATATCCTTTATCATACAAAGGTATGATGAGTATGCAAAAACTAAAAGATTTAGCTCCAAAAATGAAAGATATTCAAGCTAGATATAAAGATGATAAACAAAAACAATCTATGGCTATGATGGAACTTTATAAAAAACATGGTGCAAATCCTATGGGTGGATGTTTACCACTTCTTTTACAAATTCCTGTTTTCTTTGCAATATATAGAGTTTTAATCAATGCTATTGAGTTAAAAGGTGCTCCTTGGATTTTATGGATACACGACTTAGCTGAAATGGATCCTTGGTTTGTATTACCAATTTTAATGGGTGCAACTATGTATATTCAACAAAAAATTACACCAAATACAATGCAAGATGAGTTACAAAAGAAGATTTTCCAACTATTACCTATAGTATTTACATTTTTCTTCTTATGGTTCCCAGCAGGACTAACACTGTACTGGTTTGTAAATAACTTGTTCACTATTGCTCAACAATATACTATTAATAGAATATTTGAGAAAAGAAGAGTCGCAAATACTAAATAAGTAGGAAGTAATGAAAAAGTTTGAAGCAGATAGTTTAGAAAAAGCCTATGAAATGGCGACTTTAGAGTTTGGATGTTCAATTACAGAGCTTGTAATTGAAGTATTTCAACAGCCAAGTAGTGGTTTTTTGGGGTTTGGGAAAAAACGAGCGATAATATGTGCTGTTTGTAAAACAGATAAAACTGGTGATAGTAGTATTTTAAAATCTTATAAAAATAAAAGTGTAAAAATAGAAGATGTTAGTACACGTTTAGAAAACTCAAATATAAATGGTGTTAAAAAAGAGCAAACGGTAGTTTCAAATATTGAAGAAACTACTTGTAATGTTCCAAAAGTTGAACCAAAAGAGAAGATTTTTGATAAGTTTTATCATGAAGAGAAACAAAACGATATTTCTAAAATTATAATTAAAAAATCAAAAGATGAAATAATCTCTGAAATCAAAGCTGGGTTAAACCTTTTATTTGATAAATCTTGTTTTAAATTAGATGAGATAAAAGTTAGTTTTTATGATGATGAAACAATATTTATTGAATTCTTAGGGGAAGATTCAGCACTTTTAATAGGTAAAGAAGGGTATAGATATAAAGCTTTATCATATATTTTATTTAATTGGATAAATGATAAGTTTGGTTTAATGCTTCGTCTTGAAGTAGCCGAATTTTTGAAAAACCAAGAAGCTGCTATTTTTCTATATTTAGAGCCAGTTATTGAGATAATAAAAGAGAAAGGAAGCTTTAAAACTAAGCCATTAGATGGTATTTTAGTACATATAGCACTTAAAAAACTAAGAGAAGAATTTCCTTTGAAATATGTTGCAGTAAAAACAAATATCAAAGGTGAAAAATATGTACTTGTAAATGAGTACAAACAAAAAGAAGATTAATTTGTATCAAGACGATACTATTGTAGCAATTGCTACTGCATCAGGAATAGGTTCAATTTCTATAGTGAGAGTTTCAGGAGCAAAAGCTCTTGAAATCTCACTTAAAATATCACAAAAGTCTACTATAACTCCAAGAGTAGCAACACTCTCTTATTTATACGACAAAGATAAAAGTATTATTGATGAAGCCATTATCTTATATTTTAAAGCTCCAAACTCTTTTACAGGAGAAGATATTGTTGAGTTTCAAATTCATGGTGGGGTTGCTATTGCTTCACTTATTTTGGATAGTGTTTTAGAGTATGGTGCTAGAATGGCAACTGCTGGAGAGTTTTCAAAAAGAGCCTTTTTGAACAATAAAATAGATTTGAGTAAAGCAGAAGCTATCTCAAAAATAATTGAAGCAAGAAGTAGTGATGCTGTTAAATTATTAGCTAGACAGCTAAAGGGTGAGTTAAAAGATTTTGTAGAAGAAATTAGAGAAGATTTACTCTTTATGCTTGCATATACAGAGGTTTCTATTGATTATGCTGAAGAAGATTTACCTACAGATATTTTTCTGAAAATAGAGGAAAAAATAGGAAAGATAGAACAAAAACTAGAAAATACACTAGATGCTAGTAGAAGAAGAGAAGGTATGATAGATGGCTTTAAAGTTGCAATTATTGGAAAGCCAAATGTTGGAAAATCTAGTCTTTTAAACAAGCTACTTAATTATGATAGAGCTATTATTTCAGATATTGCTGGAACTACAAGAGATACTATTGAAGAGAGTGTAAAGATAGGAACTCATATTATTAAAATAGTTGATACTGCTGGAATTAGAGAAAATACAAGCGATATTATTGAGCAAATTGGAATTGAAAAATCAATAAATGCAATAAATGAAGCAGATATTATAGTAGCTTTATTTGATAATAGCAGAATCAAAGATAGTGAAGATGATAAAATTTTAGAACTTTTAGCTTCTCAAGATAGTAAAAATATTATAAAAGTTCTGAATAAAACAGATTTACCAAAAATATTTGAAAATGAGTTATTGGGTGATTTTATAGAGCTCTCAACAAAAGAGAGTATAAACTTACTTATTAAAAGAATAGAAAAAGTATTAGATGAAAATAGTGGAACAGATGAGCTTACATTAGTTTCAAAGAGACAAATAAGTAGTGTAGAAAATACATTAAATAGTATAAAAATGGCAAAATCTCCACTGTATAGTGGAGAATTAGAGTTCTTTGCACACCACATAACAGAAGCCTTACATGAGATTTCAAATATTACAAGACCTTATGAAAATGATGAGATGCTTGATGTTATGTTTGGTGAATTTTGTTTGGGAAAATAGTATGAGAAAAATATTAGCTCTGTTTTTAATTTTGTTATCTTCAAGCCTTTTTGCAGATAAATGGGATGATTTTTTAAAAGATAGTGGATTTCCAAAAAAAGTAGTTGATGATGGTAGTTTAGTAAGTGGAAAGATTTTAGATGCAAAAGTTAGCTATCAAATAAAAAATAATGATGGAATAAAAGGAAATTTTGAAAATAGTGATAGTGCAAAAGTTATAATCACAAATAAAAAAGGTGAAGTTTTAAGCACTGAAAAGTTTTTAAATGTTGCAGAACTTAGAGTTTGGGGAAGAGAGAACTTTTTAGAGATTTTTAGTTTTGTTATTGGAGATAGAAAACTAGATACTAAAACCTTAACAGAGCTTACAAATTTGGCAACTATTGCTTTATTAAATAAAAATATAAAGTAAGTAAGAGATAAACTAAACTATTTAGGAATAGTATAGCTTATTAGTTTTGCATTGTTTTTATCAATATCAATCCAACTATCGCAATTAAAATCTATTTGCATAATTGCACCCTCTTCAAACTTCTCTTTAAAACCCAAAAGTGTAACAGCTAAAGCAGTTAAAGATGGGTTGTGACCTACTATTAACATACTATCTACACTATCATAAGTATAGGTAATAGTTTCAATTAATTCATTTACAAATGCCATATATAAAACTTCATTTAGCATTATAGTTTTGTTATATTCTAGCTCTTTTGCAAAAATTTCAGCTGTGTGTCTTGTCCTTACTGCTGGACTTGCAACAATTAAATCAATTTGATGATTTTCTAAAGCCAATTTTTGAGCCATTTGAGTTGCTTTTTCTATTCCTTCTTTAGTTAATTCTGTATCATAATCATATTCGTTTGGTACTTCTCTTTGTTTTGTTGTATGTCTTACTATGAAAAGTTTTTTCATTTTTCCCTACTTTAAATAAAAATGCTAAATTTTAACTATATTTTTATAAATTAATAATAAAATTATCAAAAATAGATGTAAGGAAATAATTATAATGTTTAGAGAATTTTTGAAATATGTTTTTTTTACTCTATTGTTTATCTTTTTATCTGTATTTATATATTTATTAAGTGAATATACTTTTTCAAAAATTACAACAAATTATGGTACAAATGAAGATTTAAAGTATGAGATATTTATAAAATCAAATGGAGTGCATACAGATATAGTTTTGCCAATAAAAAGTGATATTATAAATTGGTTTGAGTTTTTTGATTTTGAAGATACTTTAAGTAAAAGAGACAATTTTACATATATTAGTATTGGTTGGGGAGATAAAGGATTTTATTTGGATACTCCAACTTGGGCTGAGTTAAAACTAAGCACTGCTTTAATTGCAGGATTTGGACTTGGAAATGCAGCTTTGCATATTACATATTATGATGAGATTATAAAAGATGAATTAACATATAAAATAGATATATCAAAAAAGCAGTATATTTCAATAATCTCTACAATAAAAGAGTCTTTAAAATATAGTGATGAAAAACCAATAAATATTAAAACAACAGCACAATATGGACAAAATGATGCTTTTTATGAGGCAATAGGAAGTTATAGTATTTTCCATACTTGTAATACATGGACAAATAATCTACTTAAAAAAGCATCTTTACCTGCTTCTTTTTGGGTAGCTTTTGATGATGGAATTTTGTATCAGTATAAAAAAAGCAACCCTTAACCAAAGAGTTGCTTTTAAGATGTAATTATAGTTAAAACTATCTTAACTTTTAAAAGCAATTACTCTATTCCTTCCCTCTTTTTTTGCTTTATATAAAGCAATATCTACTCTTTTTAGAAGTTCTGTACTTGTAATTGGTTCAGTTGCTTCTGCTACACCAAGGCTAATTGTAAGTTTTGGAATATTCTTAAAATTATGCTCTTCTATATTTTGTTTTATCCTTTGAGCTATATAAAAGGCATTTTCAATATCTGTATTTGGTAGAGAAATTAAGAACTCTTCTCCACCAATTCTAGCAAAAATATCATCTTTTCTTAGAGATTCTTCAACAACTCTACAAGTTTCATGTAGCACATAATCCCCAACATCATGCCCATAGGTATCATTTACATTTTTAAAATGGTCTAAATCAAACATTATCAAACTAAAACCTATTTTATCAGACTTTAGACGTGCAAGTTGTTGGTTAAAGGCATTGAAAAAATAGAACCTATTATATATTTTTGTTAAATCGTCAATAGAGGCTAAGTTTTGCATTTTTTTGTAGGCATCTTTTAATTTACTAGTACGATTTTCAACCTTTATTTCCAATTCACTATTTAATTTTTGAAGTTCAATAGATTTTTCTTTTAGTGAACCATTTAAAATATTAAACTCATTTAAAAGCATTTTTGAAATAATATAAGATAAAACAAAAGATAAAAGAGTAAAAATAATAGCCAAAGTCAAAGTAATATTTATACTTTTCTCATGTTCTCTTTCTTCAATATCTTTTTTATACTCTACAATTTTATTAATATCTCCTAAATAAAATCCACTACCAATAATCAAATCAGTATTTGGAAGTTGTCTTACAAAAGAGACTTTCTCCTCTTCTAAATTTGTGTTTGGATTTAACCATTTGTATGATACATATCTATCTTCTGTAGAGTTGGTTGTAATTAATTTTACTACATTATTATAGTTTTCATTATTAAAAATAAATAGATTTTCACCCTCAAGATGGCTTAAAAAGGAGTGTATAATAACATCACCTTTTGTATTAAAGATAAAGTAATAATCACTTGCAGTGCTATTTATATTTTTTATTAAGTTGAAGAATGATTTATAGGCTTTCTCTTTATTGTCTGCCAAAAATATTTGATTCTCAAATATCTGTGTAGCAATTTGGATATTTGTTTTTACTAAGCTTTTTTGTTTATCTATTAAGTCATTTTTATAGACTTCAAAATTACTATTTAATGTAGATTTATAACCTGTTATTATTAGATAAAAAACCAAAAAAACAATCAAAGGAATAAAAATCATAGGAGCATATTTTATAAAATTTATTAATCTTTTTTCCATGATATAATCTCTCCATTTTTTATCAAAGGTGGTTTGATTATATCACAAAAGAGGAGCTAATTTTAAATTAAAGCCCATTCATAAAATACAATTGTTTCAATATGTATCTTTTTGTTATCTATTTTTTGATTATTTGAGATAGTAATAATCTCTATTTTTTCTATATCTACTTCTAAAGCAGTTTTAATGATTTTCTTTAGTAAATTAGAGTTTAAATCAATATTAAAAAAAGGAATACAAACAATAGCTAAATTATCTTCTTTTATATAAAAATCGATATTATCAAGATAATAGATAGTTTTATTCTCTTTTAAAAGTTCCAAAAAAACCATATTTGTGAACTCTTGCTTAAATTTCTTTGAAAAGCTAATAGCTCCCAAAAAAGCATAGTTATATGAGTATATTTTTTTTAAACTTTTCTCTTGATTATACTTTTCAATAAAAAAAATGGAGTTTTTATCTTCTAGCTCTTTACACTCCTCATAAAATCTATCCTTTGATATTTTTATCTTTGATTTTAGTTGATTAAAGAGTTGAAAAATAGACTTTTTTTCATCAATATTTTCTATTAAAATTTTTGAAATCTCATAACTTGTATTATCTTTTGAGTTTAACTTTAATATCTCTTGTAGTTTTAAAACTTTTTTATGCTCTTCTAAATTTATTGAAAGTGGTAAGTTTCCATATTTTAAAAAGTTATTAAAACTTTGAGTGATATTTTGATTTTTGTTATCAAATAATAGGTACTCTTCAAAATCTAATGCAAAGAGCTCTATTATTTTGAAATCTTTATGCTTGATATTTTTTTGAGAAGTTAAAATAATATTTTCACAATTTGGAATTTTACACTCATAATTAAAATTTTCTAAAATTAGAACTTTTATATCTTTAGAAAAAATAAACTCTTCTAAAAAATCTAACTCTTCAAAGATAGTTCGATTTCTGAAATCAAAGAAATCGATATATAAATACTCTTCACTCTTGAAGTTTCTTAAATAATCAAAAATTAAATAAGATTTACCAACTTTTGAAGCTCCACAAATGATTGTTTTTTTATTTTCTATTTTTGTTTTTCTCTCCAAAAAGTTTATTTTTGAAAAGTTTAATTGATAGTTCTCTTCAAGTAGTTTCATTTTTTGCTTAGGCTAATAGCCTCTTTTATTGCATTTATATAGCTTTTTGTATTTGGGTTCTTATTTTTATATGCTATATCAAAAGCTGTTCCATGATCTACACTTGTTCTTATAATAGGAAGATTTAAACTTACATTTATACTTTCATCAAAATATAGTGCTTTTAGTGGAGCTAATCCTTGATCGTGGTACATAGCTACAAAATATTTATAGTTCTTTCTATTATTTGGAGAAAAAGCAGTATCAGGTACAAGAGGATTTGAAAAGATATCAGAACCAAAAATCTTATTTGCTTTTTTGATAGCTTTTCTTATTTTTTTCTCTTCTTTCCCCAAAACTCCACCATCTCCCGCGTGTGGATTTAGAGCTAAAACTGCAACTTTTGAAGCACTAGTACAAGATATGAAATCTTTTAAGAATTTTACTAATTTATTAGTTTTTATATTCTTTGCAACATCTTTTAGTGCAATATGTTCTGTAAAAAGTGCTACATACATAGAAGAACAGCCTAGCATCATAATTGCATCTTTTTTGTAAAAATCTCTTAAAACTTCAGTATGTCCTTTATATTTTAGCTTTGCTTTACCCCAAGCTTCTTTGTTTATTGGTAAAGTACAAATTGCATCTACATTTTTGATATTTGCTAGAGTTATTGCATCCATAAAAGATAGATATGAAAAGATACCAGCTTCTTTTGTAGCTTTTGAAGGAATTATTTCAAAATCACCAAAGGTTTCATATATATTAAAATCATCAGGAATAGAGATATTTAAAAGTATTGATGCTTGTTCTAGCATTTGTCTATTTATGCAATAGATTGGTTGGCAAAACTCTTTGATAGTATTGTGAGATTTTAGAGCTATTTCAATTCCAATACCATTTAAATCTCCAACACTAATAGCAATTTTTGGGAAGTTTGTCATTTTGAAATAAGATTTTTCATCTCAACTATTGCAGAAGATAGACCTGTAAAAACTGATCTAGCAATAATACTTTGACCAATATTTAGTTCAATAATATCTTTTAACTCACAAATATTTTTTACATTTTGGTAATTTAATCCATGACCAGCTGCTACTTTTAAACCTAGATTTACAGCAAGAGAAGAAGAGTTTTTTATATTTTCCAAACTAGTATCAAGCATATTTTTTAATTTTTCATTTGGAAGCTCTAGCTCTTTTATTGAGTGTTGAGTATGTTTCAAATTTGTATAAAGCATAGCAAATATATTTGCATAGCTTCCTGTATGAAGTTCTATCCAAGAAGCTCCTAACATATTAGCAAGTTCTACAGATTTTAAAGTTGGATCTATAAAAAGTGAAACTTCTATACCACTATTTTGTAATTGTGCAATAGCACGACTAATTTTTTGAAAATTATTTTCTAAATCAAGTCCACCTTCTGTTGTGACCTCTTTTCTATTTTCAGGAACTAATGTCACTCTATAAGGTTTTAATTTATAAACTATATCAATAATAGTACTATTTATAGAACATTCCAAATTTATAGGAAGAGCTGAATGCTCAATAATTGCTTTTGCATCTAAATCATGAATATGTCTTCTATCCTCTCTTAAGTGAATAGTTATTTGATCTGCACCACTAAGTTTACAAATACTTAGAGCATCCAAAGGGTTTGGGTCATTTATTTTTCTAGCTTCTCTTAAAGTTGCTATATGGTCAATATTTACTCCAAGTAACATCTTATTTCCTCTTTTTTTTAATTACGATAACTCTTTTAAAGTTGCAATATTTGCTGCTAGTTTATTATGAACTTCTAAGTATTCATCTTCATTTACGGAGTCTGCAACAATTCCAGCCCCAGATTGAAAAATTATCTTATCTTTTGTAATAAGTGAAGTTCTAATAGTAATTGCACTATCCATATTTCCATCAAAACCAAAGTAAGCTATGCTTCCTGAGTAGAAACTTCTTTTAATCTTTTCAAAGTTTGCTATTAGTTCCATAGCTCTTATTTTTGGAGCACCTGTCATTGTTCCAGCAGTAAAAGTTGCCATAAATAGGTCAAACATATCATATTTTTCATCCAAAACAGCCTCAACATCTGAAACTATATGCATAACATGAGAGTATCTTTCTACTCTCATAAGCTCAGTTACTTTCACACTTCCAGCACGAGCTACACGACCTACATCATTTCTTCCTAAATCAACAAGCATTAAGTGTTCTGCACGTTCTTTTTTATCGTTGATCAGTTCATTTTCCATCTCTAAATCTTTTTCTAAAGTAGAACCTCTTTTTCTAGTACCTGCAATTGGTCTTAAAAGTAGGTGACCATCTATTAGTCTAATCATAACCTCAGGGCTACTTCCAGCAATAGAAAAATCTTCAAACTCAAGAAGATATAAGTATGGACTTGGATTTTTACTTCTTAAGGCTCTATAAAAAGATAGGTTATCTACTATAGCTCTTTGAGTAAATCTATTTGAGATTAAAATTTGGAAAATATCTCCAGCTCTTATCATCTCTTTAGATTTTTCAACAATAGAGAAAAACTCATTTTTTGTAAAGTTGAATTTCCCTTCATCTAAAAGTTTCGCTTTTTTTAGTGGAGTATGATAGTATGGTTTTAAAAGCTCATTCTCTATATTATTTAACTCTTCTTTTAGTTCATCTATTGATGTCAGTAGCACTAGTTTAGAAGTTTTATGAGAGTACCCTAAAACTATTTTTGGTCTTATTAAATCTAAATCAGGAATATTTAACTCATCTTCTAAAGAGTTCATAGAAGCTTTTAATTTTGGCTCAAACTCTTTTCCTATATCATAACCAACATTCCCAATAAATCCATCTATTAAGCCAATTCCTAGCTCTTTTGCTTTATCCTTATATATACTTTTATCAAAATTTTTATAATACTTTTTTAAGAATATTAGAGGATTGTTGTCAACTTTTTCTATTTCTCCACTCTCATTTTTAAAAAAACATTCACTATTTTTATGCCAAATTCTCTCTCTATCTCCAATTATTATATATGAAAAATTACCATCGTTATTTGAGCTAATACTACTTTCAAATAGAAAAGTAAGCTCTTCTTTATAAAGAGCTTTTATTTTTTCATATATTGAAACAGGTGTAAATTGGTCTAAAAATAGAGTTTTACTATAAAAATTCATAAATATCTTCTAGTAATTTACTATAAAAGTATTTTGAATATTTAATTTACTTTTTACAGATGATACATCGTTTAAAGCAGCGGCTCTACTACTGTATGGACCAATTAAAAGCTTATTAAAAGCAGTACCTTTTATATCTTCTTGGATTATTTTATATTTAAAACCTTGATTTGTTATATTCTTTAAATAGCTCTCATTTGGTCTTTTTGAGAATGCTCCAATTTGAATAAAGTAACCACTTGCACTAGTTGTATCTTGAGTTGTTGTTTTTGTCGCTTGATTCCCCTCAACTAAGTCTCTTATAGATTTTTTTTGTTCAGTTTGTGCTTTTGCAGTTGTTTTTGCTTCACTAGGTTTTGTAACTTGTTTTTTCTCTTCTATTTTCTTTATAGTTTCATCTAGAGTTTCATTTGAAATAGAGTTATCTTCAAAGTTCTCATTTTGAGCAAGTCTAGTTTCCTCTTTTGTCTCTTTGATCATATCAAGTTTCTCATTTGAGCTATTTGTAGGTTGAGTTACTACTGGTTCAGAACTCTCTTTTTTTGCTTTATCATCTAATATTCTTTTATATCTATCTTCAATATTTCCACTATTTTCTGATAGAGTTTTCATTTCAGAAGAGTTTTGATTATTTGATGTAAATGGGTCCTCTTTTTTTGAATCACTTGTTAAAAGTCTTATTATAATAATAGTTAGTAAAAAAAGAACAACTAAAACAATACCTAAAATTAAGTATTTCTTTTTATTATCTTCTCCACTTTGTTGTTGATTTAACATAATATTATCAAACTCATTGCTATCATCATAATTGATATTTTGCTGTAGTCTATTCATCTCATTCATATCATCACTATTACTATCTATACCTTTATAGGCATTGTTTAGATTATTTGTAAGATTTATATTTCCCATAGATATCCTTGTTTCATCAAGTTCGCTCAGTTTTTTTTCAAGTTCTTCTTTCTCTTGTTTTAGTTGAACTTTTTTTACGAAATCATCACCCATTATTTGCATAATACACTCCTTGTGTCAAAACTTTCAATAAGTCGATTTAGAATAGATAACAAAGTTATTAGCTAGTTTTTCAAGATCTTTGTTAATTTTAGCATGTAAATTTGTATCTTCTATGTTATCTAAAACATCACAAATTTTATTTGCGATATATTTAAACTCCTCTTCTTTCATTCCACGTGCTGTTAATGCAGGGCTTCCAATTCTAATACCACTTGTTACAAAAGGGCTTCTAGTTTCTCCAGGAACAGTATTTTTATTTACAGTAATTCCAGCATTACCTAATGCAGCATCTGCATCTTTACCTGAGAAAGGTTTATTTAAGAATGATACTAAAACAAGATGATTATCAGTTCCACCACTTACAAGTTCATAACCTCTACTTACAAGAACTTCACCTAATACTTTTGCATTTGCTTTAACTTGAACAGCATAATCTTTCCATTTTGGATCTAGTATCTCTTTAAAAGCAACAGCTTTTGCAGCAATTACATGCATAAGAGGACCACCTTGAAGTCCTGGGAATATTGCACTATTTATTTTTTTAGCAATATCTTCATCATTTGTCATAATAACTCCACCTCTAGGACCTCTTAGAGTTTTATGAGTAGTTGTTGTAACAACATCTGCATAAGGGAAAGGGCTCATATGTTCACCAGCAGCAACTAAACCAGCAATATGTGCAATATCAGCAAATAGAATAGCACCAACTTTGTTTGCTATATCCTTAAATCTTTTAAAATCAATCTCTCTTGCATAAGCACTAGCTCCACAAACAATGATTTTTGGCATAACAGTTTTTGCTATCTCTTCTACTTTATCATAATTTATTCTTCCATCAAGTTCTACCCCATAATAAAATGCTGAGTAGTTTTGTCCTGAAAAACTAGGTTTTGAACCATGAGTTAAATGCCCACCATGAGATAAATCCATACCTAAAATTTTATCTCCTGCTTTTAGTAGTGCTGCATATACTGCACCATTTGCTTGGCTTCCACTATGTGGTTGTACATTTGCAAATTTACAATCAAAGATTTTACAAACTCTATCAATTGCTAGTTGTTCTACTTTATCAGCTTGTTCACAACCACCATAATATCTTTTATATGGATAACCTTCTGCATACTTATTTGTAAATACTGAACCCATAGCTTCCATTACTGCTGGAGATGTGAAATTCTCACTTGCAATCATCTCTAAATGGTTTGTCTGTCTAGCTAACTCTGCTTCAACTATTTCAAATACCTCTTTATCCGCTATCTCTAATCTATCATTCTCTATATAACTCATCTCTTTTCCTTTATCTTTTTTCTATTTTTCTTCTGTTTCATCTAAAAGTAGATCAAAATCTTGTTTTACAGGTTTCATAGCAGGGAAAAGTAAAACATCTCTTATTGAGTGCTGATTTGTAAGCATCATTACAAGTCTATCAATACCAATTCCTTGCCCTGCAGTTGGAGCCATACCATAAGATAGTGCATTTACAAAATCTTCATCCATCTCGTGTGCTTCATCATCTCCACTATCTTTTGCTGCCATTTGTCCTTCAAATCTTTGAAGTTGGTCAATTGGATCATTTAACTCACTAAAAGCATTTGCAATTTCTCGTCCAGCTATAAATAGCTCAAATCTATCTGTTAAGTGAGGTTTTTCATCACTTCTTCTAGCAAGTGGTGAGATTTCTACTGGATACTCTGTTATAAATGTTGGATTAATAAGTTTATTTTCTACAAATTCATCAAAAAGTTGACCTTGAAGTTGACCTAGATTTAGTTTATTATTTGCTTCAAGTTTACTTGCTTTTAAAAATTCTAAAATTTTTTCTTTATCCTCAACTATATCTTTTGGAACACCACCAATTTCATATAAAGATTGAATTAGTGGTATTTGTGTAAACTTACTATAATCAACTTCAAGCTCTCCATAAGGTAAAACTGTAGGAAGATTTAAGTTTTCAAATAGATATGCAAAATACTCTTTAGTAAGCTCAATTAAATCTTCATAAGTTTTATATGCCCAATAAAACTCAATAGAAGTAAATTCAGGATTATGTGTTGCATCCATACCTTCATTTCTAAAATTTCTATTTATTTCAAAAACTGCTTCAAATCCACCAACAATTAATCTTTTTAAATATAATTCAGGAGCAATTCTTAAAAATCTATCAATTCCTAATGCATTGTGATGAGTAACAAATGGTTTTGCATTTGCTCCACCAGCAATTGGGTGCATCATAGGCGTTTCAACTTCTAAGAAGCCTTTATTTTCAAAAAATCTTCTTGTTAAACTTATAACTTTACTTCTTGTATGAAAAGTATCTCTAACACTACTATTCATAATTAAATCTAAGTATCTTTGTCTATATCTTAGCTCTTTATCTTGTATTCCATGAAATTTTTCAGGAAGTGGAGAGATAGCTTTTGTAAGAATTTTCAAACTATCAACATGAAGTGAAAGCTCACCTTGACCAGTTACAAATGGATAACCACTAACTTCAACAATATCTCCAACTTCAATATATTTTTTGAAAATATCATTATAAAAGTTCTCTTCCAAATTATCTCTTGCAACATAAACTTGAAGCATTCCACTTTCATCTTCAAGTTTAAGGAAACTAGCTTTTCCCATAAGTCTAAAAAACTTAATTCTTCCAGCTATTGTAAAATTTCTACTCTCATCTCTTTTTGTTTCAAGATTAAAAACATCTTCATTTTTTGTAAAATACTCTTTTATGCTTAGCTCTCTTTTTGTCTCATTCGCATATGGATTTATTCCTAAATCTCGTAAATTTTGAGCTTTTTCTATTCTTTGTTGTATATATTTATTTTCAAACAATTTTTAAATCCTTATTCATCTTTATTTCTAATATCTTCTAACTTATCTTTTGTACTATCTAAATCTTCTTTTAGATTGTCAAGTTGCTCTACATTCTCTTTTATATCATTTAATGCTGGTTCTATACTCTGTTTTGTTTCATCAATGCTATTTTGTATTGAAATAGAACTGTCAGTTGCATTTTGAATAGTTTTGTCAATAGTATTTACAATTGCTGTTGTATCAAATTTTATTATGTATGAACCAATACTTAGTAAATGTGGCATCATAACAGAGTTGCTAAATTTCTCATCAATTACTTTTTTAAATGAAGCTACTTGATTTAATGAATATGCAATAACAGAAAATATAAGGAATATTTTTAACATTCCAAAGATAAAACCAAAAATTCTATCAATAATTCCCAATCCACTAGCACTAAATATTTTGCTAACAACAACTCCAGCACTATAAACAATCAGCCAAACAGCAATTAAAGATACTACAAAACCTATTAATTTAATTGTTGATTGGTTTTCTATTACAAGAACTGGTGCCAAAAGTCCACCAACTTCTGTTGAAATTCTTGATGCTACAAAAATAGCACCAATAATACCAATTATTCCAAATACCTCTTTTATTAAACCTCTAAAAAGTCCTTTTAAACCAAGTAATAATGTAATAAGAATAATAACTAAATCGAAAACTTCAATATCTTGCATATAAACAATCCTTTTTTCAATAATCCGTGCATTTTACCTAAAAAAGATAAAATAAAAGTTTAATTAAAATTTATAATAATATTTAAACCTTTTAGTTTTTTATTTTTAAATTCAAACTCTTCATTTTTTAATTCAATTTTAAAATTGAGATTTCTTACAAAAAATTCATTCACTGTGAAAAGACCCAATCCTAGACCAAAAGATTGATGTTTTGTACTAAAATATGGTTCAAATATTTTCATTATAAGTTCTTCCTCAATACCATTTCCACTATCTTTAATTGATAGGATTTTATTTGAAAAGTTGATTAAAATATATCTGTCTGCTTTATTTTTATTATTAACTAGTGCATAAATTGAGTTGTCTAAAATATTCAAAATAGAGTCAGAAAAATCACTTTGGCTACAGTTTATTATAAAATCCTCGCTATATGTGAATTCACAATTAATAGAGTTCTCATCAAATATAGTTTCACAAAAGAGGATTACATTATTAACCATTTCAACTAAAGAGTAGCTAGAAGCCATATCATCTTTTTCAAAAAAGTTTGAAAAATTCTCTATAGTATTTGAGAGTTTTTTTGTATTTAAAATGATTTTATCACAAGATAGTAAAATATCATTTTTAGTTAGTTGCTTGAACTCCTCTTTTAATTTCATCCCACTTGCTATTGTGCTAATCACACTTAAAGGTTGTCTCCAATGATGAGCTATACTATTTAAAGTATTTTCTATAGCATTTATTTTTGATTGTTGAAATAGATTTCTCTGTTCATTTTTCTCTTTTTCAAGCTGTAAAATTTCATTTGTAATATCAATAAAAGTAACAATAATAGATAAATCAATTTTTGCAGTAGAAGTTTTTATACTAAAGTGTCTTAGCTCATTTTTTGAATTTTTTATAGCAGCTTTAAAGTTTTTATCTTGATTTTCAAAGATATATTCAACCCAATTTTTACCATCATAATCTTTGTTTACAATATAATCATCTTTTTTTAAATCTTCAAAAGAGTTACAAATACAAATATATTTTTTCTTAAAATCTTCAAGATTTTTGGCTAAAGGGAAAAATGACAATAGTTGTTTATTTGCATCAATTATCTCTTCTCCATCTGTTATTATTACAATATTTGGTTGAGAGTCTAAAAGGATTTTATTTTTATGATTTTGCTCTTTTATATCTCTTAGATAATATGCCAAAATAGCTGTAAATAGTATGATAAGTGCTATAACAGAAGCCAAAATTGCTTGAATTTTTACATATTTCATATTTTCTAAATTTATACTATTTAATTCCATAAAATTTATTATGTATGCTAAGTTATTGCCCTTTTCATCAAAAAGTGGATATTTTGAGATTAAATAACCATTCTCTACAATAAAATTTTCAATATTTATGTAATTCTCAATGCCATTCTCTTTTATATAGTTGTATAAATTCATATCAACATTTTCATTTGCAATGTAGTAATCATCAATGAAAAGTTTAGATAAAAGAGGATTTGTTAAATTCTTTTTAATACTTTTATCTCCTATTACAATAGGAGAGATGTTGTTTTTTACCAAATCTTCTGTGATTGAATCAAAATGTGTAATAACTTCTAAAGTCCCATAAAAATTGTTATTTTCATCGAAAATAGGAACTCTTGCTTTTATTCCTACATTAAATAGTCCAGCACTAATTGAAGTTGAAATATTTTTTAAAGCTTCTATTTTTTTTAGATCAGGTCTAAAATTAAGGCTTCCTCTTATATTTGTCCATGATCTATAAATACTATTTAAGTTACTATCAAAAATCTGAATCCAGATATTTTTATATTTTGAATTTGTCTCAATTAGTTTTGCAATTTGTTCATAATTTAGCTTTTTAAAATCTTTATTTTCTAAATTTTCATATAGATTTTTATCTTTTGATAAAGATATTGCAATAGCTAAAGATGTATTTTGTTTATCACTTATCAAATTTTGTGTTTTTTCAAAAATATTTTTGTGAGTAGCTTGATATATTGTTTCTAGTAGCTGTTTTTGTTTTTTATTTATATAATAATTTGTCAATATTATTGCAAAAAAGGTTGAGACAATAAATGCCAGTATAATTAATAATATATTTCGCTTTGTATTCAAGATATTTCTTTGTAGTTTATTTTGTGTAGATACAAGCATATAAAATAAATTCTTAGGTATAAATTAAACTTCACTTTTATTTAAACTATTTTAGATAAAATCCCAAAATGATAAAAAGATACCCAACAAAACAGATAAAAGTAGGAAATATCCTAATAGGTGGTGATGCACCAATTAGTGTACAATCAATGACATATACTAAAACATCAGATATAGAAGCAACAATTGAGCAGATAAATAGACTACATTTTGCAGGTGCTGATATTGTAAGAGTTGCAGTTCCACATATTGAAGATGCTCATGCTTTAAAAGAGATAAAAAAACAAGTAAGTTTACCAATAGTTGCAGATATTCATTTTCACTATAAATTGGCTTTAATTGCTGCTGAAGTAGTTGATTGTATAAGAATAAATCCTGGAAATATTGGAGATAAAAAAAGAGTACAAGAGGTTGTAAAAGCTTGTCAAGCTAGAAATATTCCAATAAGAGTTGGAGTAAATTGTGGAAGTTTGGAAAAAGAGTTTGAAGATAGATATGGACAAACAGCAAAGGGAATGGTTGCAAGTGCTGATTATAATATAAAATATCTGGAAGATTTGGGATTTACAGATATTAAAATATCTTTAAAAGCTTCTGATGTTCAAAGAACAGTTGAGGCTTATAGGCTTTTAAGACCTATGAATAACTATCCATTTCACTTAGGGGTAACAGAAGCTGGTACACAATTTCACTCTACAATAAAATCTTCAATTGCATTAGGAAGTTTACTTCTTGATGGAATAGGTGATACTCTAAGAGTTTCAATGACAGGAGAGCTTGAAGAGGAGATAAAAGTAGGAAAGGCTATATTAAAAGATTTAGGCATCTCAAAAGAGGGCTTAAATATTATTTCATGTCCTACTTGTGGAAGAATAGAGGCTGATTTAGTAAGTGCAGTTGCAGAGATAGAAAAAAGAACAGCACATATAAAAACTCCATTAGATGTTTCAGTTATGGGATGTGTTGTAAATGCTATTGGAGAAGCAAAAGCTGCTGATGTTGCTATTGCTTTTGGAAAAGGTAGTGGACTTGTTATGAAAAAAGGTGAAATAATTGCGAAACTTAGTGGAGATGCTTTGATTAATAAGTTTGTAGAAGAAGTTGAATTTGAAGCAAAAAGAAAAATATAATGGATAGTATTTATAGTATAAACATCGAAAGAGCAGTTTTAAGCTCAATATTTTTTAATCCTGAAGAGCTTGAAGATGTTTTGGGAGTTTTAAAAGCAAAAGATTTTTATCTTCCAGCACATAAGGCTATATTTGAAGTAATAATGAAACTTCATAGTGAAGATATGCCAATTGATGAGGATTTTGTAAGAAACAGAGTTGATAAAAAAGATGTAAATGATGAGGTTTTACTTGAGATATTAAGTGCAAATCCTATTACAAATACAAGCGCCTATGTAAAAGAGATAAAAGATGCTTCTGTAAAAAGAGAGTTAGCCTCTTTAGCAACAACTATAAAAAAAGTTGCAATTGAAGATGAAGTTAGTGCAAATGAGGCTTTAGACACTATTCAAAGTGAACTTTATAAAATCTCTACAAATAGTGCAACAAGTGAACTAAAAGATATGCAAACTGTTACAAGTGATACTTTGGCATATATTGAAAAGATGAAAAAACTAGGAAATAAATATTTAATAGGACAAACAACAGGTTTTGAATCATTAGATAGAAGAACTACTGGTTTTAATGAAGGAGATTTAGTAATTATTGCAGCACGTCCAGCTATGGGAAAAACAGCAATAGTTTTAAATATGGCTTTAAAAAATGTAGAAGCAAACAAAGGAGTAGTTTTTTTCTCTTTAGAGATGCCAGCAGAACAACTAATGTTGAGAATGTTAGCTGCAAAAACATCAATACCTCTTCAAAATCTTAGAAAAGGTGATATGGATGATAAAGAGTGGTCGAGTTTAAGTGCTGCTTTTGATGATTTAAATAGTAAAAAACTTTTTGTTGATGATGGTGGAAGTATAAATATAAATCAATTAAGAGCAAGAGTAAGAAAATTGGCACAAATTCAAGAAAACAATATTAGTCTAGTTGTAATTGATTATCTTCAACTAATGCAAGGATTAGGAAATAAAGATAGACATCAAGAGGTTTCAGATATTAGTAGAGGTTTGAAAATGTTGGCAAGAGAGCTTAAAATTCCTATAGTTGCACTTTCACAGCTAAATAGAGGACTTGAAAGCAGACCAGATAAAAGACCAATGTTAAGTGATTTAAGAGAGTCTGGAGCTATTGAGCAAGATGCCGATATTATCATGTTTGTATATAGAGATGATGTTTATAAGCAAAGAGATGAAGCTAGAAAAGAGAAAGAGGCAAAAGATAAGGGTGAAGATTATAAATCTAAATTTATAGATAAACCAATTGAAGAGGCTGAAATTATTATAGGAAAACAGAGAAATGGACCAATAGGTACAGTAAAACTAGATTTTCATAAAGCTTTAACTAAATTTATTGATAAAGATAATGAACACCATGGACAAGCTCCAATTGAGGTTGTTTTTGAAAGTGTTGCTGATGTCCAAAAAGAGACAAAAATAGATTTTCCTGATGGGGTTTTATAAAATAATATTTTTTTAAGTTATAAAATTTTACAATCAATATAAACTTTTAAAAAAGGAAGAAGCTATGAAAAGAGCCTTTTCTCTAATAGAGATTATATTTGTAATTGTGATTTTAGGGATAATTGTCTCTTTTGCTGCTCCAAAGCTTATGGATACGAAAGATAGTGCTTTGGTTTCAACTTTAAAAAGAGATGTAACTACAGCTATAAACACTATTCAAAGTTACTATTTGTTAAATCAAGAAATAGAAGATATAAAAGATGTTATAAATATTGGTGATACAAACTGGGATATAGAAAAATTAAAAATGAGTGATAAAAACTCTTGTATAAAATTAGAAATTAAGAAAAATCAAAATATTGTATCCATAGATGTTCAAGTTGATAGTACAAAAGATAGTACTATTTGTAAAAAAATAAGAGATAGTGGTTTGGTTTCAAAGGTTTATGAGGTCTATTAAAAATACTATAAGATTAAGTGATTTTTAAGTACAATTCGCCTTATTTTTTACTTAAGGAATCAAATGCAAATAGATTTTGCCAACTTAAAAATCCAACATAAATTATACCAAGAAGAGATAGAAGGGGCTATTATAAAAGTTGCACGGGATTGTAACTTTATAATGGGTGCTCAAATAGATGAACTTGAAAGAAAGCTAGAAGAATTCACAGGTTCAAAATATGCGATAACATGTTCAAGTGGGACAGATGCTTTGCTTCTTGCTATGATGGCTTTAGATATACAACCAGATGATGAAATAATCACAACACCATTTACATTTTTTGCAACAGCAGAAACAATAGCTTTCCTAAAAGCTAAACCAGTGTTTGTTGATATTGATGAGAGAACATATAATATAGATCCAAAAAAGATAGAAGAGAAAATAACTTCTAAAACAAAAGCTATTATTCCAGTATCTTTGTATGGGCAACCGTGTGATATGGATGAGATAAATGAGATAGCAAAAAAATATAACCTTAAAGTGATAGTAGATGGAGCTCAAAGCTTTGGCTCTACTTATAAAGGTATTAGTGACTCAAACCTTGGTGATATATCTTGTACTTCTTTCTTTCCTGCAAAACCATTAGGTTGTTATGGAGATGGAGGGGCAGTTTTTACAAATGATGAAAAACTAGCAAATAAAATAAAATCTCTAAGACTTCATGGACAATCAATTCGTTACCATCACCAATATATAGGTATGGGAGGGAGACTTGATACAATTCAAGCAGCAGTTTTAAATGTAAAATTAAAATACTATCCTAAAGATTTAAAACTAAGACAAGATGTTGCAGTTAAATATACAAAAGCATTAAATGCAAAAAATATAGAAACTCCTTTTGTAAAAGAGGATAGAACATCAGCTTGGGCACAATACTCAATAAGAGTAAAAAATAGAGATGAGCTACAAACAAAATTACAAAACTTAGGAATTCCAACAGCAGTACATTACCCAATGCCCTTACATGTACAGGAGTGCTTTAAATACTTAAATTTAAAAGAGGGAGATTTTCCAATTTCAGAGAGAGTATCAAAAGAGATAATGAGTTTACCAATGAACCCTTATGTTACTGATGAAGAGGTTGAATATATTGTAGGAAATTTAGTAAAAGAGATACAATGTTAAATGTTGCACTTGTAGGATTTGGTTATTGGGGACCAAATATTGCTAGAAATATAAATAATAATCCAAACTTAAATCTTCATACTATTTGTGATATGTTAGATGAAAATTTAGAAAAAGCACATAAAATATATGCATCATCAACAAACTATGAAAAAGATTTTAGCAAAGTTTTAGATGATAAAACTATAGATATTGTAGCTGTTGCTACACAAACTAGTAGTCACTATTATTTAATAAAACAAGCACTATTGGCTTCTAAAAATGTATATGTGGAAAAACCTTTTACCGCTACTTTAAAAGAGGCAGAAGAGCTTGAAGAGTTAGCAAGAAAACAGAATAAAATCATACATATAGATCATATTATGATTTTTCATCCAGCAATAAAAAAGATAAAAGAGATAATCTCTAGTGGTGAAATAGGGGAAGTTTTATTTATAAATTCAACTAGAAAAAGTTTAGGACAATTTAGAAAAGATGTGAGTTCTATGTGGGACTTAGCAGTTCATGATTTATCTATAATAGACTATTTAATGGATGGAAAAAACCCAATAAGCATAAAAGCAAGTGGTGAAAAATTTTACAATCCAAAAGAGAGTATCACTTTTGTAAATCTAAAGTATGATAGCTTTTCTGTACATCTTGAATCAAACTGGCTAAGCCCAATAAAAGAGCGAAATATAACTATTATTGGTTCTAAAAAAATGCTTGTTTATGAAGATTTAAAATTAGAGAATAAACTTACAATTTATGAAAAAAGTGTGGAGGTTGTAAGCGGACAAAATATTATGGATGAAAACTATTTGGTAAAAACAAATGAGTTTGGAACTTATTCTCCTTATATAAAACCAGAAGATGCTTTGTATAATAGTATAGAACATTTTAGAATTGCAATTATAAATCAAAAACAATCTTTATCAAACCCATCTCAAGCAATTAGAGTTCATAAAATTCTAGAAATCGCAGATAAAAATATGAGTATGTAAGATTTTATCTTACATATTTTTAAAATATTTTAATAATCACTATCAATTTTACCTTACTTTAAGAAAAAACTATTAATATTTCATTTCCTTTTTGTTAATTATAATAATGATTATCAAAAATAAAATAGATTCTCCTAAAATCTATTTTAAAACAATTAAAGTTAAAAAAGAAAGAAAATATATAAAAGGAAAGAGAAATGAAAATAAAAATGGTATTAAGTGTAGCTTCTATCTTAGTTACACAAAATCTACTTTTTGCAAATGAGACTACAAAACTTGATGATATTCAAGTTGTAACTACTGCTTCTGGATTTGAGCAAAATGTTGCTGATGCACCAGCTTCAATTTCAGTAATTACAGCAGATGAACTACAAAAAAAATCATATACAGATGTTATAGATGCTGTTAAAAATATACCAGGTGTTGCTGTAGCTGGTGGTGGGAATAATCAAGAAATCACAATTCGTGGAATGGGAGCAAATTATACAAAATATTTAATTGATGGTAAGCCAATAAGTGCAGGAAGAGCTATAAATGGAAATGGTACAGATGGTGGAAAAATTGGTGCATATTTACCGCCAATAGATATGATTGAAAGAATAGAGATTGTAAGAGGACCTATGAGTTCACTTTATGGAAGTGATGCAATGGGTGGAGTTATAAATATTATTACAAAAAAAGCTTCTAGTGATACTTGGAAAGGAAGTATAACTCCTGAATATACAAAATCTGCAAATGATTACTCAAATGATAATTATGGAGCAAGTATGTTTTTGACAGGTCCTCTAATCAAAGATAAATTATCTTTAAGTTTAGATGGAAGTTTTCAAGGTACTGATGAAAGTGATTATGTAGGTGGAGAAGGGCAAAAATCTGGTTCAAGTGAGTCTGAAAAGAAAGTTAGAAAAATAGGAAGTGAGCTTACTTGGAATGTTGATGAACACAATGATTTAGGCTTAAGATATGACTTTATAAGACAAGAGTATAAAACAACATTAGGTAAAAGTGTAGATGTTGCTAGTCAAGCTTCAACTAATGAAAATGAAAAAGATGTTTATACAGTTAGCCATAAAGCAAAATATGATGATTTTATAGTAAACACTTATTATCAAGATGAAACAACAAAAAAAGTGTATGACTTAGGTGGTACAGACGAAAAAAAAGAGGAGTTAAAAACTTTTAATACTCAAGGTTCATTCTTTATTGGAACTCATGCTTTAACAGTTGGTGGACAGTATCAAAAAGAAAAAATTATAGATACTACAAATGGTTTAGCTAGTGTAACAGGAGTAACAGAACTTGATAGATGGCTTTTAGCATTATATGCAGAAGATGAGTGGAGTATAACAGATAGTTTTGCTTTAACTTCTGGAGCTAGATACAATAAAGATGAGTATTTTGGAAGTGAAGTAACTCCTAGAATTTATGGAGTTTATCATTTAACAGATAATCTAACTTTAAAAGGTGGTGTAAGTACAGGGTATAAACAACCAACAATTAGCCAAATTTCAGAAGGTTTTGGTAGCAGAACTGGAAAAGGTAGTGCTGTAATTATTGGTAATCCAGATTTAAAACCTGAAAAAAGTATTAGTTATGAAGCTGGAATAAACTATTCTAATGATGATATAGGATTATTTAGTAGTTTAATGTTTTATCAATCAGATTTTAAGGACAAGATTGTTGAAAGCAGACTTTGTGACTCTCCAGGTACTAATAATGGTTCACCACAAGCTCAATGGAAATGTTCTGCAAATGGAAAACCTTATAGATTTGTTAGTCAAATGGAAAATGTTGATGATGCTGAAATGAAAGGTATAGAGTTTAGTTTAGATTATGATTTACTTGAGAATTTAACTGCAAGTACAAGTTATACATATACTAAAACTGAGCAAAAAAGTGGAGATTTTAAGGGAGAAGCTTTAAATAAAATGCCAAAGGATATGATAAATGCTGGTCTTGATTGGGATATATCAAAGGTTTGGAATGCTTGGACACAATATAATTATAGAGGTAAAACAAGTGACTATTTAAGTAGAACTTCTATGAGCAGTGGAACACCAGGATATGGTACTTTTGATGCAGGAATTGTATATAAGGCTACAAAAGATTTAAGCTTAAAAGCTGGTATTTATAATATTGCAAATAAAGAGATTACTAATGATGATTATGATGTTGTTCTTGAGGGTAGAAGATATACTGTTGGTATGAATATGAGATTCTAAAATATATTTTAATTTTCCAAAAAGAGATAAGTAGATTACTACTTATCTCTTTTTTATTAATATTATAATAACAATTATCAATCTTGTTAAAGTAGTGTTAAAATTGCTTAGATAAGATTTTTCTAAAATAAAGGAGTATAGCTTTATGCATAAGTCGATTTGGTTTCAGCTTCATTGGTTTTTTGGAGCAATTTTTGGAGTTTTACTATTACTAATTGGAGTTAGTGGAGCAGTTTTATCTTATGAAAAAGAGATATTAAATCTTATCAATAAAGATACATATTATGTACAAAATCTAGATAATAAATCAAGATTAGAGCAAAGTGAAGTATTAAAAATTTATCAAGAAAATAATATAGATACAAAGATAAATAGTATCTCTTTTTCAAGTTTAGAAAACTCTAGTATTGTTTTAAATATAGAAAAAGAGGGTGCTAGGAAAGGCTTGAATATATATTTAAATCCATATACAGCTGAGGTTTTACCACAAATTGTAGGAAAAGATTTTTTTATGTTTTTCTTCTCTTTACATAGATGGCTTACCTTTTCAGGTGATACTCAGTGGATAGGAAAACAACTTGTTGCAATTTCAACTATTGTTGCTATTTTTTTAACTATTGGTGGAGTAGTTGTATATTGGCCACGAATTAAAGCAAACTTTCTAAAAAGTTTTACCTTTAGTTTTAAATATAAAAAGAGAGCATTTGTCTCAATACTTCATAGCTCTTTGGGTATGTGGGTAGTTCCATTTTTTATTATAATGTGTATTACAGGGCTTTACTGGTCGTATGATTGGTATAGGGGAGCAATGTTTACAGTTATGGGAGTAGAACAGCCAAAAAGAGTATCACAAAAAGTAGAAGCCAATAATAAGCCACAAACAATAGTTTATGATAATATAAGCAAATCTATTGAAATATTTAAGCAAAATGTAGCAAAAGAGTATAAAAATGCAAATTTAAGATTAACTCCTTCAAAAGATGGTATATATACAATCTCTTATTTATATGCAAATGCAACACACTTTAGAGAGACAAACTCTATGGAAATTGACCCAAATAGCTCTTTAGTAGTAAAAGATACAAAATTTGAAGATAAAAAATTAAATGAACAACTAATGGCTAGTATGTTGCCACTTCATAGTGGAGAGTATTTTGGTTGGTTTGGACAATTATCATACTTTATATCCTCTTTTCTTATGGCACTTTTTGCTATTACTGGATATATGTTATATTATGATAGATGGAAGAAAAAAAAAGCAAAAGCTTTAAAAGAAAAAGTTAAAAGCTAAGGTTATAAACCTTAGCTTTTTTTATGTTTAGTAGAAACTCTACTCTTAAAAGTTTAACAACACTTCTTAAAACCGCCTGTGTTATACTTTCTATCTAAGCTCTCTTTAAAAAACTCTCCACGACTTAAAACATCTCTTCCTGGATGAGTTCTTTTCATATGTTCAAGATATTTTTCATAGCTAGAAAGCCCCACAAGGGGATGAAAAAACTTTTCAGATTTTTCATAAAATGCCTTTATCTTGTCTAGCACCTTTAACTCTTTTTAAGGCTATCAAGTGCTACATAAGGCTCTTCTTTTAGAGGAATTTTTAGTTTTCCAATAGCTATTAAAACTGTAGAAATAATTACAAGAGAAGTTGCAAACATAAAGAAAATAGCTAAGATAGCATTTACTATATTTGAAATTTTAATTTTACTAGCTGAGCTAATGCTAGCTTCTAGTTTTGCTTTCTCTTCAGGTGTAGTTACAAGTTTTAATTCAGCTTCAAATTTCTCTATATTTTTTGATTGAATTTGAGCAACAGCTACGTGGCTTACAGCATTATGAACTCTATCTCCCTCTTTATATGGAAGTACTTTTTGAACTCCACCTGTTAATGTTGCAGTTAATACAAAAACAGCAGGGATTAATGTAACCCATGTATATCTTGTTTTCCCCATTTTAATTAAAACAACTGTTCCTAAAAGTAAAGCCATACCAGCTAACATTTGGTTACTTACTCCAAATAGTGGCCAAAGTGAATATATTCCACCTTTTGGATCAATTGCTCCTTGGTATAAGAAATATCCCCATCCAGCAACACTTAAAAAAGTAGCGATAACACCTGCAAAATAGTTATTTGTATTTCCTAAAGGTTTATAAACATTTCCTAAAATATCTTGAACCATAAATCTACAAGCACGAGTTCCTGCATCTACAGCAGTTAAAATAAATAGAGCTTCAAATAAAATAGCAAAGTGGTACCAAAATCCCATCATATCTATTCCACCTATTAACTCATGAAGTACAAGTGCAACCCCAATAGCAAATGTAGGAGCTCCTCCTGTTCTTGATAAAATTGTTTGTTCACCTATATTTTTTGTAAGTTCAATTATCTCATTTGGAGTTACAGTAAATCCCCAAGAAGAGATAGTTTGAGCTACTTGAACTATATCAGTTCCTATAAATGCAGGTGCAGAGTTTATAGCAAAATATAATCCTGGATGTAAAATAGTTGCACAAATTAGAGCCATAATAGCAACAGCACTCTCCATTAACATAGAACCATATCCAACAGAAAGAGCATGAGTTTCATTTTCTAGCATTTTTGGAGTTGTTCCACTTGAAATTAGTGCGTGAAATCCACTAATAGCACCACAAGCAATTGTAATAAATAAAAATGGGAAAATAGCACCTGCGAATACTGGACCTGTTCCATCAAAATATTGTGGATTTGTTTTTGGCATTTGAATATCTGGTGCTACAATTACAATAGCTATTGCCATAAGTACAATTACTCCAATTTTCAAAAATGTTGATAGATAATCTCTAGGAGCTAATAAGAACCAAACAGGCAAAATTGCAGCTATAAATCCATATGCCATCATAATAAATGATAGAGTAACAGCATCAAAAGTAAATCTAGCCGCCCAAACTGGATCAGCTGCTATTACACTTCCATAATGAATTGCAAATATCAGTAAGATAAATCCAATAATTGAAGCTTCTCCAACTTTACCAGGTCTTAAAAATCTCATATATAGACCCATAAAAATAGCAATTGGAATAGTCATAGCAATAGTGAAAAGTCCCCAAGGAGAAACTGCAAGTGCTTTTACAACAACCATTGCTAAAATTGCAATAATAATTAGCATAATTCCAAATATTGCAATCATTGTTACTGCACCTGTAAAAGTTCCTAACTCCTCTTTTATAATCTCACCTAAAGATTTTCCATTTCTTCTTGAAGATATAAATAAAACTACAAAATCGTGAACTGCTCCCGCAAATACTCCACCTACAAGTATCCAAAGCATTGAAGGTAAATATCCTAATTGAGCTGCCAAAATTGGACCAACAAGTGGACCAGCTCCTGCAATTGCAGCAAAATGGTGACCAAAGAGAACAGATCTATTTGTAGGAACAAAATCTCTTCCATCATCATGAATTTGTGCTGGAGTTGCTCTATTTTTGTCTAAACCTAAAACTGTATAAGCTACAAATCTTCCATAAAATCTATATGCAATCATATAGATACAAACAGCTGCAACAACCAAATACATGGCTGATACTGTCTCTCCTTTTTGCAATGCCAAATAACCAAAGCAGACAGCTCCAATTACGGCAATTGCACCCCATAATAATTTGTTCATACAAAATCCTTTTCTCTATAAAATTTAAACCATTAAGTTTACTCTTAAAAAAATAAAATAAAAGTTAAATAAAAAAGCTATTTAAAGGCTTATGTTGATTTTTTAACAATTTTTATATTTTAATTATGAGTGGTTTTTATAAATTTTATATAAGGCTTTAATGGATACAAAAAAAGATTAATCTTTATAATCTAAAGAAATATTGAACAATAGATAAAATATAACTTTAAAAGAAAAATTATAAATATTTAGCTAAAATGTAAACTTCATTAAAAATAACATAATAAAGGGAAAAAAATGGGATTAGGTGTAGGAATAGTAGGTTTGCCAAATGTAGGAAAAAGTACAACTTTTAATGCTCTAACAAAGGCACAAAATGCAGAAGCACAAAACTATCCATTTTGTACAATTGAGCCAAATAAAGCTATTGTACCAGTACCAGATAAAAGACTTGACGAATTAGCAAAAATTGTAAACCCTGATAAAATTCAGCATTCGACTATTGACTTTGTGGATATTGCTGGGCTTGTAAGAGGTGCTAGTAAGGGTGAAGGTTTAGGAAATCAATTTTTATCAAATATTAGAGAAGTTGAAGTGATACTTCATATGGTGAGATGTTTTGAAGATGGAAATATTACTCATGTTGAAGGAGATGTAAATCCACTTAGAGATATAGAAATTATT
Source organism: Aliarcobacter trophiarum LMG 25534 (assembly GCF_003355515.1). NCBI lineage: Bacteria > Pseudomonadati > Campylobacterota > Epsilonproteobacteria > Campylobacterales > Arcobacteraceae > Aliarcobacter > Aliarcobacter trophiarum. Next base: position 1,296,764 of record NZ_CP031367.1, on the reverse strand, counting down.
GAAACAGAGCTTATTTATGCAGATATCTCTCAACTTGAAAAAAAGATTGAAAGACTTAAAAAACAAGCAAAGGGAAGTAAAGAAGCAGCGGCTCAGCTTGTAATTGCTGAAGAGTTATATACTCACATTGGAGAGTTAGAACCTGTTAAAACATTTGAAAATTGTGATAATGAAGCGTTTATAAGTTTAGATAAAGAGCTTAGATTTTTATCTAATAAAGATGTTATTTATGGTGCAAATGTAGATGAGGATACTTTAACAACTGGAACAAACAAATATGTTGAAATTGTAAAAGAGTATGCAAAAAGTGTAAACTCAGATGTTATAGTTTTATGTGCAAAAATAGAAGAAGAGCTTGTTGGACTTGAAGATGATGAGGCAAAAGCATTCTTGGATGATTTAGGAGTTGCTGAGTCTGGACTAGAGCAAATTATTCAAAAAGCATTTGATAAATTAGGACTTCAAAGCTATTTTACAGCTGGAAAAGTAGAGGTGCGTTCTTGGACAATAAGAAAAAATACAAAAGCTCCACAAGCTGCTGCGGTTATTCATAATGATTTTGAAAAAGGTTTTATAAAAGCTGAGGTAATCTCTTATGAGGATTATATAAAGTTTGGTGGTGAGACTAAATGTAAAGATGCTGGAAAACTAAGACTTGAAGGAAAAGATTATATAGTGCAAGATGGTGATGTTATGCACTTTAGATTTAATGTTTAGAGTTTTTAAAAATCTTAATAGGAGAATGCTTTGGAAATTGAGGAATTAGTAAGAAGGGTTGATGCACTTCCACCTCTTCCACGAACTATTATTTTAATTGAAGAGTATCGAAGAAAAAGTGAAAAAGAGATAAGTGAGTTACATGATATTATAAGTAAAGATGCTCTAATTGTAACAAATCTCTTAAAAATAGCAAATTCTGCAATGTTTGGATTTAGAAGTAAAGTTGAAACTCCTCTTAGAGCGATATCTTTGTTGGGAATAAATTTTACAATATCTGTTGCAATATCTGCTAGTAGCCAAAAAATATTGATAACAACTCTGGCTCCTTACGGACTTACAAATGATAATTTTATGAACTCTTCAAATATTGCATCTGTATTAGCAAGTTTATGGTTGGGAAAAATCGATGAAACTCTTAGAGATGAGATTATTTTACCTGCATTGTTACTTGATATTGGAAAATATATTATTGCTGATATAGTTATGAATGAGGATAAACAAAAAGAGTTTAAGGCAAAAATAGATGAGGGGATTTTCTCTATAGAAGAGGTAGAAAAAGAGATTGTAGGTTTTTCTAGCTCATTTGTAACAGCTCAGATATTTAAGCATTGGAAATTAAGCCCAAAATTAGTTAATGCTATAGAGTTTGTAGATGATGTAGAAAATGCTCCAGAAGATTTTAAAGAGAAAGCAAAAATCTTAAATGTTATAAAAACTGTTGCAAATATAAAAGAACCTTTGAGTGAAAAATATATAAAAGAGGCTATTGTTAAAGCAAAAAAATATGGATTTGATGTAAAAATATTATCTCAAACTATAGAAAACCTTAAAAGAAAAATAGAGTTATCTTAAAAGCTATTTTAAAGTCCAAGAAGTAGAATCTCGAAAAGATTTTCTACTTCATCATCATTTAGATTTATAGCTTTTTTTGTAGAGAAAAGTTCTTTTATCTTTTTATAATCAAAAACCTTACCTCTTATACACTCTTTATGAACAGGTAAAAAACCTCTTACAATAGATAAATTACTATCTATCGCAACTTCACAAATAAGACATTCAAAATCTGTATGAAGTCTTCCTTCATGCTCTAAAAGCGATAGATATGACTCTAAAATAGCTCTATAAACATTTTGTTTCTCTATTCTTGAAATTAAATTTTCTAGAAGAAAAAAGTAAAATGGCTCTAAATCATGAAGCTCTTTTAAATGAACATAAAAAAGCTTAAGATATCTTTGCCAAGCATACATTTTTTGACTATTCAAAATCCAAGGGAAGCCTAACTGAATTACATCCTTTAGTCTTGCAATGGAAGATTTTGTACTTTCAAGCTCAAAATCTATTTTATATCCAATATTTATATTTGAGTGCCTTGCTCCATAAAATCTGTATGTTGTAATAAGTTCATTTTCACATATAATAGTGACAATTAAATCATCATCTTTTACAGCTTTTATATCAATAATATAGCCTTGCACATCTTAATCTTTTTTAATCTGCATCCATTCCTTCAAGCATCTCAACTATTTCATCATAAATCTCTTTTGCCTCTTCATCATCTATCTCACCTGCATCTAAATCATTTAAAAGCTCTTCAAACTCTTTTTTCATCTCTTGCATATTTGCTAACTCCTCTTTTAGCTCAGGAGTCTCTTTCTTTGCAGCAATTATTTCAAAAATATCATCTATATACTCTTCGATTTCAACTAAAACTTCGTCATTTATTATATCTTTAAGTTCTTTCTGGATACTCATATTTACACCTTATTTAAATTTCCGAATTATATCAAAAAGTTTATAGCCTTTTGCTTCAATAAAAACTTATTTATCTCCTAGTTAGAAACTATAAAAGAGTTAAAAACTTGGCTTAGTTCCTGGGTTGGTAACTTAATTCCACCATCTTTTAGCTCTATATTTGTATCTCTTTTTTTATGAATTATGTTTATATCTGGAATGACCCCAAGTTAGTAGACACTTTTTTAATCAGTTAACACCTTTGGTTGAGTAACACTATCATTGTATCTTTTCTCAAATTCATTTGGACTTATAAAATCTAAAAAACTATGTCGTCTTTTTGCGTTATAAAACATTTCTATATATTCAAATATTTTATCTCTAGCTTCTGCTCTTGTATGAAATATAGTTTTTCTAACTAATTCTTTTTTTAATGTCTTAAAAAAACTCTCTGCTACTGCATTATCATAACAATTACCTCTACGGCTCATACTTGGGATAATATTATGATGCTTTAAAAATGTTTGGTATTCATAAGAACTATATTGGCTACCTTGATCTGAATGAAGAATTACTTTATGATTTTTAATTCTGTGAGTTGTTTTTTTCAAAGCTTTAATAATTAAAGATGTTGATTGTCTATGTCCTGTTGCCCAACCAATTATTTTTCTTGAATAAAGATCTATAACTGTAGCTAAATATAACCATCCTTCATAAGTTCTGATATATGTGATATCACTAACCCAAGATTCATTTGGTTTATATGTTAAAAAACATTGTTTTAAATGATTTGGATGTGCTTTATGAATTGAACCAGCCTTATGCTTTGGTTTTCTTTTATAATTTCCTATTCCACAAAGTTTTGCTTCTTTCATTAATCTTGCAACTCTTTTCTTATTTACATGTATATTTGAAGCCTTTAAATCTTTATGAATATTTCTATATCCATATATCCCATTTGACTCTCTATATGCTTTTTTTATCTCTTGTAAAATTTGTTGATTTTCAATCTCTAAATTTGAAATAGGTTGTTTTAACCATTTATAATACCCACTAGGATGAACTTTCAATACAGTACACATTCTTCTGATTGTGTACTGTATTTGATACTCCTTTATAAATGCGTACTTTAATTTGGGTTGTTTGCAAAGTACGCTGCGGCCTTTTTTAAAATATCCCTCTCTTCTGTAACTCTCTTTAATTCTTTTTGCAATCTTTTTATTTCAGCTGTTGTATCTTGAGTTTTTTTTATTTCTACTTCAGCTTCTGGTGATTTGTATTTTTTTATCCAGTTTCTCAAAGAATCATAATGGACACCTAACCTCTCAGCTGTTTCAACAACCCCATATCCATTTTCTATAACTTGTTTTACAGCATCTCTTCTAAACTCTTCACTATATTCTCTTCTTGCCATTTTTAATTCCTTCAATTGTTTACAATTTTCTCTAAATTGTTATTTTAATTAACTGAATAAATTTCTGTCTACTTTTTTGGGGTCATTCCATATCATCTATATTAAATCTATCTTTTTTATAGATAAAACTATTATAAGCGATACTTTTTATAATTTCACCATGTTTATCACCTTTAGCATATTTATTAGGTTTGCTAGGCTTATTAGGTTTTTCAACTTCACTTGGAGTATCTACAGGTTTGATTACCCAATTACCATTTGAGTCAAATGTTGGAATATCTAGAGCATTTTCATCAAGAGTTATAGTCCATCCATGGCTTTTATAAAGCTCTATATCTGCCATCTCATCAGTTGTTTTAGAATATACCCAAGATTGATTTGATTGGTTATTTCCTATACCATTTGTTTAAGTTGATTTTTCTTTATTATAAAAAGAGCTAAATATCTCTCCCTCATTAGTTCCAGCAAATCCTCCAACAGAACTTCCTATTCCTCTTACAGCTCCTATTGAATAACTTTTTTTAATAGTTCCAGCATCGTTCCAACCAACAAATCCTCCAACAAAATCTTCTCCAAATACATCTCCAGTTGCATATGAATCTTTTATCTCTGAGTTTCGATTATATCCAACAAGTCCTCCAACAGAAGTATTACCTGTTACAGTTCCTGTTGCATATGAGTTAGAAATATTAGAGTTGTCTTTATTTTCTCCAATAAGCCCTCCAACCATTTCTTCTCCACTTACATTACCTGTTGCATATGAATTAGATATAGTAGAGCTATTATAATTAAATCCAACAAGACCTCCAATATAATATTCTCCAGTTACAGTTCCAGTTGCATGTGAATTTGTTATATTAGTTTTCTCATTTACTCCAACAAGACCTCCAATATAATCTTCTCCACTTACATCTCCTGTTGCATATGAGTTAGATATAGAAGAGTTATAATTACTTCCAACAAGTCCTCCAACAGAAGTATTACCTGTTACAGTTCCTGTAGCATATGAGTTAGATATAGAAGAGTTTTCATTAAATCCAACAAGCCCTCCAACATACTTATTTCCTTTTATATCTACATCTGTTAATCCAACATTTCTTATAGTAGCACCTCGGGCATATCCAAATAGTCCTACATCAACACTATTTTCTCTATTTATATAAAGATTTGAGATAGTATTACCTAAACCATCAAAAATTCCTGTAAATGGATTGGAAACATTTCCAATTGGAATAAATCCTAAACCACCATTCCAACCTGATGTAGCATTAGCATGTATATCAACACCTAATACATAGTTTTTATTTAAGTCTAAACTGATATCTTGTAAATCTTGTAAATCAGTTATTATAATGTAATCTTTTAAATTACTACTATCACTTCCTTTTTGTGTAGAGAAACTTGAAGTGCCAAATAACTCTACTTTTGCTCCATTCTTACTATCTATATAGTAGTTACTATCTCCTCCATCAGCTGTTTTTTGTCCATATTTTAAAAATAGTTTTCCATTACCACCAACAACTATTGTATTATTTATAAAAATATCATTTTGAGCATTTAAAACAAGTGCACTATTATTATTCCAAGAGATATCATCATTTACATAGATATTACCTTTACCATTTGTTTGTGTTGTTCCTAGTATACTTTGGATAATAACATCTGTAGAGTTTAGATTATTAGAAAGAGTAGTTCCACTTATATCTCCACCACTAGAAGCTACTATAAAGTCTGTTGGGTCAATTAACCATTTATTTGCATATACTTTAAATCCATCAGCTACTTTTACTCTATCTCCACTTGTTTCTACAAAGCTACCTTTTGCCTCTATTGTTCCATCTATATTTGCAGTTCCACCATGGGCAAAGATAATTACTTCACTTTGTAAATCATCTAAAGAGTTTGCTTTTATTACTCCTTTTTGGTTTATTACACTTTTTAGTATCTCATCTTTTGCGTTTGTTGTTAGATATACATTCCCTCCATTAGCAATTATCATATTATTATTCTCTACTAATGCATTCATTGCACCTTTATTCACTTTTAATGATATTAAAGAGTTATCATTCAAGCTTATTGTTACATCTTCTGCTCCAACTAGGTGTATTACTCCTTTATGTATCTCTATTTTCCCATTATTTATTACACTATTTGCTACGAATGCTGCGTATGCCTTATCTTGCAATAATATATCTGCATTATTCTCTATACTCTCATTTGATTTACCTTTAAAGTTATAGTTTCCTTTATTAAAATCCTCATCTGAAAGCTCTTTTGTTGTAACTAGCAATCCTGCTGTATTTATCTTTGCATTCTTCCCAAACACTGTACCTTTTGAGTTCAACAACCATACTTGTCCATTTGCATTTAAGGCTCCATCTATTATTGATTTCTCATTCCCTATTACTCTATTTAATGTGATTGAATTCTTATTTGGTTGATTAAAGTTTACTGTCTCATTTTTATTTATTGAAAAATCTTTCCAATTTATTGTAGCTTTATTACTTAACTGGTCTATATTTGTTACATTACCATTCTTTGAGATATTTGCATTACCACTTGTTACATTCCCTCCACTTGGTGCTCCATACAAACAACTTGAAATAACTAAAGATACCAATCCACCTTTTAGTATTCTAAATCTATTTTTATACTCTTTATTGAAATTCATCTTATACCTCTTTATAATTTATTTTATTTATGTTTAGACTTTGAAAATAAAAGTTTTATTAAGTACATAGTAATTAGTCGTATAAATAAAACAATCATCCTTAAAAATATAATTGTGAATATTATAAAAATAAAACTTTATTTGTTATTAATAGTGCAAAACTAATTTATTTAAAAGATTTTTATAAATTAAGTTAAGAAAAAAATATTTTGATGTTTGAAAATTTAATTGATTAGATACTTTTTTATCATTTTCATAAATATCGTATAATTGATTTGATATAATATTGCGATAAATTTTAAGGAGACTAGAATGTCATATTTTAAAGGTGTTTCTATAGCAAAAGCTGCAAATATTTTATATGAAGGAAATATTACAAGTAGATCTATCACATTTGAAGATGGAAGTAAAAAGACTTTAGGGATTATGTTGGCTGGTGAGTATGAACTTAATACTGTAAATAAAGAGATTATAGATATTCAAAGAGGAAAAATTGATTTGTTGCTTCCTGCATCTGATTGGCAAGAGTTTGATGGACCAGCATCTTTTACTATTCCTGCAAATACTAAATTTAGATTAAGAGTTCATAGTTTAGTTGATTATTGTTGCTCTTTTATTAAAGATTGATTTGTTTAAACAATGCGAAAAAATCGCATTTGTTTAATGATGTTTTGTTGGTAAGATATCTAAACTTATTTCGTTGAATTTTAAAACTTTAGTTCCAAAATGGTCTTTTAAAAACTCATTTGCACTATTTTCATCTTTGAATGGAACTAACTCATTTCCCATAGGTCCCATAACATTTGAACCAATTACAAAAAATGCATTTCTTGCATCTACTTGCTCAAGAGTATAGTAATCAATAACACTTATAATTGAATTTTTTAAATCAATATTTTTTATATACTTTGTTGGCTCAGAGTAAAACTTTATCATATCTTTTACTCCATCAAAATAGAAAATCTCTTTTTCTACTTGTATAGTAGCTACCCATTTATCATATTTTGCTACAAACATACCACAAACAGAACATTTTGCATCTTGTGGAATAGTTAAACTACTGTGCTCACTATTAATCTGATTTGTATTGTGATTTTGCATATTGTGGTTTGAATGATCCATTGCAAACATAGTTGTACTTAAAAGTAACATTGAAATAAAAACTTTTTTTCTCATAATCTACCCTTTTAAAAAATTTTATAAGTATATGAAAAATTAGTTAATTTTTAGTTAAGTGTTTACCCTTTTTTACGAAGAATGTTTGTATAATTTACAAAAATAAAAGGTGATTTAGATGTTATTGGGAAAATGTCCATATTGTGATGATGGAGAGATTGAAGTAAGAAAAAAAGAGGTTAGGGGCAAAAAGGTTGAACTCTATGCTTGTAGCAATGCTTCTTGGACGACAGAAGATGGTGAATTTTTTGAATTAACATCTACTTCAAAGTGTGGCTTTAAAATTTGGCAAAATAGTCTTGGACGATATGGGCATTGGTTAAAACATAAAGAGATAAGAGAGCTTTTAAGTGAAGGTGAAATAAATATAAAATTAAAAACTCAAAAAAAGTTTGGACTTAAAAATGAAGATAGAAAAGAGTACTATAAAACTGCTATTTTACACTCAGAATATGGTATTCAGATTTTGTTTTAAAAATTTACTGTCTTATAAATCATAATTCCTAAAACAAAAAGATTAAGAAGTAAAACAAATTTTTTATAGCTAGTTGCTTGTGTTTTTTCTTTTATTTTTATTCCAAAATATACTCCAAATAAAGAGCCAATCCCAATAATAGCTCCCTCATAATAGAGCATATTTCCATAAATTGAAGTTGATATAAATCCACCAATAGAAGAAAAAATAACAAAAAATAGCCCCAAAGCAGTAGCTATTTTTAAATCATATTTTAAAAATTGAACTAAGATTGGAAGAAGCATAAGTGAGCCACCAATCCCAATACTCATAGCAAATATTCCAACACAAAAACCAATAAATGCAAGTAAAAATATATTTTTATCTGGTTGTACTACCTCTTGAGAAGCAGGGGCTTTAAATAGAGTATAAACTGTATAAATAAGTACTAAAATAAAAAGATATTGAAGATAAATATCTGGAATTGAAGGTAGAAAGTAACCACTAAAAAGTCCTCCAAGACTAGCACCAAGACCTAAGATTATACCATCTCTAAATAGACCTTTTATTTTTTTTGAGTTTAAAAAAGAGCCATATATAGATGAAAAAACCATTTGCATAATTGATATAGCAACAGCTTCTTTCATAGCAAATCCAGCAACCAAAAGCATTGGAATTAAAATACTTCCACCACCAATTCCAAAAAAACCTGAGGTAAAGCCAGTTATTAATCCAAATGCAATTAGTTCAAATTCCAAAATTATCCTTTTTTATTAACAATTAATGCTTCAATAAAATCATTGTACTCTTTTTCTAAGACTTCATTTTTTTCATTTATATCACAATTACAATCTTGCTCTTTTTTAACACTATTTTCTAAAATAGAGATTCTTTCAATTAGGTATTTAAACATCTCTTTATTAATATCAGGTAACTCATTGTGAGCCAATTTATCTTTTTTTGCATCTTTTCTAATAATTCTTGCAGGTACTCCAACAGCAGTTGAATTTTCAGGAACATCTGTTACAACTACAGAGTTTGCCCCAATTTTTGAGTTAGAACCAATTGTAATATTTCCTAAAACCTTTGCTCCACTTCCAATAACAACATTAGATTTAATTGTAGGGTGTCTTTTTCCTTTATTAAGACTAACTCCTCCTAAAGTCACACCTTGATATATTAAAACATCATCTTCTATAATTGAAGTTGAACCAATAACAACTCCAATAGCATGGTCTAAAAATACTCTTCTTCCAATTTTTGCAGCTGGATGAATATCTGTTTTTGTGAAAAAAGATGATATTCCAGAAATAGCACGAGAAAGCTTTTCAAATCCTTTGTTGTACAGTCTATTTGCAACTCTATAGTTTATAATAGCCCAAACACCAGGGTAGTTAAAAAATATATCAAAATTTGAGTCAAATGCTGGGTCATTCAGCTTTGGAACAGAGAAATCCTCTTTTATTTGTTGCCATAGAGAGATTTTTTCTTGCTCAATTATTTCTTCACTCATCATAATAACTCCAGATAGTTTTTAAATAGCTATTGTCTTCTAGGTACTTTTTTAATGTCTCATATGTCTCATGCGGAAGACTTCTGCTTAAAATTGTTTGAATCTCTTCAGTGTCATAATCAATATCATCTAAAATATCTATAACTTTTTGAGACTCTAAAAGTTTTTCTAAAATTACCTCTTCATCTTTAAATACAACATTTACCTCTGTTGGATGAGAGAAAAGATTATGTTTCATTCCTAAAGTATCTTGATATGCTCCTACATTGAAAAAACCTAAGAAATAATCCTCTTTATTTAGGTTTACATCGTGAAGATATAGAGGTTTTTTCATATCAAAAGGAATTTCTCCATCACTATCACAAGTTATATCCCATAAAGATGCACTTCTAGTTGGTTTTTTATCCAAATGAGTTATTGGCATGATTGGAAACTCTTGGTCTATTCCCCAATAATCTGGAAGAGATTGGAATAAAGAGAAGTTAAGTAGATACTTTTCTTGAATATTTTTATCAAATTTTCTAAGCTCTTCATAATCATCAACTTGAAGAAGTGAAATAGCTTTTTTGATAATTTGATGCGTTAAAATTTCAGCATTTGATCTATCTTGTAAATCTATATATCCTAAATCAAAAAGAGTTAAAAGTGACTCTAAATGGTCCATACTATCATGCATAAACTCATATGCTTTTTTCTTTGTCATATCTTTGAATAAAGCGTTTAACTCTTCAATTAAAGGTGGATTTTTATCTTTTAATTTTAGGTGATCTAGCTCATATTCAGCTGAAAAAAGTTCTAAAACAGGAGTTATAAGTACAGTTGAAGCAGCACTTATAAATCTTCCTGATTCTGTAAAAATATTTGGTTCTTCAACCCCTTTTTGTCTTGCTATCTCTTTTAAAGTAAATACAACATCACTTGCAAATTCGTTTAGAGAGTAAAATCTTGATTGTTCATAAGCACTATATTCAACACTTAAACCACCACCAATATTTATAGCTTTTAGCTCTTTTGCTCCTAAGTTCTTAAGCTCTGCATAGATATGTCCTGCTTCTCTAAGAGCTTTTTTCAAAGGTTTAATAGTATTCATAGCAGAGCCTATATGAAAATGAATCATTGTTAATAAATTTTCAAGACTATTCTCTTGCATAAGTTCAAAGGCTTCTAAAATCTCTGTTGAAGTTAGTCCAAATTTTGAATCAATTCCTCCACTTTTTGCCCAAACACCACTACCTCCACTATGAAGTCGTACTCTTATACCTACATTTGGAGCTTCCATTTTTGTCTCTTTGAGAACTTCAATTATCATCTCTAGTTCATTTAAACCTTCAATAATAACTGTAATATCATGTCCCATAGCTTTCGCAATAAAACAAAGATGTATCATCTCTTTATCTTTAAAACCATTTATCGTTATTGGGCTTCCCATATTGTTGTATGTCATCGCTATTATTAATTCAGCTTTACTTCCAGCTTCAAGTCCATAGTTATACTTTTTCCCAGCATTAATAAGTGGATGAATAAAATTTGGTAGCTGGTTTACTTTTAAAGGGAAAACAGCATTGAATTTTCCTTTATAGTCATACTCTTTTATACTTGCATTAAAAGTATTAAAAAGTGTTTTAATCTGCTTTTTTGTGATATGTGGAAATCTTAAGAGTAGAGGTCCTTTGAAGCCCTGTTTTCTTACATCTTTTACAATTTTTATTAAAGATGGATATGGTTTGTAGTTTACCTTTACAATACCATCTTCAACAAAAAAGTTATCATCACTCCAAATATCTATCCCATATCTATTTTTCATATTAAAAATCCCCTAAATTTATATTTTCTTCTTCTTTTGTATCTAAATTTTTTATGTAAATAGTGCCATCATTTAGCTCTTTTTCTCCAATAAGTGCTACAATATTACATCCTAATTTTTGGGCATTAGCAAAATGTTTTGCAAATCCTCTAGGAGTGTACTCTAAGTGAGTTTTTATTGTTTTTCGTTTTTTAATTGCTACTTCAAAGGCCTGATTTAAACTAATTTCATCTAAAACACCAATATAGATAAAATCCTCTTTTTTCTCTTTTATTTTTACTAACTCTAATAATCTTTCTATCCCGATTGCAAAACCAATTCCTGATGTACTTTTACCACCTAAAAATTCAACTAATCTATCATATCTTCCACCACCAGCTATTGCACTTTGAGCACCAATTTCAGAGCTTACAAACTCAAAGGCTGTTTTATTATAGTAGTCTAGTCCACGAACTAAATTGCTATCTACTTCATAAGATATATTATTAAAATCTAAAATCTCTTTTAATTTTTCAAAATCATTATTACAAGAGTTACATAAACTATTTGTTATTTTTGGAGCATTTTCTAGTAATTGTTTACAAGACTCAACTTTACAATCAAGCACTCTTATAGGATTTGTCATAAGCCTTTTATTGCAATCTTCACACAGTTTTTCTTTAAAATTTGAAATATGTTTTACTAAGTTTTCTTTATATTTTGGCATACAATCAGCACAACCTAAAGAGTTTAGTTTTAGTGTAAATCCAATACCAAAGAAATCTAAAATCTCTTTGATTAAAGAGATAATATTTGCATCTTCATAAACACTTGATATACCAAAAACTTCACAACCAAACTGATGAAACTCTCTTAATCTTCCTTTTTGAGGTCTTTCATATCTAAACATAGGACCATAATAGTACCATTTATAAGTTCCACCAGCACGGTCTAGCTTTTTTTCAACAAAATGTCTTACAACTCCAGCAGTTCCCTCAGGTCTAAGACAAACATCATTTTGCCCTTTGTCAATAAATTGATACATCTCTTTATTTACAATATCACTACTCTCTCCAACACTTCTTTTAAATAAAGCAGTTTCTTCTAAAAGAGGAGTTTCAATATAAGAGAAGCCATATTTTTGGGCAATCTTTGAGGCATTTTCTATAAAGTATATAAAAAGTTCACTCTCTGTTCCTGTTAAGTCTTTCATTCCTCTTAGGCTTTGAATTGTATTACTCATTTATAAAATCCTCTATTTTTTTCTCTATATCTTTTATATTTAAACTAGCATCTATAAAAATATGCTCTATATCTAGTTTTATAATTGTCTCTCTTAGTCTTGCTTGGATATCTAAAAGATAATCCAATCCTCTTTTTTCTATACTATCATTTGGCTTTTTAGATAATCTTTTTTGTAATTCATCTTTTGTAAGTTCTAGTAGAATAACTTTTTTAGGAAAATTATTTGATGTTGCTAAACGATTTAGTTCTATTAAATCCTCTATCTTTTTATCTTTTGCATAGGCAATTCCAGAGATAAATGAACGGTCACTAATAATTAGCTTATTTTGATTTTTTACAATTATCTCTTTAGTGTGTTCAGCTCTATCTGCTAAAAACATAAACATTTCAGCTAAACTACTATTTGCTTCTCCATTTAAAATCATCTCTCTTAGTTTTAATCCTAGTTTTGTTCCACCTGGTTCTTTTGTAAAAACTGCATTTGGGAATTTCCCTTTTAAAATATCTAGTTGTGTTGATTTTCCTGCTGTATCAATTCCCTCAATAGCTACATACATTTTAAAACCTCTTTTGGAACTAAGTGCTCAAATTTTCCTTGAAATCTTATAATTTCTCGAACAATAGTAGAGCTTACAAATGCATGGTCTAGTGTTGGCATTAGGTAAACTGTTTCAAGATTGTGATTTATTGAAGAGTTTGCATATCCCATTTGAAGCTCAAATTCAAAATCACTAACAGCTCTTAATCCTCTGATTATAGTATTTATCTGTAAATCTTTTGCTAAATCAACTAAAAGAGTATCAAACCCGACAACTCTCACATTTTTAAGATGTTTTGTAGCCGCTTCTACAAACTCTACTCTTTTATCATGAGAAAACATAGGTTTTTTTAGTTCACTTTTTGCAACACTAATAATTACTTCATCAAAAACTTTTATTGCTCTTTCAATAATATCTAAGTGACCAATAGTAATAGGATCAAAAGTCCCACTATAGATAGCTTTTTTATAAGAACCTGTATAGTTATAATCGCTATTTTTCATATCTATTTCCATCTTTTATATAGTTTATTTTCTATTTTTAATAAATCCATCCACTTTCCAATAATAAAGTTTTCCATCTCTTCTAAAGTTTGCTGAGAGCTATAATATCCTAAAATAGGTGGTGCGATTACAACTCCTAGCTTTGATAGTTTTAGCATGTTTTCTAGCATTATTGTATTTAGTGGTAACTCTCTAGGAGCTAGGATTATCTCTCTTTTTTCTTTTAACATAACAGAAAAAGCTCTAGTAATTAAACTATCAGCAATTCCTATACTGCATTTTGCCAAAGTATTTGAACTACAAGGAAGAATAATCATTTTATCAACTTTAAATGAGCCAGATGCCAAAGCAGCTCCAATATTTTTGTCTTTAAAAATTGTTATATTTTCGTGATTTTTGAATATTTCCTTTGTTTTTATACCATTTTCAAGTTTCAAAGCCTTTTTAGAGCTTTTTGAAAATACAACAAAAATTTCAATATCTTTTGGTATTTGTTTTATAAACTTCAAAGCTAGATTTACTCCACTAGCTCCTGAAATTCCAACCGTTAATCTCAATATTTACCTCTTATAAATTTTAATTATAAAAAGCTTAATATTATCAAATAAAAGCTTCAACTTTTATTTGATATAGAATATGTATAAGCTTTTATTAAATATTAAATAGATAACATTTTGTATAAATCTATATATACAAAACTATTACAAAAAGGTGTGTACTATGTCAAAAAATTTTATATACATTAGAAAAAATCAGAATAATATGAACTATACAAAAGAGCAAGAGAAGTTGATTTCAAATTATGTTTTGAAAAATTCTCTCACTATTTATAAAAATATTGAAATAGAGATAAATCGACCATCACAAGAGAAGAATATTATTCAACTTTTAGAAAATTGTGAAAAAAACTCTACAATAATTGTTGCAAATTTAAATGTTTTTGGAAGAACTATTGATAGAATTTTAGAGATTGTAAAATTCTTATTATCAAATAAAATAAGAATAATTGTAGTTGAAGAAAATTTAGATCTTTTAAGCAATGAAGATAAGCTTACACTTATGATTTTAAATATTATAAAAATGACAATAAAATTAGAAAAAGGGCTTCAAAGTTTACGAACAAAAGAGGCTCTGAATGCAAAAAGAGAGGATGGAATTGCTCTTGGAAAGCCAAAAGGAACTATTCAAAAATCTAAGTTTGATGAGCAAAGAGATAAGATAGAAGAGCTGTTAGGTATGGGCTTAAGTGTTAGAAAGATTGCAAAACTTCTAGGATATAACAACCATATAGGTTTAAATAGTTATGTAAGAAAAAGAGACATAAGAGCAGTTGTAAGTAATAAAAAAGAGATTTAGATATTTTTTATATGGCTTTAAAAATATTATTGTAGAATATTGAGTTAAAAAAAAGGAATAAAATGAAAGTATTATTAATAAAAGATGTAAAAAGTTTAGGAAAAGCTGGAGAGATAAAAGAGGTAGCAGATGGATATGGTAAAAATTTTTTAATAGGAAAAGGCTTAGCTCTTCAAGCAACAAATGAAGTTCTTGCAAAACATAATGCTGAGCAAAAAAGAGCAAAAGCAAAAGAGGAAGAAGATATTGCAAATGCAAAAGATTTGGCAGAAAAATTAAACTCTACAAAACTTACAATTAGACATAAAGTTGGAGCAAATGACCAATTAATAGGAAGTATCACAAATAAAGAGATTAGCGAAGAGCTTGAAAAACAGTTCTCTATTATGGTTGATAAAAAAAATATAAGTATTGATAATAAAATTAAACATGTAGGAATTTTTGAAGTATCTTGTAAATTGGGACACTCAATAAATGCAACACTAAAAATTGATGTAATTGCAGGTTAAAACATGTTTCATGCAACTACGATTTTAGCCTATAAAGGCAAAAATAAAGCGGTAATTGGTGGAGATGGTCAAGTATCTTTTGGAAATACAGTTTTAAAAGGGAATGCTACAAAAATAAGAACTCTATATCAAGGTAAAATATTAGCTGGATTTGCAGGAAGTACAGCTGATGCATTTAATCTTTTTGATATGTTTGAAGCACATTTAGAAGCTTGTAAAGGTGATTTATTAAAATCTGTAATTGCTTTTTCAAAAGAGTGGAGAAAAGATAAATATTTACGACGACTTGAAGCTATGATGATAGTATTAAATAAAGAAAAAATATTTATTTTGAGTGGAAATGGTGATGTAGTTGAACCAGAAGATGGAGAGATAGCAAGTATTGGAAGTGGTGGAAACTTCGCAATATCGGCTGCACGAGCCTTGGCAAAGCACTCACAACTTGATGAGGAAGAGTTAGTTCGTGAAAGTTTGATGATAGCTGGTGAGCTTTGTATTTATACAAACCAAAATATAAAAATATTAAAACTAGAGGATTAAATAAGATTATGGATATGACACCTAGGCAAATTGTTGAGTATTTAGATGATTATATTATTGGACAAAAAGATGCCAAAAAAACTATAGCATTAGCTTTAAGAAATAGATATAGAAGAATGAGAGTTGAACCAATCTTACAAGAAGAGATCATGCCAAAAAATATTCTAATGATTGGAAATACAGGAGTTGGAAAAACTGAAATAGCAAGAAGAATGGCAAAGATGATGGGACTTCCTTTTGTAAAAGTAGAAGCTAGTAAATATACAGAAGTTGGATTTGTGGGAAGAGATGTAGAATCAATGGTTAGAGATTTAGTATATGAGAGTATTAATCTTGTTACTAAAGAGTATGAAGATAAGATTAGAGATAAAATCGATGATGAAGTAACTAAAAGAATAGTTGAAAACCTTGTTCCACCTCTTCCTGAAACTGCTAGTGAGAGTGCAAAAGAGTCATTTATAAAGACTTATAACCTTATGGAAAAAAAGTTTTTAGCTGGTGAACTTGATGATAAAAAAATAACTATTGAAGTTCCTAAAAAAGCTCATGTTGAGATACTTGACTCAAATGTTCCTTTTGATATGAGTTCTATGCAAGAGAGCCTTAATAAAATGCTAGGAAGCCTAAATAAAGATAAGATAAAAAAAGAGGTAAGCATAAAAGATGCAAAAGTTCTTTTAAGAGGAGTTGCTAGTGAAGGTTTACTTGATACAGAAGCTATAAAAGTAGAGTCTATAAAAAGAGCTGAAAATGGTGGAATAATTTTTATTGATGAGATAGATAAAATTGCAACAAGTAAGAAAAATAGTGGAAGTGACCCATCAAAAGAGGGTGTTCAAAGAGATTTACTTCCAATAGTTGAAGGTAGTTCAGTTCAAACAAAATTTGGTCAAATAAAAACAGACCATATTTTGTTTATAGCTGCTGGTGCATTTCATGTATCAAAACCTAGCGATTTAATTCCAGAACTTCAAGGAAGATTTCCTCTTAGAGTTGAGTTAGAAAGTCTTGATGAAGATGCACTATATAAAATCTTAACAAATACAAAAAATTCACTTTTAAGACAATATAAAGCTCTATTAAAAGTTGAAGATGTTGATTTAGAGTTTGATGATGAAGCTATCAAAGCTTTTGCAAAATATAGTGTTGCTGCAAATGAAAAAACAGAAGATATAGGCGCTAGAAGACTTCATACTGTTATTGAAAAAGTAATAGAAGATATATCTTTTGAAGCAGATAGCAAAAAAGGTTCAAAAGTAGTTGTAACAAGTGAACTTGTAACACAAAAGTTAGAAAAAATAGTTGATAATATAGATGTAACAAGATATATATTATAATTTAATACTATTTTGATAGAATACAAAATTATTTAAAGTATGGGGGATATATGAAAATCATAACTTTTTGTCAAATTGATGAGTCTCTTTTTAATCCAGAGTTTGATGTTGAGTCTTTTCACTCAAAGGGTGGAGAAAAAGCTGATGTAGCTATTATAGATATAGAGAGTATCTTTGAATATGAAGAGAATAAACATAGTGTTTGTAAAGAGAAATATGTATCTGTTGCTGTAATAGATGATGAGAGCGATTATGATGCATTTAAAAACTTTGGAATAGATGCTTGGATTAAACAAGAAGATATTGCACAAATTAATAATTTAATAAATCTTCTAAATAAAAGATTTTTATCTTAAAGGCTAAAGTATTATTATAGATACACACTGTCATCTAGACAACGAAGCATATTTAAGTGATATAGATGGTGTTATAAGAAATGCAAAAGAGGAGGGGGTTAAAGCTTTTTTAATCCCTGGAGCTGATTTTGATACACTTCCTAGAGCTATTGAGCTTAGTGAGAAATATAGTGAAGTTTTTTTTGCTGTAGGAACTCATCCTTATGATATAGATAAATATGATGAAAAAATTATAGAGAAATATGTAAATCATCCAAAATGTGTAGCTATTGGTGAGTGTGGTTTAGATTACTATAGACTACCAGATGATGAGAGTGAAAAGAAAGAGAATATAAAAAAGCAAAAAGAGGTTTTTATCTCTCAAATAGAGCTATCTAAGAGATATAAAAAACCTCTTATTATCCATATAAGAGAAGCTTCAAATGACTCAAGAGAGATTTTAGAAAAATATGCTTCAAAAGATTTGGGTGGAGTTTTACACTGTTTTAATGCAAGTCCTCATTTGCTCCCTTTATCAAATATGAATTTCTATTTTGCAATAGGAGGAGTTCTTACTTTTAAAAATGCTAAAAAGTTAGTTGAAATTTTGCCACAAATTCCAAAAGAGAGGCTTTTAATAGAAACAGATGCCCCTTATCTTACTCCACACCCATTTAGAGGTGTAAGAAATGAACCATATTATACAAAATATGTATCTTTAAAAATGGCAGAAATTTTTGGTTTAAATGATGATGAGATACGAAGTATAACAACAAAAAATGCTAAAAATCTTTTTAAAGAATTTTCTAATATTTCTTAGATATAATCAAAGAATTCTAAAATGAAGAGGAAGCCTTGAGAAAATTTCTAGTAGTAGTAACAATTTTTATAACTTCTATTTTTGCAAATAATCTTGAGCAAAATATAAAAATACTAGAGGAGTTAAATCTTCCTAAAGATTTTTTAAATGAACCATCTTTTAAGTTAAAATATAATGAGCTATCATCTTTAAAGAAAATTAAATATTATGATAATTTAATTAAAAAATCATCACTAAATGCAAAAATAGTAAGAGAAGAGCTTGAGTTAAAACAACTTCCAAATTCACTTTTTTTTATACCTTTAATTGAGTCAAGCTATACAAATATAATAAAGAAAAAGGGACCTTCTGGACTTTGGCAAATTATGCCTTTGACTGCAACTAATCTTAAATTAAAAAGAAATGAGTTTGTAGATGAGAGGCTTGATTTAATTAAATCAACAGAAGCTGCTACAAATTATTTAAGAAAATATTATAAAAAATTTGGAAAGTGGTATTTGGCTGTTTTGGCATATAATGCAGGTGAAGGAAGAATAATACACGGAGTTGCAAGAGCTACTTTGGATAAATATTTAGAAGAGAATCCAAATATGTATCATGATAAGGTTATAAAAATCTATAATCTATATATTTTGGATTATGCAAAAAATAAAACAGGAATTGATAACTTATATACTGTATATAAAGATTTGGGTATAAAAAATGGTCATTTTGATTATACTTATCTTTTGAAACATAATATTAGAAGAGATTATCTACCAAAAACAAGTACAAATTATATAAATATGTTAATCACTTTTTCAATTCTTGCAAGCAATGATAGATTTAAATATTTAGATAGAAAAGTAAAATATGATTTAGAAAAGGTAGTTGCAAATAAAGGCTTGAAGCTAAAAACTATTGCAGATGCACTTGCTATGAGTTATGAAGAGTTAAAAACTATAAATAAACATCTTTTAAAAGAGATTATACCAACAGATAAAAATAGTTATAATTTATACATTCCTCATACAAAGATTGAACTATTTAATAATAGAGTTGCAAATATTCAAGGTCTTGTTTCTGTTGAAGATAAAACAACTTTAGAAAATATAAAAAAAGAGTCTAAAAATAGTGATTTAAATATAAAAAAAGATAATATTCAACAAAGCAGAAATAAAATAGCATATAAGGTAAAGCAAGGCGATACTCTTGAAGCTATTTCAAAAAAATATAAAGTTAGTGTAAAAAAACTTAAGACTGACAATAAAAAAAGTACTAGCAAGTTGAAAATAGGAGAGATTATTGAGATTAACAAATAAAATTTATACTGTAGCTTTTTCGCTCTTTTTTTCGCTATTCTTATTTACAGGTTGTTCTACTAAGCAAAGTTATGATTATAGTTCATATCGTAAAGATACAGGAGATAAAAGTATAAATAATAGCGAAGCTATGCATAGAGCTACAATGCGGCCTTATAATGTTTTTGGAATAAGATATTATCCATTTGTTGCAAATGTTGGAGATGATTTTAAAGGTATTGCCTCTTGGTATGGACCAGATTTTCATGCAAAAAAGACTTCAAATGGAGAGATTTACAATATGTATGCTATGACAGCTGCTCATAAAACCTTACCTATGAATACAGTTGTAAGAGTTGATAATTTGGACAATGGAAGAAGTACTATTGTACGTATAAATGATAGAGGTCCTTTTGTTGCTGGAAGAATTATAGATTTATCAAATAAAGCTGCACATGAAATTGATATGGTTAGAAAGGGTACGGCAAATGTTAGGGTTACAGTTTTGGGGTATAATGGTTTAGTTGATGATAAAAATGCTCCAAATGTTAACTCTATAGAGCAAAAACCAGAAGTTGAAAGAATAGAAGTTATTGAAGATGATATAGTAGCTACAAATATTAATACAAATATTGGTATGGCAACACCAGTTAGTACTTCAAAACAGTCTTCAAAAGCTTCAGGTTCTAGCAAATTTAGCATTCAAGTAGGAGCCTTTAGTTTACAAACAGGAGCTTCTAAAACTGTAGATGAGTATAAGTTAAAGTTTCCATCAAGAAAGATAGAGTATGTTGAAAATGGTGGAATTTATAGAGTATATATTAGAGGTTTTTCATCTTATGAAGATGGACAAAATTTTAAAGCAAAAAATAGTTTAACAAATGCAATTGTAGTTCAATAAGGATTTAAAATGGTAGAGATAAAAAGAGATACTAAAGAGACGCAAATAAAGTGTAATTTAGAGTTAAATGGATGTGGAAAATTTTCTATAAATACAGGTGTTGGTTTTTTTGACCATATGATTGAAGCTCTAAGCAAACATAGTGGAATTGATATAAATTTGGAGTGTAAAGGTGATTTGCATATAGATGCACACCATACAGTTGAAGATTGTGGAATAGTTTTAGGACAAGCACTAAAAAAAGCAATTTTCCCAATACAAGCTATTGAACGGTATGGAAATGCAACAGTTGTTATGGATGAAGCTTCTACTACTTGTGCTTTAGATTTATCAAATCGACCATTTTTGGTTTATGAGGTAAATATTAGTGGAAAAGTTGGAGAGTTTGATGTTGAACTTGTAGAGGAGTTTTTTCATGCTTTAAGTGGAAATGCTGGAATTACTCTTCATCTAATTTCTGAAAGAGGAAGAAATAAGCATCATATTATAGAAGCTACATTTAAAGCCTTTGCAGTTGCACTTAGAAGAGCATTAGTGAAAAACGAGAAACTAGGAGTTCCTAGTACTAAAGGAGTTTTATGATAGAACTTTTAATCTTTGATGTAGATGGAACTTTAACAAATGGTGATATTATGTACTCAAGCGTTCTTCAAGAGTATAAGACTTTTAATGTAAATGATGGTTTCGCTATTGTTTTTTGGACTAAATATTTAGGAAAAAAAGCGGCTATTATTACAGGAAGAGAGTCAAAAATTGTTGAGTATAGAGCAAATGAATTAAAAATAGAGTATGTTTATCAAAATGTAAAGGATAAACTAGCAGTTCTTGATAATATTCTAAAAAAAGAGGGTTTAAATTATAATCAAACAGCTGCTATTGGAGATGATTTAAATGATTTAAAAATGTTGAAAAAAGTTGGATTATCTTTTGCTCCACAAAATGCTCATGAATTAGTAAAAAATAGTGTAAATGTAGTTTGCAAAAAGAGTGGTGGAAATGGAGCTGCAAGGGAGATGATAGAGTATATACTAAAAGAAGATAGTTTATATGAGGAGTTTTTAAATCAATGGCTTTAAAAATATTTGTCTCTTTATCTCTTTTTTTATCAATAGTTTTTTATTTTATACCAGTTGATAAAATAAAAAAAGATTTAAAGAAAGAGGATATAGCACTTTTTATATTTGAAAATCCTATTATGTATAGTTTAAATGATAGTATGGTTACCAAAAAAATAATAGCAAAACAAGCATTAAGATATGAGACTAGAGATGAGATGTATTTTGGTGATATAACAGTAAATAATCAGGATATTAGAAAAGAGTTTAAGAGTGAAAATATTAAGGCAGATTTTATAGTAAAAAAAGGTGCAATTTATAATTTAAAAGATAATGTAGAGTATAAAAGAGATAATTTTATAAAGATTGATACGCAAGAGATGATTTATGATGATTTAAATAAAATTGCAAAAAATAGCTCTCCTTTCAAGGCTGAGTATTATAAACATAAATATAATGGTGAAAAACTATATTTAGAGACTGAAAAAAATATTATAAATTCAAAAAATACTCACTTTGAGATAGACATTGAAAAAAGGTAAAAAATGGTAAAAAATAGTATAAAGATTATAGCAGGTTTGGTTTTTTGTTCATCTCTTCTGCTTGGGAAAAGTGAGACTTTAATAATAGATGCTTTGGATTTTAAGGCTGATGATAACAGAGGAATTTCAACTTTTACAGGAAATGTAAAGATAAGAATGGGAGAAGATAAGTTAAATGCACAACAAGTTGATGTATTTTTTGAAACAGATAAAAATAGTAAAAACAAGGTTGCAACAAAGTATGAAGCTACAAAGGATGCAGATTTTGAAGTAGTATCAAAAGATAAACACTATGTTGGAAAAGGTGACAAAATTATCTATATTCCTTTAAAAGAGGAGTATATTATCATAGGAAATGGTTTTGTTCATGAAAAAAATGATGATAGAAAAGTTTATGGAGATAATATCTATATAAATCAGCTAACAGGTGAAGCGAAGGTAAAAGGTAGTGAAAATAAACCTGTGAAGTTTATTATAAATGTAGAGAGAGGCGAGAAAAAATAGTATGAATTTAATAGATGCAAAATTTCTACAATCGGCTCAAAGTATAGAAGATTCTCCTCCTCCATCAGTAGCAGAAGTTGCTTTTTTAGGTAGATCAAATGTTGGTAAATCATCTATTTTAAACTCTTTATGTAAGCAAAAAGGTTTAGCAAAATCATCTTCAACACCTGGGAAAACACAACTTATAAACTATTTTGAGATTAAATTCAAAACTCAAGATTTAGAAGCACCTTATGTTTATGCTAGATTTGTAGATTTACCAGGTTTTGGATATGCAAAAGTTGCTAAGACATTAAAAGCAGCTTGGAATAGAAATCTTACAGGATATTTGGAACAAAGAGTAAATTTACAAATATTTGTTCATTTAATAGATTCAAGACATCCAGAGCTTGATATTGATAAAAATGTTGATGAGTTTGTAAATCATATAAAAAGAGGAGACCAAATAATCATAAATGCTTTTACAAAAATAGATAAGCTAAATAGTAGTGAACTACAAAAATTAAAAAGAGACTATCCAGATGGTATTTTTGTTTCAAACCTTAAAAAACAAGGTATAATTGAGCTTCAAAATAAAATTACGGAGCATCTATTTGGAAATTAATTTCTATAAACCAACAGTTCTTGATATTCCTCTTATGCAAGAGTTAGTAAAGCCTGAAGTTGAAAAAGGAATAATACTTCTTAGAACACAAGATGAGATGGCTACAACAATTAGATCATATATTATAGCTACTGTAGATGGAGAGATGGCAGGATTCACTGCAACACATATTCACTCTCCTAGAATGGCAGAAGTAAGAAGTTTGATTGTAAATGAAAAATTTAGAGGCTTAGGCTTAGGCAAAAAATTAGTTGAGAAATGTGTAGAAGAGGCAAAGTTTTATGGTATAAAACAAGTTTTGTCTTTAACTTATGAAAAAGACTTTTTCCTATCTTGTGGCTTTAGAGAAATTCCAAAAGAGGATATTCCAGAGCAAAAAATATGGGCTGATTGTATTAGATGTAAACTTTTCCCAATTTGCAATGAAATAGCAATGGTTAAGGATATAGAGTTCTAATCTCTAGCTTCTATAACCCTTTTTAGAAGCTCCTCTTTTGTAAATATTTGAGATATTTTTTGACTTGACACTCCATTTGATAGAGTTATATTGATACCTCTATTCTCTAGAAATTGAGCATTTTTTATAACAACTTTTACTCTATTTTTAAATTCATCTAAAATATAGATTTTTCTTCCTATAAAAAGTTCATATAAACTAGGCTCTTTATAAACTCCAACTAGCTCTTTATTTGAGTATAGATATTTCCAAACTTTAAGCTCTTGCTCATAGTTTAGAAAAAACTCTGTATAGTCTGAAAAAACTCTATTCCCTTTTATATAAAATTTTGTTTCAGGGAAAAAGCTAGGAACACAGTTACACAAAAACATATCTTGTTGTTTTTGTTTGATTTTTGCAATACAAGCATATTTAAACTTTTTCAATTTTTCTATATAAAGAAGAGTTTGGCTATCATGATTCTCTAAAATAGCCAAAGTTGTAAAAAGCTCTTTAAAATCATCTTGATTTGAGGCTAAAATTTCTAAAACATTTAGAGATAAAGTTCCTTCAAAAGAGGAGTTTTTTACTTTTTTATAAGATTTAAAAAGAGTTTTCTTTAAATCTAAAATATTGATAGCTTTTTCATTTTGATTTAATAAATATAGTTTTGAATTACTTAGTTTCTCTACTATAAAAAGATTATTCTTATCTATTTGTAAAATTTTATATTTTGCAGTTATCTGCTTTTTGAAATCAGTTATTTTTTCTTCCTCTATAGTAAAAGAGAAACTATTGTTTTTTAAAAATTCTATAAGTTCAAACTCAATTTCAAAGCTCAAATTACTACTATTTGAGTACTCTTTTTTTGTATTATTAAACTCTAAATCAAGAGTTAAGAGATAGTTTTTATGTCTATAAAGCTCTTTTTGCTCTTTTATAATAATCTTTTTTAAAATCATCGCTTATCCTTATTTGAAAGTTCATAAATAAAAGCAAAAATCTCTGCAACAGCCTTATACATAGAGTTTGGTATCTCTTTGTCAATATCAATTTGTGATAAAAGTTCTACTAGATCTTCATCTTTTTTTATTGGAATATTGTTCTCTTTTGCTATTTTTATTATATTATTTGCTGTTTCACCTTTTCCTTTTGCAGTTATTTTTGGAGCATTATCTATAGTTTTGTCATATTGTAGAGCTACTGCTTTTTGTATTTTTTGATTTTCATTTTCCACTTTAAACCTTTATATCCACTCTTTGACTTGAAAACATATCGTTGTTATAGTGATTTTGATAGATATTGTTTGGTTTGTCCTCTTTCTTTTCGTCATAATCTTTCATATCTAAAAGTTTTACATTCATGGTTATAATATTCGCATCATTTAGTGCCAACTTTAGTTTTTGTAAGTTTTCTCTAAGAGCTATTTTAAAATGCTCTCTTTGAGCATAAATTGTGATATCTAGTTTATTTTCATCATATAAAGATAGCATTAAATCTATTTTTCCAAAATCTTTTAAAGTTAGTTTTATTTGGCAAAAGAACTTCTCTTCATCTTTTTGTTTTATTTCAATAGAGCCATCTTCTAACATCTCCCAAAAGAAAGGTATATATACAAAATTAGAGTTTGAAACTATTGAGCCTAACTGGTGCATATCTATTTGAGTTAAAAGATTATTTATGCTCTTTAGACTATCTTGAGATTTTATATCTGTTTTTGAAGCAACTTCCTCTTGCATTTTTAAAAGCATTGATTTAAAATCATCATCAAGTTTTGGACTATTTTTATTTAGATTATGGTTATTTAAATTATCATTAATAATATTTTCAACTTTTTTAATAAGTGTGTTTAACTCTTTTAGAATCTCTTCATTCTTTGGATTCAAAGAGTGTAAACTCTCTTTTAAAGTAGTTAAAAGTGGAGTTAAATTTGAAGAAAAATTGTTTAAAAAATTTGAGATATTACTATTTTGAACACTATTTAAAATAGCTTCACTTTTTGAAAATAGATCAGGCATAGCTAAAAGTTTATCTAAAATAGGGGCTATATTTCTATTTTGCAAAAGTAATGGGTTTTGTGATATTTCTTGTTTTATTTGTGATAAAAGCTCTTTTGTTTGATTGTTTATAAGATTTTTAATATCAATATTCTCTTTTAAAATCTGCTCACTTAAAATAGGTTTTTCTACATTTTGTTGTAAATTTTGTTTTGATAAACTTTCTATTTTAGCTTCTACTAATTGTCCACTATTTATAAAGTTTTTAAGTTCATTTGCTAAAGATGTTAGATTTAAAGACTCTTTATTTGTTAAAGAGTTGCTAAGATTTTGTAAATTTGTAATAAGATTTTTAAGTTCATTTATGGATGTTTGTGGACTGTTTGTGTTGTTTGATAAAGATTTTAAAATATTATTAACACTTTGAGTAATCTCTTTTGCTATAGGTGTATCAATGTTTTTTAGGAGATTAGAGATATTTTGTAAAAGATTTTCTAGTTTAATATTTGAATTTTGTGTAAGCTTATTTTCTAAAAAGACTCCACTATTTTTTATCTGTTCTTTTAAATTTTCAGGATTTATATCTTTTATGTTTTTTAAAAAATTTTCTAAAAGAGGTTTGAATTTTTGTAGAGTTTCATCATCTTTTATACTATCTAATAAAGAAGATATATTTGTAGATATAGTGCCTAAATCTTTAAAAACATTTGAGTTTTTTATAATATTTTCTAAAGTAGAAGCAGATTTTGAACCATCTTTGATAGCATTTAAAACCTCTTTTAAAACCTTACTTGCGTCTATTGAAGAACTAGAGCTATCTTGTTTTAAAAGATTATTTAAAGTCTTATTATCTACCTCTTTTAGGGCATCATTTAAAACTCTATTGTTGTTTGCTAAAAGTATATTTAGGGCAGTTCCATTTGATATTAACATTTTTGATTATAACATAAATATTACGAAACAGAAAATTATTCCATGTGGATATTTTTATAAAACTCCCTATATTTTGTATCACCTTCATCTCTTGCTTTCATAGCAGCTCTTGGATGTTCATTTAATTGACCAGTTATCATATATGGAATACTATATCCCCAATCAAGTTTTTTTTCTAGCTCAACTATATGGTTCTCTATAAACTCAAATACAGGCATTTGATTATATTTAGGATTTTTCAAAAAACCTAAAAGAAGCTCTAAAGGACAGTTTCCAGCACCTCTTCCTAAGCCACTTACTGTAACATCTAAAAAACTAGCTCCATAAATCATAGCTTCTAAAGTATTTGCATATGCTAGTTGAAGATTGTTGTGTGCATGAATACCTACTTTTTTACCACTTTTTTCTGCAAAACTTAGATATTTTTCTGTAAGGTCTCTTATTTGTTCTGGATAAAAAGAGCCAAAGCTATCAGCTATGTAAATTACATCAACAGGAGTTTTGGCTAAAAGTTCTAAAACTTGATTAAGTTCATCATCAAATGATTTTGAAATCGCCATAATATTTACTGTTGTCTCATATCCTTTTGCATGGGCATCTTCAATTAGTTCAATTGCTGCTGGAATTTGATGAATATATGTTGCAATTCTAATCATATCAACTACACTTTCACTTTTTGGTCTAAGCTCCTCTTTTAAGCTTCTTCCAATATCACTCATAACTGCAATTTTAAGATTTGTATTATTTTCACCCACAATTCTTCTTATATCTTCTTCTTTGCAAAAGTTCCAAGGACCATATTCTGCTTCACTCATAAGAGTAGGAGATACATTTTTCCCTATCTCCATATAATCGACACCAGCTTTTATGCACATTTCATAGTGAGCTTTTACGAACTCATCACTAAAGTGAAAATTATTTACTAATCCACCATCTCTAATAGTGCAGTCAAAAACTTTTAAGTCTTCTCTCACACTTAAAATTGTCCCTTTTTTTTCTAACATAATTTCTCTTCCTTAAAGTTTCAATGGATTATAATAGCTAAGAATATATTAAATTTTTATTTTTAATACATCATTTAAATTTTTATAAACAAACTCTTTATACTCTATACTTCTCTCTTTTATAGAGATATTCGCCATAATATCTGCTAACTCATTTCCAATATTTCCACTATGCCCTTTTATGTGTTCTAAAATTACACTATCTTTTATCTTTAGATAAAGTTCATGAGCTTCGATAATAATATCTAGGTTTTTTATCTCACCACCTTTTTTACTCCAACCATTTCTTTTCCACGAATATGCCCAAGTGCTTATACAATCTATTGCATATTTTGAGTCTGCATATATAGTAATTTTATTTTCTGTTATATTCAAAGATGCAATTTTTAGGGCTTTTAAAAGAGCAGTTAGCTCTGCTATATTATTTGTAGCTTCTTCCTTAAAATCTCCATAGAGCAAAGTAGGGTTTTGATTTTTATAAAAAATAACAACACCACTTCCACTATTTCCAGGATTTCCCTTACTAGCTCCATCACAAAAAATTTGCAAAATATCACTATTTGTTTTTTTACTCTCAACACTTTTATATACTTTTGCTTCTATATTGTTGTATTGTAAAACCATATGGTAATTTTTTATTACTTGCTCTTGAGAGCCCAAATCTTTTATACCTTTTAAAAGCATTAGAAGGTTTTTATTATTCTTTGTAATATCTTGTAAAACTGCTAGATTTTTCCAATTATTTTCATCATCTTTTTTTATACCTAAAATATCAAACTGTTTTTGGTTTAAAGTGCCGTTATATTCGATTAGGCTTAAAAATTCTAAATCTATTTTCATATCATTTTTTCTTATAATTAAATTAAATTAATTACAATTATACACAAATAGCCTTTGAAAAAAAATCTATTTTGGATAGAATTGCTCCTAAATTCAAAAAATAGGATAAATTTATGATATCTTCACTATCAATAAAACAAAAACTGATTTTAATAATGCTAATACCACTTTTAATAGTAATTCTTTTAGCTGCTAAACTAGCTTTTGATTCATATGCCAGTTTGGAAAACCTTAAAAAACTAGATAAAGTTGTTGTTTTATCTACAAAGGTTGGAGCTTTAGTTCATGAAACTCAAAAAGAGAGAGGTATGACTGCTGGGTTTATTGGAAGCCGTGGCGCAAAGTTTAAAGATGAATTACCAAAACAAAGAGATGAAGTAAATAAACAATTAGCAAACTTAAATATTTATCTTAAAGATTTTGATAAAAATTTATATAGTGCAGATTTTATAAAAAATCTAGATGATGGTTTAACAAAACTAAAAGATTTAGAAGAGATTAGAGCAAAGGTAAATGCTTTTGATATTCCAGCACCAAAAGCAATAGCATATTATACAGATACAAATACCTTGTTATTAAATATTTTAGGAAATATAGTAAAACAATCAAATAGTTCAAATATTACAAAAGAGTTAGCAAGTTATATGAATTTCTTACTCTCAAAAGAGAGAACTGGAATTGAAAGAGCAGTTGGTACAAATACTTTTGCACAAGATAAATTTACACCTGAGTTAAAGGCTAAATTTTATAATTTAGTAGCTGAACAAATCGCATATTTGGATATTTTCTCAAAAATAGCTTCACAAAATATAAAAGATTTTTATAGTAAAACTGTGGTTGGAAAAGCAATAGATGAAGTTGAAAGAATGAGAACTGTAGCTCTTTTTTCAAATATAGATGAGAAGTTTGGAATAGATCCAAACTATTGGTTTTCTACAATTACAGATAAAATAGAACTTTTAAAAGAGGTTGAAGATTTTGTAGCAAATAGCCTTTTAAATCAAATAGAGAGTGAAAAAAGTGAAGCAAATTTTCATCTTTTAATATTTTCACTTTTAAGTGTTTTTGGGGTTGCTATTACTATGATACTTGCAAGAACTATAGCATTTACAATTTTGATTGATGTTGGAAGTGTAAGAGCTGGAGTTGAAGAGTTTTTTGCATTTATTAATTTTGAAAAAGAGGATATTAAGCTTATTGATGTAAATTCAAAAGATGAGCTAGGAAATATGGCTAGAATTATTAATAAAAATATAGAAAATACAAAAGCAAATATACAAAAAGATAGAGCGTTGATAGCTGATACAATTAGAGTTGCAAATAGTATAAATAAAGGGTATTTAAATCAAGAGATAGAGGCTAGTTCAAATAATCCAGCACTAAATGATTTAAAAAATATTATAAATGAGATGTTAAATACTTTAAACTCAAATATTTCTAATATTTTAAATGTACTTACATCTTACTCAAAATTAGATTTTAGACCAAAATTAAAAGATAACGAGTTGGAAGGTATTATAAAAGAGCTAGAGAATGATATAAATATTTTAAGAGATGTTATAACAAAAACTTTATTAGATAATAAGAAAATAGGATTAACTTTACAAGATAATGCAAATATTCTTAGTCAAAATATGAAACATATTTCTAACTCAGCAAATACACAAGCAGCTTCTTTGGAAGAGACAGCAGCTTCTTTAGAAGAGATTACTTCAAATATTACAAATAATACACAAACAACTGCAAAAATGTCTGATTATGGACAAAGAGTTAAAACATCTATTGCTATAGGTCAAGATTTAGCAAATAAAACTGTAAAATCTATGGATGATATAAATAGTGAAGCATTGGCAATTAGTGAAGCTATTACTGTAATTGATCAAATTGCTTTCCAAACAAATATCCTAAGTTTAAATGCAGCAGTTGAAGCTGCAACAGCTGGTGAAGCTGGAAAAGGATTTGCTGTTGTTGCTGGTGAAGTTAGAAATCTTGCAAATAGAAGTGCTGAAGCTGCAAAAAGAATTCAAGAGTTAGTTGAGAATGCTCAAGATAAAGCAAAAGATGGTAAACAGATAGCTACAGAGATGATAGAGGGTTATGCAGAATTAAATGAAAATATCTCAACAACTATAGATTTAATACAAAATGTAACAACTGCTTCAAAAGAGCAAAATAGTGGAATGGTACAGATAAATAGTGCAGTTAATAGTCTTGACCAAATAACTCAAAAAAATGCTCAAAATGCTAATATTGCAAATGATATTGCACAAAAAACTTTAGAGATTTCAAAAGAGATTTTGGATCAAGTAAACCAAAAAACGTTTGAAGGAAAATAGAAAAGAAGAGCTATATTATGGAATATAGCTCTCTTTATTGTTTATAAATTTTGTAGTATAAAAAAGCTCTCTTAAGAATAAAATTAAAGAAATTACTAAAGAACTCATAGATAAGATAAATAAAATAGCAATAAAAGAGGTATGAGAAAACTCCAAAAAAGAGCTTAAAAAGATTGTAATAATTACTAAAGCTACTAGAAGTCCAGTGGTTGTTCCAAAAAATATAGCTCTATTTGTATTGTTCATTCTCATAGTTAAAAAATCTCTTCTATTTTTTATCATAGCTTTTAGTTCACTATTTATCTCCTTTTTCTCTTTTTTATCAAGTTCAAATTTATCTAATTTATCGACTTTATCTATTATTCTTACTAATCTTCCTGTAAAAACATTTAAAAGTCCAGCAACTCCAGCTAGTAAAAAAACAGGAGCAACAGAGAGTTGAATCATACTTGAAATTGTGCCTATTTCAGAATTTGTAATCATAAATTTTCCTAAATTTTTTTTTAAGATTATAGCAGATTTATTTATAATGTTTTAAGACAATTCCATATATGATTATATGTTCATATATAGAAAAGGAATTGATATGGGAAAATTGTGCTGTAATGATAGAGATAAAGAAGAGATTATAGAAAATCTAGTTGATGAAGAGGTTTTATATTATGTAGCTGAGCTTTTTAAAGCATTTGCAGATAGTACTAGAATAAAGATAATTTCACTTTTAAAAGATCAAAGACTTTGTGTAAACTCTATTAGTGATATTTTAAATATTAGTCAATCAGCCATTTCGCATCAATTAAAGATTTTAAAAAATGCAAAAATTGTAAAGAGTAGAAGAGAGGGTAAATGGATTTTTTACTCTCTTGACGATTTACATATACAAAAAATATTTGATATGGGATTAGAACATATAGTAGAGGGTAAAAAATGAAAAAAGTAAAACTAGAAAATTTAGATTGTGGCTCTTGTGCCATAAAACTAGAGGATGGTTTAAATAAACTTGAAGAGTTAGAAAATGTAAAGGTAGATTTTTCTACTTCAACTTTGATATTTGAAGAGAAAAACAATAGTGTATCTTTAGATTTTTTAGAAAAAGAGATACAAAAAATAGAGAAACATATAAGTATAGAAAAAGAGAAAAAAGAGAAAAAAAACTTTTGGCAGAATTTAGATAAACAACTTCTTTTTACAACAACTCTTTCTATATTTTTAACAATTCTTGCATATAACTATATAGGAAATAGCTATTTCAAAATCTCTGTTTATTTTGTAGCTTATCTTCTAGTTGGTTATGAGGTTCTTTTTACTGCATTTAAAAACATTTTAAATGGTAAAATCTTTGATGAAAACTTTTTGATGAGTGTTGCAACTTTGGGAGCTTTTGCATTAGGTGATTTTGTAGAGGGAATTTCTGTTATGATTTTTTACTCTATTGGAGAGATGTTCCAAAGAGTTGCTGTTAATAACTCAAGAGATAGTATAAATTCCCTAATAGATATAAAACCTGAAAGTGCCTTTGTAAAAGAGGGTGAGAATGTAGTAGAAAAAAGAGTGGAAGAGATAAAAATAGGTGATATTTTACTTGTAAAAAAAGGTCAAAAAGTACCAACAGATTCTAGATCTTTAGGAACTAGTTTTTTTGATACAAGTGCAATTACAGGTGAGGGTGTTCCAAAAAATATCAAAATAGAAGAAAATGTTTTAAGCGGATTTATAAACCTAGGTGAGAGCATTTATATAAAAGCAACTTCATTATTTAAAGATTCAACAGTGGCAAAAATAGTTGAATTAATAGAAAATGCAAGTTTAAAAAAAGCAAATGCAGAGAAGTTTATAACAAAATTTGCTAGAGTTTATACTCCAATAGTGGTGCTTTTGGCTCTATTCATTGCAATTTTCCCACCTCTTCTTATTGAGGGAGCAACTTTTGAAGAGTTTATAAAAAGAGCATTAGTATTT
The DNA here is from genome assembly GCF_003355515.1 of Aliarcobacter trophiarum LMG 25534. Lineage (NCBI taxonomy): Bacteria > Pseudomonadati > Campylobacterota > Epsilonproteobacteria > Campylobacterales > Arcobacteraceae > Aliarcobacter > Aliarcobacter trophiarum. The sequence goes on along the minus strand of NZ_CP031367.1, from coordinate 1,263,727 downwards.
TTAGTAATCTCATGTCCGTGTGCTTTGGTTATATCTGTGCCACTCTCATTTTTTAGTGCAATTGGTGCAATATCAAGAGAGGGAGTTTTGGTAAAAGGTGCAAACTATATAGAAAAACTAACAGAGATAAAAAACTTTGTTTTTGATAAAACAGGAACTCTTACAAATGGAGTATTTGAACTAACAAAAATCAAAAGTTTTAAGCTAGAAGAAGATGAATTTTTAAAGCTTATTGCAACAGCTGAAAGTTTTTCAAATCACCCAATAGCAAAAGCTATAGTAAACAGCTATAAAAAAGATTTAAATTTAAAACTACTTACAAATACAAAAGAGATAAGTGGTTTAGGAATTTCTGCAAAAATAGAAGATATAGAAGTTTTAGTAGGAAATAGACAACTTTTAGAAAAGTATAGTATAGAAATTGAAGAAAATGTTTATGAAAATGGGACTATTTTTGTAGCTATAAATGGTGAGTTTGATGGGTATTTAGTTTTAACTGATACTATAAAATCAAATGCAAAAGAGTTTATAGAGGAGTTGAGAAATTTAGGGCTTGAAAAAACTTATATTTTAAGTGGAGATAAAAAAGAGATAGCTATCAGTGTAGCAAAAGAGCTAAATATAGATGAGGCAAGATATGAACTCTTACCACATGAAAAGCTAGAACATTACAAAGATATTAAAAATAGTTCAAAAACTACAACAGCCTTTGTAGGAGATGGAATAAATGATGCTCCAACTTTAGCACTTTGTGATATTGGTTTTGCAATGGGAGATGCTGGAAGTTCAATTGCAATAAAAAATGCTGATATTGTGGTGTTAAATGATAATCTTAACTCTATAGCAAAAGCTATAAAAATAGCAAAGAAAACAAAAAAAATTGTATATCAAAATATTATATTTATAATCTTTATAAAAGTGCTATTTTTAATCTTAGGTGTTGAGGCTATTATTGGGATGAAAGAGGCTATATTTGCTGATGTTGGAGTTGCACTTTTGTCTATATTAAATACTCTTAGAATTTTAAGAAGATAAAATCTTCTTAAAAGAGTAATTTTAGAAAAGCTATTTTGCTTCCTCTATTATTTTTAAAAGCTCCTCTTGAGCTCTTTGTGCTAATTCGATTAACTCAGGGTTTATATCATCAACTAGTTGAACTAAAGAGTTTAAAGTTATATTTGTCTCATTATCATTTGTATAAACTGCTATTTTACAAGGCATAATAGAAGATAGACTAATATCCTCATTTAAAAAAACTTCTGCAACATTTGGATTACAAATATCTATAACTTGGCAATCTTCATTTAGAACTTTCCCTTTAGATGTTAATGTCTCTTTTAGATTGTGGATATGTTGAACTCCAAAACTATATTTTGGTGCTATCTCTTTAATACTATTTACTACTTCCTGTACAGTTTTACTTGAAACTTCAATATACTGCATATTTTTCCTTTAAATTTTTGATTGATTATAACTAAATAAATTTCATATAACTTTAATAGCTTTGTTAATATAAAAATATTATTTTAAAAAATTACTTTTGCTTAATATATGACTAAACTAAAAATTTAACTGCGAATATTTATAAGTTTATATTAAGAGCATATTATATATTATTTCCAGAATCAATAAAAATAATAGTAAAATCAATTTTACTATTATTGATTTATATAGGAGTTTGTAGTGGATATAGAGTACTTGTATAAAATCGAAATTAATTTAATAACCATTTTAGAAGAGGAAATTTTCAGCTATAAAGATAATTTTAAAGTCGTTTCGACAAAAAATATATTTGAGATAAACTTTATAAGCTAAAATTATTAGCAAAAACAGACAATACAAAATTTACAAGAATCATTAGGAGTAGAAAAATCATGTTTAAAAATTTAAACACAAGAAAAAAGTTATACTTTTTCCCAATATTATTTATTGCAATAGTAATTGCTTCAAGTTGTATATATTTATACTTTATAGATATTGCCCATAAAAGAAATGCAGCGGCACAAGCAAGTGAGAAGTTTGTTTTAGATATTGCAAAGACTAGAATATCTGTTTACCAGTTTCTTAGAAATCCAAATAGTGAAACTGAAAACATAGTTGATGAAAATATGAAATATCTTGAAAATAGTCTAGTAGATACTAAAAAAGATTTTTCTAACCAAAAAAATATAGATTTAGCGAATCAATCATTGATTTTAGTAGATAAATATGCAGAACTTTTTAAATCTTTTTCTAAAGAGAAAATACAAAATACACAAAATGGTATAGAAATAGAGAGTGAAACACTAAAAGATAGTATTACAAAAATGGCAAATATAGGTTTAGAGATGGAAGATAAACTTTATGAGATAAATAGTTCAGCTGTAGAGTTAGAAAAAGAGGCATATAGTAACCTTGACACTAATCTTGCTATTATTTTAATATTTGCTTCAATTCTCTTTGTAGCTATTTCAACTTTTGTAGCAAATAATATTTTAAATTCTGTAAATAGATTTAAAGATGGACTTTTAGGTTTTTTTGCATACTTAAATAGAGAGGAAAAAGATAGTGAGCTTTTAGATGATAGTTCAAAAGATGAGTTTGGACAGATGTCAAAAGTTGTAAATGAGAATATTATAAAGACTAAAAAAGGTATAGAAGAGGATAGAAAATTAATTAGTGAAACTATAGAGGTTTTAGGAGAGTTTGAGCAAGGTGATTTATGTAAAAGATTAGATACAAAAGTAGAAAATCCAGCTTTAATGCAACTTTCAACAGTGATAAATGGTATGGGGGATGTTTTAGAGAAAAATATTGAAAATATTTTAGATGTTCTTGAGAAATACTCTTCATATAACTATGTAGGTAGAGTTTCAACAAAAGGTTTAAAAGAGCAACTTTTAGGTTTGGCTAATGGAATAAATTCTTTAGGAGATTCTATTACTTCAATGCTTTGTGAAAATAAGGCAAATGGTTTAACACTAGAAGATAGTTCAAAAATTCTTCTATCAAATGTTGATAAATTAAACTTAAGTTCAAATGAAGCAGCAGCATCACTAGAAGAGACAGCAGCAGCATTAGAAGAGATAACTTCAAATATAAGAAATAATACAGAGAGTATTGCAAAGATGTCACATCTTTCAAATGGTGTTACAAAAGCAGTAAATGAAGGACAAGCTATGGCAAATCAGACAACAACTGCAATGGATGAGATAAATACACAAGTAAATCTTGTAAATGAGGCAATAGGAGTAATTGATAATATAGCATTTCAAACAAATATTCTTTCACTAAATGCAGCAGTAGAAGCAGCAACAGCAGGGGAAGCAGGAAAAGGGTTTGCAGTTGTTGCACAAGAGGTAAGAAATCTAGCAACAAGAAGTGCAGAAGCTGCAAAAGAGATAAAAGAGATAGTAGAAAGAGCAACAGTAAAAGCTAATGAAGGAAAAACTATTGCTACAAATATGATAGATGGATATAAAAACTTAAATACAAATATCTCTTCAACAATGAATTTAATATCTGATATAGAGAATGCTTCAAAAGAGCAACTATTAGGGATTGAACAGATAAATGATGCAGTAAATCAATTAGACCAACAGACACAACAAAATGCTATGATAGCTAGTCAATCACATGATATTGCTCTAAGTACAGATGAGATAGCAAAACTAATAGTAGAAGATGCTAATCAAAAAGAGTTTGTAGGTAAGAGTGAGGTAAAAGCTAAAGAGATAGGATTAAAGAAAGAGGTAAAAGAGCATATAATAAACTCTACAGCTAAAAAGACAGTAAAACCAAATCAAAATACAAACACTTCTAAAGTAAAAGAGATTAAAGATAACTCTAATAGTGATGAGTGGGAAAGCTTTTAAGAGATCTTAAATCTCTTAAAGCTAAAGCTTAAATATAAGGAGAAGAATTAAGCAAGAATTTTTCTTATCTTAGAATACTATAAGAGTTGCCACAAGTCTTGAATAAAAAATAAAAGGATTAATCTATAAATTAAGGAGAGAGTTTTATGATTAGAGTTATTTTGGTAAGTTTGATATCAATTATATTTTTTACATCATGTGGTGAAGATAAAAAAGAGAAATTAAAGATTGTTACATCTAACTGGATAGGTTATACACCATTATTCTATGCAAAAGAAAAAGGGCTTTTAGATAACTTAAATATTGAACTTTTAAGCGTAGTCTCTTTAAGTGAGAGTCTTTATACTTTTAATTCAAATCATGCAGATATATTTTTGGGTACACAATATGAGTATAAAATGAGTTCTATGAAAAACAGTCAAGTTGTTCCAATAATGTTATTAAATAAGTCAGATGGTGGGGATGTTGTTATGTCTAACAAAACACTACAAGAGCTTTATGAAGAGAGAAATAAAATAGATGTATATTTAGAACTTAGTTCTATTAACTCTATTGTATTTGAAGAGTTTATATCTAAATATAAATTAGAGACAAAATACTTTAATTATATAAATAAAGATCAATCTTTTATTGCAAATTTAAAAGAGTTCACAAATCCTACTATTGTAGTTACATATAATCCATATAATATTGCTTTGGAAAAAAGAGGTTTAATAACTTTAGAGAGTACAAATGATAATAAAGATTTATTAATAATTGATGCCATGTTTACTACAAATGATATTTTAGTTAAATATAAAGATGAGTTAAAAGAGCTTAAGAAGATAGTAAATATTGCAATTTCTGAGATAGAAAAAGATCCAAAGCAATATTATGAACTAATAAAAGTTTATCTCTTTGGGATTACTTATGAAGAGTTTACAAATAGTATCTCAAATATTAAATGGTTGAATAATAATCCAAATCAAAATATTCTGCTCAACTTAAAAGAGCATAATTTCCCAATAAAGGATCTATTGTGATTTTTACAATTCAAAGATTTGTTTTAACCCTTATTCTAGTAGTGATTTTTATATTAAGTTCTATATTTATATACTATTTTAAAAATCAAGTGGAGAATACTTCAAAAGTTATATTTACTACAATGGAAAATGAAGTAAAAGAGAAAGCTTATACAATATCAAAAACTATAGAAAAAAAAGATGATATATTACTTTATATGGCACTTTTAGGTAATGTTGCTGCAAATAGCCAATTTGTAAAGGCAATTTTGGTTTTTGATGATAATGAACTTTTACTTACAACAGATCCAAAAGTAGTATCTATAGAGAGAAATAGTAGCTTAACTAATATAAAAACATATAGTGAAAAGTTATCAGAAATATCTTATATTCAAGAAGATATTAACTACTATGAACAGAATAGATTAAAAAAGTTAGATTTAGTATTTTTAATTGATAAAGAGTATATAAATACCTATTTTGTAAAAAATAGATATGAGTTTTTTGTATATTTCGGAATTTTACCTATATTCTTGGTTTTAATTATGTACTATATTTTTAGAAAATATATTACTATTCCTCTTGAAAAACTGAGACAATTGGCATACTATAACACTAAAATTCCAAAAGCTTTTAAAATAAAAGAGTTAGAGTCTATTAGACACTCTATGGTTGATTCTTTTTCACGATTAGAAAATGAGAAAAAAGAGTTTTTTTTAATGGCAAGAACAGATTCATTAAGCGGTTTAGCAAATAGAAACTCTCTACAAGAGTTTTTAGATAGATTAATTCCAACTGCAAAAAGAAAGAAAGTGGAGTTTGCTTTTTTATTTTTAGATTTAGACCACTTTAAAACTATAAATGACTCTTTGGGTCATAATATTGGTGATGAATTATTACAAAAGATATCAACTATATTAAAACAAGTGTTAAGACCAAATGATTTTATTGCAAGAGTAGGAGGTGATGAGTTTGTATTAATTATTCAAGATTATAAAACTACTGTTGAATTGACAAATATTATAAAAAGAATACAAAAACAACTAGCAAAACCTTGGGTTATTCAAACTCACCCTGTTGAGACAACTTGTAGTGTTGGAATAGCAATTTTCCCACAAGATGGAGAAGATCATGTATCTTTAATGAAAAGTGCAGATATAGCCATGTATGAAGCAAAAAAACATGGTAGAAATAGATATCATTTTTTTACAAAAGATTTAAATGAAGCTATCTTAAAAGTGATTAACTTAAATAAAGAGATGCGAACAGCTCTTAAAAATGGTGATTATAAATTATTTTACCAACCAAAAGTTTGCCTAAAAGATTCAAAAATAATAGGAGTAGAAGCACTAATTAGATGGATTGATAAGGAAAAAGGGTTTATTCCCCCTTCTGATTTTATTCCTCTTGCTGAAGAGAATGATTTTATTCTAGAATTGGGAGATTGGATAGTAGAAGAGGCATTAAATCAATATTTAGATTGGAAAAGTAAAGGTATAGATATAGTGATGTCTATAAATATTTCAGCTAAACAGTTTTTACAAAATAATTTTGCAAAAAATTTAATAGATAAAATAAATAGTAAAAAAATAGAGCCAAATAGAATTATTTTAGAACTAACTGAATATATTTTGATTGACCAAAATAATAGTGTATATGCGACTCTTAGAAAATTAAATAAGTTTGGTATTAGTATTTCATTAGATGATTTTGGAACAGGATATTCATCTTTATCTTATCTTAAAAAATACCCTATTGATTATTTAAAAATAGATAAATCTTTTATTGATGACTCTTTTAATGAACAAGGAAAAGTATTTATTGAAACTATTGTAAAAATGGGACAGGCATTACATATGAAAATAGTAGCTGAAGGGGTAGAGCAACAAGAGCAAGTTGAGTATCTAAAATCTATAGATTGTAATTTATATCAAGGTTACTATTTTTCTAAACCAATAAAAGCAAAAGAGTTTGAAGAGTTTTATAAATCTTTAGAAAAAAATTAATATCTATATCCCAATTTTATATAATAGAAAAATTGGGATAAAATCTTTACTCTATTTGTTCAAAAATTTAGTAAATAAAACTCCAATAGGAACAATACTAAGTCCAGTAATAAAAGCAATAGGAATAAGAATTTTATTGTTATTTAATGCAAAAAAACCAAAAATTAAAATTCCATATCCCAAAACTCTATAAATTGAGATAAAACCACCAGCGCTAAAAAGAGTATTTTTAAAGCTATTTTGCTTCACTCTTTTTCTCTCTTCATCTATTATCTCTTTGATTTTTTCAGGTGACAATTGCTCTTTAGGAACCTCTTCATATTCACTATATAAATCAAAAGGGTCATCTATTTCATCAATTTTATCTCTATCTTCAATTGAGTTTTTTTGTTTTTCATCATAAGAAGATAATCTATTTTGTATATTTTTTTTATAAGATAAGAAAGAGGCAAGAGTTACAAATAAAGATGAAAAGAATGCAACTTGAATATTTAAAAGCCAAACACTATTTTGAAAGAGTAGGGCATATATAGTTAAACAAAGATTTAAAAATATAAAAACCTTTGCAAAATTTACAGTTTGCTTACTTATCTTCATCATCAAAAGATTTATCACCATATTTTGCTCTATGTGCATATCTTGGATCATTTTCCATACCTTCATACACTTTTTGAGCTCTTTTATATGCTTTATAAACATTTAAGCCAGCTGCAGCAATACCCCAAAAAACACCTAACCAAAGTGTCCATGTATATCCTGTAAAGTGTTTTAAAGCCAAACCTATTCCAACCCCTATTACAATAGCGGCAACCATAGAAATTCCAACAGATAAACTATCTAAAGCTTCAATCTTATCTCTATGTTTTGGCTTAGTATCTTTTCTCTCTTCCATAAATACTCCAATCTATTTTATATAGCTACAAAAGTAATCAGTTATTTCTAATACTTTTATATCAAAGCTAGAGTTTGCAACAACTTCAAATGAGCTTCCACTTCTATATGTTTTCCACTCTTTTTCGCCTTTTAGTTTTACTTCAACATGACCTTCAATAATCTCCATTATTTCAGCTTCAACAGTACCAAAGAGATACTCTCCTTTCATCATAATTCCAAGAGATTTTTTACTTCCGTCTGTATCTATAAATGTTCTACTTGTAACATTTCCATCAAAATAGATATTTGCTTTTTTTATTAATTCAACACCTTTAAAACTATGCATTGTTTTTTAAACCTTTCATAACTTTATCTGCTGTTTTTATACAATTTTCTATCATTTTATTTGTAATTTTTGTACATATAAATCCAGCTTCATATTGGCTACAAGCAAAGTAAAAACCATGTTTTAGCATCTCTCTATGGAAAGTTGCAAACCTTTCAAAATTACATTTTCCTACCTCTTTAAAGTTTTTTGGCTCCTCTTCGCAAAAGAAAAATCCAAACATACTTCCTCTTGTATTTACTTGAAGAGCTATACCATTTTTAGTAGCTACTTCTTTTAGACCATTTACAAGTTTTATAGCTTTTTTACTTAAATCTTCATAGATTTTTGGATTTGCTTTTAATTTTTTAAGACTCTCTAATCCTGCTGCCATAGCAACAGGGTTACCACTTAGAGTTCCTGCTTGATAAATTTTTCCTTCAGGTGATAAGTGGCTCATAATTTCTTTACTTGCTGCAAAAGCACCTACTGGCATTCCCGCTCCTATTACCTTTCCAAAAGTTAAGATATCAGCTTGTATATTTAAAATTCCACTAGCTCCTTTTAAAGATGCTCTAAATCCACTCATAACTTCATCAAAAATCAATAGTGCTCCATGTTTATTGCAAAGCTCTCTACATTTTTCTAAAAACTCGTTTGTAGCAGGAACTAATCCCATATTCCCAGCAATTGGTTCAATAATTATACAAGCTATGTCGCTACTCTCTTCAAAACATTTTTCAAGTTGAGATATATTGTTGTATTCACATAAAAGAGTATGTTTTGTCAAATCTGCTGGAACACCAGGGCTACTTGGACTTCCAAAAGTTGCCATTCCACTTCCGGCTTGAACTAAAAGAGAATCACTATGTCCATGATAACACCCTTCAAACTTTACAATATCATTTTTATTTGTAACACCTCTTGCAAGTCTAATAGCACTCATAGTAGCTTCTGTTCCAGAGCTTACAAATCTAATTTTATCTATATTTTTATACATAGAAACTATCTCTTGTGCTAATTCTGTCTCAAGAAGAGTTGGAGCACCAAAGCTTAAACCTTTTTTTACAGTTTTAATAACAGCTTTTTCAATATCTTTATCGCAATGTCCAAAAATAAGAGGTCCCCAACTTTGAACAAAATCTACATAAGCATTTCCGTCAATATCAAATAGATAGGCACCTTCTCCTTTTTTGATAAACGGAGGAGTTCCACCTACACTTTTAAATGCTCTAACAGGGGAATCTACTCCTCCTGGAATTACTTCACAAGCTTCTTTGTAGGCTTTTATAGATTTTTTAAACATATTTTTTCCTAATCTTGATTTATTTAAATTTTAAATATTCTACAATAAACTATATAAGCAATAGTTTATTAGAGTATTTTTAGGTTTGTATAAATTTTGTAAGTTTTTATAAAGATTGAGGGTTTTGTAGATTTAATATCATTAAAGAGTAACTTTGTTAAGTTTATTGAATTAATTTAAAATAGGCGTTAAAGCCTATTTTATTATTTCCCACCATTAAACATCTCACTAATTAATCCTTTATCCGTTGTAGTTTCAGCTACTATAACTCCAAAAAGATGAGTAGCTATAAAAAATAGATAGAAGAAAAAAGATTGTTTATGCATATCTTTCATAAAGCCAACAAAACTTTTGGCTAAGTTTAAATCATCTCTAAAATATAGTAAAACTCCTGTTAAACAAACAAGAAAAGTAACTATATAAAAGAGTAAGTGCATAATTTTTGCACCTTTTTGATGAATATTCTTGCTCTCTTTTATTTTTGTTAAAATTCCAGTTTCACTTCTACTTAAAAATGCAAAAAGTCTAAAAATAATCAAAAAAACTAGAATAAAACCAAAGATATAGTGCCAGTTCCACATCTCTGATCTTAAAAGTTTTGCAATAACTACAGCATTTTCATTTGTAAGAGATAAACCAAATTCACTTAACTTATTTTGAATAATTAAGGCATTATCATTCTTATTAAACCAAGTACTTCTAAATATACATGTAAAGATTAAACCTATAATTGCTATTGAATTAAGCCAGTGCCAAACCCTTAAATTTAGGCTTCTTTTTTCATTAAAAACTCCCATTTATTGCTCCTTTTTAGTTTTAAAATGATACAAAGATTACTTTAATGAAATTTTAACCAAATTCAATAATTTTTTTACTATAATTCGACCAATGAAAAAACTATACTTAGCCTTTTTAATATCACTGTTGCTACATATTTTGCTATTTTTAAACTATAGTTTTATAAAAGAGGATATTGAACCAAAAGAGAAAGAGCATTCTGAAAAAAGTGATATTAAGTTTGTTAAATTAGTAGAAGATAGACCACAACAAGAGCAAAATATTAAAGCTATTGAAACTTTACCACAAATAGAGCAAAAATCTGTAGTAGAAAAAAAAGTTGAGCAAAAAATAGAAAAAGTAAGCCCTAAAAAGACAAAAGAGATAGATAGTCCCAAAGTTGTTACAAAAGATACAAATAGTAAAAAACAGATAGATATAAACAATGCAAAAAAAGTACAAAAAGATATCTTAAAAGAGAGTAGCACGTTTCAAGAAAATACTTTAGAAAAATTTTTATCTCAAAAGTCCCCTATAAATCAAGAGGTTTTAAATGAGTTACAACAACTTTATGGAAAAGAGTATGATAATTTTACAAAGGTTCAAAAAGCATATTTAGAAAAAAACTTAAATAATTTTCAAGTAATTACACAAAGAGTTTTAAATCGTATGGGTTATCCAAAATTAGCTTCAAAATTAGGAATAGGTGGGATTAATATTATAGAGTTTATGTTTCATCCAAATGGAGATATTAGTGGTCTTAAAATAATTAATTCAAGTGGATATACTATTTTAGATGATTACTCTTTAGAGTTAATACAAATAGCATATAAAGAGTATCCAAAGCCTAGTGAACCAACAAAACTTAGATTTAAAGTATTTTATAGAAATTATTAAATACTACATCTTTCTTTCATAATTATACATATCCATATATCTAAAAGCTATAAGATTTTCTAAAATTGCAAAAGTTATAATAAAGTTTATAAAAGAGCTTCCCCCATAAGAAAAAAGAGGTAAAGGAATACCAACAACTGGAGCAAAACCAATAACCATCAAAATATTTATACTCATATTTAAAAAGATAAGTAAGGCTAGACCTGAAGAAAAGGCTTTTACTACAAAATCTGTTTTAAAAAAATAGTTTATTGTAAATAGGTGTAAAATTATAATTACATATAAAAGAATTAATCCAAAAGCCCCTAAAAAACCATGCCTTTCTACTAAAAAAGCAAAAATAAAATCGCTTGTAGCAATTGGTAAAAACTTAAGTTGAGTTTGAGTTGCATCTTCACTCTTTTTTCCAGTAAGTCCTCCTGAACCAATAGCTATAATACTTTGCTGGACATGGTAACTAGGCTTTTCTGCTACTATAAAATCATGAACTCTTTTTTTTTGATAATCTTTCATAACATAATTGTATGAAAATGGTAAAAATATAGATAAAATAAAGCCAATTCCTAACCATATCTTCCAATTTACACCAATTATAAAAAGTATTCCATATCCTAAAAGAAGCATAACAAGAGCAGTTCCTAGGTCTGGCTCTTTTGCTATTAAAATGAATGGTATAAAAATATATATTGAAAAATATCCAAAATCTTTTAATCCATATCCACCAATTGGTGGTGGTTTTCTCTGAATTAAGTAACCTAACATTAATATATATATTGGTTTTACTATCTCTGATGGTTGAATAGTTGTATCAAAAAGTGGAATATGTATCCATCTTTTTGCTCCTAACTTTGTAACTCCAATAAATTCAACTAAAATTAATAAAAAAACACCAAGCCAGTATAAAATAGGTACTAACCTTAAATTCTTTCTAATTGGAAGCATAAAAACTAAAAGAAATATAAATAAAGATACACTATAATAAAAAACTTGTTTACTTGCTAATGCCTCATTTGCCTCTTCTATTAATACATAAGAGAGTATTATCAAAGGAGCTATAAAGATTAAAATTAAATAATCAAAATGTGACATAATTCTTTTATCAAGTAAACGCATAAAGAAAGAGTAGCATAATATGTATAAAAATTTTATTGTAGATGAAGAGATTAGATTAGATAAGTTTTTAAGCTTAAAAATAGATGCTTCAAGGAATCAAATCGAGCAACTAATTGAAAAAGAGTTTGTAAAAGTAGATGGAAAAACTACAAATAAAAATGGCTTAAAACTAAAATTAAATCAGCAAATAGATGTTTTTTTCCCAGAAGCAAAAACATTTGATAAGAAAGATAGTGAATTTATAAAAGATTCACTAAAAGATAAAGAGATAGAGATAATCTATGAAGATAGTGATATTTTAATTATTAATAAGCCACGAGGGCTTACAGTTCACGATGCTCCTAGTGTAAAAGATGCTACTTTGGTTGATTGGTTGAAACTTCAAAATATAAGTTTATCAACTATAAGTGGAGAAGAGAGACATGGAATTGTACATAGATTGGATAAAGGAACTAGTGGTATTTTAATAGTAGCAAAAACAAATGAAGCTCATATTGAAATATCAAAACAGCTAGAAAGAAGAGAAGCAGGACGGTATTACTTAGCAGTAATTGATTTGCCTTTAAAAGATAATATTGAAGTAGAAGCACCAATAGCTAGAAATCCAAATAATAGGCTTAAAATGGCTATACAAAAAGATGGAAGATATGCAAGAACCTCTTTTTGTAAAATCGAACTTAGTAATAATTCAAAATATGAACTAATAGCTTGTAAGCTTTTTACTGGAAGAACACATCAAATAAGAGTTCATTTAAATAATATAAATAGACATATTTTAGGAGATGTTTTATATGGATTTAAGGGCAATTTTGATAATATCAATGGATTTTTTTTGCATGGATTTTGCTTAGTATTTACTCATCCTAGGACAAAAAAGAAGATGAGCTTTACTGCAAAACTTCCAAAAGATATGCAAGATTTTTGTGAAAGTAATTTTGATAAGGAGAGAATATATGAAAAAATTGAGACTTCTAGCCTCTTTGAGTATTTTAATTTTAATAATTAGTGGTTGTTCAAATGTTTTAGATAGCTTAAGTACAACAACTTCACCAAAGGTTAATCAAAATTTCCAAACGGTAGATTACTCTTCAATAAAATCTATTCCAGATATGAATTCAATTGGTTTTGAGTGGCAAAAGATTGATGACCATAGAGTTGTAGGGTATAATTTTTATAGAACAGAACTAGATCAAGGTGGAAATACTTTAAAGCTAATCAAAGCAACAGATAGTAGATATGTAACACATTATGTAGATAAAGGTTTAGAGCCAAAAACAAGATATGCTTATCAAATCTCTGCTAGATTAAATGATGGTAGCGAATCAGCTACAACACAAGCTTATATAGTTGAAACACTCCCTAGAATTGTTGCTGTTAGTTTTGCACAAGCTATATCAAATCTTCCAAAAAAAGTAAAATTAGTTTGGCAACCACATCCTGATCCTAGAGTTAGTTACTATAGAGTTGAAAAGTATAATACATTTTTGAAAGAGTGGGTTTGGGCATCTGCTTCTAAGATAGAAAATAGATTAAGTGCAGAGTTTATAGATACAGGCTTAGATAACAATACTACATATAAGTATAGAATAAAAGCTTTCTCTTTTAGCGATGTTGAATCAGCTCCTACAAAAGTATTAGAAGCAAAAACAAAACCACTTCCTATTTCACCAACAAATGTAAGAAGTTCAAATAATATTCCAAAAAAAGTATATATAACATGGAGTGCTTCACCAACATCTGATGTAGTTCAATATAGAATTTATAGAAGTAGCTACCAATCTTTTGGATATAGTAATATAGCAGCTGTAAACTCAGATACTTTAGAATATACAGATGAGATAAATGCTGATAAAAAGGAGTACTACTACAAAGTTTTAGCAGTTGATAAAGATAATCTTGAAAGTACTTCAGATGTTGATTCTACAAAAGGTATAACACTAGCTCCTCCTTCAAAACCAATATTAACTTTAGCTCAGATACAAGGAAACAAAGCTATATTGAATTGGCAAGCAGGAGATAATAGAACAACATCTTATAATGTTTACAAAAGAGTGAAAAAATATTGGCTTTTTTCAGATACAGTAAAATTTAATAATATAACTACTTTAAGATTTGAAGACCATGATATTGTACAAGGAGTTGATTACTACTATAGTGTTCAAGCAATAGATGAATTTGGTGTTCTTTCTGCAAAAAGTGATGAGGCAAAACTAACTCTTCCTAATACAAGAATATAGTATGCCTCATATAGTTTTTGAAAAAAATAATTTACTTGAAACTCCATTAAAAAAAGGAGAGATTGAGTTTTTATTTACAGCAGTATCTTATCATCCAGAAGATAAAAATAGAAAGATTGAGTATAAAATAGCAACAAAAAATAGAAATGTGGATTTTTTGTTAGGAATAAAAGAGAAAGATGATAATTACTTAATAAAATCAGATAAAACAACAAGAATATCACCTGTTTCATATATAAAAGATGCTTTAAACTCTTATGTTTTGGAAAATAAATCAAAAATTGTATTTAAAAATACTACAAATTTAAAAGAGAAAAAAGAGCAAGAAAATAGATATCTAAAGGATATTGATTTTTTTGTAGAAGATTTTAAAAGTGATAAAGAGATTCAAATTGAGATTGGTTTTGGAAGTGGAAGACATTTATTGCACCAAGCAAAACAAAATCCAAATATACAGTTTATAGGTCTTGAAATACATTATCCTTCTATTGAGCAACTTTTAAAACAGTTGGAACTTCAAAATATTACAAATGTTTTAGTTGTAAATTATGATGCAAGACTTTTTATGGAGTTTGTAGAGTCAAATCAAGTGGGAAAAATTTTTGTACATTTTCCAGTTCCTTGGGATAAGAAACCACATAGAAGAATATATTCAAATGAGTTTATCTTTGAGGCTTTAAGAGTTTTAAAAGTTGATGGAACTTTGGAACTAAGAACAGATAGTAGAAACTATTTTGATTTTTGTGTAGATTTACTAACAAATTTAGATAAAGCTTCGATTAAAATCGATGTAAATAGGGATTTAGAAGTTATTAGTAAATATGAAGATAGATGGAAAAAACAAGGTAAAAATATCTATGATGTAATTTTAACTTCTCAAAGAGAAGATAAAAAAAGAGAGATTAATTATGATTTTGGTTTTGATTTTTCTATAAATTTTGATAATTTTATAAAAAATGTTTTTTCAAAAGCTCTTATAATTAAAAACTTTTTTGTACACATTGAGGAGTTTTATAAGATATTAAATAGAGATAATTCAGGTCTTATTAAAGTTACTATGGGAAATTTTGATAGACCAATTACTAAATATCTTTTAGTAATAGATGGAAAAATCTCTTATTATCAAGGTGAACCACTTCCTACTAGCTCAAATATAGAAGCTGATAAAAAATTAAAAGAGATTTTGGCTAAATGATAAATGCAAAGGACTTATATCTTACTTATGATAGCAATAAGTATATAATTAAAAGAGGAAATTTCTCTATAAAAGAGAGAGAATTTGTATTTATTGGTGGAAACTCTGGAAGTGGAAAATCAACACTTTTAAAATCTTTTTATGGAGATATTCCAATAAAGCATGGAAGTTTAAAAATAGCAAATCAAGAGGTTTTTAAAATAAAAGGGAATAATCTTAGATACTTAAGAAAAGATATTGGTGTTATTTTTCAAGACTATAAACTTATAAATGATTATACTATTGAAGAAAATATTATGATTCCTCTTAAGATAAATAACTATTCAGATGAAGTTTCAAGACTTCAAGCTGATAATCTTTTAAAGCATGTAAAACTATCTCATAGAAAAGGTTTTTATCCAAATCAATTAAGTGGTGGAGAGCAACAAAGAGTGGCAGTTGCAAGAGCTTTGGCACATAATCCAAAAATTATTATTGCAGATGAGCCAACAGGTAATTTAGATGATTTTAATGCTGATGTAGTTTGGAATTTACTAAAAGGTGCAAATGAACAACTAGGAATTACAGTTGTTGTAGTTACTCATAGAGTTCCAAAGAATTTAGGAATAAATTTCAGACAACTCTCAATAGAAGATGGGATTATTTATGAAGTCTCTTAAAGCCATTTTTGCCTTTTTTGTACCGCTTTTAGCAATGCTTATTACTTTTTGTATATTCTTAATTATTGATAATATTGTAGATAACTATAAAAAGAAAATATCAAGAGATTATAGTATTGTTTTGGTTGCAACAAGTCCTATAAAAAAAGAGTCTTTAAATGAGTTAGCTGGAATAAAAGTTGAAAATATTCAACTCTTACCAAATGAGAAGATAATTGAAAATATTAAATCAAATTTATCTGATAACTCAATTGAGCTTTTAAGGCAAAAATTGCCATATTTTTATCAAATATATCTTGAAATTTTTCCTACAAGTAGTGAATTAGAAGTTATTAAAAAGACTCTACTTTCAAATAAAGATGTAAAAAATGTGGAGGTTTTTTATAAAAATCACAATCAAATATATTTATTGCTACTTATTTTAAATAGTGTTTCTTTTATACTGTTTTTTATAATTACAATTTTTGCAATTATAATTATTGCAAAACAGATAAAGCTTTGGTTTCATGAACATAATATAAAAATCTCTATTTTAAGGCTTCATGGTGCCTCTATTATTTATAGTGCATCTTCTGTATTAAAATATGCATTAATAAGCTCCTTTATGGCTTTTTTAATCTCTTCTCTTTTTTTGATATATGTATCAAGCAATATTGAACTACTTTTTCCATTAGAGTTACAAGAGATAGTTAATGTAAATATAAATGTTGAGATAGAGATTTTAAAAATCTTTATTCTATCTTTTTGTATCTCTGTATTTACTATTTTTGGTGTACTTTTTAAATATAAGATAAACAATGATTAAATCTATTTTTACTCTATTTTTAGCTATAAATTTTATCTTTGCTTCAGCAATAGATAAAAAAATTGAACAAAATCAAAAAAGCTTAGAAAGTAGTAAAAAAACAAAAGATAGTGCAACTGTTAAAATAAAAGAGATAGCTGATAAAATAGAGGTTTCAAATACAAATTTATCAAAGCTTGAAGAGGATATTATAAAAATAAATGAAGATATAGAACAACATCAAAAACTTTTAGAAAGTTCTCAAACAAAATTAAATGAGCTTCAAACTAAATCAAGTGATTTAATAAAAGAGAAAAATAGTAGTGAAGAGGAGATAATAAATACAATAGTAGAACAATTTTCTACATCTTTAGCACTACAACTAGCTTCAAAAGAGTCTCTACAAGAACTTATAGATAATGAGATGTTTAATCTTCTCTCAACAAATGCAAAACAAAAAGTTTTAAAGCTAAATGAAAATTATAATAGATTAACAGAAAATACAAAAGCGAATCAACAAGAGATAAATAAACTAAATAGTTATATAAAAGATAGGCTAAAGACTAAAGAAAACTATAAAGCTCTGCAAATTAAGCATACAAACTCTTTGGCAACTTTAGAAAAGGAGCATAAACTCTATCAAGCTGAGCTAAAAAAAGTTATAGAGCAACAAGACTCTTTAAACAAAATACTATCTGATTTAAAAATTGTAAAACAGCAAGAGCTAAGAAAAGCACAAGAACAAAAAGTAGCAGATAATCAGCAAGTACAAACAACAAATGTAAGAAATCAGAAATATGCAAAAGATTTGGATCTTGATGTTAAAAAAATTGGTTCTTCAACAGATGGAGTTCAAATTGTAAAATATAAAGGGGTAAAGACAATAGCTCCTTTAAAATCATTTAAAATTGTAAAAAATTTTGGAACATATTATGACCCTGTTTACAAAATAAAACTTTTTAATGAATCTGTTGTTTTGCAATCAAATGAGAGAGATTCAAAAGTGGTAGCAGTTTTAAATGGGAAAGTTGTTTATGCAAAGAAAAATGCTGGAATGCTTGAAAACGTTGTAATTATTCAACACGAAGGTGGAATTCATACGGTTTATTCACACTTAGATGATATTGCTCCAACTTTAGTTGTTGGTAAATGGGTACAAAAAGGTAGTGTGGTTGGAAGAGTAAATCAAAATTTAACCTTTCAAGTTACAAAAGATAGTGCTCATATAGATCCAAAAGATTTGTTTAACATCTAGGAAGTATTATGGTAAGAAATAGTATAGATAATCCAGTTTTTCTAATATTTTTGCTACTTTTTTCTGTTAGTATAAATTTTTTAGCATCTACTCATTTTGTAGTTATTTTATTTGCTGGAGTTCTTTCAACTGTTTTTTATAGAACATTAAAACAAAAGTATTACTACTCTTTTGCTTTAGTCGTTCTCTCCTTTTTATTTATTGAGTTAAATATGGGTTTAAAACCATTTTCACTCTCTTTGTTGTCATATTTTATATATCTTTTTATTATTCCAAGATATGAGCAAAATCAAATAAGTATACTTTTAAATATACTTTTTTTCTATTTTGTTTTAGGAATTATATGGTATGTTTTTTTTAATTTTGAATCATTCTTTAGTTATATTCTAATTATAAATTTAATGATAGATTTAATCTTAGTTGGAATATTTTTATGAATTATAGATTAACTTTCATATATATATTTGTTGGATTTATTGCAGTAGTTTTACTTTCAAGAGTATATTTCTTATCTATTAAATCAAATACATATTATGAAGAGTTATCAAAAAATAACTATATAAAAAAGACATATTTAGCACCTACAAGAGGGGTTATAGAAGATAGAAATGGTGAGCCTTTGGCATTAAACCAAATAGGTTTTTCAATCCTTATAAAACCACATTTAAGGGCTGATAAATATAGAGAGAAATTAGAAAAACTTATTGATATTGTTGTAGAACAGTTTCCTCAATATGATAAAAATAAACTAATAAAAGATTATT
Organism: Aliarcobacter trophiarum LMG 25534; assembly: GCF_003355515.1. NCBI lineage: Bacteria > Pseudomonadati > Campylobacterota > Epsilonproteobacteria > Campylobacterales > Arcobacteraceae > Aliarcobacter > Aliarcobacter trophiarum. The sequence goes on along the minus strand of NZ_CP031367.1, from coordinate 1,244,681 downwards.
TAAGAGAAGACTCACCATATAATCATGAGTTTATAAAAATTATAGATTATGTTCCTTATGAGGATATTTTTTCAAGATATACATTTTTGGCAACACAAGAGGATATAAGAGTTGAATCATCTTCAAAAAGATATTATCCGCACAAAGAGTTAGCAGCACATGTTATTGGGTATGTAAGTAGAGCTTCAAAATTAGATGTTGCAAATAATGAAATTGCAAAATATAGTGGAGTTGTAGGGAAAAGTGGAATTGAGAGATACTATAATGATAAGCTTCAAGGAACATTGGGCTTTAAAGATACAAAAGTGAATGCTTTAAATAAAGAGATTGAAATTATAGATGAAAAAGAGCCCTCAAATGATAACAATGTAAGAATTACAATAGATGTTAATCTTCAAAAATATATTCAAGAGCTATTTATTGATAGAGCAGGTTCAGTTATAGTTATGGACGCAAATAATGGTGAGATATTAGCAGCTGCATCTTTTCCTGAATATGATAGTAACCTTTTTGCAAGAGGAATTACTCAAGATGAGTGGAATATTATGAGAAATGATTTTAATCATCCATTTACAAATAAGATTATAAATGGTCTTTATCCTCCAGGCTCTGTTGTAAAAATGGGAGTTGCACTATCTTTTTTGGAAAATGGAATAAGTGATAAATTTACAGTTCAATGTAGTGGGTCTTTACCAATAGGAAATAGAAATTTCAGATGTTGGAAAACTACAGGTCATGGACATATAGGATTTAGAAGTTCAATTGAGCAAAGTTGTGATGATTTTTATTATAAAGGGAGCTTAAAAATAGGAATTGGAAAGATGTCTGCAACCTTAGATAAATTAGGTTTTGGACAAAAAACAGGAGTAGATCTACACAATGAATTTATAGGAATTAATCCAAATAAAGAGTGGAAAGAACAAAGATTAAAAAAACCTTGGTATATTGGTGAAACTGTTATTAGCTCTATTGGTCAAGGAAATATGCTTACAACCCCTCTTCAAATTGCAAGATTTACAGCATTTTTTGCAAGTGGAAAACTTCCAAAACCACATTTTGCAAAAGAGGCTTATGAGGAACCAAAAGAGTTGGATTTTAAAAAAGAGCATATAAAACTTATGCAAGAAGGTATGTTTGATGTTGCAAACTCACCATCTGGAACAGCTAGAAGATATATAAACTCAAAAGTAAAAATAGCTGCAAAAACAGGAACAGCTCAAGTTGTATCAATTCCTCAAAGTGAAAAAGTAAGGATGAAAGAGAGTGAATTGGAGTATTTTCAAAGATCACATGCTTGGATTACAGCATATGGTCCATATAAAAATCCAAAATATGTAGTAACTATTGTACAAGAACACGGAGGTGGAGGAGGAAGTGCTACTGGTGGAGTTGCTAGTAGGATTTTTGATAAACTTTATGAACTAGGGTATATTACAGAATTAGAGTAAGGTTTAATCATATATTAGATAAAATGATAGCCATTTAATTTAGGATTTATATTTGAAGATAGTTTTTTTAATACTTTTTTTATCAATTTTTGGCTTTGCAGCTCAAGACCCATTACCAATGATAAATCTATCTGTTGCAGCAATTGATCAGCCGATACAATTTGTAAAAACTATAAATATAGCAATTATATTAGCTCTTATGGTTCTTGCACCATCTTTATTATTGATGGTTACATCTTTTACAAGAATTATAATAGTTTTAGCCCTTTTAAGACAAGCACTAGGACTTCAACAATCTCCACCAACTCAAATAATAATATCTTTAGCACTTATTATGACACTTTTTATTATGGAACCATATGGAAAAAAAGCTTGGGATGAAAGTATTGTTCCTTATATGGATGAAAAAATATCGTATCAAGAGGCTATTTCAAAAGGTGTTGCACCTTTTAAAGATTTTATGATAAAAAATACAAGAGAGAGTGATTTAGCTCTATTTTATAGGATAAAAAAAGAGCCAAATCCTAAAAATATAGAAGAAGTTTCTATGATAATTTTAATGCCAGCATTCATTGTAAGTGAACTTAGAACTGCATTTGAAATAGGATTTTTAATCTTTTTACCATTTTTAATCATAGATATTATTGTTGCTTCTATTCTTATGAGTTTGGGTATGATGATGCTTCCCCCTGTTATGATCTCCTTGCCCATAAAGATAATATTTTTTATTGTAGTTGATGGATGGCCTTTAATAATTGGGAATCTTGCACAATCCTTTAAATAAAGTAGATTATTGATTTAGGTAAATAATATGAAAAAAATTTTATACTTTAGTTTAGGCTTTATATTCTTATTGTTAATTTTTCAGACTCTTTTTTATACTCCAAATATAAAAAAGATAACAGAAGAACTATATTTAGAAAAAACATACACTCTTAAAACTCTCTTTTTTGATGAACTTAAAAAGAAGCAAGAAAGTACAAATACTATGGCCTTTTTATTAAGCCAAGATAGTACTTTAATAGATGCTTTAAGTAGAGGAAATAGTGAAAAATTAGATTACAAAAATATTTTAGACTATCTTGGAGAGAATGGTTATTATAAGAATTTATGGATACATGTAATTGATAAAAATGGAAATAGCTTTTATAGATCATGGACAAATAAAAAAGGTGATGAAATTTTAAGTTCAAGAGAGGATATAGAAGAGCTTTTAAAAGAACCAAAAGCAATGCAAAGTTTAAGTGCAGGACTATATGATTTGAGCTTAAAATCTATACAACCTATTTATGATAATAACAACAATTTTTTAGGTTTTATTGAGATAAATTCAAAACTAAATTCTATTGCAATAAATTTAAAAAAAGAGAAGGTAGAACCTATCTTTATACTTAGTAAAGATAAAAGTAAAAAATTAAAAGAGCCATTTTCTAAAATATTTATCAAAGATAACTATATTGCAAATATAAATGCAAACAGAGAGATTTTAGAACTTATAGAAAGAAAAAATATAGATAGTTTTATACAAATAGATGACTATATTTTAATGGATAATTATTTAGTTACAAATATAAAATTAAATGATACAAGAGGCGAAGACTTAGCTCTATTTATAATGTTTTTTGATATAAAAAATTTAGATAAAAATGAGATAAATAGTTTTAAAAATATTTATCTTACAGGTTTAATAACATTTTTACTAATTTACGGTTTAATCTTTTTATATCTTTTAAAAACTATCTATGCAAAAAGTTTAAATAAAGAGGTTCAAGAGAAAACAAAAAGCATAAAAAATCAGCAAAAGAAAATGTCAAAACTTTTAGATATTTATGATAAAAATGTAATTTTTTCAAGGACTGATTTAAAAGGTGTTATAACACATGCAAGTAGTGCTTTTTGCAAAATCAGTGGATATAGTAAAAAAGAGTTAGTAGGAAAACCACATAGTATTGTAAGGCATCCTGATATGCAAAAAGAGCTTTTTGAACATATTTGGAGTGAAATAAAAGAGAAAAAAAGAGTAACTGTAGAGATAAAAAATCTTAGAAAAGATGGCTCATATTATTGGGTAGTTGCTGATTTTGAACCTGAATATGATGAGAATAATAAGCATATTGGCTACTTTGCAATAAGAGAAGATATCACAGCAAATAAGGATATAGAAGAGCTTCAAAGAGAGATTATTTTTACTATGGGGAGTATTGCTGAAAGTAGAAGTAAAGAGACAGGAGAGCATGTAAAAAGAGTTGCAAAATACTCTAAACTTTTTGCAAAAGCTTATGGTTTATCAAAAGAGGATGTCTCAATGCTTGAACTTGCAAGTCCTATGCATGATATAGGAAAAATAGCTATTCCTGATGAAATTTTAAATAAACCAGCAAAGCTAACTTTTGAAGAGTTTGAGATTATGAAAACACATGCACAAAAAGGTTTTGAGATGTTAAATGTCTCTTCAAGACCTCTATTTCAAGTTGCTGCAGAAATAGCTTTAACTCATCATGAAAAATATGATGGAACAGGTTATCCAAATGGTTTGAAAGGTGAGGATATACCAATTTTTGGAAGAATTACAGCTATTGCAGATGTTTTTGATGCAATTAGTAGTGATAGATGTTATAAAAAAGCTTGGGAACAAGATAAGGTTTTAGAGTATATAAAAAGTGAAAAAGGAAAACATTTTGATCCAAAGCTTGTAGATATTTTATTTGAAAACCTTGATGAAATCCTAAAAATTAAAGATAGTTTAAAAGATATATATAATTAAAACTTATTTTACTACATATTTAAAATATTACAATATTTTATAATTATAGTTTGAAAAATATATTTTTTTGGCTATAATCTCTTCATTAAATTATCTTAGGAATTTTATGAAAAAATTATATCTATTATTATTAAGCTCACACTTATGCTTTGCTCAAACTATAAGCTTTGAAGAGGTTCTAAATCAGGCTATTGAAAATAGCAAGGATTTACAAAAACAGAAGATTAATATAGATATTGCAAAAACAAATAGTGATTTTATAGATGGAATGAACTTTGGAAAATTAGCTATAAATAGTGATATTAGCCGTACAAATCATGCTGGATATGTATTTATGGGAAAATTATCAAGTAGGGATGCTACTTTTAAAGATTTTGGAGCAGGGGAGTTTAACCCTTCAAATTCAAATGTTTTAAATATAAAACCAAAGGATTTAAACTATCCAGATTCATATACAAGTATAAATAGTTATATATCTTATGACTTACCACTTTTTACTGGATTTGCTTTGTATCACCAAAAAGGTATTTTAAAACTTCAAGAAAAAGCAAATGAAACTTTATATAATCTTGATAAAAAAAATCTTGAATTTGAGGTTTTAAAAGCTTACAATAGTGCAGTTTTAGCTAAAGACTTTGTTAAAACTATGGAAAAAGCAAAAGATGCTATAGAGTTTATAGAGCAAGGTGCAATAGAGTTTCACAAAAATGGTTTGGTTACTAAAATTGATGTAAATGAAGCAAAACTACATCTTTTAAATACAAATTCAAGTTTAATAGATGCTCAAAATAACTTTAAACTCTCTCTTGCTTATCTTAAATATTTAACTTCAAATGAAAATATTAGTGATGTAGAAAATTTACAAAATAGCTATTTGGAACTAAAAGAGTTTGAAGATTTATATAAAATAGCTTTAGAAAAAAGAGATGAGATAGCTTTACAAAATATATCTATTGAAGCAAATAGTAAAAATATAAAATCAAACCAAGGTTCATACTATCCATCTATTTTTACACATTTAGAGTATGGATATAGTGATGATAAATTTTCAACAAGCAAAGATAAAGATTATTATATGGCACTTTTGGGAATTTCTTTAACTCTTTTTGATGGAACAAGAAGTGCTAATGTTGAAAAAAGTAAATTGGAGTATTTGAAATCTAAGTTGGACTTTTCAAAACTTCAAGATGGAATAAAACTTGAAGTAGAAAAATCTCTTTTGGATTATAGAGCAAAACAAGAGATTTTAAAAGAGAAAATTGCTTCAAATAACCTAGCTCTTGATATTTTAAATCAAGCAAAACTTCAATATAAAAATAGACTTATATCTATGACAACTCTTTTATTGCAAGAGACAAATTATAGGAAGAGTCAAACTATGCTTTTAAATGCAAAATATGAGAACTCTTTGGCATTGGCTAAACTAAATTTAGTTTTGGGACAAAATTTACAAAAGGAGCAAAGGTGAGATTTTTAGCTTTAATATTTTTATCCTTTTCAACTATTTTTGCAAATAGTTTGGAGTTGGATGGAGTTGTAGTTTCTCAAAATGAGAAGATTATCTCGAGTAAAATGATGGGTTTTATTACAAAAGTCTATGTTAACGAAGGTGATATGGTAAAAAAAGGTCAAATCTTATATGAGATAGATTCAATAGATTTAGCATACAATAGTGAAATTTTGAAAAATCAGATAAAAAACCTAGAGTTAAATTTAAAAAGATACAAAGATTTATTAAATCAAGATTTAGTTTCAAAGTTTGACTATGAACAACTTGAACTAAATTTGACTACTGCAAAAGCAAAACAAAATGAACTAAATGCAAATTATAATTATCTAAAAATAAAAGCTCCAAATAGTGCTCTTGTTGTAAAAAAATCAATAAAAGAGGGCGAAATGGCAATGCCTGGTATGCCACATCTTATTCTTACAGATTTAGATGATTTAGTAATAAAAGCAAATATTTCTGAGAGTAGTTTAAAAGATATAAAAATTGGGAAAAAAGTGGATATAGAAATAGCATCACAAAACTTTAAAAATAAAGGAGAGATAATAGCTATTTATCCAAACTATATAGAAAATGCTCACTCTTTTATAATTAAAATCGCATTTAATAAAGAGGATTTTAATATTTTCCCAGCTATGTATTCAAAAATTACTATAGATTTGGATGAAAAATGAGCAAAGAGTTAAATAGTGCTGGAAAAATTGCAAAACTATTTATAAACCATCCACTTACACTTATTTTAGGTGTTTTTATTTTGATTTTAGGATATTTTTCTTTAAGCTTAATGCCAAAAGAGGAGAATCCACAAATAAAAGTGAGTGGTGGAGTTGTAATTGTGGCTCTTCCAAATGCAAAAGCTAGTGAAATTCAAAAAGTAATTATTGAGCCACTAGAGAAAAAAATAAGAGAGATAAAAGGAGTTGAACATATATTCTCATATGCAAATGATAGTGTAGCAATTGTACAGGTTCAATTTTATATAGGTGAGGACAAAGAGCTTTCTAATCTAAAATTATATGATCAAGTTATGAGAAATATGGATTTGATGCCAAAAAATGCAATGCAACCAATAATAAAAACTATGGATATCGATACAGGTATTCCAATAGCTACTATAGCTTTTTATAGTGCAAAAAAGGATGGAAAAGAGCTTGTAGATATGCCTACAATTTACAATGAAATAAGTCGTTTATCAAAAGAGATAAATAGGATAAAAGATGTAGCAATGACTGATTTTAAAGGTGAAAAAAAAGACCAGTTTAATATTCTTGTAGATATAAATAGATTAAGCTCATATAATCTCTCTTTAGGAGAGATTAAAAAAGCAATAGAGAGTTTAAACTTTAATACTCCAAATATAACAACAAATACAAAGAGTAATGAATTAGTAGTTTTTTCTATAGAAAAAGCTATAAAAGAGCCAAAAGATTTAGAAAATCTAATTATCTCTTATAATTTCCAAACTCCAATATACTTAAAAGATATAGCAAAGATTGATTTAGGTTTTGATATACAAAACAAAAAAGATGCCTTTATCTATACAAAAGATAGCAATTTTGAAGAGCAAAAACAGATAACTTTAATGGTATCAAAACTAAAAGGTGCAAATAGTGTAGTTATAAATGAGGAGATATTTAGTTACATAAATAGTATAAAAGAGGATTTACAAAATAAAAATATACTGTTTACAATCACAAGAGATGATGGTTATACCGCAAATAGTGCAGTAAATGCTTTGATAAAAGATTTGATAACTTCAATTGTAATTATTTTTATACTTTTAATTTTAACTTTGGGGTTTAAAGAGGCTTTAATAGTATCTTTGAGTGTTCCTATGATTTTGTCTTTGACACTATTTATTGGGTTTTTACTAGGAGAAACTGTAAATCGTATTACCCTTTTTGCATTGATTGTATCTTTGGGAATGCTTGTTGATGCTGCAATAATTGTAATTGAAAATATCCATAGGCATAAAAAAGAGGAACCAAATAAAAATATAGAAGATTTAGCAATAGAGGCTACAAATGAGATAGGAAATCCTACAAATATAGCTACAATTGCTATTATTTTAGTATTTATTCCTATGTTCTTTGTTGGTGGAATGATGGGAGAGTTTATGCATCCTCTTCCTGTTTTTGTACCTATCTCTTTGGCTGTTTCCTTATTTGTTGCATATGCTTTTACTCCATATTTGGTTAAGAAGATTTTGGGGGCAAAAAAATGAGACTAGAGAGAGTAATATATGATATTTTAAATAGTAAAAAAAAGATTTTTTTGGTCTATTTTATAACTTTAGCTCTTTTTATTTTGGCAATTCTTACTTTTCCTACAAAAATAGTAAAGGCAAAAATGCTTCCAGATAAAGATTCTGATAGTTTTTCTATCTATCTTGACTTAAAAGATGGGAGTAGTAGTTTTGAGACTAAAAAAAAGATAGATTGTATAGTAAAGAGTTTGCAAAAAAATGAGAATATCTTAGATATTTCAGCTTTTATATCTCAAGGGCAACCAATAGATTTTGCAGGACTTGTAAAGCAAAGTTCATTAAAACATAAAGAGAGCCAAGCTGAACTTATGATAAATATTAAAAGAGCAAAGGATAGAGAAATTACAAGCTACTCTTTGGTAAATGAGTTAAGACAGGAGGTTTATGGCTCTTGTAAAGATGATGATACTATCATAAAATTCATACAACTTCCCGCTGGTCCTCCTGTTTTGGCATCTTTGGTAGCTGAAGTTTATGGAGGAGCTAATTTAAAATCTCAAAGAGATTTTGCAATAAAAGTTGCAAAAATATTAAAAAGTGAAAATAGTTTAGTTGATATTGATATTTTAACCTCTAAGGATTACCAAACATACACTCTAGAGATAAATAGCAATAAAGCTACTATGAGTTTTGTTGATTTAGAACATCTAAAAGCTACTTTGTATTTGGCTTTTATAGGTATGCAAATTGATGTTATAAATGATGACAAAAAAGAGAGTCAAATACCAATATTTTTAAGATTGGATGATAGTAAAAATTTATCTTCAAACTCTATATCATCTTTGAATTCAAAGTTAAATAGTCTAAAAATTATGAATAATATGGGAAAAATGATAAGTATTAGTGAACTTGTAACTATAAAAAATAGTATAAAAGAGCCAACAATAAACTCAAAAAACTTAAATCAGATTATAAATGTAATAGCTGAAACGCAAAACGATAGTCAAATATATCCACTTTTAAGCTCAAGAACAAAAATGATAGAGGAGTTTAGCAAAGATTATGAAGTAGTAAAAACAAATATGCTAAACCTAAGTTTTATAGATAAAAGTAGCAAAGAGAGATTTGATGTAGTTTTTGATGGAGAGTTACAAGTAACTCTTGATACATTTATTGATTTAGGAACGGCATTTATCGTAGCCTTGGTTTTAATCTTCTTACTTATGGTTGTTTATTATAAAAATTTTGCTTTAAGTGGTGCTATTGTACTTTCAAGCTTTATCTCTATAATTGGAGTCATTATTGCTCATATTATTATGGATATTTTTACAAGTGATACTTTTTATCTAACTGCAACTAGCCTTATTGGATTTATTGCTTTAATAGGTATAAATTCAAGAAACTCGACTTTAATTATAGATTTTGCAAAACAGTTGGTACAAGAAAAAGGCTTAAGTGTAAATGAAGCAATTGCAAAAGCAGCAGCTACAAGGTCAAAACCTATTATTCTTACAGTTTTAGTTCTTGTTTTTGCAAGTTCTTTAATAGCAAATGATGCAGTTTTTGGTGGGCTTGGAGTTGCTTTAATTGGTGGAACTTTAATCTCTTATGTGGTTTCTATGTTTTTTGTTCCAGTTGTTATAAGGAATAGTTTGAAAAAAATAGTTTAGAAAAGAGTATTTAACTATTTTAGTTAAAAGCCATTTACAATAAAATGATAAAATCTATAAAATTTTAAAGGTAATAAATGATTGAAAAGATAAAAAAGATTTTAAAAACTCTAATAAAATATACTATTTTATTTATAATAGTTTTAAATATAGTAAGTTATTTCAAAGCTCTTGATTTAAATAAAGAGAAGCTTGATATCAAAACTTTTACTCTTTTAGATGGTTCTAATTATATAGTAAAAGATGATAAACCACTACTTTTAAATGTTTGGGCAACTTGGTGTCCTATATGTGCATTAGAAGAGCAAAATATAGAAGAACTTTCAAAAGATTATGAAGTAATCACAATAGCAACTCAATCAGGAAGTAATGAAGAGATAGAGAAATATTTAAAAGATAAAAATCTTAGCTTCAAAGTAGTAAATGATGAAGATGGACTTTTAAGTCAAAAATTTAATGTAAAAGCTTTCCCAACAACATTTATATATGATAAAGAACAAAATCTAAAGTTTAGTGAAGTTGGATATAGTTCAACTTTAGGCTTAAAACTAAGGCTTTGGTGGAGTAGTTTTTAACTCTATTTTGAACTCCTATCATTGACAAAAAAAAGCTTCTTTGATAGGATAGAAAAATTTTTATAGGATTTAAACTTATGAATAGTTATCAAAAAGCAATAGAAAACTCAAATATAGTCTCAAAAACTGATATAAACGGAGTTATAACATTTGTAAATGATGAATTCTGTAAGCTTTTTGGCTTTACAAAAGATGAGTTAATTGGAAAAAACCATAATATAATTAGACATCCAGATACTCCAAAAGAGAATTTCCAAACTTTGTGGGATACAATTTTAAACAAAGAAGTTCATAAAGCAACAGTGAAAAATCTATCAAAAAATGGGAAAGATATCTATTTAAACACAACTATTATTCCTATTTTAGATGAGAATGAAGAAAATATTGTTGAGTTTGTAGCTATAAGATATGATATTACAAATGAAGTAATGCTTCAAAAAGAGTTAGAAGAGAAGCAAAAAATTATATTTTTACAAAGTAGAATGGCAAGTTTAGGACAGATGCTTGCAAATATTGCTCATCAGTGGAGGCAACCTTTAACAGAGTTAAATTTAAGCTTGTTTAATCTTAAAAAGGCATTTGAAAATAGAAATCAAAAAGAGTTTGAAAATCTTTATGGAAACTCAAAAAATCTTATTTTAGGTATGTCAAATACAATTGAAGAGTTCACAAACTTTTTTTCTCCACAAAAACAAAAAGAGAGATTTTTATTAAATCAGAGTATAAATGAGGCTTTAAAGATTTTAAATAGAGTTTTGCAAGAGGAAAATATAAATATTAAATTTGATATTGTAAAAGATTTGGAGATTTTTGGATTAAAAAATGAGTTAACTCAAGTTCTTTTAAATCTTATAAATAACTCAAAAGATGCTTTTATTCAAAAAAATATTACAAAAAAAGAGATAACTTTTAAAACATATAAAAAAGATGAATTTATTATTTTTGAATATATTGATAATGCTCAAGGCTTACATAAAGAGCTATTTGATAAAATTTATGAACCATATTTTACAACAAAGCATAAAAGTAGTGGTACAGGACTTGGACTTTTTATTTGTAAAATAATTATTGAAAATAGTTTTAAAGGTGAGATTATGCATGAAAATATAGAAAATGGCTTGAAATTTACTCTAAAGTTTCCAAAAATAGTATGAAAAATCTAAGAGTTTTAATAGTTGAAGATGAGCAAAAATTAGCCAATTTAATAAGAAGCTCAATAAAAGAGCTATTTTTTAAGGTTACAACTGCAAAAGATGGATTGGATGGTTTTAATAAATTTAAAACCTTTAAACCAGATATTGTAATAAGTGATATTACTATGCCAAATTTATCTGGCCTTGAGATGTGTAAAAAAATAAAAGATCAAAATAGTTCTATTTCTATCATAATTTTAAGTGCATATAGCCAAAAAGAGATGTTACTTCAAGCTATTGATTTGGGAATTTCTAAATATTTTATAAAACCTTTTGATATTGAAAGTTTTATTGACTACTTAAAAGAGTTATCAAATAAGATAAATAAAGAGAGAAGCTATAAGCTAAGAGATGGTTTTGTATTTGTAAAAAAGACAATTAGTTTATATAAAAATAGTGAGCTTATAAACCTTACAAAAAGGGAAAAAGAGTTTATAAATCTACTTGTAGAAAATAAAAACTCATCTGTAAAGCTACAAAAAATCAAAGAAATTTTATGGGATATAGAAGATATAAGTGATGAAAGAGTTAGAACATTTATAAAAAGGCTAAGAGTAAAAACTTCTAAAGATTTGATAGAAAATGTATCATCACAAGGATATATGGTATCTATTTTAGATTAGTTATATCATAGAAAAAAGAAGCTTTTGTAAAATTTTTTTTAACTCTTTTTGCTCTTTCTCTTTAAGTACACAAAAAGTATCTTTTAGCTTTTTTGAGCTAAGTTCTATTCCTTCTACTATTAACTCTTCACCTTTTTGGCTTAAACTAACCTCTTGGCTTCTTTTATCCTTTTTTGAACTCTGCTTTAATATAAGCTCTCTCTCTTGTAATTTTTTTAAAACTTTTGTCATACCACCACTTGAAAAAACAGTTGCATCGTAAAGCTCTGTTGGGGTCAAGGTATGTTCATTGTTAGCAAAATATAGAGCTGCTAATACATCAATATCTGAGTGTAAAAGGTCATATTTTGTCTTAAAAAAACTCTCTTGGGAATTGTGTAAATATTTATTTATAAGTAACATTGGTAAAGATAGTGCAAAAATATCATTGCAATTATTTTGCTCGACTTGTTTATAAAACTCTTCTATATGTTGTTTCTTCATACTTGAAATAGTATCGAAGAGAAGATTAAAATTATCTTTCTAGCAAGACAATTTTAAGAAAAAAATAGATAAAATCTCATTTTATTTATAAAGGAGCAAAATGAAAAAGATATATTTTACATTTTTAGTACCAATATTTTTATATAGTCAAAATTTAGAAGAGTTAGTAAATTTAACAATTGAAAATAGATTAGTTCAATCTTCTAAACAAAATTTAGATGCTTTAAAAGATGAGTATAAAAGTGTACAAAGAGGTTATTTACCAAAATTAGATACAGGAGCTTCTTACTCTATAAACGAACATGAATATGCTGGTAATCCTAAAAAAGGAGCAAATATTTATGGAAGTTTAAATTATATGCTTTTTGATGGTGGAAAAAAATATGATATTTATGATGGATATGAAAGTGATATTAAAAGTGGTGAGAAATCAGTAGATGCACTTAGAAATGATTTATCTCTTACAGTTGTAAATTATTATTTTGATTATCTCTCTTTTATAGCAAGAAAAGATGCTAAACAAAAAGAGATAGAGCAACTAATAGCTCAAGAAGATAGAGTTGGAAGATTTTATAGTGCAGGAACAGCAACAGAAGATGAACTTCAAAAGATAGTTTCAAGATTACAAAATGCTATTGTTGAACTTCAAGAAGTAGAGCTAGATATTATTACAATTATTCATAATCTTGAGTATGTTACAGGTACAAAAGTATCAATAACAGAGGGTTCAAAACTTGAAGATGTTAGTAGTCTTGTACAAAAAAATCCTAGATTTGATATTCAAGCTTTAGATTTTGGAACTCAATCAAAACAAAGTATTGCAAAAGCACAAAAAAGTGATTACTATCCAACAATTACATTGGATAATACATATAACTATTATGATAGAAATTATGATAAAGAAAGTAATGATACAGATATAAAAAATCATCAAAATATAGCAAGTGCAAATATGAAATGGAATCTATTCTCTTTTGGTGAAACACAGTATAAATATGAGTCTAAACAGAAAGAGTATTTGGCTAGTAGATCAAATTTTGAGTATGAAAAAAATAAAGCAGATGTTGATTTACAATTAGCTTTAAAAGCTTATGATATATCAAAAGCAAAGATAAAATCAACAGAAGCAACTCTTAGAGCTTCTCAAACAGCTTATGAGATTATAAAATCAAAATATGAAAATGGTTTAATAGATAATGTTGCCTTTTTACAAAGTTTAAGTGAAAAATTTGATGCAATAAGCCAACATAAAAAAGCTATAAATGATTTAGAGGTGAAAAAAGCAACAATAATTTACCATAGTGGTGAAAAATTACAGGAGTATATAAGATGATAAAAAGTAGTAAAACAAAATTCCACATTGTATGGACAAAATCAATAATGTCACTTTTTGTGGCAAGTATGGCATTTGCAAATCTAAATGCAGATGAGACACCAGCCATTCCAGTTCAAGTATTTAAAGTAGAAAAAAAAGATTTTACTACAAATAAAACTTACCCAACAATTTTAAAATCTGTTGAACAGGTTGATATTATTGCAAGAGTTTCTGGAACTTTGCAGGAGAAAAATTATACAGAAGGTGCTTTTGTAAAAAAAGGAACTCTTTTATATAAAATAGAACCAGATACATATTTGGCAAATCTTAACTCAAAAAAAGCGAACTATACAAAAGCAAAAAAAGATTTTGATAGAGCAAAATCTCTAATATCTACAAAATCAATTAGTCCTCAGCAGTTTGATGAATTTACATACCAATATGAGAGTTCAAAAGCTGCTTTAGATGAAGCACAAATTCAATATAACTATACAAAAGTTACAAGCCCAATAGATGGAATTGCTGGAATAAAAAGACAAGATATTGGAGATTTAGTTGGAACGAGTTCAGCTAATTCAACACTTGTAACTATTACAAATACAAATCCAATTCATGCTGAATTCTCTCTTCCAAAAGATGATATGAATAAATATTTAAGTCAAATTAGAGAGAATAAAGCAAAAGTTACTTTATCTGTAGGTGATAAGCTTTTTAATGGAACTATTGATTTTGTTTCGCCAACTATTGATATTAATACAGATACACTACTTTTAAGAGCAAAAATAGATAATCCAAATGGTGATTTAATTGTTGGAAATTTTGCACAAATTGAGATCTCAAATCTTGATTTAGGAGATATTTTTGTGGTTCCAGAAAATGCAATATTAAAAACTGCACAAGCAACAGTTGTAATTGTTGTGGCAGAGGGTAATATCTCAAAACCAATACCAGTTGTTGTTGGTGATTTGATAAAAGGAGGAGTTATAGTTAAAGGTGGTTTAAAAGGTGGTGAGCAAATTATTATTTCAAATATTGCTAAACTTAAACCAAATACAAAAGTTCAAATAGTAACTAAAGAGAAATAGTATGATTTCAGCATTTTTTATTAGAAAACCCGTTTTTGCTGGAGTTTTAAGTATAATTATTTTCCTTGTTGGAATTATATCTATGTTTAATCTTCCAATTGAACAATATCCAAGAGTTTTACCACCTCAAATTGTTGTAAATACAACTTATCCAGGAGCTAGTGCTAGTACTATTGCAAAAACTGTTGCAGCTCCATTAGAACAACAAATTAATGGTGCAAAAAATATGATTTATATGAATTCACTAGCAGAAGATAGTGGAAGATTAAGTATAAATGTATATTTTGAGACAGGAACAGATCCTGATAGTGCAAAGATTGATGTAAATAATAGGGTTCAAGCAGCCTTAGCTTCTATGCCTGAAGAAGTTCAAAGAATGGGAGTTGTTGTTAGAGAACAATCTCCTAGTATTTTACTTTTTGCAATGCTTCAATCTCCAAATAATACTTATGACTCTATTTACTTGTCAAATTATGCACTTTTAAATATGGTTGAGACTTTAAAAAGGTCTGAGGGTGTTGGAGATGCTATGATCTTTGGAGCAAAAGATTACTCTATTAGAATCTGGATGGACCCAGCAAAATTAGAGAAGTATAAATTAACAACAACTGATATACTAACTGCAATAAAAGAGCAAAATAAGCAGTATGCAGCAGGAAAAATTGGTGAAGAGCCAATTTTAAATAAGCAGATGTATACTTACACTATCAAAACTCCAGAGAGATTTGATAATCCTTCTCAATTCTCAAATATTATTATTAGAGCAAATGAAGATGGTAGTAGTTTAAAACTAAAAGATGTTTCAACTATTGAATTAGGAAGCAATGATTACTCAATGCAGACTAAACTAAATGGCTCACCATCTATTCCTATAGGGGTATTTTTACAAAGTGATGCAAATGCTTTAAATAGTGCAAATGCCATTAAAAAAGCTTTAGAAGAGGCTAGTAAAACTTTTCCAGATGATATGACTTATAGTATTCCTTATGATAGTACAGATTTTATTACAGCTTCAATTACAGAGGTTGTAAAAACTTTTGTGGAAGCCCTTATATTGGTTATTTTAATTATATACTTATTCTTACAAAACTGGAGAGCTACAATTATTCCTTTAATAGCAGTTCCTGTTTCTATTATTGGAGCATTTGCTGGAATGTATGCTTTAGGATTTAGTATAAATCTTTTAACTCTTTTTGGTCTGGTTCTTGCTATTGGAATTGTTGTTGATGATGCTATTATCGTTATTGAAAACATAGAACGACATATGCATATGGGAAAAACTCCAAAAGAGGCAGCTTTTGCAGCTATGAGAGAGGTTACTGGAGCTTTAATTGCTATTATATTGGTTTTAGGAGCTGTGTTTATTCCTGTTGCCTTTATGGGTGGATTAAGTGGGGTTATGTATAGACAGTTTGCTATTACCATTGTTATATCCGTTGCCATCTCTGGATTTGTAGCTTTAACTTTGACACCATCTTTATGTGTAAGAATTTTGAAAAATAGCCACAATGAACCAAAAGGTTTCTTCAAATGGTTTAATACTATGTTTGATAAATTTACAGATGGTTACTCATTTTTAGTTAAAAAGACTATTAGATACTCTTTAATCTCACTTTTACTATTTGGTGGCTTACTATTTATATCATGGGATATGTTTAAGGGTATGAAAACAGGGCTTGTACCTGATGAAGATCAAGGAACTATCTTTGTGTTTGGATTTAATCCTCCAGGTTCTTCTCTTTCAAGAACAATTGAGCTTAGTGAAGAGATAAATTCAATTATTGAACAAGATCCAAATGTAAAAAATATTATTACACTTGCTGGTTATGACTTTACAACATCAGCATATAGAAGTCACACTGTGGCAACTATTATTAAGCTTAAAGATTGGAAAGATAGACCAAATGATGACCAACATGCTATGAATCTTTTGACAAAATTTAGTGGGCAACTAATGGGCACTAGTGAAGGTTTCTCATTTGCTGTTGTACCACCTGCTATTATGGGAATGAGTGTTACTGGTGGATTTGATATGTATATTCAAGATAGAACAGGTGGTTCTGTTGAAGAGCTTCAAAAAGTAACAAATGCCGTAATTGAAAAAGCAAAAACAAGACCAGAACTATTTGGTACTAGAACATCATTAGCAGCTAATATTCCACAATATCAAATGGAAGTTGATTTAGAAAAAGCAAAATCAAAAGGAGTTAGAATTGATGATATTTATAGCACTATAAATGCAACTTTTGGAAGTTATTATGTAAATGATTTTACACTTTATGGAAGAACATATAAAGTAAATATGCAAGCAGTTGATAGCTTTAGAGATAATCCAAATAATATGCAAAATATATTTGTAAGATCAAAAAATGATGAGCTTCTTCCTCTTAGCTCTTTTGTAACTTTGAAAAAGCAAGTTGGTGCTGATATTATTGAGAGATTTAACTTATTCCAAGCTTCAAAAGTATCAGGACAACCAGCACAAGGATATAGTTCAGGAGATGCTTTAAATGCTATTGAAGAGGTATCTAAAGAGGTTCTACCTGAAGGTTATACAATTGCTTGGGTAGGAACGGCATATCAAGAGAAACAAATAGGTGGAAGCTCTGCACAAGCTTTTATTTTTGGAATTATTTTCTTGTTTTTAATTCTTGCAGCTTTATATGAAAAATGGCTACTTCCAATAGCTGTTGTATTGGCAGTTCCTTTTGCTATATTTGGAGCTATTTTGGCAACAAACTTACGAGGATTGGATAATAATATATATTTCCAAGTTGGGCTTTTAGTTCTTGCTGGATTGGCAGCTAAAAATGCTATTTTGATTGTTGAGTTTGCTCTTCAAAAAAGAAAAGAGGGGTATAACTTAGTAGATTCAGCACTAGAAGCTGCAAAGGTAAGACTAAGACCAATTGTTATGACTTCTTTAGCATTTACTATTGGAGTTATGCCTTTAGCGATTAGTGAAGGTGCTGGAGCGGCTTCTAAACACTCTATTGGAACAGGAGTTGTTGGTGGAATGCTTACAGCAACATTTATAGCAATAGTATTTATACCACTATTTTATATATTAATATCAAGATTAAGTAGAGAAAAAGAGGGAAATATTGCTGAAGATTTAAGAAAAGAAGAGGAAGAAAACAATAGTGAGAAGTAGTCATTCTCACTACTCTTTTTAAGATAAGAGATTTAAGTCTCTTATCTTTTTTTATTATTAACTAATTAGAAAATCATTATTTGTTAGAAAATAGAAATAGATATCTTATTTTATAAAATAAGATTAAGTTTTAAGTGTAAAGCCTAAGAGATTTAAGATCTCTTAAAAGCTTTCCCACTCATCACTATTAGAGTTATCTTTAATCTCTTTTACTTTAGAAGTGTTTATATTTTGATTTGGTTTTACTGTCTTTTTGGCTGTAGAGTTTATTATATGCTCTTTTACCTCTTTCTTTAATCCTATCTCTTTAGCTTTTACCTCACTCTTACCTACAAACTCTTTTTGATTAGCATCTTCTACTATTAGTTTTGCTATCTCATCTGTACTTAGAGCAATATCATGTGATTGACTAGCTATCATAGCATTTTGTTGAGTTTGTTGGTCTAATTGATTTACTGCATCATTTATCTGTTCAATCCCTAATAGTTGCTCTTTTGAAGCATTCTCTATATCAGATATTAAATTCATTGTTGAAGAGATATTTGTATTTAAGTTTTTATATCCATCTATCATATTTGTAGCAATAGTTTTTCCTTCATTAGCTTTTACTGTTGCTCTTTCTACTATCTCTTTTATCTCTTTTGCAGCTTCTGCACTTCTTGTTGCTAGATTTCTTACCTCTTGTGCAACAACTGCAAACCCTTTCCCTGCTTCCCCTGCTGTTGCTGCTTCTACTGCTGCATTTAGTGAAAGAATATTTGTTTGAAATGCTATATTATCAATTACTCCTATTGCCTCATTTACAAGATTTACTTGTGTATTTATCTCATCCATTGCAGTTGTTGTCTGATTTGCCATAGCTTGTCCTTCATTTACTGCTTTTGTAACACCATTTGAAAGATGTGACATCTTTGCAATGCTCTCTGTATTATTTCTTATATTTGAAGTTATCTCTTCTAATGCTGCTGCTGTCTCTTCTAGTGATGCTGCTGCTTCATTTGAACTTAAGTTTAATTTATTTACATTTGATAATAGAAGATGTGAACTCTCTTCTAGTGTTAAACCATTTGATTTGTTCTCAGCTAACATTTGATTTATAATTGTTGATAGTTGATTTATACCACTTGAACTTTTCCATTGTCATTTTCTATCTTCTTTGTAAAGTTTAGTTTTGCAAAGTTATCAAGAACATCAACAACTCTATTTATATCAGAACAAACATTTCTTTTTGTAACTTCAAGCATCTCATTGAAGCTACTTTTTAACTCTTCTAGCTCTTCATTTATAGTTGATTTTTCTATTTTTGAATCTAAATTCCCAGATTTTACCTCATTTACAACTCTTTTTACATCTTCTATTAAAGCATTGTCTTGAGTTATTAAATCTTGTGTTTTTACAATGTTTTGGTTTATTACTTTTGTCATAGTTCCAAACTCATCTGTACTATTAAGATTTATTAGCTCAACTTTTGTACTCTCTTTATTTGAAAAAGCAAAAAAACTTAGAAGACCACTTTGAAAGATATTAAGGCTAGTTACAATATTTCTAGAAATTAGCTGGATTATTATTAAGATACTTAAAATAGTTATTCCTAAAATAGTCACAATAAAAGATGTAGTAGTTGATATAGTATCGTTGAATTCACTCCTTATCTCTCTATTTCTTTCATAATTTCTCTCTTGCCACTTTAGTAAAGCAGCTTTTAATGGTCTCCACTCTTTTGTTGATAGAGAGTTGTCCTCTTTTGTTAAAGTTTCGTTATTTTTTAGCTTTTCAACTATTTTATTCAATACCTCAATTTGTGAAGCATATAAAGAAGCAATTTCAAATTTCTCGAAACCTTGAAAATTTTTAGAACTATCTTTAAGAACTAAGATTAAATCATCAAGCTCTTTTACTGCTTGAATGAAGTTGTCTTTTGCTTTTGTATCACTAGGATTTATAATTATTCCCCTTAGAGCATTTGAGACTTGAAGACCTTGTTCACTAGTTTTTGTAATATTAATTGCTAAATCAGAAATTAAACTACTATTTTCATAGCTATTGTTGATTTTAGACATACCATTGTATAAAACTGCTGTTACAATAGCTAAAAGAATTATTGTAATAATAGATATGATATTTATCTTATAATTTACTTTTAAATTCTTTAAACCCATTTTATCACCTCATTAAATTAAAGTTAATAGAAATGGTAGCCAATAGTTACTTGAATTATAATTATTAGATAAAATTAATTCTTTAAAATAAAAAAATATTATAATTTATAGATTTTTAGAAAATAATTTCATTAGTATCGCAAGCTCGTACTTTTTCAAGTTTAAAGGACTCATTTGCAAGATTTCTAACACTTGTATCTTTATATAAATTTATAACTTTATGTATAGATTTTAGCTCATCAATCGAAAAGATAGTTTCGTCAAAATCTTCGTCTAGTTTTTTAAATTTAAGCTCTTTAAATGTCGCTTTTTCAACTATTTCAATCTCTAAAAAATCCATTAACTCTTGAATAAAAAATACTCTATCATCCTCTTCATCTTCAAACTCTACATCATCTAATATTAGATTAAAAAGTTCATCTAAAATATCAGCTTTTACTCCTCTTGGAGTTTTTATAAAGCTTTCACCTAAAATCTTTTTTTCACAAAAATTTAGATGATTTTGCTCTATGAAAAATATCATTAGCTCTATCTTTTTGTGATTTAAAGCTTTAACTTGTTTGTGTAACATATATAATATAATATTTGCTACTTTTGTCATATCTATACTCATAAATTTCCTTATTCTGTGTAGGCTTGTATTAAAATATCTCGATATTCATTTAATCTCTTCATCTTCTCTTCATCTCCTCCATTTAAATCAGGATGATAAATTTTTGCTAACTCTTTATATCTCTTTTTTATATCCTCTTTTGATGGAGTTGATGAAAAACCAAAAAACTCTTTTGCTTCTTGTAGTTTTGAAGTTTGATTATAAAAATTTCCTTGAAACCCTCTATTATTAAAATCTTGATTAAAGTTTTTAAACTCAAAGTTTTGATATTGGTATTGAAACTTTGATGCATTTTTTAAAAAAGCTTTTCTTATAAAATATATTGCAATTGCAAAAAATAGGATAATCCCACCAATTATCATTAAAAAAGCACCAAAATTTGTAAAAATTAGATATAAAATAAAAATTGTTATTGCTAAGTTTATAATTTGTCCCATAAAATACCTTAAAAATTTTGTGAGCATTATACAATAAGTAGATTAATCATAATATTTTTGTACAATATATTCTTTAAAGGATTTATATGAATTATGATGATTTTATCAAATCTGTTGAACTGTTTGGAATTATCTCAAATATGAGCAAAAAAGATGTAAAAAAAAGATACTTAAAACTTTCAAAAAAGTACCATCCAGATATGGAAGGTGGAAGCCATGAGAAGTTTACAGAACTTAAAAAATCTTATGAAATTTTGCAAGAGTATATGGATAGTTATAGTTTTTCTTTTGAAGAAAAAGAGTTTAAAAAGCAGTTTCCAGCATTTACAAACTATAAAAATTGGGTTAAATAGGAGATTTTATGAAGAGTTTGGTTGTAGTTTTATTTTTGATTGTTTCATGTTTTGCACAAGAGAACTACTCAAAAAAAGATATAGAAAAAATGATAGCAAAAATGGTTGTACTTGGATTTTCTGGTACTAATATAGATAAAAACAGTAAAATTTACAAAGATATAGAGTTTGGTTTGGGAGGAGTTATACTATTTGATAAAGACCCAAATGATAAGACAAAAGCGAAAAATATAGAGAACAAAACTCAATTAAAGAGATTAAACCAACAATTACAAAATATTTCAAATAGAAAGCTTCTTATCTCAATAGACCAAGAAGGTGGGATAGTTCAAAGGCTTAAAAGTGATATGGGTTTTGTAAACACTTTAAAAGCTAGTCAAATATCGCAAAATGGAGAAGTTTTTGCAAAACAAAGTTATGAAGCAATGGCAAAAGATTTAAGTAGTGTTGGAATAAATCTTGATTTTGCTCCAGTTGTTGATTTAGCTATAAATAAAGATAATAAGGTAGTTGTGACTCGTGGACGAAGTTTTGGTGAGACTTCTAAAATTGTTACAAAATATGCATCTATTTTTGTAGATGAGTTAAAAAAAGAGGGTGTAATTTCAACTTTGAAGCATTTTCCAGGTCATGGTTCCTCTTTGGCTGATTCTCATTTAGGTTTTGTGGATATTTCTAAAACATGGGACAAAAAAGAGCTTGAACCTTATAAATATTTTATTAAAAATAATAAAGTTGATATGATTATGACGGCTCATGTTTTTAATGAAAACTTAGATAAAGAATATCCAGCAACACTATCTTACAATATAAATACAAAGCTTTTAAGGGAAGAGTTAGGATTTAATGGAGTCTTGATAACAGATGATTTACAAATGAGTGCTATTAGTAAACATTATGATTTAAAGCAGACTTTGACTTTAGCTATAAATAGTGGCGTGAACTTACTACTTTTTGCAAATCAGTTAGCAAAACCGATCTCTTTAGAAGAGATAGTAAATACAGTTTATAGTCAAATTTTAAGTGAAGAAATTCTATTAGAAAAGATAATTGAGTCAAATAGAAAAATAGATTTATTACAAGAGAAACTTAAATAAGTTTTTCTTGTCCCAATCTATATATCGCAAAATCATACTTTATAGGGTCTTTTATATCAAACTCTTTTAATTTTTCTGATATCTCTAATGCAGATTTTAGATTGTAAGTTCTATTTTTAAGAAGTCCCAATTTTTGTGAAACTTTAAATGTATGAGTATCAAGCGGTAAAATCAAATCTTTTTTATCTATTTTTTGCCAAAGTCCTAAATCCAAACTATCTTTTCTAACCATCCATCTTAAAAACATATTCCATCTTTTATATGGTGCATTTGAATCTTTTATTCTTCCATTTTTATCTCTTTTTAGTGGATTTCCAACCAAAAAATCAAATCCTTGAGAAGAGTAGTTTGCTTTTTGTTTTATCTTTTGTATCACAAAATCAATGCCTTCTAAAACACTATTTTCATTTTTATAACCTTCAAAAAATAACTCTTCCAAACTATTTTCTTGTTTTAATCTTCTAAAAGTTTTAAAAACTGCTATAACATCAGCACTATTTTGAAATCTATAATAGTGATTTTTAAGCTCCTCTTCGATTTTTATTTCACTCTCATTTAAAAGTAAGAAATTCAAACTATCCAAAAATTTCACTATTAATTTTGCATTTCCATAAGCAAACAAAGCACATAAAAGTATTGCAAACTCATCATTTTGTCTTTTTGCAACCATCAAAGGGTCAGGTTTTTCATAACTTAACTCTAAAACACAATTTCTACTATTTACTTCAATATCTAAAAGTTCTTTTAACTCTTTATCTTTTTTTGTCATTTTTTTACTCAAATAATTTTTGGATATAATAGCAAAAAATTTATTAGGAATAAAATTGCGAAATATATTGATAACTGGATGTTCTAGTGGAATTGGACTTGAAACAGCACTTTTTTTGAAAGAGAATAATGTAAAAGTATATGCAAGTGCAAGAGAGCAAAAAGATGTAATAATGCTAGAAAAATTAGGATTAATAGCTTTTAAAATAGATGTTAGAAATAAAGATGAGATAAAATTTGCTTTAAATGAGATATTAAAGCAAGATAATAAACTAGATTCTGTTTTTAATAATGCTGGTTTTGCAGTTCCTGGAGCCATTGAAGATATAGATACGGAGGTTTTAAAAGAGTTATTTGATACAAACTTTTTTGGACTTCATGAAGTAACAATTCAAGCTATGAAGATTTTTAGAGAACAAGGGTATGGAAAGATTATTCAACATAGTTCTGTTTTGGGAATTATATCTTTGAGATTTAGGGGAGCATATAATGCAAGTAAATATGCTATTGAAGGACTTTGTGATACTTTAAGACTTGAAACTTCAAATAGTAATATTTTCATAAGCACGATAAATACAGGTCCAGTTACTTCAAAGTTTAGAGAAAATTCACTAATAAATTTTAAAAAACATATAGATATAAAAAATAGTTTTTGGAGAAGTTCTTATGAAAAAGAGTTACAAGCAAGGCTAGAAAGCAGTGATAATAAAGGGGTTTTTACTCTTCCTCCAAGTAGTGTTGCAAATGTTGTCTTAAAAATTTTAAATGTAGATAATCCAAAACCTAGATATTATGTAACAAAAGCCACATATATTTTGGGTTTTGCAAAAAGAGTTTTAAGCCAAAAATGGCTTGATAAGTTGCTAGAAAGAGTATAAAAAATCATTTTAGTTTAAATTTGTTATAATCTTTTTTATGAGAATAGATAAATTTTTAAATGCCGTAAATATAACAAAAAGAAGAGCCGTTGCTGAAGATATGCTGGAACACAAAGTTGTTTTTCTAAATGATATTGCAGTAAAAAAAGCAAAAGAGGTAAAAGTTGGGGATATTATTGAAATAAAATATCTTGAAAATAGTGAGAAGTTTAAAATTATTCAAATTCCAACAACGAAATCAACACCAAAATCAAAAATAGATGAGTATGTACAAAGGGTAAATTAGATGTTTTTAGAGACAAAAGTGAAATTTGATGAGATTTTTGAAGATAAATTATCTCATAATGAAATAAGAGATTATTTTTTAGCTCTTTATGAAAGAGGAGAGACTGCTAGTGAATTAGCAGGTGCTGCTAGTTCTATGAGAGATTTTGTAATACCACTTCCAATAAGTGAGAGTTTAAGAGAAAAAGCTATTGATATTGTAGGAACTGGTGGAGATAAAAGTTATAGTTTTAATATTTCAAGTACGGTTTCTATACTTTTAGCAAGTGTTGGCTGCTTTGTTGCAAAGCATGGAAATAGAAGTGTTACAAGTAAAAGTGGAAGTGCTGATATGTTAGAAGCACTTGGAATAAATCTAAATTTAAGTTTGGAAGATACTGCTAAAATGCTGGAAGAGACTGGTTTTGGATTTATGTTTGCTGCAAATCATCATCCTGCAATGAAATATATAACACCTGTACGAAAAACAATAGACCATAGAACTATTATGAATATAATTGGACCACTATGTAGTCCTGCTGGAGTTGAAAAGATAGTTTTAGGAGTTTATACTAAAGATTTTATAAATAAGATTGCGACAGCTCTTGATATGTTAGGTTGTAAAAGGGCTATGGTTTTATCAAGTGATGATGGGATGGATGAAGTTTCAATCTCAAGTATAACATATGCTACATTTTTGGAGAATGGAAAGCTTAAAGATTTGATTATAAATCCTATTGATTATGGTTTTAAAATTGCCTCAAAAGATGATATAGTAGGTGCTGGACCAGATATAAATGCACAAATAACAAGAGATATATTAAATGGAAAACAAAAAGGTGCAAAACTAGATATTGTTCTTTTAAATGCAGCAGTAGCTCTTCTTGTAGATGGAAAAGCAAGAGATATTAAAGATGGTATAGAAATAGCAAGAGATGCAATAAATGGTGGAAATGCAAAGAGAAAGCTAGAAGAGATTATTAAGTTTTCACAAAGGCTTAGTTGCTAAATGAGAGAGTTCTTACTAGAAGAGAAAGAGTTAGATCCCCTAATTACTTGTCTTAAATCTATTTTGGAAAATAGAGATTGCATTGTTATTTTAAGAGGAGACTTAGCAAGTGGGAAAACTACACTTGTAAAAGAGTTTGTAAAGAGCTTGGATTTAAAAGATATTGTAAACTCTCCAACTTTCTCCTTACAAGTAATTTATGGAGAAGATATTTTTCATTATGATTTATATAATAAAACTTTGGAAGAATTTATCTCATTAGGTATGCTTGAAGAGTTTGAAAAGAGTGGTTTACATTTTGTAGAGTGGGGAGATGCTAAGTTAGAAAATATTTTAAATGACTATGGTTTTGATGTGGTTATTATAAATATTTTTAAAAATGATGATAAAAGGTTGTATAAAATAGATGAATAATTTAAGAATTGTTGATATTAAAAAAAGAATTAAAAAGACTGAGATATTGCATGGAATCTCTTTAGAGATAAATTCAGGTGAAATAGTTGGACTTTTAGGACCAAATGGAGCTGGTAAAACTACAACTTTTTATACAGTTTGTGGTCTTGTAAAACCAACAAGTGGAGATGTTTTTTTTGATGATGAGAATATCACATCTTTGCCACTTCACAAAAGAGCTTTAAAAGGAATAGGCTATTTACCACAAGAGTCATCAATTTTTAAAGATTTAAGTGTAGAAGACAATCTTCTTTTAGCAGCTGAAATTGTAATAAAAGATAAGGATGAGCAAAATAGAAGAGTTGAAGAGCTATTAGAGCTTCTTGATATTGAGCCTATTCGTCAAAGAAAGGGAATCTCTCTTTCTGGTGGAGAGAGAAGAAGAACTGAAATAGCTAGGTCATTAGTGTCAAAACCTAAATTTTTACTATTAGATGAGCCTTTTGCTGGAGTTGATCCAATTGCTGTAAAAGATATTCAAGATTTAATAAATGAACTTACAAAGATAGGAATAGGGGTTTTAATTACGGATCATAATGTAAGAGAGACATTACAAATTTGTCATAGAGCTTATGTTATGAAAAGTGGAAGTTTACTTGCTAGTGGAACATCTGAAGAGATTAAAAATGATATAAATGTAAAAGAGCACTATTTAGGAGAAGATTTTAATTTTTAATAAAATCTTTCTCTTTTTTTAAGCTACTTAGCAAATATATTTAAAGCTCTTTCTAAATCCTCTTTTGTATCTATACCAAAAGATTTAGAGTTTACTTCTACCATGGCTATTTTATAACCATTGTCTATCGCTCTTAGTTGCTCTAGCTTCTCTATATTTTCTAATTTTGAAGAGATTAAACTACAAAATTTATTTAAAGATTTCTTTGTAAATCCATAAATTCCTAAATGTCCAAAATATGTAGAGTTTTCTTCACCATCTCTATGATATGGGATCTTTGCTCTTGAAAAATATATTGCTTCTTCAAGAGAATTTAGAACTACTTTTACTAAATTTGGGTCATTTGCACTTTTGCTATCTATTTTCTTATAGCAAGAAGTTATCAAAGTATTTGGGCAATTTCTTATCTCTTTTACTCTATTTATTACAGCTTTTACAACATCAATTTCAATAAATGGTTCATCAGCTTGAACATTTATAATAATTTCATCATCATTTATATTTAGACTATTAACAGCTTCATTTATTCTATCTGTTCCACTATTGTGCTCAATACTTGTCATAACTGCTTCAAAACCATGCACTTTTGCTAAATCATAAACTTCTTTTGTATCTGTAGCAATTACAACTCTATCCAAAGAACTAACCTGTTTTGCAGTTTTTATAACCATAGGAAGTCCAAAAATATCTACTAAAATCTTATTTGCAAATCTACTTGAATTTAATCTTGCAGGAATTATTATCATACTGTTTTCTCTTTGTTTTTAAATTTATTTTGATTATATAATTTTGTCTCTTTAAGTTGCAAATTTTAAGTTTAAATTATAGAGTTGAAATTTCTTATAGTAAAAAGCATTAAAGAGTTGCTTTTTAGTTGTTTAAGCTCATTTGAATAACCACTCTTTGAGAATATAACAATAATATCTGCACTTATATCGGCATTTTTTAAATCTTCTAAAAATCTGTTTAACTCACTTTTTTTAATTTTATTATCACTATATTTACAAAATCCAACTACTATTTTTCCTGAAACTGTTTTTGCTACTATTGGAATTTGTATCTTTTCATCCCAATATTGCCCATGTTGTTTTATAGGGTCTTCTAAAAAACTATTTTTTATAAAAGTTAAAGCTAACTCTTCAAATATAAAATCGCTAAAATCTGCCTCTCTTCCTTGAAACTTTGTTTTAAACTCTTCATAGTTTCCATCTTTAATCCCTTTATAAATTGGAGATACAAATGCAAACCAAAATCTAAGAAAAGGGTTAGTAAAGAGTAGTTTTTGTGCAATTTTAGAATCACCTCTTTTCCCTAATAAAAAATGTTCAGAAGAGTCAATATCTATAATCTCTTTTTCATAAAGGTTATCTACACATTTACTTCCCTCTTCAAAACTAACATGAGCTCTTTTGAATGCATTTGTTGTTTTCCTATCTCCTAGAGCAATTCCTGAAAGAATTGCATGTTCTACATGGTATCCACCAGTTAGGCTATTTACTTCACTTCTAAGATAGTTATAGTTATTTAAGATATGTTTTTCAATTAGTTCTAAAATAGGTTTTGATGTGTCAATTTCTATATCAAGCCCACCAAATACAGAGAAGTATTTAACTGCAATTTGCATATTTTCTATATTGTTTATTTTACAAAAATGTCTAAATAGCTCTTTTGGAGATTTTTCTAATATTATCATAGTAGTTGTGATTCCTTATCTTTTAAAAAAATTGATTCTACTATAACAAATATCATATATTGATAAACTGTAAGGTGACTCTAATGTTTAAAATATGGAAGTTTTAGAATTTATTATTAAAAAATACAAATTATTTTGACATTAAAACATTTTTTTGTTATTATTTCGTATATTAAATTATTTATAGAGAGTAAAAAATGGAAAAAAATATGAAGAGTATAAGAAAAATCAGTAATACAAAAATCATCATCGTAAGTGATGATGAAATTTTTAATGAACAAGAGCTTAAAGAGTTCTATTCTGATTTTAAAGAGGTAAAAATCATTTCAACTAGAGATACTATTAATTATAAAAGTATATCTTTTAATGATGTGGTTGTTGTTGATATGGATATAGCAAAAGAGAGTTTTACTAAAATAGCTGCAAAAGCAAATAGCTTATTAGCATTAACTCCAAAAATTGTTGTTTCATCAATAAGTGATGAAGAATATATCTCTAAAGCTGTAAATATACAAGCATACACATTTTTATTAAAACCTTTTAACCCAATGAATTTAAAATTAGCAATTATTATGTGTATAAATCAAACAAAAAGAACTGATAAAGTAGAGCTTGGTAATGGTGTATATTTTGATGAGTATAGAGACCAGTTTTTCAAAAAAGGTGGAGTTATGATAGACTTTACTAGACTTGAAAAAGGATTTTTAAAACTTTTAATAGAAAAAAGAGATGAAATAACTAGTTATGATACTATAAAAGATGTAGTATGGAAAGGTAAAGAGATGTCTATTTATACTATGAGAAATATTGTAAATAAGATAAGACAAAAAACATATTATGAAATAGTAAGAAATCACTCTAGTAGAGGATATACTATAGATCTTTTAAAAAAATAAAAAGGCCTAAGATTTGCAAGAATTGATTGTTTCAAAAGAAGAGCTTGTAGAGTTATTTAAAGATGAGAAAATTGTAGATACAGGCAGAGGCTGGTATATGGATGATGGATTTGTTGATATTATAGCTTTACATGAAGTTGAACCAAAGTTTCTACAAGATCTTGCAAATGCAAAATTATATAAGATAGTTCCAACTTCTTATAAAAATCATATAAAACTAAATAAATAGATAAAAGAGATGTTTATTTTAACATCTCTTTTGTTTTATAAACATATAAAGATATACAAACAAATAGTATAGCAAATGATTGTAACATCCCCATTGTTAGCCAATTTCCAACTAAAAATCCAATTTGAGCATCAGGTTGTCTGTAAGTTTCTGCAATAATTCTTGCTATTGTATAAAAAATACCATACATTAAAGCTAGCTGCCCATCAAATTTTTTTCTATTTCTAAAGTATAAAAGTATTAAGAATACTACAACACCTTCTAAAAATGCCTCATATAGTTGAGAAGGGTGTCTTAAAACACCATTTACATAAATAGCCCAAGGAACATCTGTAACACGACCAACTAACTCTTGATTGAAAAAGTTTCCAACTCTTCCAAAAATATATGCTGCACTTACTCCTAAAACTGCAATATCTGTTATAAACCAAAAATTAATATTTTTTCTTTTACAAAATAGTAAACTAGCAACTATAAATCCTATAAATGCTCCATGATAACTCATCCCTGATATTCCAACATAAGTTCCATTTACATAAGGATTAAAGATTTGCCAAGGATTTGTAAGATAGTAAAAACTATTTGGGTCATAAAATAAAATATATCCAAATCTAGCTCCTAAAATTACACCAATTTCAGCCCACCAAATATATGAATCAAAAATATCATCTTTAATATTTATATTGTCGTATTTTATAAACCATTTTGCAATAAAAATAGCACTTAAAAGAGCCATTGCATACATAATTCCATACCAGTGGACTTGTATCTCACCTATAGAGAAAGCCACAGGATTAAAATGAGAGTAGATGTTTTGCCAAAATTCCATAAATTTAATCTTCCAAAGCTTCAGCTATTAACTCAATAGGATTTTTAAACACTACATCAACATCAGCTCTCCATAAACTATCAGTTATTTGCATTCTACAGGCACTACACTCAGCACTTACTATTTGAGCCTTTGTATCTCTAATCATTGCTGCTTTTGGAGCACCAGCAGCTTTTGCAAAACTAAATTTCTCTGTTTGCATAGTAACTCCACCAAAACCACAACATCTATTTGAATCACTCATCTCTTTCAAAACATAGTTTTGTTTTAAAAGCTCTCTTGGCTCTTTCCAAACACCTTGCATTTTTTTAGCATGACATGGGTCGTGATAAGTTACCATTTGATCAAATTTTTTACCACTTTTTGCTAATAAATTTTTTAGTTCAGTGTTATTTTCTAGCCATTTTGTAGCTAAGAATATCTTTTTTGATAGATTGATTGCTCTTTCTTTCCAGTCTGGTTGATCATGTAAGTAATGTTCCCAATCTTTATTTATCATAGCACTACAAGTAGCTTCTGGAATAATTACTGCATCAACTTCATCTATCCACTCTTCAAAATATGTAATATTTTTTTTAGTTAAATAATCAACAGTATCAAAAGCACCTGTAAAATATGCAGGTGCAGAACAACAGAGTTGTTTTTTTGGAATAAAAATATCTAAATCTAGTTTTTTTAGGATTTTTACTAGACTATCCCCTGTATTTGTATAAGTATAGTTACTCATACATCCAATAAAAATTGCAACTCTTCCCTTTTTATTACTCTGCTCTTTTACTCTAATATTTTCTGGATATTTATTTAAAAAGCTCTTACTATCTGCAAATGGTAAAGCTCTATCTTTTTTTATAATAGGTAGAGAAAATCTAGGAGTTGCACTTTGCTTCTCTTCATCAATTTTAATACCGCAAGTTTGGAACATATAACCTAGTTTTGACATAAAATCCATAATTTTTCTATGTCTTAAAAGGAAGAAAAATAGTCTTTTATACCAAGCTATTCCATATTTTTTTGCAATATCGGCACGTACTTGCTCTATTATCATATCTGTTGGTAAGTCATTTGGACAAACTTCAACACAGTTTGTACATAAAAAACATGATTCAAATATGTTTTTTGCATTTTCATCAAGTTCTAGTTCATCTCTTTTATATGCTCCTAAGAGGTCAATAAAACCTCTAGGACTTGTTGCTTCATCTTGATTTATATTAAATATTGTACAAACAGGTTTACATTTTCCACACTTTACACAATCATCACTAATTGCTGTATAATCAAATTTCTTCATATTTTAAATAACCTTATAAAATCTATAAATAAAGAGCTTAATATACTTAAATTTGTGTTAAAAGCTCTTAAAGATAGAATAAAAAGAGTAAAAAAAGATATAATAGATATAGATACTCTCTATCCTTAAAAAAAGGAGTATATTATGTTTTTTATTAGTTTTTGTAAAAGAACTTTCCAAAAAGTTGGTATTGGATTTGTTCTTATCTCTATTGTATCTTTTCATATTATCATAATCTCTTTAAATACCTTTTTTATAAAATATGCTATGAATCAAATAGAAAATGATGCCAGACTTATTAATACAACTGGAAAGATAAGAAGTGGAGTTCAAAGAGTTGTAAAGCTTGAATTCGCACAAAAAGATTATAAAAGTGATATAAAAAGAGTTGATGAAATTTTTCAAAAAATTTTAGATAAATCTAATTATAATCTAGACTCTTTAACAATGCAAAACTATTTAGAAATGATTACTCTTTTATCTAGTAATTGGGAGGAGTTAAAAGAGGCTCTAAAAATTTATTCAGATGATCATTCAAATAAAAACCAAGAGCTTGTTTTATTGAAAAGTGAAGAGTTTTGGTTTTTAAGTGAAAATTTAATGAATACTCTTTCAACTATAGCTACACAAAAAACTTATATATTTAAATTTAGCTTTATAATATTTGCTTTTGAGTTTTTTTTAATACTTTTTGTAATTTTTATAATAAATAAGTTTATAAGAAAAAAATTGGAGATTTTAAGTAGAGTTGACCCACTTACAAATGCTTATAATAGAAATGTTTATAATGAGTATATGGAGAATGAATTAGAGGCCTTTTTAAGATATAAAAATAGTGTAGCTTTTATTATTTTTGATATAGATTTTTTTAAAAACATAAATGATACTCTTGGACATAAAGCTGGAGATACAGTTCTAAAAGATTTAGTAAATCTTATAGCAGTGAATATAAGGAAAACAGATAAACTTTTTAGAATTGGAGGAGAAGAGTTTGTGATTTTGGTAAAGAATTTAGATAAAAGTAATTTAGAAAATTTAACAGATAAATTAAGAAAAAAAGTACAAGAGTATGATTTTGGCTTGGATAAAAATATAACTATTAGTTTAGGTGCTACATTCTTTAAAGATAATGATACAAAAGAGAGTATATTTAAAAGAGCAGATGAAGCTTTGTACTGTTCAAAAAAAGATGGTCGAAATAAGGTAACGATTTATTAGGAAAAATCATGAAAAAATTTTTAGAGTTTAAAAATGAGATATTTTTTATTCTATTTTTACTTCTGATTTTTTTTGTAAATATATCTTTTAAATATATTGATTTTCAAAATTTCAAAGAAGAGACAGTTTTTGTATCAAAAGCTACTATTTTAAAAATATATAAAAAAGAGAAGTTTGATATTCTTAAGTTAAAAGGTGAAGGTTTTGAGTTTTTTGGAACTATTTCTAAAAACGAAGAGCTTGATATTTTGGATTATATTGAACTCGCAATTGATACTAGAGAAGTTGATTTTCTAAATTACCTTAAAGGGTTTTTTACAAAAATTCTGTACTTTGATAGATTAGATAAAAAGTATAGTGTAAAAGAAAAAATTGTTAAAAACATAGAAGAAAATCACGATGATTTGATGATAAAAGAGCTTTTTAATGCTCTATTTTTAGCAATTCCAGTTTCTAGTGAATTAAGAGATGTTATTACAGCTTATCGAGTAGCACATGTTGTAGCTCTGTCAGGTTTTCACTGGAATGACCCCAAGAGTGTAGATACTTTTTTAATCAGTTAACACCTTTGGTTGAGTAACACTATCATTGTATCTTTTCTCAAATTCATTTGGACTTATAAAATCTAAAAAACTATGTCGTCTTTTTGCGTTATAAAACATTTCTATATATTCAAATATTTTATCTCTAGCTTCTGCTCTTGTATGAAATATAGTTTTTCTAACTAATTCTTTTTTTAATGTCTTAAAAAAACTCTCTGCTACTGCATTATCATAACAATTACCTCTACGGCTCATACTTGGGATAATATTATGATGCTTTAAAAATGTTTGGTATTCATAAGAACTATATTGGCTACCTTGATCTGAATGAAGAATTACTTTATGATTTTTAATTCTGTGAGTTGTTTTTTTCAAAGCTTTAATAATTAAAGATGTTGATTGTCTATGTCCTGTTGCCCAACCAATTATTTTTCTTGAATAAAGATCTATAACTGTAGCTAAATATAACCATCCTTCATAAGTTCTGATATATGTGATATCACTAACCCAAGATTCATTTGGTTTATATGTTAAAAAACATTGTTTTAAATGATTTGGATGTGCTTTATGAATTGAACCAGCCTTATGCTTTGGTTTTCTTTTATAATTTCCTATTCCACAAAGTTTTGCTTCTTTCATTAATCTTGCAACTCTTTTCTTATTTACATGTATATTTGAAGCCTTTAAATCTTTATGAATATTTCTATATCCATATATCCCATTTGACTCTCTATATGCTTTTTTTATCTCTTGTAAAATTTGTTGATTTTCAATCTCTAAATTTGAAATAGGTTGTTTTAACCATTTATAATACCCACTAGGATGAACTTTCAATACAGTACACATTCTTCTGATTGTGTACTGTATTTGATACTCCTTTATAAATGCGTACTTTAATTTGGGTTGTTTGCAAAGTACGCTGCGGCCTTTTTTAAAATATCCCTCTCTTCTGTAACTCTCTTTAATTCTTTTTGCAATCTTTTTATTTCAGCTGTTGTATCTTGAGTTTTTTTTATTTCTACTTCAGCTTCTGGTGATTTGTATTTTTTTATCCAGTTTCTCAAAGAATCATAATGGACACCTAACCTCTCAGCTGTTTCAACAACCCCATATCCATTTTCTATAACTTGTTTTACAGCATCTCTTCTAAACTCTTCACTATATTCTCTTCTTGCCATTTTTAATTCCTTCAATTGTTTACAATTTTCTCTAAATTGTTATTTTAATTAACTGAATAAATTTCTGTCTACTTTTTTGGGGTCATTCCATTGTAAAGTATATAACAAAACCACAAAATAATAGTTTTATGTAATTTTATTATATACAAATTAATTACACATATAGGGCTTTTGTTCTTTTTTGTATGGGAGTTTATCTTTTAAGAAGCAATATAAAGCTTATATCATATATTACTTTGTTATATACCTTTTTAATTGTTATCTCTTTTTTTCCACAATATATTTTTAATATTGGTTTTTGGTTCTCTATAATTGCTGTTTTTTATATATATTTGTTTATTCAATATTTTAAAAGTTCAAATAAGATTTTACTCTATATCTTTTTTAATATATGGATGTTTTTAATCTTTAATCCAATAGTTCACTATTTCTTTGGTCAAACAGCATTAGAACAGTTTTACTCTATTCCTATTACAATACTCTTTACAATTTTTTATCCGCTTGAGATAGTTGCACATAGTTTTTATATTTCACACTATTTTGATACTTATTTGAAAATCTTTTTAGAAAATAAAATATATGTTTATGAAGTATTTACCCCAATATATTTTTTTATTTTATATATTTTATTCTCATTTTTATCTATTTGGAGTAAAAAAGCTTTTTTTGTATTAAATATTTTGATGATAGGATTTAATCTTTATCTCTATATTTAGTCTTCAAGTTATATTATTTGAAAACTAAATTTAAATTTTTATTTAATTCTTATTTTTATATGTTAAAATCTCATTCTTAGGTCTCAGGTTGAGATTTTCATCACTAAATTTAAAATTTATTGAATGATTCAAAATTAAATTATAATTTGGAATATTCATTTGAACCACTCTATCTCTATATTTACAGGTAATTTACCACCGTCAAAAGCACTGTTTTTAAGACTTGAAAATGCTTTTTTGCTCTGCAATACTTATGAAATAATTGAAGTTATTTCACAAAAAGAAAATATTGAAACTGAACTTCGTGGCTGGGCAAAATTAAGGGGGCATATCTATTTAGGAAGGGAAAGACTAAAACAACAATACTCGTATAAAATACAAAAGATAAAAAAAGATAGCTTTTTACAAAAAGCCTCTTGGGGCAAAAAAATGCAAGGCATAGACATAGGAAATCCAAAATTAAAAGATTTGAATTTAAGTGATGAAATATTATCTATTGCACCACAAAATAATGGACTTCTCACA
Source organism: Aliarcobacter trophiarum LMG 25534 (assembly GCF_003355515.1). Taxonomy (NCBI): domain Bacteria; kingdom Pseudomonadati; phylum Campylobacterota; class Epsilonproteobacteria; order Campylobacterales; family Arcobacteraceae; genus Aliarcobacter; species Aliarcobacter trophiarum. The sequence goes on along the minus strand of NZ_CP031367.1, from coordinate 1,208,837 downwards.
AGAGGAATTGTAGTTGAAGAAAATAGCCCTATATATGACTTTGAACTATCACATAAAGAGCAAGTTTGGTCAAATCCAGTATCTATTCTTTATGAAGAGGGGAAAAGTCTTCAATGGAATGCAACAACTGATATAGCTTGGAATGAGATTCCTGATTTAAATCCTGTTTTAGAAAGAGCCATTTGTCAAATAATGACATATTTAGTTGAAAATGAGTTTTCAGCTTTGTATATTCCAGCAAAATTTATAAGTAAAATAAATCCATATTATATGGAGGTTCCTCTATTTTTATCCTCTTTAATGAATGATGAAGCAAGACATATAGAAGTGTTTACAAAAAGAGCAAATGCAAATGGAGGTGGTTTTCAATATTCAAGTGGAGTTACTCAAAGATCGCTTTTTTCACTATTTAAAGAGGATGATTATATTAAAAGTTCTTTTTTGCTTCATGTTATGGGAGAGGGAACTTTTGTTGATTTATTAAGCTTTTTAGAAAAATATATGCCTGATGAAGCAACAAAAAAGATTATAAGACTTGCAAAAAGAGATGAAATGCGACATGTTGCTTATGGAATAGAGCATGTAAAATCAGCAATTGAACAAAATCCAAATAGAATAAATGCTTTAAAAAATACTGCATTTAAAAGAAAAGAGTTTATGGATGAGATAAATGGAGAATCATCTATATTACTTGAAGCTTTGGCTATTTTAGCAGCAGGTAGTGATGAACCAAATGCTTATAAAAGAGGTTTTGATTTATTAGAAGAGTTAAAAGAGAAAATGAATGAAAATAGAGTAAAGAGGTTGGTAAATATAGGTATAGATGAAGATTTGGCAAATGATATTTCAAAAGCTCACACCCCAAATTTTATGTAAAAGGAAGAAAATGTCAGAATTATATAATGAAATGATAGAGTTTGCGAAAGAGAGTATTGCACCATATACACAAGATGTAGATTGTGAAGCAAAATTCCCAATTGAAAGTTTTAAATTTATAAAAGATAAAAAAATCACAGGTTTACTTGTACCAAAAGAGTATGGTGGAATGGGGCTTGGTTTTTATGAGCATACACAAACTATATTAGCTTTTGCAAACTATTGTGCAACAACAGCTCTATGTTACATGATGCATAATGTTGCTACAAATTGTTTAGTAACTTATGGTAGTGAAGAGTTAAAAAAAGAGTTTTTACCAAAAATTGCCAATGGTGAATTGATGTTGGCTCTTGCATATAGTGAAAGTGGTACGGGAACACATTTTTATATACCAGAGATAAAAGTTACAAAAGATGGACAAAATTTAAATATGAGTGGTAAAAAAAGTTTTGTAACATCTGCACAATATGCTGATTATTATTTAATAGATGCAAACTCATTTGATAGTGAAGGACTAGATAATTGGTTAGTTTCAAAAGATTTAGAAGGAATTACTTTTGAACATAGCGCTTGGAATGGTCTTGGGATGAGAGGAAATGCTTCTTGTCCAATGATTTTAGAGAATGTAAAAATTGATGAAAAATTTAGAATTGGAGCTTCTGGAAGTGGATTAGAACAAATTATGAATATAGTTGGACCATTTTTTATTATTGGATTAGCTGCAGTTTATAGTGGAGTTGCTTTAAATGCTTGTAATACTATTATTGAATACTCAATGAATAGAACATATAGCGATAATTCGACTCTTTGCAATATTCCAACAGTTCAAAATCATTTAGCAGATATTTATACAAAAGCTATAAGTGCAAAATTTTTAACTCTTAGTGCAGCAAAAAGTGTAGTTGATGCTGATCTAGCAGCTTTAGCAAATGTAATTGCTGCTAGATTAAATGCTTCAAATATGGCAGTTGATGTTTGTACAAAAGCTATGAAGATTGGTGGAGGTACTGCTTATGCAAAAAGATTACCAATAGAACGGCTTTTAAGAGATTCATTAGCTGCACAAGTTATGGCACCAAGTAGTGATGTACTTACAACTTGGCTTGGAAAAGCTTTAACAAATCAAGAAATATTATAAGGATGAAAGAATGACTAAACCAATTATTGTAGGATCTGTTGCTTATGATCCAAAAATAGTAACTATTTGGGATATTATAAGAGATTATTTTAATGAGAAAGGTGTAAGACTTGATTATATACTTTTTTCAAATTATGAAGCACAAATTGAGTATTTATTAAGCGGTAAAATTGATATTGCTTGGAACACAAATGTTGCGTGGGTTAGAACTTATGAACTAAGTAATCATAAGGCACAAGCACTTGTTATGAGAGATACAGATATTGATTTTAAGTCAGTATTTATATCAAAAACAAAAAGTGGTATAAAATCAATTCAAGATTTAAAAGGTAAAAAATTTGGACTTGGAAGTGCTGATTCAGCGCAAGCTGCAATTTTACCTCTAAAATATTTACAAAATGAGCTAGGAGAGAGTATTAAAGATGTTGAAATTATTAGATATAACTCTGATTTAGGTAAACATGGAGATACAGGAAGAAGTGAGTTTGATGTTTTAGAAGATATTAAAAACGATAAACTTGATGCTGGAGCTATTGGTATTAGTACATGGGTTAGAATTCTTGAAGAGAGTCTTTTTTCAGATGGAGAAATAGAGTCTTTTTATACAAGTGAGGGATATTGTCACTGTAATTTTACAGCTCTTGATAGCTTAGATAAGAGTATCAAAAAAAGATTTGTTGAGGTGCTTTTAAGTCAAGATCCAAATGACCCAATCATAAAAAAAATGATGCAAATGGAAGGACTTAATAGATGGGTTCTTACAACAAAAGAGGAGCTTAAAGGTTATGATGTTTTAACAGAAGCTATGAAAGAGCAAGATTTAATCAAAAATAATTGGTAAAATAGTGGGTATTTATCCCCACTATTAAACAAAAATCAAAACTAAAAAATATCCTATTATAGATAAATATAAAAATAATAAAAGAGTTAAATAAAAAGGCTTTAAGCCAACTTCTTTGAACTTTTTAATATTTGTATTTAATCCCAAAGCAAACATTGCCATTGTTAAAAATATCATATCTATATAATTTATTGTTGATAATATTTCTATATTTAAAAATTTAAAAGAGTTAAAAGCAACAACAAATATAAATATAACTGCAAACCAAGGAATTATAATTTTACTTTTAGTTTTACTATTTTGTGAACTTGGAAATTTAATTAAGAAATATGATAAAAGCAATAAAAATGGAACTAAAAACATAACTCTAATCATCTTTACAATTATTGCGCTATTTGTAGCTTCTTCACTTACCATATTACCAGCTGCAACTACATTTGCAACTTCGTGTAAAACTGCTCCAAAATAGACCCCAATTTGATTGTTATCTAGTGGTATTAAGCCAATTTTGTATAAAAAAGGCAATAAAAACATACCAATAGAACCAAAAATAACGACAAATGATACAGCAATTGCACTTTTATACGATTCATTTTTTACAACACTTGATGTAGCCATAACAGCAGCTGCTCCACAAATAGCCGCTCCTGAACTACATAAAATAGATATTTCACGATCAAGTTTTAAAATTTTAACTCCTATAAAATATCCTAAAATAAAAGTAGAAAAAATAATGAATAAAGCCACAAAAACTCCACCAAATCCTACTTCTGCAATATCTTGAAAACTAAGTCTAAATCCATATAAGATAATACCTATTCGTAAAAGTCTTTTTGCACTAAACTTTATAGCTTGATTATATTTTTCAAACAAGCTCTCTTTTACTGTATTTGCAAATAGTATTCCTAAAATAATACCAACAATTAGTGGGCTTATAGCCAAACTTGAAACTATAGTTAAATTTGAAATCAAAATTGATATTATTGAGAAAATAAATATGGCAAATACTCCTATTATTAGTAATTTTGTATCTTGATTATTTGTTTTCATAATAATACTCCTTTAATTTCTGAACTATATTCTTATTTAATTAATTTGTAAAATATATTATTTTTAATATAATAATAGATATTTCTAATAAGGAAAAATATGACACTAAAAGAGCTGAATTTTTTTTATAAACTTTGTGAAAATTCACAAGTTACACAAGTTGCAAATGAATTAGGTATTAGTCAATCTGCAATCTCTTTAGCTATAAAATCTTTAGAAAATAGTCTAAATGAACAGCTTTTTGATAGGGTTGGTAAAAAACTAATCTTAAACGAAAAAGGAAGATTATTTAAAGAAAAAACACTTTTTCATTACTTGTCTTTGATTGATGCTTCACATATCTTTGAGGAGAATAAACTAGCTGGTAATATAAAAATAGCTGCTAGTAAAACAATCTCAAACTATATTATGCCAAATATATATTTTGATTTTTTATCAAGATATAAAGATGTGAAACTAGATATTTCCACAATAAATTCTACAAATATTGTAGAAAAGATTTTAAAATCAGAGCTTGATATTGGACTTATTGAAGTTGATGTAGAAAATAGTAATTTAATAAAAGAGAAACTTGCAAATGATGAACTAATAGTTGTAACAAGTGATTTTAATTATTTTAAAAAAGCATTTATTGATAGCATAGATAAAAGATGGATTTTAAGAGAAAAAGGTAGTGGAACAAGAGAGATTTTTATAAATTATATTGGTGAAATTTCAAAAGAGTTAGATATATTTATGGAGTTACAAGAGTTTGAAGAGATAAAAACTATTGTTTTAGGAAATAAAAACTGTGTAACAGCTCTATCAAAAGTTGCAGTAAAAAAAGAGCTGGAAGAGAAAAAACTTTTCCAAATAGAGCTTAAAAATATAAAATTAAGTAGAGAGTTTTATCTAATTTATCATAAAGATAAGACAAAAAACCTACTTTTTAATACTTTTAAAGAGTTTATAAAAAGTAGGTTTAATGAAAATCATCTTTTATAATAAGAGATGATTGAAGCTTTTGAAATTGTATGAGAATTTATATAATATCCAACTGTTGCAGCATTTGTATTTTTATCTAAATCCAAAGATTCAACATCAAGTGCATGAATAGTAAAAATATATCTATGAGCTCTATTTCCAACAGGAGGACAAGCTCCACCAAAACCAGATTTACCATAGTCAGTTATACTTTGTATCGCATCTTTTGAGTCACTATTTCCAAATCCAGCTGGAATTGAAGCTCTATCTTTTGAAATATTAAAAATAATCCAATGCCACCAACCTGAACCTGTTGGTGCATCTGGATCATAAACTGTAATTGCAAATGATTTTGTACCATTTGGTGCATTTTCCCAAGATAATTGTGGTGAAATATTCTCTCCACTACAACCAAAACCATTAAACTCTTGCTTCTTTGTTAATTGCCCTTTTAAATCACTACTTTTTAAAGTAAAATTATCTGCAAATAGAAAACTTGCACAAAATACTAAGCTTAATAAAATTTTATTTATCATTTATTCTCCTTTTATTATAGATAAAAATATAGTTCTATTGTAAAATATTTAGTTTTGAAGTTTGCTTTTTTAAATCTCTTTCATATATTAATATCTATTTTTCTAATATTTATCACTTTTGTCTTAAAATAATAACTGTAGCAAAAGTAGATAATAAAATTCCACCTAAAACTCCTAAAGATATAGTCTCATTTTCAAATAAAAACATTATGATAGCGACCATTGCAGGGCTTAAATAAATATATGCCATAACTTTTTTTGCTCCTAAAACTAAAGTTGCTTTTTGATACAAAAATAGAGTTATTATAGTAGTTCCTATTACTAAATAGAGTAGATAATAGAAGTGATTTAAATTTAGTTTATTCCATTCATAAGGAATATTTAGTATTTGCATAGTTAAAGCCATCCAAACAATTCCGCCAATTAGTGTAGCAAAAACCAAAATAATCAACTCATCTTTTTTACTATATAGAAGTTTGATAAAAATTGGATACAAAGCCATAGAGAGAGAAGCTAGTAAAAATACAATATCACCTTTATTTAAAGATAGAGTTAAAAAGAGTTTTAAATCAGCATTAAATACAACTATACAAGTTGAAATTATTCCTAAAAGATATATAGATAGCTGTTTTAAAGGTATTTTTTCTTTAAAGAAAAATATACATAAAATAGCTGTCATTAAAGGAACTAAAGTATAAATTGCTCCTGTATTTAAAACAGTCGTATCTTCTAAAGCTTTTAGCATTCCTATAAAATATAAAGTATATACAAGGCTAACAATCATAGCTTTTGGAATAACTTTGAAAACTTTTTTTAGTTTATTTTTACTGAAAATAATTATAGGAGATAACAAAGTAAGAGCCAAAATAAATCTTAAAAGTGTTAAAGATATTGGGTCTATTACACTTGATAGTTTTTGTGAAGCTAAGAAAGAACCAGCTATTAAAATAGTTGCAATTAATATCATAATATGTGCTTTTACTACTTCATTCAAAGATAAATCCTTTTTAAAATTTATTTTTATTTTATCTAAAATATTATAAAATGGACTTCTTAAAAGCTAGGACGACCTAGCCTCTTTACTCATTAGAGGACGGCCTCAAATTTATAAAAAAGGACTTTTATGAGTTGGGGAATACTATTTTTAGCTGGATTATTTGAGATAGCTTGGGCTATTGGATTAAAATACAGTGAAGGTTTTACAAAATTAACTCCTAGTGTTTTTACTATTGTTACTATGATTATAAGTTTCTATCTTCTTAGTCTTGCATTAAAATCTCTTCCTTTGGGAACAGCTTATGCTGTTTGGGTAGGAATTGGAACTATTGGTACAGTTATTGCTGGAATATTTATGTTTGGCGAATCTATGAATTTAATTAGGATAGTAAGTATATTGTTTATTATTTTGGGAATTATTGGCTTAAAACTAACTACAAATTAAAAGTATAAATAAAAGTTGTTCCAAAATTTTCTTTGGAAACAACTTCTATTGATATATTATTCTTTTTGCATATATTTTTTACAATACTAAGTCCTATTCCAAAACCACCCGTTATATTATCTCCTCTAAAATATCTTTCAAAAATCGTACTTGTATCACTTATTCCAACTCCTTCATCCTTAAAAGTTAGTTTTATACTATTTTCATATTTTTGTAAACTTACATAGATATTTGAGTTGTTTTTTGAATATTTTATCGCATTTGAAAGATTATTATCAATAATTCTGTAAGCTTCAATTTCATTAAAAAGAATTTCAATATTTGGTTCTATATTTTTATAAAATTTTATATCTCTAGCAACGGCTAAGTCATTAAAAAACTCAACTCTTTTTTCTAAAAAGCTTGAAAAGTTTATATTTGTTTTTAGCTCTTTTACCTCATTTTGTTGCATATAATACTCTAAATCTTCATAGATAATAGTCATATTTTTAAGTGCGGATTTAACTCTTAAGATATTTTTATCATTTTTTAGCCTCATAGAAAGCATATCTGTATTTATTCTTGCCACTCCAATAGGAGTTTTTAGTTCATGCATAGCATCTTTTAAGAACTCATCAAGATAGATATTTAATTTTTTATATGGTTCTATACTCTGTTTTATAACAAAAAATGAGAGTAAAAATATAAAAAATGTTACCATTAAAAGAAGAATTAAAGCATTGTAGATAACTTCACTGTAATCGATATTTTTGCAAACAATCAAATATGAAGCATTCAAAATATTTGAAGATAGATATTTTTTATAGCAAAATTTATTGCTAAAACTTTTAAACTCTTCATCAAAAAAATCTAAACTAATATTTGAACTAAAAAGCTCTTTTTTGTTTTCATCAAAGATAGTTGAAAAAAATATATTTGATCTTGGGTAATAAAATATATTGCTATTTTGCTTCTCAAAATTCTCTATTTGTAAAACTATTTGATTAGAATAGTTTTGTAAATCAAGTCTATCTTTTATATCTTGATTTTTTATAGTTGCATCTATATAAAAATATATAGGAATAAAAGCAATTAAAAGTCCGATTATTACTTGAATTACAATATATTTTAGTTCGGATTTACTATTTATCAATTTTATATCCCAAAAATCTTTTTGTTTTTATAAAGTCTTTATCTGTTTTTTCTCTAACTCTTTTTATACACATTCTAATATCTGCATAGCTTATATCTTTATTTTCCCAAACATTTTCATGCAAAGATTCAATAGATACAAAAAAACCTCTATTTTGTACTAAAAAAGAGACTAATTCAAGCTCTTTTGAAGATAAATCTACTAAATTATTATCTTTATAAAGTAAAAATTCTTTTATATTATATTTAAAGTCAAGCTCAAGTTCTATACAATCATCATTTGCATTAAAGTGATTTTTTATAAGTGCTTCTATTCTAAATTTAAGCTCAATCATATCAAAAGGTTTTCTAATATAATCATTACAACCCAAAGTGTATCCACGGCTCAAATCTTTTATATCTGTTAGAGAAGTTAAGATAATTATAGGGGTATCAATATTTGCCTCTCTTACATATTTTACAAGTTCAAATCCATCCATTTTTGGGACTCTAATATCAAGTAAAAGTAGATCATATTTTTTATCAAAAATTGCATTTAGAGCATCTTCTCCATTATCAAAATCATCAACTGCAAAATCGAGCTCTTCTAAAAACTCTTTTATTGAAATTTTATATAAATAATCATCTTCAAGTAATAGTATTTTTATCATCTAATTATTATCTCTTTTTTTTGAACTTCTTTTAAATTCTTTCTATCCTCTTTTATATCTATATCTCCAAAATAGTCATACTTTGGTAAATATCGAAAGCTATTTAGATTTTTGTCAAAACTTATTATCAAAATTCCAACACTCTTATTTCCAAACTCTCCTAGAGGAATTTGAGTAAAAACTTTTTCATTTGTTTCATAATAGAAACTAT